>SUYG01000018.1:0-4169 GCA_015060555.1 Prevotella sp.
ATGACTCTCCGTGAAGTCAGTCTTCACCACGAAGCTGAAAAACTTCTCGCGCGTCTTCATCTGAAGCACGGGGGCATTGTCGTTCTGGAAGTGATAGTAGGTGCGCTGCCAGAGGTCGGTCTTCGGAGCGGTGGTGATGCGGATGGTATCATTCTTGATTTCACACCCCGCAGGCTCCCGTGTCCACTGGAGGCTGCTGCTGTCGATGCGGCCGCTGTCGGCGAGGGCCACCTTCACGTTATCTACGAAATCCATGGTCGTTTCCTGTTTGTCCTGTTGTCCACATGCCGTCAGCATGAGTCCAACGGTAAGTAATGAGCATAGTTTAGTTTTCATATCTGTGTCTGTTTAAACCATCATAACACCAGGTGTTTCATCGGGTGACCGCCCCACGCGCTGTCGTTCACATAACGAAAGCCGACGGCAGCGTACAGCTTCTCGCCGGCAGGATTTCCTTGGTCCACCAGCAGCCCCACGCAGGGTAGCCCCATCCGGTCGGCCTTCTCCTTGGTGGCTCTCAGCAGTCGCCGGGCAATGCCCTGTCGCCTGTAGTCAGGCTCCACGGCCAGCGAGTCGAGATAGAGCTCGCCCGCCTGCGTCTCGTCATCCATTCCCGAATGGTCCTTGCCGATGCACGCCTTGGCAGCTTCCACGAAGGCCCGGCGCAGTGCATGCAGGCGGCCGCCGTCATAGCTGACGGCAACCCCTGCCACCCGGTCTCCATCCATGGCCACCAGCGTGTTCTGGTAGCTATATTGTGAGTCTTCACGCTCCACGAGCATGGTCATCATCCTGCGAAAGTCCTCCAGGCCATAGCCCGCCCCGCAGAAGTGCAGGCAACAATCATCAGTCATCGCCGTCATGATCAGCCGCGCGATGTCTGCCGATTGTTCCTTCCGTGCATCCGTTATCTCAATCATACATTAATCTTTGCTGACGTCTGTTGCAACCCACCCATTTCCGAACAAACTCGAATGGCTCTCGCTACTCCGTCCGTCTAATTTATGATGGAATCAAGAGATACGCAACCCTAATTCATAAGCCTCTTGTAGTTTGGGATTGCCCTCTATCTCACGGGCATCGTTCACGCCACCGCAGAAGAGTGTTCCAGCCAGACGGCTCTTGGGATAGCAGTCTATCCAGCCCGTCAAACCCATCTCGGCACGTTTCGGAGTCTCGGTTTCATCTTCGGCAGCCGTTGTCAACAGATAGACATCACGGAACTGGTAATCCTGTTCATACATCGCATTCATGCGGTCTATGAGGGTCTTCATCTGTCCACTCATCTCATAATAATATATAGGTGTTGCCCAGCAGATGACATCAGCCTTCAGCACCTTGGCCATGATGTCGTTCACATCGTCTTTGATAGCGCAATGCCCCAACTTCTGGCAAGCCATGCACCCCTTGCAGAACTGGATATTCTTGCCGACAAGGGAAATCTTCTCCACATCGTTTCCGGCGGCTTGGGCACCTTCCACAAACTTCTCAGCGAGCATATCGCTGTTTGAGCCATGACGAAGGCTCGTTGATATTACAATGATCTTTTTCATATTCATTTTTTTGTTTACAGTTCGTAAAATTGGAATTTATAATAATGTACAAGCTACTACTCGACTTGATGTAAATACCCTACCATTTCTTTGGATAGCAGATATTCCTGACCTCCCCGCTTATTTCTTCGAGAAGCCGCTTCATTGTAGAGTTCCGCAAAAGTGGCGGGGTTGTCAATTGCTTCAATCAGCTCTTTCTGTAGTCCCTCTTCACAGATCAATCGAGCCATGTAATATCCAGTTGGGTGCCCATTGAAAACCAAGAGATCTGCTACGGGAGCATATTCTCCCTTTACAGGATTGACTTGATATACGGATAGCAGTGAATCCAGTTTCTGCAGCGTCTTGGAGGAATTTTGATATTCGTGAAGATACAACGACTCGAAGGAGGCTCCGTACCGAGCGTACATCGCCTCAGGATGTTCTCCTTTGTCTATCAAGTCTGCGATTCCTTCATTCTCAAAGCAATTAAAGATTTTCCAGAAGGAATTTCCTGGCTCGTCAGTTAGGGCAGTTTCCCTGTAGTTGTGAAAGAACTCATGAGCAAGTAGACGGACAATCTCCTCTTCAGTCATACCCATAGCCAAGTTTAAATCTAGCAATACAGAATGGTCTCTGACACTGGCATCAGGTATTGTGCAAATCAGATAAAGGTCATTCAAGGTAACTTCTCCCGAAACTGCCCTTTTGGGAAGGTATTTCTTTACGAGTCGGTCTGCCTTGGACAGTAGTCTTGGAAAATCAGTTTCTTCCATGTATCGCCGAGCTTCATCATGTCTTCTGGCTAACTTGCATATGTTTTGAGTCATAAGTGTCTGGTAGTCGCTCGCATCTGGAGTTAAGAGCAACACACTGTCAACCTCCGCGTCTTTATCTGGTGAAAAAGCAAATTCTGTAGCTACTTTTAACATGGAGCGAAGGACATCCCCCCGGCTCGTTGCAAGGTATTTTCTATAGCCTTCCGTATCAAAAACCCGTTCCCATGTTTCCTCGTCAACAACATTTCCCGAATGGATATTCTCACCAATATCGAGAATGCCAAAGGCCGAGTTAGAAGAATACTTCTCTACAAACGAGTCTCCCTGACTGTGACATGGAAGATTAGAAAAGAGAAGTAAATAAATTAATATAAGGTGATATACTTTCATTAAAATTCCGATTTATCTGTCTTTTATCTCTATCTTTTTTATCACCTTGGCTGGAACGCCACCAACAATGGTATTCGGTTCAACGTCCTTTGTCACAACAGCACCAGCAGCTACTACGGCACCATCGCCGATGGTCACGCCTGCAAGCACGGTGGCATTGGCTCCAATCCATACGTTTTTGCCGATGTGAATTGGTGCATAGCTCATGCTCTGACGGTTGGCCGGGTCAAGGTCGTGGTTGATGGTTGCCAGCACGACGTTGTGACCTATGAGTGCACCCTCGTCAATGATGATACCTCCTTGATCCTGGAACTTGCAGCCCATGTTGATGAACACCCGTTCACCAACGATGGTGTTCTTGCCGCAGTCGGTATGGAACGGCGGGAACATACCTACCGTCTTGGGTACCTCACGCCCCCAAAGCTGTTCCAGCAAATCGTGCAGCTGCTCTGGAGTATGATACTTGCCGTTGATCTCTGCTGTAATTTTCAGTGCCTCCTGCGACAACTGATGAAACATCATGTGGACATCGGAGCCTCCTATGACTGGCTTTCCCGATGCCATGTAATCTCTAAACTCTTCTATCGTCATATATATGTTGTTATAAAGATGGTGCAAAGGTACGAATAAGCGAGCGAAAATCAAAAGAAAAGCTCGTTTTCTTTTGGTTTCCCGAGCGACAGTACCTTCGGCAAAGCCAAAGGTACGAATTTCCTGTCAGAATATAGTTTCTGAAGGGGAAAATCCTACCGTCCTGTTGTCAAGACCTGCACGTTCAGAGTCAGCCGTCATACAGCCCACCATCATGCAATGGCAAAGGCAGAGCGCATCCACGGCGTGATGGGAGCCTACTGGAACCCTCGCACTCACGAGATGACCGTCCGTTACGACGCTCGCGTGACATCAGCCCGTCACATCATGCACTTAGTGGCATAAATGTTTGCCATACCATATATATTCACAAAAGAAGTCCCGGCTTGCACGATTGCAGGTCGGGACTTCAATTTATGTGGTTAATCAATGTCCGTTACGAGACCTCGATGGCCTTGGTGACCTTCTCCTTCTGCTCGCTCTTCGGCATCGTGATGGTCAGGATGCCGTTCTCCACTTTGGCAGAGATCTTGTCACGAACCACATCGTCAGGCAACACGTAGTTCTGTTCGTAGTTCGAGTAGCTGAACTCACGGCGCAGGTAGTGACGGTGACTGTCCTCATGCTTGTGTTCCTGCTTGTTTTCAATGGCGATGGTGAGGTTGCCGTCGTCATTGATGCCTATGCGGCAATATTCCTTCTTGATGCCAGGGGCTGCAAGCTCCATCGTGTAGGCCTTCTCACTCTCCTTGACATTGACTGCGGGTGCTGTACTGTTGGCACGAGGCATGAAATCAGTGTTAAAGAAATCATCAAACATCGTTGGGAACCAACCATTGTTTTTCATTAATCCGTTCAACATAATCATTACCTCCTA
>SUYG01000001.1:0-58220 GCA_015060555.1 Prevotella sp.
GCTGCGCAGGTGTCGAGTGCCGACCTGGCCAAATGACAGAGATGAATGCAATCGAGACCCGCAAAGCGTCTCGCTCTAAATCTGCGCAATATGTAAAACAATTCATGATAACAAGTAGCTTTGAATCTGTTTAATCTGTTTAATCTGTGGTCTCTTATACTTCCGAAAGTTGAGTTATTTATTATTCGTCATTCATCATTCGTCATTCGTCATTCGTCACTCGTCACTCGTCATTTTTCACTTTTCATTCCCTACGCTCCCCTTCAGGGGGCTCGGGGGCTTTTCATTTCACCGTCACTTCCCCCGCCGCCGTATGGCCGCCATATTCGGGAGCATAGACACATTGGATGCGTGTCAGGCCTGTGGTGTAGCGCCCTGTGCGGTCGATGAAAGCGGTTTCTTCGAGAACGTAGGTGCCCTTGGGCAGACGGTCGAAGAAGTAGTCGGTGTGGGCATCGCGCACAGCACGGTAGTAGCCGAGGCCGCCCTGCCAGCGGTAGCCGGAGAGTTGCTCGGCAGGCTCTGCGCAAGCAGCACGGTCGGCACGCAGACAGACATACTCGTAGTCGCGATCGGCGGTGATGATGTAGCGTGTCGTGAACTTATCGCCGAGACGCAGGGCAGCGGTACTCACCTCGCGACGGATGGTGAGGCCCGCGGCATGGGCGGTGGCATCGGCAATAGGCGTGAGATACTGCGCATAGACAGCACCCCAGGCCTCGCCCGCATTGCGACGCTCCACGGTGATGCTCTTCGGCGCCGCGCCGTCGATGTAGGTCTCGCGGAGGTAGCCGAGGGCGGCAGGACTATCAGCGCCGGAGGTGGCTGTCACCACGGCCTTCTTCTTGCCGTAGTTGAGGGTGAGGCGGTCCTTGGCCGTGCTCTGCAGGTCGGCGGCCGCAGCACTGCCGTAGAGCAGGGCGTAGATGGCGTTGGCCGTGCAGATGCCGGACTCCCACATCTGTGTGCGCTTCTGCTGCAGCAGCCAGCGACGCAGGCCGCTGTTGAGGGCGCTGTCATCGGAGGCCATCTCGCGCACGGCCTCCATGGCGGCGGTGTGGATGATGACCTTATGATCGGTCGGCGTGAAGCTGCCGCCCGCGTAGTCGAAGAAGGTGCCATGAGCGGCCGTGGTGGTCAGGTGCTCCTTCATGGAGTCAAAGTAGAGACGGGCATCTTTGTTGCGACCAGCGCCTTTGAGGACGATGGCGGCCATGGCACGTTCGTTGTTGCTCATGCCGGCAACCGAGCCTTTCAGGTGGTCCAGGAGATAGCGGACGTCGGACTGCTGACTCTTCGTGAGCTCAACACCGGCACGCTGGGAGATATAGATGTAGTCGAGGTGCATGAGCGAACCCGTCTGGATGGTGGTGCCCTTGGCCTCAGCCTTCTTCATCTCCTGCACGCGCTCGGCATTGGCCTGAGCCACAAACCGCACGCCGCTGGCGAGGAGGCTGTTGAGCTGTGTCACGGTCTCCGACGGCAGCAGGGAGAAGTCATCGGTGAGGGCGCGCAGGTGGGTCAGTTCGATGCAGACGAGACGTGTCATCAGCTCGCTGCTGCACATGCCGGGGAACCAGGCGAAGCCGCCGTCGGCTTCCTGGCGCTGGCGCAGCTTCTCCAGCGTGGCATCTACGCGGCTGTTGAGGAGGTTCTCGTTGAAGAGGTCGATGAGCTGTGCGCGGCGCTGGCTGTCCTTGTCGGCCTCGCGCAACCACGGTGTCTCGTCGAGGATGAGCTGCTTCAGCTCTTCCTTGTCGGCGAGCGGACTCTGGGCCACGCCCTGCTGCTTCCACAGCCCGATGATGGTCTTCAGACGCGGCGTAGTACCGGCGATGTGGGCGGCAAGGATGTTGCTGTAGAGGACAGAGGTGAGCGACAGGACATCGTCGTGCTGCGGCTCGCGCAGGGCGGGCAGTGCCTGCACGACATTCCAGATGGGATGCGTGGTATATTCCACGGTCAGGCGGCGCTGTGTCGCCGTGGCGTTGTCCTTATTAAATAAGGTGGAGAGGTCGGTAGTGAAGGTGCCGGGGCCATCGGCCTGCAGCTCCACACTCTCCGTGATCCGCTCCTTAGCGGAGAGGATGGGCAGGTAGTGCTGTTCGCCATCGGAGAACTGGGCGCTCTCGGCTGTCAGGCGCACGGCCACGAGGGGATAGTCCTCCGTGGGGGTGTAGTCGAAGGCCAGCACCGTCTCGCCTTGCGCGGCAGCTTCAAAAGTAGCCTGCTGCTTTTGGATGACCTTGTCGGTCTCAGGGTCGAAGACTTCCAGACGAAGCTGACCCGCGAGGGGCGCGTCCGTGAGGTTCTGCACGACAGCCCGCAGGCTGCTGCCGTCGCCAGCGCGCAGGAAGCGGGGCAGATAGAGGCGAGCCATCATCTCCTTGCGGGCGATGGTCTGGGCCTGCAGCGTGGTGGTCATCATGTCCGTGGTGTGCGCCACGCCGAGGAACTGCCATGTCGTGAGGCTCTCGGGCAGCGTGAAGGACAGCGTCACCTCGCCCGTGGCTGGGTCGCTGTGCAGGCGGGGCATAAAGAAGGCTGTCTCGTTGAAGTTGGTGCGCAGGGCGGCAGGAGCGGCAGAGACCGTTTCTTCTTCCACAACAGCACCTTCGGTCTCGGCGGATTCTTGCATCGTGAGGCCTCCTATCTGCCCGCTCAGGGCATTAGTGTCCATCTTGGCCATGGCCATAGGAGCCATCGTATCGAAGACGGCGGCCTCCTCCACGTTTGCGCTCTTGGTGGCGCCGAGTCGCATCACGGAGCCAACGCGGCGAGGACCGTAGATGTTGCCCCGGAAGAACAGGCCATCGAACCAGTGGCTGTCGAAGGCATCGAAGGTGAGCGGTTCGGAGCGGTAGTCCTTCATGGGGAAGTAGAGCATCTCATGGGATGAATACAGCTGGAAGAAGTCGTGGGAACGCCACGGCAGCGCACGCACACGATGGTAGCGGTTCACCAGCAGCTGCCACGAATGGGACTTGAGTTGGTCGAGAGAGGCATCATATAGCGTGGCCATGAGGTTGGCAGCTACAGGGCTGCCGTCGGGAGCCGTCAGGCGCAGCGTCCATGTCTCCGTGTCGCCCGGATGCAGACGGTCGCGGAACGATGTCCACTGCCAGCGCAGTTCCTTGTCGGGCAGTGCCAGCTTCAGCGTCTTTCCGAGGATATAGCTCTTTCCGCCCTTGACGAAGGCAAAATGAGCTGTCACGCCATCGCCGTACTCGGGCAGGTAAGGAATCTCTATCGTGCGCAGTTCGTTGGAGAGCTGCAGGAGTTCATCCTTGACGATACCATTCTTGCCGACAAGGCTGTAGTAGAGCGACACATCCTCAAAACTGCTGCCGACCTGGATGCGGGCGGGGTGCTGCAGGGAGAAGGTGTCGGTGGGACTGTAGAGCCAGCTCTCGGCACGGCGCGGCAGGCGCTGGTCGGCCATCGAGAAGAGATAGAAGGGAGCCTTGGCGGAGGCGGTATCAGCACCGGCCTTGGCAAAGGCACGCAACTCGTAGTCGCCGGAAGGGAGAGAGCGAAGGAGGGCTAACAAGTCCTCGGGGGTGGCCGTCCCTTGGGACGCCTCGCTCTGCGATGGACCTTCATGAATGGTGACGGTGCCGACGGGCTCCGAGGAACCGGCAGGATAAACCGTACAGGCTATCTCTCCCTGAGCGGGCTGCCCCGTGGAGGTGAGGAGGGAGAAGACAGGCGCCACGAGGCGGTCGCGGTCCTGCTGCTCCGGCATCGTGACATTCAGTCGCAGCGGTGTGGTGCAAAGCGGCACACGGCCATTGCCCAGCCGCGTCTCGCCAGCAGCACTGAGGACTTCCACATCCACGCTGAGGACAAGGCCATAGCGCAGACTCGCAGCTTGAAGGTCCTTAAGCGGTACGCGCACGGAGAAAACGCCCCTTTCATCAGTTGAAACGGTGTCGAGGGGGAACTGGGGAGAATTGTCTTGGCGATACCACCAGAAGTAGGGATAGGTGAACTGGTAGTGCCCTGTCACGCGGGCATCGCGCACCGGCACGCCGTTGTAGCCCAAGGCTTTTCCCGTGAGGATGATGCTGTCCTGCGGCCACTGCAAGGCAGGTGCCGAGTCCATCGTCACCTCGAAGGTGGGACGCTTGTATTCTTCGACACGGAAGGTGGTGCGGGTTCCCTGATTTGCCTGGATGCTGTAGTTGCCGGGCAGCCCGCCCTCGGGGAGGGCGAAGTCCGCTGCGAAGACGCCCATGGCATCAGTGGTCACCTTCTGGCGGCCCACTTCCTTCCAGTTGGCATCGCGCAGGAGGAGCTCATATTCCTGATCTTTCACGACAGCAGCCTCCCAGTGGTCCTGTGTATAGACAACACCGCTGACGTGGACTGTCTGTCCGGGCCGGTAGATGGCGCGGTCGGTGTAAAGCTGCAAAGATGTCGTCTCAAGGTGGTTGCGGAAGGAGACATCGGAGCTCCACAAGCTCTCATCCGGAAGATAGGTGTCATCGCCCTTGAAGACGCGAAAATCCATCCGTCGGCTTTTGAGCGTGCAGCGCACACGTCCCTCCGCATCGGTTTGGCTGGAGGCTACGCGGAGATGCTGATTGGAGGTGTTTTGCACCTCGTAAAGTTCCACGGTGGCATCCTTTACAGGATGTCCGCTCTCTGCATCCACGACAATCACCTCCAGCGCATTCTGCGCAAAGACGCGTGTGAGAGTCTTCAAGCGGGTGACATGGAAGATACGGTAGAGATTGCCGCTAGTCTTCTTCTGGGCTTCCTTCTCGCTGGTGGTGGCGCTGTAGAGGACGGCATAGAGTCCAGGTGCCGGAGCTTGCCAGTCGAGAGTGTCCACGGTCGTTGCAAGGGAAGCCGAGGGAGCGATGGAATGGCGGATTTCCTGCACCTGAGTGCCATTGCGACGCAGGTATTCAGGCACAGAGAGCTTGCTCCGCTCGATGTCCTCATCGTTGAATTCCTTCTGAATGCGATAGACCGTCATCGTCACCTCCGTGGCGTTCTTCATCGACAGGCGCCAGTCGTAGTGCTTGCCGGGGTAATAGACATCACCGCCAACCCAGCTGACGAGCGGACGGCGCAGGTCGTTCAGGCGGTTCTTCACCTCACCGATGCGTGCATAGCGGGGATAGCGGCTGATGGCCTCCTCGCACCAAGCCACCTTCTGCGCCTCGGTAGTATCGGTGTCGAGCAAGCGCAGATAGACCTCGGTGCAGAGGGGCAGCGCGGCATACTGCTCCTTCAAGGCCTGCAGGTGTGTGAAGTCATTCTTCACCAAATCCAAATCCATCAGCAGCGTGGCCTCGCGGTTACCCTGACGACTATAGCAGTCGCGGACGGCATTGCCGAGGGCGACGAGGTCGTCGGCTGGTTGGCTCCATCTCGTAGTCCTACGGTCGCGACAACGCTGCCACAGGATGTGCAGGAGGTCGTGACGGAAGTAGGCGGAGCTGGAGCCTTGAGCTACGAAGGGTAGCCAGTCCTTGCTGCGCGCTGCTGCCAGGACGTCGATGTTCTCAAGGGACTGCCGCCAGTTGCTGACAGCCGCACTGTCATACTGTTCGCGCGTCCATTCGCGCATGTCGTCGCTCGTCAGCGTCAATCCGGAAGCCTGCGAGCGGTTGCGGTTGGCGGCATAGATCTCGGCCAGGATAGAGGCGTAGATAGCACGTGCCTCGGGGCGCTGCTCCTGAGCACGCAGGGCCTCCAGTTCCGCCACATCAGTGAAGAAGCTGTCGGGTGCCCATTCCTGGTGCAAACCCGCAGCACGCAGACGGGCGCTCAACGCCTGCCCACGCTGACCGTCGGCAAGGGCTTTCTTCAGGATTGTCTGCACGGTGGCATAGGCCGACTGCGGCTTGCCATCGGTTTCCTCCTGCTCCACTTGCTTCCAGAGCTTATCGTAGCTCTGAGCGAAACTGCAAAGAGGGAACAGACTTACGAAGATGCTTAAAACGAACGATTTCATCGAGTAAAGTTTTTAGTTTCGCAACTCCTTTAACTTCCCCTCGCTCCCTTCCCCTCCCCTCGGGGAGGCCGGGAGGGGGCTTCAATCTTTCTCCGGAATCTCAGCCAGCAGCGTCGTCAGGAAGGGCCAGAAGCGGCCCACGCTGGCGATGTTGCAACGCTCGTTGGGGGTGTGGGGCGAACGGAGCGTGGGACCGAAAGAGATGAGGTCCATCTTGGGATAGATCTCACCTATCTTGCTGCACTCCAGACCGGCGTGCACCACCTCCACCTTCGCGGGTTTCTCATACATCCGCTCATAGAGTGCTGCCATCTGCGCTGCAATGGGCGAGTCGAAGTTAGGCTGCCATGCGCCATACTGTCCGCTGTACTCGATTTTCATACCGGCCATACCGAAGACGCTCTCGAACATCTCCTGCTCATATTCCAGCTGGCTGTCGCACGACGAACGGGCCAGGATAAGGATCTCTGCCTCGCCGCCGCCAATGTTGATAATGGCGAGGTTGGAACTGGTCTCCACCACATGCGGGATGCTGGGGATATTGCGCAGCACGCCGTCGTGACAGGCGAGGATGGCTCCGATTAGGTTGTCCTGCACCTCCACGGGCACCTGCATGGCGGGCAGCGCCGTGCGCTCCACGGTGATATCGACGCTGTCTTCCACGCCGCGGAACTCGTCGGTAAACATCTTCTGGCAGTACTCGGCCAGATCACGAAGGTCTTCCTCGTTGTCGGCAGGGATAGTCAGCACCACCTCGGCCGTGCGGGGAATGGCATTGCGCATATTGCCGCCCTTCCAGGTGGCCAAACGGGCATCGTCATCGAGGATAGCCTGACGCACAAAGCGGGCCATCAGTTTGTTGGCATTGGCGCGGTTCTGGTTGATCTCCAGACCACTGTGACCGCCCTTCAGACCGCTGATGGTCACCTTCACAGCGATGTCGTCCTTGTCGGTCTCCACTTCCTTGTAGCCCAAGGAGGCTGTCACGTTCACGCCGCCGGCGCTGCCGATGCAGAACTCGCCTTCGCTCTCGTGGTCGATGTTCAGCAGGATATCACCCTTCAGCGTATCGGCAGCCAAGTGGTTTACACCCCACATGCAGGTCTCCTCGTCGCTGGTGATGAGGGCCTCCAGCGGGCCGTGCTGCAGCGTGTCGTCTTCGAAGACGGCCATGATGCAGGCCACGCCGATGCCGTCGTCGCTACCGAGTGTCGTGCCTTTGGCCTTCAGCCATTCGCCATCGATCCATGTCTCGATGGGGTCTGTCTCGAAGTTATGCGTGCTCTCGTCGGTCTTCTGCGGCACCATATCCATGTGGGCCTGCATCGTGCAGACCTTACGGTTCTCGAAGCCAGGCGTAGCGGGCTTGTGCATCACGATGTTGTCGCCGCCGTCCTTGTAGGCGTCGATGCCGCGCTCCTTTGCCCAGTCGAGCAGGAACTGCTGGATCTTTTCGAGGTGTCCGCTCGGGCGCGGTACTTGGGTGAGTTTGTAGAAGTTGCCGAAGACGGCTTTGGGCTCTAAGTCTTGAATAGTCATGATGTTATTTAGTTTAAGAGTTTAAGAGTTTAAGAAGTTCAAAGGGTTTAAGGGGTTTAAGGAGTTTAAGGGGTTTGAGGTTTTTGGTTGAGGGTTGAGGGTTTATGGTTGAGGGTTGAGGGTTTAATGTAATCCATATTCGTCATTCGTCATTAGTAATTCTTATTCTTCATTCTTCATTTTTCATTCTTCACTCTTCATTCTTCATTAGCCCTCTTGGTGAGCGACAGCGCCGCCACGGCATACAGTCCTAAGACAGCCACGAGTAGCGTCTGCACGGTGTGGACGATGAGGGCAAAGAGGGCACCGTCATCCCCCGCGACACCATAAAACATCAACACCGTCTTCACGGCGAAATGCCAAGGTCCTGCACCATTGGGTGTGGGCACCAGCACGGCGAAAGTGCCAACGACAAAAGCCACCAATGCCACCGAAAGACCCAACTCACGCGTGCACGCGAAACAATAAAAGGTAAGGTAGAAATGAAAGAAGTAACAAACCCAGATGGCAACGCTATAGAAGAGAAAAAGCCCCATTCCATCGACCTTTCGGATGGACAGCAGGCCTTCGGTCAGTTCCTTGAGGACAGAACGTGTGCGCGTCATCAGCTCGTAGCGGCGCAACATAAAGGCTCCCATGCCCAGTACGAAAAGGCCGGAGAGGATGGTGACAATCCAACCCGTGGTCGTGAACCTCGTCAAGAAGCCTCCCAAGCTGAGTCCCGTCTGCGTGAAGAAATCAATGAAAACGGGAACCTGCAGAAGGAAGACCATCACGGACAGCAGCATAATCATCAACATATCCACCACCCGTTCGGTGACCACGGTTCCCAGTCCATGGCTGAAGTTGACGTTGTCGTAGCGCTTCAGCACACCGCAGCGCAGCACCTCGCCCACACGCGGCACCACCAGGGAGCTGGCGTAGCTCAAGAAGATGGCATTGATGCTGGTGTGCAGCCGCGGATGCTCGCCCAGCGGGCGCAGCACCTGGCGCCAGCGCAGCGCACGGAACACCTGTGCCAGGATGCCGAAGGGAAAGGACAGCCACATCCATGTCCAGTCCATCTCGCTCATCAGCGCACGCTCCAGCGTGGCCCAGTCGAAGCCGCGGTACATCCACCACAGGATGATACCGCCGAGGGCCATCGGCAGCAGTATTTTCAGTATGGAACGCCAACTTTTCAACGTTTCAATCTCTTGTTATTACAATTTTACGTACATTTGCAGCGCAAAATTACAAGTTTCTCTCCGCTTATGCGCACAGTTAAGCCAAAAAAGTTCCTCGGACAACACTTCTTAACGGATTTAAGCATCGCGCAACGTATTGCAGACACCGTTGACACCCGTTCAGACCTGCCCATCCTCGAAGTAGGACCCGGCATGGGCGTGATGACGCAGTTCCTCATGAAAAAGCCTCAACAGCTGAAGGTGGTGGAGCTGGATTTCGAGTCAGTGGAATATCTGCGGCGCACATGGCCGCAGCTGGAAGAGAACATCATCGAGGACGACTTCCTGAAGATGCACCTGGAGCGCACCTTCGAGGGCAAGCCTTTTGTGCTCACAGGCAACTATCCCTACAATATCTCCAGTCAGATCTTCTTCAAGATGCTGGAAAACAAGGACTTCATTCCCTGCTGCACGGGCATGATTCAGAAAGAGGTGGCCGACCGCATCTGTGCGGGGCCGGGCTCCAAGGCCTATGGTATTCTCTCAGTCCTCATTCAGGCGTGGTACACGCCGGAATACCTGTTCACGGTGGAGCCCAACGTCTTCAACCCGCCCCCTAAGGTTCGCAGCGCCGTCATCCGGATGACACGCAACGACACACACTCGCTGGGCTGCGATGAAGCCTTATTTAAGAAGGTGGTGAAGACCACCTTCAACCAGCGGCGCAAGACCCTGCGCAACAACCTACGACCACTGCTGCAGGAGATGGCACCTACGGCCGATTACGCCAAATTCCTAAGCTCCGCTCTCTTCGACCTGCGTCCCGAACAACTCTCCGTGGAACAGTTTGTTTCGCTGACCAACGAGGTTCGCAGATGGAGCAACAGCAGTGAATAGGGCGCAACGCTGTTGAACCAACGAAAGCTGCAGACAATCAAGACCGTTTGAAGTAGTCGTTATAGACTTTAATGGCGAAAACGATGGTGCTGCAGGAAGTGGTGATGAGATTGGTCAGAAAGAGCGACCAGATGATTTCAGGACGGTGTAGCAACCCCTGAAGCATGAAACAGAAGCCGCCGATGGCCATCATCAGGAAGGTCGGCAGCGCAATGTCATCGGTCTTACGCGTACGGATGGTGCGTACGGCCTGTGGCAGATAGCCCAACACCATACCGACGCTGGCCACCAGACCACAAAGTTCATAAAAGGGTGTTTGTTCCATAGTGTAGCTATGTATAAAAAAATTTCAAATGCGCAGCAAAGGTAAGCAAAAAGTGTGGAATAAAGAGCAATAAGGAAGGATTGTTGCGCGAAACGTGAAAAATGAATAATGAAGGATGAAAAATCAGCCTGTATCGTTCTTTATTCTTTATATAATGTGTAACTTTGCGCCCGCAAAAAGCAAAATGATCGCAAATTCATCCATAAAACTTTATCAATAACCGCATTTTTGCAATGAGCAAACAAACAGAAAAAATTCAGGAGCTGATTGAGCTCCGCGCCAAAGCTCGTCTGGGCGGCGGCGAAAAAGCCATTGAGAAGCAGCACGAGCGTGGCAAGTACACCGCTCGCGAGCGCATTGCCATGCTGCTTGACGAAGGCAGCTTCGAAGAAATGGACATGTTCGTAACACATCGCTGCCACAACTTCGGCATGGAGAAGAAGCAGTACATGGGCGACGGCGTCGTAACAGGTTACGGTACGATTGCAGGTCGTCTTGTTTATGTGTTCGCACAGGACTTCACCGTCAACGCCGGTTCTCTCTCCGAGACAATGGCTATGAAGATCTGCAAGGTCATGGACCAGGCCATGAAGGTGGGAGCACCTGTCATCGGTCTTAACGACTCCGGCGGTGCCCGCATTCAGGAGGGTATCAATGCCCTCGCCGGTTACTCTGAGATTTTCCAGCGCAACATCATGGCCAGCGGTGTGATTCCCCAGATCAGCGGCATCTTCGGTCCCTGTGCCGGTGGCGCTGTCTATAGCCCCGCCCTCACCGACTTCACCCTGATGATGGAAGGCACTTCTTACATGTTCCTCACCGGCCCTGCTGTCGTGAAGACCGTGCTGGGCGAGGTGGTCACACAGGAAGAGCTCGGCGGTGCCAGCGTTCACTCCACCAAGAGCGGCGTGACACACTTTACCGCCAAGACCGAGGAGGAGGCTATGGCAATGATCAAGCAACTGCTCAGCTACATCCCTCAGAACAATCTGGAGAAGACCCCGCGCGTGGAGTGCACAGACCCCATCGACCGCAAGGACGACTACCTCAACGAGATCATCCCCGACAACCCCAACATGCCTTATGACATGTACGAGGTCATCGCCAGCATCGTTGACGGCGGCGAGTTCTTCGAGGTGCAGCCTAACTTTGCCAAGAACATCATCGTGGGCTTCGCACGCTTCAACGGCGAGAGCGTGGGTATCGTTGCCAACCAGCCCAAGCAGCTGGCTGGTGTGCTCGACTGCAACGCTTCGCGTAAGGGCGCCCGCTTCGTGCGCTTCTGCGACGCCTTCAATATTCCTATCGTCACCCTCGTGGATGTCCCCGGCTTCCTGCCCGGCACAGGTCAGGAGTACAACGCCGTCATCCTTCATGGCGCCAAGCTGCTCTACGCCTTCGGCGAGTGCACCGTGCCCAAGGTGACCGTCACGCTGCGTAAGTCCTACGGCGGTTCGCACATCGTCATGAGCTGCAAGCAGCTGCGCGGCGATATGAACTACGCTTGGCCATCGGCTGAGATCGCCGTCATGGGCGCTGCAGGCGCTGCCGCAGTCCTCTACGCCAAGGAGGCCAAGGCCATCAAGGAAGAGAAAGGCCCCGAGGCCGCCAAGGAGTTCATCGCCGAGAAGGAGGCCGAGTACACAAAGCTCTTCGCCAATCCTTACAACGCCGCCAAGTACGGCTATATCGACGATGTCATCGAGCCGCGCAACACACGTTTCCGCATCATCCGCGCACTCTCGCAGCTCGCTGACAAGCGCCTGACGAATCCCGCAAAGAAGCACGGTAATATTCCTCTTTAAACATTCCGCCCTATGACAATCCTAACAACCAACTGGTCCGCTGTATGGCTGATGACAGGACTGGGCATCGGTATGGTCTTCGTAATTCTTATCGTGCTCTTCTTCGTCCTCTCCATCTTCAGCACCGTGACGCGCAAAACGCGTGATAAAGTGCTGACGGGTGTGGAGGCCGTAAAGAACGTGGTGGAGAAGGAGGAGATTGCCGAGAATACACGCAATGCTGCCATCGCCACGGCCGTCTATCTCTATATGCAGGGCCGCCACGACGAAGAGAGTGGCATCATCACCATTCATCATTCCGACCATCCGCTCTGGCATGCCGAGCTGAATAAGCACCTGTAAAATTTAAGGATTTGAGGATTTAAGGACTGAAGGATTCATCTTCTTTCCTCAGAATCAGCAGAACTTGCTATCAAATCATTAAATATAAAATCTTTAAATCATTAAATCATCAAGATGAAAGAATTCAAATTCAATATCGACGGCAAAGAGATGAAGGCTACCGTGGTTCCTCAGGAGGACGGTAAGCTGGCCGTCACCCTCAACGACACCACTTATTCAGTGGAGGTGCCTGAGCTCTTGAAGCAGGCTCCGCGTCCTGTTGTCAACCACGCTGCCGCACCAGCTCCCGTTGCCACAAAGCCCATCGCTGCCACTCCTGTGGCATCCAATGTTGTAGCTGCTCCCCTGCCCGGCACCATCACCAAAGTGCTCGTCAATGAAGGCGACAAGGTGAAGAAGGGCGACACGCTCCTCACCATGGAAGCCATGAAGATGGAGAACAGCATCACAGCCGAAGCCGACGGCATCGTGCGCAAGATTCACGTAGGCGTAGGTGCCAGCGTTAATCAGGGCGATGCCCTCGTGGACTTCGAAGGTCTGGCAGTGCCTCAGACAGCACCTGCACAGGCTCCCGCACAGAAGCCCGCAGCAGCACCCGCAGCAGCAGCACCCAAGGCTGCGCCTGCTGCCGCTGCCGCTGCTCCTGCCGCCGGCGCTCACACCGTTGATGCCCCCCTGCCCGGCACCATCAAACAGGTGTGCGTGGCTGTTGGTCAGGAGATTGCAGCTGGTGACACTGTCGTCGTCATGGAAGCCATGAAGATGGAGAACAACATTACCGCTGAATTCGGTGGTAAGGTCACCGCTGTCAAGGTTGCTGTCGGTGACCAGGTACAAAGCGGTCAGGCGCTGGTGGAGACAGCGTAAAATATTGGAAATTGAAATATTGAAAAATTGAAAAGATGAAACAATATCTCAAGTTTTTAGGCATTCTCGCTGTGGCGCTGATGGTGCCAATGGTGGCGTCTGCCCAAGACTTTGACTTTGCCTCTGCAATGACGAAGTTCTGGAACGACATGGCCCTCACCTCCTTCTTCGTAGGTGACGGTTGGAAGAATGCCGTGATGATCTGCATCGCCTGCCTGTTGCTCTACCTGGCCATCAAGAAGGAGTATGAGCCATTGCTGTTGTTGCCCATCGCCTTCGGTATGCTGCTCAGCAACATCCCCGATGCCGGTCTGTTCCACACCGAGATGTGGAACAATGAGTTCCTGAATGCCTCAAGCCCCTACTACCACAGCTATCGCCATATCGTGGCTGAGGGTGGTTTGCTTGATATCCTGTATATCGGTGTGAAGATGGGTGTTTATCCCTGTCTCATCTTCCTGGGCGTAGGCGCCATGACAGACTTCGGTCCGCTGATTGCCAACCCCAAGAGCCTGCTGCTCGGCGCTGCCGCACAGCTGGGCATCTTCGCCACCTTCCTCTTCATGCAGCTCGATTTCATGGGCTTCGACATGAAGGAAGCTGCATCCATTGGCATCATCGGTGGTGCCGACGGCCCCACGGCTATTTTCCTCACCTCCAAGCTGGCTCCCCATCTCCTCGGCCCCATCGCCGTGGCAGCCTACTCCTACATGGCCCTCGTGCCCGTCATCCAGCCGCCCATCATGCGCGCGCTGACGACCGAGAAGGAGCGTAAGATTCAGATGAAGCAGCTGCGCGAGGTCAGCAAGCGCGAGAAGATTCTCTTCCCCATCATCGTGGCCATCATCGTCAGCTTGATTCTGCCGAGTGCAGCCACCCTCATCGGCTGCCTGATGCTGGGCAACCTGATGAAGGAGAGCGGCGTCGTGGAGCGTCTGAGCAAGGCTGCACAGAACGAGCTGAACAACATCATCGTCATCTTCCTCGGCACCACCGTAGGTGCTACTGCCACGGCTGAGGCCTTCCTGAACGTACAGACCATCAAGATTCTGGTCTTCGGCATCATCGCCTTCGGTGTGGGCACCGCAGGTGGCGTGCTGCTGGCTAAGTTCATGAACCTGTTCGTGAAGGAAAAGATCAACCCGCTCATCGGTTCTGCCGGTGTCAGCGCTGTGCCTATGGCAGCGCGCGTCTCACAGGCTGAAGGCGCCAAGGCCAACCCGCGCAACTTCCTGCTCATGCACGCCATGGGTCCGAACGTTGCCGGCGTCATCGGCTCGGCTGTCGCCGCCGGTATCCTGCTGAGTTTCTTAGGATAATTCTGGCAACAGATAGAAAAAGAATCGCCCGCCGAATGGCGGGCGATTCTTATATTTTATCTATTACCCTTCACCAACATCTCGCTGATGCGTTCGCTGAAGGCTTTGTCATTGCGGAGGTCTTCAATATTGATGTGCATTCGATAACGCCAGTAGTGGTTGGAGACAGCAGGGATGTTGATACGCTCAGAACCGGCATCACGATTGCGCAGGAGTTCATCCATAGCCAGCCAGTCCTGAAGACTGATGATGCAAAGCATCGAGGGGCAGTCCAGATGGCGCTGGATGATATCACGTGCCAAAGCACCGGGCAGAGGATGCGGGGCGTTGCCTTCACGATGGAGGATGTGGTTGTAATAATCCTGTGTGCGCTCAAAGTCCTCATCCCACCACATTCGCAATGTGGGGGTGTCGTGACTGGAGATTGACGCAACACTGCGGCGGGGATTGTTCTCGACATGCCCGAAACGCACCCACGGCTCCTTCGGCATGGATTCAAATTCAAGGCTGAGCATCCCAAGTTCCTTCATGACCCAACCCACACACTCCGGAACCATCCCAAGATCCTCGGCACAGCAGAGCATACGTGTAGCCTTGACCAACTTGGGCAGTTTGAGCATCGCTTCCTCATACCAATACTGGTTGTTGCGATGATAGAAGAAGTCATCATAGAGCCGGTTGAAGGCCTCCTGCTCCTGTCTGCTAAGCTGCTGGTACGCCGGGGTCTTCTGTGCAGCAATGCGTGGATGGAACAGCTCGGGATTCTTATGATCACGCAGGAAGAGATAGTTACATGTGCTATCCTTTTCACCGCTGGCCTTAACAACGGGGGCAGTGGTCTGCTTCAGAGTCGCACTGCTCATCCCCCACCCCACTATCTCTTCACGAGTCAGCGCAAGAGCAGGTTGGAACTGTCCCCACAAGCCGCTCTTCATCGGCACTGGAATCTCCCAAATGCGGAAGAAGCCAAGGACGTGGTCAATGCGATAGGCATCAAAGTAGCGAGCCATATTCCGGAAACGGCGTTCCCACCAAGCACAACCATCACGCAACATTTCATCCCAGTTATAGGTGGGGAAGCCCCAGTTCTGCCCATCAACAGCGAACTCATCGGGCGGAGCTCCGGCCTGACCATTGAGATTGAAGTAGCGGGGCTCCTGCCAGACATCGCAGCCATCACGCGATACTCCGATGGGGATATCACCTTTTAATAATACGCCACGTGCGCGCGCGAGGGTATGAACGGCACTGAGCTGTGAGGCCAGAATATGCTGCACGAAGAAATAGAACTCCCGCGTTCGCAGTGCAGGCTTCTCGTCGGTCTCAGGACGGCGGCTCTCACGCTGGACACAGAAATCAGCGTATGGTTCCAGCCATGTACGGTTCTCCTCGAAGAAGACACGGAAAGCATCGCTATCCAACATCTTCTGACCTTCCTGTTCGAAAAGAAGACAGAGGTAGTCCAACTTGGCTGTATTGACGCGCTCATAATCCAGTTGAGGCAATGCGTTGAGTTCCTGACGCAGTTTCTCAAAGCGCTTGCGGTCTGCCTCCTTGTGCAATGGGGGCAACGCATTGAGTTCCACGTACTGCGGGTGCAAGGCAAAGACACTGATGCAGGAATAGGGATAGGAATCGGCCCAGGTGTGGGAATTGGTAGTGTCATTGATAGGCAGGATCTGCAGGATGCGTTGACCTGTGGAAGCCACCCACTCCACCATCTGACGCAGGTCGCCGAAATCGCCCACGCCGAAACTGCGACGGGAGCGCAGGGAGAAGACTGGAATGAGCGTTCCGGCAATACGGAAGTTCTCAGGGGCATCCATCCATGCATCGCGCTGCACTGCCGGAAGCGTGGGATCAGAGACCTCCTTGGGATCGAAGGAATGGGGGCAAAGCACCCACTCCGACCGTTTCTCGCTGCCCTTCCAAGTGACGGTATAGTAGTATTCGATGGCTCGAGGGACATCGAGCTCAACGCTCCAGATGATGCCATCACGTGTCTGCATGGCATGGGGACGTGCACTGCCATCATGTTGGAGGATATTCATGAAGAGGTCTTCGCCGAAGATTGTGCGATACTCTATTTCAAAACGTATATTCATGATGCTTTGGTAGTTTTTCGGCACAAAGTTAGCAATTATTCGTGAATAAGCAGTAACTTTGCACAGATTTTTTAGTATAGCATTTAACGTTTATCGTTTCACATGCAAAAAGACAGGACTCTGGAACTTGGCACTAAGCCCATCGGCTCTCTTCTGATGCAATATGCGGTACCCGCAATCATTGCCATGACAGCCTCATCACTCTACAACATGGTTGACAGCGTGTTCATCGGACAGGGTGTCGGACCTATGGCCATCGCCGGTCTGGCTATCACTTTCCCGCTGATGAACCTTAGCGCAGCCTTCGGAGCGATGGTGGGCGTGGGCACTTCCACGATGATCAGTGTGCGTCTGGGACAGAAGAACCGCGAGGAGGCACAGTTCTACTTTGGCAACTGTCTGACACTGAACATCCTGATGGGATTGTTGTTCATGGTTGGCGTGTTGGCATTCCTTGATCCCATCCTGCGTTTCTTCGGAGCCTCAGACCAGACGCTACCCTATGCACGTGAGTACATGGAGTGGATTCTCTATGGTAACGTCTTCACTCACCTGTACTTCGGCTTGAATGCCGTGCTGCGTTCTGCAGGGCACCCCCGCACAGCGATGTCGGCCACGATTCTCACAGTGCTCCTGAACTCAGCCCTCGACCCACTGTTCATCTACGGCTTCGAGATGGGCATCCGAGGTGCTGCCATCGCTACGGTCATCGCACAATGTGTCTCGCTATGCTGGCAGCTGTGGATCTTCTCGCGTCCTGCAGAAGTGGTACACATACGACGTGACACATGGCCCCTGCGCCCCCATATCGTTGGCGGCATCCTTAGCATCGGGCTCTCGCCATTCCTGATGAACGCCTGCTCCTGTCTGGTGGTGTTACTCATCAACCGCGGCATGGTGGAATACGGCGGTGATCTGGCTGTGGGTGCCTATGGAATCGTCAACCGCGTGCTCTTCCTCTTCGCCATGATTGTGATGGGCTTCAACCAAGGTATGCAACCCATCGCAGGCTACAACTACGGTGCCCAGTTACAGGACCGTGTAAAGGAGGTCCTCTATAAGACCATTGGCTATGCCACCATCGTGATGACCACGGGCTTCGTACTCTGCGAGCTGTTCGCCGAGACCATCGTGGGCGCCTTCACCTCAGACCCCGACCTCATCGCTATCGCAGCCCACGGTATGCGCATTGACATAGCGCTGTTCCCCGTCATCGGATTCCAGATGGTCACGGGCAACTTCTTCCAGAGCATCGGGCAAGCCGGAAAGAGTATCTATATGTCGCTGACACGACAGCTCATCTTCCTGGTACCATGCCTGCTGGTGCTGCCGGAACTCATGCCCCTGCTTGGCATCCCTGAGCTGGACGGCATCTGGCTCAGCCTGCCCGTGAGCGATGCACTGGCTGCCATGAACGCTGCCATCCTGCTTTATCTGCAAATCAAGGAGTTCAATCGCGGGGAAGACGAAGCACGACCACGCCACACGCCACTCCATCATGCAAGCGGCTGGGGGCATGTCTGGCTTCGACTGCCTCATCGGATTCGTTACTTTGCCGCCAACCGCGTGGCACCCTACCTCCCCTTCTTCTCCATGTTCGAACCTGAGGACGAAGGAACCATAGAAGACGAGGAATAGGCACAAGCCCTCCTTTTGAAAATTCATCAGAAATGAGGATTGCAGGAACGAAATAGTTGTTGTACCTTTGCAGCCGCAAAACGCAAACATCAACCATATATGAATTTTCTTATTCTTAGATTACGAAGCCTGACCCTCGTCACAATGCTTGCTGCATGTTCTGCACTTGCCGCAGCAACGGCGGATGAGGTCAGTGCAGAGGACACGGCCCCCGCTGATTCCGTACAACTCACAGAGCTGGAGGAAGTCGTGGTAGGCAGTGACCTGAAACATTTTAGCAGTATTGAAACACAACCCATCAGTGCACAGAAACTACTAATGGCGTCAGTACGCAAGACTGGCCGCGAGACGCTGAAAGGTCTATCGCAGTTGGTGCCCAACCTTTACTATCCGGAATATGGCTCACGCCTCACGCCCGCGATATATATAAGAGGTATCGGCTCACGCTCCAACACGCCCGTCGTAGGACTCTACGTAGATGACGTGGCGCTGATGGAGAAGAGTTCCTTCGACTTCTCACTGGCCGACGCGGAACGTGTGGAAATACTGCGCGGACCGCAATCAGCGCTCTACGGCCGTAATGCCATGGGGGGAATCATACGCGTGTTCACGCCCTCACCCTTGCAAGAAGGTACGCAGACCACACTACGCGTTGGCGGTTCCACCGGAGACTGGATGCGTAATGCCTACGTTCGTCACAGCCACATCCTCACCGAAGGGCTGGGTCTCTCCGTGAGCGCTTTCTATCGCGGCGATGCAGGCTACAACCGCAACGACTACCTGGACGTCCGCAGCAACGGCAGCGAGGCCGGCGGCGGTAAGGTGCGACTGACTTACACGAGGTCACCACGCTTCCTGCTCGATTTCCAGACCTCAGCAGAGTACTCCGATGAAAACGCCTATGACTACGAGAACACTACCAATGGTCGCATTGAGAGCGGGATGCTGGGGCGCTACAAACGCGGATTGCTGAACAGCTCGCTAAAGCTGGAGACGCAACAGAAGCACTTCACGCTCTCATCCGTGACGGCCTTCCAATACCTGAAGGACCGCATGGACATGGATCAGGACTACTCGCCAGCCAATCTTTTCACCCTGCAACAGCGGCAGCGCAGCAGCACAATCTCCGAGGAACTGGTCATCAAAGGCAACAGCCTGAAATGGCTCGACTGGACAGCCGGTGCCTACGTAGCTCATCAGTGGCTGAAGACCAACGCCCCCGTCACCTTCGGCAACGATGGCATCAGCCAGCTAATCCAACCGGGTATCGACGCAGGCATGGATGCCGCCAATGCCAACCCGGCACTGGCACGCGCAGGTATGAAACTGGCGCTGAAGGTGACAGACCCTGAGCTGGTGGTGAACGGAGACTTCGATACACCGCTGACCAACGTCGCCGCCTTCGGGCAGATGCGATTCAAGGACCTACTGACACGTGGCCTGGATATCACTCTTGGTGCGCGTCTCGACTATGAACATCGCTCAATGGACTATAACACAGGCGCCACACTCAACTCACATTTCTCCATGACTCACCCCCCTTACATCCCTGCCCCCAATATTGAACAGGACGTGACCTCCCATACCAGTTACGAAGGTAGCATGAGCGACAACCAGCTGCGCGTATTACCTAAAGCAGTGATAAGCTACCGTTTTGACTCAACAGATGACAGCAACCTCGTGTATGCCAGTGCTGCCAGCGGTCTGCGTTCCGGAGGCTATAACTTCCAGATGTTCAGTGACCTCATTCAGGCAAGTATGCGCAACGACCTCCAACGCACAATGCGCGAGGATCCATACTTAGGCCCTTCCATGCAGCGCTTTACGCCGGAGCCCAATGCAAACCCCGCAGCCGAAGACTATACACGCTACGACCCCGAGACGAGCTGGAACTTCGAGGTAGGCACACACCTGACATTCCTGGAGAAGCACCTTAACATGCAGGCTGCCGTCTTCTATAATTTGGTATATAACCAGCAAGTGACGCGCTTTGCAGCAGGCAGCGGTCTGGGACGCCAAGTGCTGAATGTGGGCGAGAGTGCCAGTTGTGGTGGGGAGCTGAGCATCTCGGGCTGGTTCCCTGTGGCCGGGAATCCCTTGCGCCTGAGCGGCAACTACGGTTACACCCACGCCACCTTCACCCACTACGATGCAGGCGAGGTGAATGGTAATGCAGTGGATTACACTGGCAACTACGTGCCTTTCGCCCCCCAGCACACGATGTCATTCTCGGCAGACTACTTCTTCCCCATCGGTGCCGTGACGATGAACGTGGGTGTGGGCACAACAGGCATGGGCCGCATCTACTGGACCGAAGACAACAGCGCCTCGCAGGGCTACTACCAACTGCTGAACGCACATGTGGGCATGGAATACAAAAAGCTGACGGTGAACGTGTGGGGCAGCAACCTCACGAACCAAAGCTACACGCCCTTCTATTTCGTCAGCCGTGGCATCGGCTTCGCACAGCGATGCCGGCCGCTGCAGGTGGGCCTCACCGTAGGACTGAAGTTCTAACCAAACAGAAAGGGCGACCTAAGCGGTCGCCCTTTCTTCTTAAATATCCTCTATACGCACGATGCCGTGAGTGACTGCGTAGATGGTGAGCGATGACACGGATCGCAGATGCAGCTTCTCGCAGATGTTCTTGCGATGGCTGATGACTGTGGGCAACGAGATGCACAACTGGTCAGCAATCTCCTTGTTGAGGAATCCGCGTGCCACCAATGCCAACACCTCCTGTTCGCGAGGCGAGATCTCGATGGTGGCCCCTATAACCTCCCGTTCGGGGATATTGCCATGATGGAAGTGGGCATGAGAATGCCCACCATGGCCCATCTGGTGCAGACTGAGGACTGCCTTGATGAGGTCGTGCTCCTTCAGAGATGAGCTCAGGCAGTGGAATCGTTCTAATAGCTTACCTATAGGGGGCTGTGCTGTCAGCACGATGGTTTGCCTCGCATGTTCTAGGAAAAAGGTGGAGTGTTCCAGCACCACCTGCGGCGATGCAAAGTAGTGTACAAAGGTCTCGCCATCCTCCATCGCCTGCAGAAGCTCCGGTAAACTCTTAAAGGTGCTCACCGTCACCTTGGGAACGATGTCACAGAGGATGGACTTGAGTCCCGTGGCTTCAAGCACATTGGCATCGACGATAGCGATGCTCGGTATCATGCGTGGCTGCTCGGTCATTCCTGCTCTCCAAATTCTAATTCGCCTTGCACCACCCACATGAGGTCAGCAGGATCAAAGGTGCCGTAGCGGTCCTTGCGGGCGCGCTCGGCAACAGCCTTGGCGATGGCTTCTGTGTCGAGGTCGATGCAGCCGTCAGCATCGGGCTCCTGTTCCAGGAGTCCGCTCTCGACGTAGTAGTCAGCAAGGACATCAATGAAGTAATAGAGGTCATCGTCGGTGAACTTCTCCTTCACCTCTTGCGGGAGATATGCCTTGATGAACTCCACAGTCTTCAGGTCGTCCTCGGCCTGTGCCAGAAAGTCTTCTTCCATAAAAATACGTTTTAAGTGAAAAGTGAGAGAATGAAAAGTGAAAAATCTAAGTTTCCTTTCAACACCAGAATGTAATCTTTATTTTTCACTTTTCACTCTTTCATTATTCATTAAAGAATTGCTTTCAGCTTGTCTTCGAAGACAGACTTCGAAGCTGCGCCAATCTGCTTATCAACCACCTCACCGTTCTTGATGAAGAGGATTGTCGGGATGTTGCGGACACCGAAGCGCATTGCGAGTTCGTCATTCTCATCGACATCCACCTTACCAATAATGGCCTCGTTGGCATAGGTCTCTGCAAGTTCTTCGATGTAGGGTCCTACTTTTCTGCAGGGGCCACACCATGTGGCCCAGAAGTCCACGACCATGGGCTTGCCCTGAGCAAGGAGTTGGTCGAAAGTAGCGTCTGTAATTGCTAATGCCATAGTTCTCTGTGTTTAAAGTTGATTAATAAATAGAGTATGTTTCAATATTTCAATATCTCAATATCTCAATTTATCTTATACCCGAAAGTGGGTTTGCCTTTGATAAAATCCAGGAGCTGCCTTGTCACCGTGATATGATGGCTGCGAGAGTGCAACTTGAGATTCTGCCGTCCCTCGGGATCCAAGATTTGGAAATAGAGGGCGGCCGTCCCATCGGTGGAAGTGAGGTTCTCCAAGGTCGCTGCGGTGTCATCGCTGAGGTCATTGAGGGGAATCTGAATGGTGATGCTCTCGATGAGGGAATCCTTGACCTCGTTGAGGAAGTCTATCTTTCCGATGATGGTGTCTATGCGGTTGGGGTTAAAGCGTCCTGGTTGCACGTGTGCCGAGATGAACAGAGCGTTGCCCTGGTCCATATAGCTGCCCCACTTGGTCCAGTCCTGTCCCCACAACGGCAACTCATAGCTGCCGGAGAAGTCCTCAAGCGTTACGATGCCAAAGGGCTGACCACTCTTGCCTACACCACGGCGGACGCCTGTAACGATACCGCCGAAGGTGATGTCCTGGCCCACAAGGGCATTCTTGTCCTGTAGCGTGAGGGCATTGTTCGTGCAGACATCCTGTAGCACAACAGCGAAGTCATCAAGCGGGTGTGCCGAGAGATAGATACCCACGAGATCACGCTCGCGGTTGAGGCGTTCCAAACGTGTCCACTCCTCATACTCCTGCGGCAGTGGCGGCGTAGCTATCTCCACGCTGTCGAAGTCACCGAAGAGGGTGTTCACGGCATTTTGCTTGGCCGCCTGATATGCCATACCATAGCGGACAAGCGTATCTATGAACACCTCGTTCTTGGCGTTAAGGGCAAAGTACTGCTCACGCCGGGCCTCCGAAAAACAGTCCAATGCGCCACTCAGTACAAGGCTCTCAAGACCGCTACGTTTTACGGCTGGGATGCTGATGCGCTGAATGAAGTCCATGAGGCTTTTGAACGGTCCATTGGCCTCGCGCTCTGCTATCAGTGCCTCCACGGCGCTCTCTCCTAAGCCCTTGATGGCCGCCAGTCCAAAGCGGATTGTTCCCTGGTCGTCCACGCTGAAACGCTGGCGACTGTGGTTGACATCCGGTCCCAGAACATCAATGCCGAGGGACTTACACTCGTTCATGAGTTTCGTGATTTCCGTGATGTCATCCAAGCTTCGGCTCATGACAGCAGCCATATACTCTGATGGGAAGTTGGCCTTTAGGTAAGCCGTCTGGAAGGCTACCCACGAGTAGCAGGTGGCATGACTCTTGTTGAAGGCATAGGAAGCGAATTTCTCCCAGTCGGCCCATATCTTCTCCAGGACTTTGGGGTCATGGCCATTACTCTGGCCCTGTGAGATGAACTGGGGTTTCATGTGATCCAGTTTATCCTTGAGCTTCTTACCCATGGCCTTACGCAGCGTGTCGCTCTCGCCGCGCGTGAAGTTAGCCAGCTGACGGGAGAGCAACATGACCTGCTCCTGATAGACCGTGATGCCGTAGGTGTCTTTCAAGTACTTCTCCATACAAGGGATATCATACTCCACAGGCTTACGGCCCTGCTTGCGGTCGATGAAGTCAGGGATATAGTCCATAGGCCCTGGACGATAGAGGGCGTTCATGGCGATGAGGTCCTCAAAGGTAGAGGGCTGCAGTTCGCGCAGGTATTTCTGCATACCGGCCGACTCAAACTGGAACGTACCGATGGTGCGCCCTTCACAGTAAAGCTGGTATGTTGCCGGGTCTTCGATATCGATATTCTCAATGTCTATGTCGATACCCAGACTATCGTGGATGTTCTTGAGGGCCTCCTTGATGATGCTGAGTGTCTTCAGGCCCAGGAAGTCCATCTTGATGAGGCCAGTATCTTCGATGACAGAGCCTTCGTACTGGGTACAGAGAATGCGCTCACCCGTTTCCTTGTCCTCAGCGGTACTCAGCGGCACCCAGTCACTGACGGGGTCACGGCAGATGATGACGCCACAGGCGTGGACACCCGTGTTTCGGACATTGCCTTCCAGCATCTGTGCATAGCGCACAGTGTCGCGCATCAGCTCATTAGGGGAGGCTGCAGCTTGCTGCAACTCCGGCACACACTGCAGACAGTTGGTAAGGTTCATCTTGCGTGGCTTGCCGTCGGGACCGTCGGGCAGACGATCTGGAATGGCCTTACAGAGAGCGTTGCTGATGTCGAGGGGCAGTTTCTGCACACGTGCCACATCCTTGATGGCCAACTTCGTGGCCATCGTGCCATAGGTGATGATGTGCGCCACGTTCTCCTCGCCATATTTCTGCGTGACCCATGAGAGCACCTTACCTCGTCCGTCGTCATCGAAATCGACATCGATATCAGGAAGTGAGATACGGTCGGGGTTCAAGAAACGCTCGAACAGCAAGTCATACTTGATAGGATCGACCTTGGTGATACCCAGACAGTAGGCCACGGCACTGCCAGCGGCACTACCACGCCCAGGTCCCACGCTAACGCCCAACTCATGGAAGGCGGCATTGATGTAGTCCTGCACGATGAGGAAGTAGCCGGGGAAACCCATCGTCTTCATCACATGAAGCTCAAAGCGCAGACGGTCATCGATGTCCTTGGGCAGCGGGTCGCCATACAGGCGTCGCGCACCTATATAAGTAAGATGTTTCAGATAGTCGGCCTCCAGCTTCAGGCGGTAGAGCTTATCCACGCCGCCCAGGTTCTTCACTTTCTTCTCAGCTTCCTCTGGCGAGCAGACCACATTGCCATTCTCGTCACGCGTGAACTCCTGGAACAGGTCGTCGTCGCTGAAACGCTGGCGATACTCATCCTCAGTGGCAAAGCTGGGCGGAATGGCGAAGTTGGGCATAATCGGACGATGGTCAATGCTGTAAACCTCCACCTTATCCAGAACTTCAAGCGTGTTGGCGAGCGCCTCGGGCACGTCGGCGAATATCTCGTTCATCTCCGCCTGTGTCTTGAACCACTCCTGCTTGGAGTACATCATACGCTTGGGGTCGTCCAGATCCTTGGAGGTGCCCAGACAGATGAGGCGGTCGTGGGCCTCTGCATTTTCCTCATCCACGAAGTGTACATCGTTCGTGCACACCACCTTCACGCCATGCTTCTTGGCCAGCTCCAGAATGACCTTATTGGCTTCCTGCTGCAAGGGAAAAGTCTCGCGATTGGCACGCTGATTGGGGTCTTTTACTTCATGGCGCTGAATCTCCAGATAGTAGTCTTCGCCGAAGAGGCCCTTGTACCACTCAATGGCGGCCTCAGCACTCTTGATGTCGCCTGCGAGGATACGACGGGGTACCTCGCCGGCAATACATGCCGAACAGACGATAAGTCCCTCGTGGTGCTTCTCCAGTTCGTTGTGGTCTGTGCGGGGACGTCCGTAGAAACCATCAATCCAAGACTTGGACACCAGCTTGATGAGGTTGTGATAGCCCGTCTCGTTCTTCGCCAACACAATCAAGTGATAGCGGCGGCTGTCAATGTCCTTGTCACGGTCGTAGAGGGTGCGTTCAGCCACATACATCTCACAGCCGAAAATGGGCTTGAAGGGCTCCTTGCCCTCCTCCTTCAGCGCCTTATTCTTCTTGTTAACGTAGTTGAAATATTCCTTCACGCCCATCATGTTGCCATGGTCCGTGATTGCCATGCCACGCATCCCGTCCTTGATGGCCTTATCTACCAGCTTGGGAATACTGGCCTGGCCATCGAGTAACGAGTACTGAGTGTGTACGTGAAGATGTATAAAATTCTCCATAGGTGTCGAAAACGGGCATAAAATTACATTTCTTTTGCCAAACTGCCAAAAAAGCCGCGCTTTTTTTTGCAATCTTTCAAATATTGATTACTTTTGTGACGAAAAAGTGCCACTTTCGGCCTTTTGATAACAATTCATGGTACGTCCACTTAAGAAAATCAAGAAAAATATCCGCCTTCATAGCGAGGGAACCACGACACTCATTTTATTTGGAGCATGTGCTGCACTGTTCAGCCTTCTCATCGGCTACACCTTCAGTTTCCAGAGTCCCTTTTTCTGGAGCGTTGTCGTGTTGTTGGGAGCCGCCTATCTTATTGTCATTAACTTCTTCCGCTGCCCAATCCGCATCTTCGATGGCGACACCGAGGGCCTGGTTCTTGCGCCTGCCGACGGCAAGATTGTCGTGGTAGAGGAGGTGGACGAGAACGAATACTTCCATGACCGGCGCCTCATGATCAGCATCTTCATGAGCCTGTTCAACGTACATGCCAACTGGATACCTGTTGACGGCACCATCAAGATGGTGCGCCACCACAATGGTCGTTTCTCTGCGGCATGGCTCCCCAAAGCCAGCCTCGACAACGAGCGATCCACCATCGTCATCGAAGCCGAGGACGGCACTGAGATTCTAGTGCGTCAAGTGGCGGGTGCCATGGCACGGCGCATCGTCACCTACCCTTCCGAGGGCGAAGAATGCTATATCGACGAACACATGGGATTCATTAAGTTCGGTTCGCGCGTAGATGTCTATCTCCCATTGACGGCCAAGCCGATGGTTGAGGTCGGGCAGCGCACAACAGGCAACAACACAGTGATTGCCAAATTAAAGTGAGAAATGAAAAGGTAATTCTTATTTTTCACTTTTCGCTCTTTCCTTTTTCACTCACAATTCATCATTCGTCATTCGCCATTTTTCACTTTTCACTCTTTCACTTTTCACTCTTCAATCGCATCGTATGCTCCTGAACTTCCCCAACGCCCTGACCTGTTGCAACCTCATCTGCGGCTGCATGGCCACGGGCGCTGCTTTCCATGGCCACTTCGAGTGGGCCTTTATCATGATCATCCTCGGCGCCGTCTTCGACTTCTTCGACGGCATGGCAGCCCGAGCGCTGGGCATCAGCTCGCCCATCGGCAAGGAGCTGGACTCGCTGGCTGATGTCGTCACCTTCGGCGTAGCGCCCTCAGCCATGGTCTTCCAACTCTTCGGCTACGTGCAGTACCCCGAGTGGTTGCAGCCCTTGGCGCCGTACATGCCCTACACCGCCTTCATCATGGCCGCATTCTCAGCACTTCGTTTGGCCAAGTTCAACCTCGATGAGCGCCAGACCACCAGCTTCATCGGCCTGCCTACGCCAGCCAATGCCCTCTTTTGGAGTTCCCTCATCGTGGGACAACTGTCGTTCCTGGCCTCACCACGCTTCAACGCAGCGTTCCTCTTCCTCTTCATGCTGATGTTCAGCTTCCTGCTGATAGCCGAGATTCCCTTGTTCGCGCTGAAGTTCAAGGACATGTCCTGGGAGCACAACAGCGTGAAATACATCTTCCTCGCGGGTGCCCTGGCCATGCTGCTCCTGCTGCGCGACGTCACCGCCGTCAGCCTCATCATCCTCTGGTACATCGCACTTTCCATAGCCACCTGGAAAATGAAAAGTGACCAATAGCCAAACATCATTTGTCACTTTTCATTCCTTCATTTTTCACTTTTCATTTTTCACTTTTCACTTTTCATTTTTCACTTTTCATTTTTCACTATGAAATTCCACCGCATCCTCCTCAAGCTCTCTGGTGAGAGCCTGATGGGCGAAAAGAAATACGGCATCGACGAGAAACGTCTGGCCGAATATGCAGAACAAATCAAGGAAGTCCACGACATGGGCGTGCAGATAGGCATTGTCATTGGTGGCGGCAACATCTTCCGCGGCCTCAGCGGTGCTGGCAAAGGCTTCGACCGCGTCAAAGGTGACCAGATGGGCATGTGTGCCACCGTCATCAACAGTCTCGGCCTCAGCTCCGCACTCGGAGCCATCGGCGTACCCAGCCGCGTCCTCACCGCCATCCGCATGGAACCCATCGGCGAGTTCTACACCAAATGGAAAGCCATCGAAGCCATGGAGCACGGTGAAGTTGTCATCATGAGCGCCGGTACAGGCAACCCCTACTTCACCACTGACACAGGCTCCTCACTGCGCGGCATCGAGATTGAGGCCGACGTAATGTTAAAAGGTACGCGCGTGGATGGCGTCTATACCGCCGACCCCGAAAAAGACCCCACGGCCACCAAGTTCAGCGAGATTACCTTCGATGAAGTCTATACACGCGGCCTCAAGGTCATGGACCTCACCGCCACCACCATGTGCAAGGAGAACCACCTCCCCATCTATGTCTTCAACATGGACATCTATGGCAACCTGCGCCGCGTCATGGCAGGAGAGCCCATCGGCACCCTCGTCCACGAGTAAGGCCCTCGCCCACTTCTCATCCTCCTCATCAAAGGCCTCATCGGCCATTCTTGCGTAACGGGCATCCCATATTCTGTTAAATTCGTTTCACCTCTTCTACCCCATTGATAGCTGCCACCTGTGAGATGATGGTCTGCAGCTCACCAAAGGAATGGACGCTGAAGTGGATGGTGCATTGCACGATGCAGTCCGCGGTAGTGGTACTCAACGAACCAATAGACAAGTGCTGTTCGTTGGTGATACAGTTGATCATATCGCTCAACAGGTGGAAACGGTCAATGGCAAGAATCTGAATGCCTACGGGATAGAGGGCGTCCTGCGTTTCCTCGTAGTCAACGGACACGATGGAGTCGCCCTGCTGGGATGCCAGTCCTATGGCGATGGGACAATTACGTTTGTGGACGGAAATCGTGCCATCCGTTTCTTTGAAACCGATGACCTCCTCACCGGGGATGGGCTGACAGTGAGGACAGAAATGGAAGGTAGATTTTTCCTGCTTGGCAAAATACCGTTTCAAGAATCCCTTAGCCTTATACGTCAGCACATGATCTGTCCACTCTGGCAGAGGATGGATGTCTGGATTTGTAACAATCTCAACGATGTCGCCTCGATGCAGTTCGGTCTTGACGGAAGCCAAATGTTCGTTGATGCGGGCATAGTGCGCATGTTCCCCGATATGGCTGTGTATCTCAAAGGCGAAGTCCAGCGCCGTAGCTTTCTTGGGCAGATTGACAGGCATACCATTAGGAGTGAAAACCAGGATATCATCATTGTAAAACGTCGTCACCACATTCTCGATGAAGTCGCCTTCCTTCTGGTGGAACTCCATATCTCTCAGCACCGTCCGGAACTTCTCTATCCAACGGCGCACGTTATCCTCGCTGCGTTCCGCCACAACTCCAAGCTGCGAGGCACGTACCATTCGCTCGCTGCTGATATGCACCTCTTCCCAACAGCCGAAGTCGCTGAGCAGCTGCACATGGAATGACTGATAGCCATTCTCTTTCGGTGAGTCGATGTAGTTGATAATGCCGCAGGGCTTTTCGTTGAAGGCATCGGTCAGATGGGAGTAGATACGCAGCGCCATGTCCTTTTCCTGTTGTTCATCCTCACAAGCATACATCACCTCCACGAAATGACGGAACGGAACGTGGTTGAAGTCATCGCCCGACTTGCGCATCTTGCGCCAGATGCTATAGGGAGCATGGTAGATAGTTCTAACCAGTACTTTTATGCCATCGTTGGCCAGCGCCTCACGGATTCTGGCAGTGAAAATATCCAGCCGTTCCTGATGGCTTTCCTGGTCCTTCTGAATCAGGCTGGTGATCAGCTCGTACTCATGGGGACAGCGGTAGCGGAAGCTCAGGTTCTCCAGTTCAATCTTGACATTGTAAAGTCCCAGACGGTTTGCCAAGGGTGCATAGAAGAAATCTGTCTCTCCGGCAATCTTCATCTGTTTGTCGGGACGCATACTGCTCAGCGTGCGCATATTGTGCAGGCGGTCAGCAAGCTTCACCAATAGCGCACGGATGTCGTAGTGGATGGAGTTGAGCATCTGCTTGTAGTTGTCCACCTGCTTGGAGATTTCGTAGTTACCCGTGCTCTTCTTGGTCACGACACTGACCAGGAACGCCACATCGTCACCGAAACGCTGACGGATGTCATCTATCGTATAAGCCGTGTCTTCCACCACATCGTGCAGGAAGGCGGCAATCACGGGATTGGCACCCAATTTCAGTTCTATGGCCACAATGGTGGCCACTGCGATGGGATGGATGATATACGGCTCACCCGACTTACGCTTCTGCGCCGCATGAGCCTCGCGAGCCAGTTCAAAGGCCGCACGGATTCTCTCCACATCCTCTGCAGGCACTCTCTTTTCCATCTCCATGAAGACAACCTGCGCCTTCTCCATGATCATCATGTCGTAATCTTGCGTCATAACCTACATCTTAAACTTTAAACCTTAATCTGTCCGCCATACAATACTTCCACGAAATCCTTTGGCAAGATGACATTCTCCACATCAATGGCCTCGCGGAACAGCGGAGCTATCTCCTCTATGTAAAATCCCGCGATGCCGCAGCCGATTTTAGTCATCAGAAACTTCAATTCAGCATGTTGCTTGGCAAACTTGATGAACTCATCCACATAAGGCTTGATAGCCTCCACTCCGCCATGCATCGTAGGGATGCCGTAGCTCTGCCCCTGCAGCCCTACGCCCTGTCCCCATATCGCGCCAAAGCGCTCATAGGCCAGCCTTGCTGCCCCACCGCCATGCGAGCCTGCCAGGTTACTGCCGAATACGAAGATCTCATTCGGCTTCAACTCCGTTATTCTCTCCTGTGTAAATTCTCTATTGTACATAATCGTAGGGACCTAATTATATTTATTCGTATTTGTTTAATTCGTGATTTACGATCACCGCACAAAAGTACTATTTTTTCTTTCATATAAGAACTCTGAGAACAGCAGAAATACACATGAAGACATTTTTTATCATTTTTTCACTCCGCCGCATGATTATCACTCCACGCCCCTTCCTTTCATGCGATAGTCTGCCAAAAGATGATTACACGCCCCTCACCTCCCCATCCACGAACTCCTCCCCTCTTCTTTCTTTTGTTTTTGTAGGCAGTTTCAGCTCTCTTAATGCTGCCACTCTCCCCGCAAGTTCTACCAATGTAGAATGATGTCCGGCTCATGAGTAAACGTATTATTGACTACCTCGTAATAGCGGCATTATCCGTCTTTCGCAAGTTCATAGATTAAGGCCGTCCATTGGGAAATCTGTCACTCTCGCCCTCTAACACGATGAAGGGAAGGGCTGTGTAAGCCCAGCTTCCCCTCCCTCCGAACATACTCAGCAACCATACGGAACAGATTGCCAAGTCAAAAAATAGCAGTTCCGATTTCATACATACCAAGATTTATGCTTTTCCTTCTTCTTCGTCGAATGCTTCGTCTGCCATCGCTGTGTAGCAGGCGCGCCGCTCCCTTGCTGGCATCTCACTACACTCAACATCCTCCTTGAAATGTGCCAGGCGTGAGAAGAAGTTCATACGGGTGCTGCTGTCTTTTGCCATACCTGCCATTGTTCCTTGCGCAGAATAGTCGAAGTTACGGGCATTGCGGATGGAGAGGTTGAAGGCCACCTCTACAGAGTCCTGGTTGGCTCCCATGTAGGTGAATGTCCATCCTTCGCCCTTCAGTTCCTCTACCAGATGCTTGACGGCAGAACCCGTGTATTCTTTTGAGGCATTCTCCAGTCCATCGGTGATAATGGTGACAACAACTACAGCGTCCTCGATATTTCGCACATGGTTACGCATGGTAGTTAGCGTAAATCCCATGGCATCATACAGTGGTGTGCAGCAACATGGCTCATAGTCTGCAGGTGTCAGTCTGCGGGCATCCGCAACGGGCACCTTGTCAAACACATATTTCTTTTCACAGTCACAGAAGGTCAGCAGGGTTACGAAGTGTTCCTGTGTGTCAGCAAATTTCTCCTGTGCTTTCTTGATTCCTGCCAGTGTCTCGTTAAACCCGTCAATAGCAGCCTGACGGATGCTCTCCATAGATCCGCTCTTGTCAAGGATGATGACATTGAATACTTGTGTCTTTGTCTGTTTTGTTTCATTTTTCTGTTCCATAGTTTTCTGATTTTAATGATTAACGATTAGAATCCATTTCATACATGATTACTCTTGTCTTCTGTTTATCTGTTCATGGTTAAAGAGTGCCTGAAGTAACCATTTTCTATCGCTACTATGTACATTTATTTTTCCATAAACTTACTGTCGTTACAAAAACTCCATAAACAAATAAAAATGGACCAAAGAAATAAAGAAGGATAGGGCTTGTATATTTATCAACAGGGGATGGGTATATGCCTTCTCCATACCAGTCATTAAAATGCGCATCAGTGTCAGCTGTTAAGCCATAGAGCACGCCACCAACGTATATAATAAGCAAAAGCACACCAAATATGAAGTGTAGAATCACTATTACCGCCGCCACCAACCATGTGGCCTTCGGCAATGATGCAGGCCGCCATCATCAATATAAAATACAGGATGGAATACACAACCCAGAACGTGTGCGAAATAAATATTTTTTTCATGATTATATCTGTTTTCTTAACACAATCTGATGATATATGCCATGAGCAAGATGTACTGTGCCCCAGAAAGCGATGACTCTTAGAATGACTCCTATATAGAATAAGCTATTGTCTGAACATAGGGCGTACTCGTAACTCCAGTTGGATATCCTGTCTGCCTCTACTGACACATTCCATGTAAACCATATAATTGTGCCAACATTAAGAATAGTGAGTAATATGGATGTTAATCTTGCAACTTTGCCTTTTGCGATAAACAGACCATAATAATCTGTTCGAAGACTATTCCTTATCAGAGCAAAGAATAGTTTCAGCCACGGATAGAATAACAGCAGCAGGGGAATTAGTATAAACAATACCCCCATAATGCTGCCACGACCTTCGGCATCCAGTGTCGCATCATAATAGTCACCCTGCCCCTCACTTGCTGGAGTAAAGAAAATGACTGCCAAACATGATAGTTGATGGATACAAAGACCTAATACAGCTAAAAGTCCAACAACGCCGCTGGATGATTTAATGATTTCTTGGTTCCCCATAGTCTCTTAAATTTTAATTCGTTTCACTTCTTCCACCCCTTCGATGGCTGTGATTTGTGCAATGATGGTCTGTAGCTCACCAAATGAATGTACAGAGAATGTGATAGTGCAATTCACGATGCAGTCCACGGTGTTCGTGCTGAGTGAAATGATGGAAAGGTTCAGTTCATTGGTAATGCTGTCAATCATGTCGCTCAACAGGTGGAAGCGGTCTGTTCAACGTGCGCATGTTGTGCAGACGGTCGGCGAGCTTCACCAGTAGGGCACGGATATCGTAATGGATGGAGTTGAGCATCTGCTTGTAGTTATCCACCTGCTTGGATATTTCGTAGTTGCCCGTGCTTTTCTTTGTCACAACACTCACCAGGAAGGCCACATCGTCACCGAAACGCTGACGAATGTCATCCATTGTGTAGTCGGTATCTTCCACCACATCGTGCAGGAAGGCGGCAATCACGGGATTGGCACCCAACTTCAGTTCAATGGCTACGATGGTGGCCACGACGATGGGTGGATGATATACGGTTCGCCCGACTTACGCTTCTGCTCTGCATGAGCCTCGCGAGCCAGTTCAAAGGCCGCACGGATTCTTGCCATGTCCTCTGCGGACACTCTCTTTTCCATTTCCATGAAGACAATCTGTGCCTTCTCCTGGATCATCTTGTCGTAATTCTGCATCATAACTTTAAACTCTAAACTTTCAACTATCAACTCTAAACTCTATCTGTATATGCTTAGAGAGTGCGCCAAGTAACCATTTTCTATCAGCAATAGAAATGAAAAATGCCCCTCAACGATTATTGAGAGGCAAGTACTGTAAACGGCACAAATCCTTGTGTTACTCTATCTCAATAATGATTGCTGTGTAGTTGTCTCCTGCTTTCTCTTGGCAGATAGTCTGATACTTCTCCGCCACCTGCTCCACATCTTTAGCGCATTGCAAGGTGTGGAGTAATGTCCCGTCATCGATGGCATTATACAAACCATCCGTACAGAGTAAGATACGGTCAAGCGGCTGAAGTTCCACAGTTTTGACATCCGGCACAGCATCTTCTGGATGACGGGTGAAGAATGCCCTGTTGATATAGGGAAGACTGATGGAACTTGATTCAATATGGTCTATGGTGCGATACTTGACATTTCCCTTGATGTCAATGACATAGCAGCGGCTGTCACCTGCATGGGCAATGGTTGCCCGGTTCCCCTCGATGCTGCACATCACAAGAGTTGTCCCCATCTGGTAGTAGCCGGATTTCTCATCAAGCGTCTTGCTTGCGACTTTTGCAGCCTCCTGTACCTTGTGTTCAGAATCAGACTCTTCGGTGTGCTTTTGCCAGTACTCCGAGAATGCTTCACAAATGGTATGGCTGGCTACCTCTCCGCAGGAGTGTCCACCCATGCCGTCGCAGACTACGAACAAAGTTCGCTTATCTGCTATCTCTACAACATTGAAACAATCCTCGTTGTTCATCCGAGGCCCTTTTTCCGAGAAGTGAATATATCTCATCTTACTCATAATAGTATAGATTGCTATAGTTGAACTTCGTTAGTGCAGATTGAACATCATCTAGTTCTTTCATTCGCGGGGGAGTTTGTTTCAATCCGTATGTTTCTATGCAGTCCTTCAGACGCAAGGTGAATTTCTTCATTTCTCTGTCTATCTCTTCCTTTGTTGCAGGAACACCCAAATCAATGGCCTCTTGCAATTCAGAGATTATCATGCCGGAGAACAGACCATGAAGCCTGTACTTCTCAGCAAACTTGTTAGCATAGCACCAAATGCCGATGCAAAGCTTGTCCCGTAAGAACTGCACATGACGGTCTGTTATCAGAAAACGTCTGTATTCTCCGTTCTTTTCCGGTTTCGAGAACAAGCCATACTCATTGCCGTGTCCCAGCATCATTACAACATCATCGGAACGGATAGCTCGTTGCACCTCCGAAGAGGTATTTCTCTCCGTTATGAGCATCCTCACATCCTCCCGCTGCTGATACAGAAGCGAGAGGACTTGCGTTGTAGGATCTGTGGCATGAATGACTGTCATAACGATACTTACATTTTTGTTACAATGGCACCGCCAATCAGCGAACCGCGTATTCTTTCTTGTAATGTATTCATTGTCCTTTACTCAATTCTTTAATAATATTCTTCCGTTCGTGAAAAACAATCTCTGGGATTGGCTCCACACCATTCTTCTCAGTCATCTTTTTGTACACCGCATTCAGCATTCTCATAATCTTGTTGGTCGTTAGCCCTTTGTCTTTTCTGTATCCGCATATTGGCGGAGGTGCGACACCCTTATCGGCGGCATAGAATACCCAGTATGTGCAGAGTGCAATGTCAGTACGATGGAGTCCCAAAGCACAAGCAATATAGAATCTTCCATTGTCTATCAGTTTGCAAAATTCAGGGAACAGTTCAACCATCTTGGCTACCCACACATCCTCGTATGCAACGGGGTACTTGAAATAGCTGATGCCACTGCGCTGACACAACTCGCTATAGAAGTCCGACGAATAGTCTGCACGCAGATCGATAATCTGACTGATGCCTGATTCTATCATGGCGTTCCAGGCATAAAGCTGTCGAGTGGAGGAAAGAGTTCTCCCGCGGAAGCCGCCATAGACCTGCGCCAAGTCAGGAATCCCCGTTGACATAATTCTCTCAACATCCAATTCTTCTAATCCCGAATCAGCTTTCACTGCATACTTATCCAGTGCTATTTCCTCTGTAGTCTTTCCTTCGGCATTCTTCTTTACTGCCTTACTCACATGCCATCCGTCACAGAACAAGCACTTATAGGTAATGAATGGGTGGCCGTGCCTCCTTGCCATGTCGAAAGCCGCTTTTTCTGCTTCCGCTTTGCTGGTGTAGGCTATCTTTGCCTTTCCGTCACTCCGCCTTGCATGAGCATAAATGGAGAAAACGCCCCAAGCTGACCTATTCACAATCAGGTTGCTAATCCAGTCTGGCCGGTTCAACTGATCTTTGAGCCATACGCCAATATACTTTGGCTTTATCTTCCTTAAACTTGTAACTATTGTTCTCATTCTTACCAACCTCCTTTATGTTTCTTCTTTCGCGAGTAAATCTTTTCCGACTTATGAACTCTGTTCAGCGAGTGGAAGCCCGGGCCGAGCAAATCCTGCTCAGCCTCACGACCTCCACGTCTCATAGCCTTGATGGCATCCAAATTAGCATTTGTAGCCTTGACAACTTTATGTTTTTTTCTCATCTTTAGTTGCTTTTATACGATCTAGCACCTCGTCCAGATCACCTCCGAAGAACTGACAGTGCATCAAATCCAACAGGTTGGGAACGATTTTCACTCCACATGCATTGCCTAACACAGAATCTATGCCGCATCTTGGACATAGAGCTGTACGGGCACCTTTGCCATCATCATCACACCATAAGGTAACTTCTTCGGGCTTGAAGATGCTATTGCAGTAGAAGCAACCGCACACCTCACTGTTTGCTATCATAACCTCGTTACGGAATGAGCTGTGATGTAGTACATACAACAGTCCTACTATTTCTTCTTTTGTCAATAATCTCTTTTCTGTCATATTATATCTCCTTATTTATTAAAAGACTTGCCTGAGCAGGCTTCCCAAACTCAGGACAAGCCTATGATTACATTGTTTAGTCATTTCTCAGAATCAAGATTCAATCTTGTTCTTCGTTCACATCAATCTCCACACTGGAGTCATAAGAGTTCGTGGCCTTCAGGTTGATGACTGGACGGATGAAGTATTCCACCTCCACCGTGTCCTCTATCAGGCGAAGAATCTCCTTCGGGTCCTTGTAGGCCATCGGACTTTCATCGATAGTGCCGGTACCAACGGAAGTAGAGTAGATGCCCTTCATTGACTCCTTGAATTCCCCGAGGTCGATGAGTTCCTTGGCATCCGCGCGCGACATCAGGCGACCAGCTCCATGGGGAGCACTCTGATTCCAGTCCTCATTACCCTTGCCACGGGCGATGATCAAGCCATCACGCATGTTGAACGGAATGACCAGTTTCCTACCCTCCGGAGCTGCCACGGCGCCCTTGCGCATCATCTTCATTGAGAAGTCGATGTAGTTATGGGTGGTGTATATCTGCTCCACGATGTGGGCTTTCTTCCCACTACCTGTGCAGATGGCCTCCAGCACCAGACGATCAATGACCTGGTGGTTGAACTCCGCGTAGGCCTGGGCAACGACCATATCGGTGATATAACCCTTCATGGCATCTTCGACCAGGAATCCATTGGCCACGCCCGTCAGCTTACCAGCCTCCATCTTCCAGTATTTCCATACCTTCTGACCGAGGTTCCGGCTGCCGCAGTGTACGGTGAACGCATAGTTCCCTTCGGGTGTCACACCCACTTCTACAAAGTGGTTTCCGCCTCCAACGGTACCGATGCTGTTGTAGAACATGTGCTCCTTCTGATCAATACGCTTCAACATGGCGGTAATGCCGCGTTCAGAAACATCCATCGCTCCAACCATCTCAGGCCACTGCTGGCGAGCCTGCTGCAGTCGCTGTTGCAGATGCTTGTACAGGTCGGCTGTCGGATAAACAGTCTTCTGATGAATCGTCATACCGAACTTTACGTTTTCGCGGATATTCTTCTCAATCAGCGGGTAATCCTCTGGATGGATAGGCATATCCGTGATGGCTGTCGATACCGAGCAGCCTATGTCGCCGCCTACATGGTCAGGATTGACATGGTCGGTAAACGGTACCGTGAATCCAACCACGATGTCCTTACCTGCATGCACGTCGGGCATGATCCTAATCTTGGCACCCTCGAACATGGGGTTGTCGAGGAAATGATATACCATCGAGAGAGCATCCTGCTCTATATTGTCTGTAAAGATTTTGCAGTCCTTGCAATACTTTCCTTTGAGTTCTAACATAGTCGTATCTTTTTTGTGACAGATACCTTATTACATATAAGTATAGCTGTCCGATGAATAAATGGGATTATCTGGGCCATGTCCTACTGTGATACGACCTGCACCTATACCTTCTTCTTGGTGCGACATGACCCTAATTCAAGATCTGTGAAGGAAGGGTACGAACCTATTGCTACGGCGGCCACCTACGTCAGCCATCGACCTGCCGTATAACTGTTGCTTTACACTCTGAGTAGATAATTACATGATTGTGATGAGTCTGCTTACTCGCTTCTGTTTGTTCCGGGCTCCTGTTGTGTTTACTGAAGAAGATGAGCCGAAACCCAACAAACTCATTCCTCAGTTTTCTGTGCCGATAGAGGCAGCTGTTTTTTACTGATTTTAATCATGTTTTTTACGTTTCTTGCAAAAACTGGGCACAAAGGTATGTACTTTTCTCCGAAATCACATAGCCTTTTTGCATTTTTCTTTTATTTCATACTGATATTCTGTTGTTTTGACCCCAAAAATCTCATGTTTATGTCATTAAAGAGTCCCTTTTACAATTTCTTCAGCTTCTTTACGCATATTATCCAATTCACTATAATCTTCATTGATGTTCCTGAATTTGACCACGACCTTGGCTTTTTGGTCAATGAATCCATAGATCTCTATCTCTTCATCATCTGTCATACCATAGCCGTCCTCATCCATGAAATAACGGCCGTCTGGATTAAGTTGCCAACTGACTTTAGCTACCCCGTTCTTGAAACTACGGATAAACGATGGGAAGTGAAAAGAGAGTGCTCGGGCTTCTTCCTGGGCATCTTTAGGAAGATTTTTTAAAGACTCCCAATCAATATCATCTTCTGTAACAGTACACAGTATTTGGTGCTTATCCATAAACTCGTATGCACACCTTGTGTTATGATTGATCAGGTAACGGTGTTTCCACCATCCACACATGGTCTCTCCTATGACGCCCATGCCTTCGCCAAGGTCGTCATATTCGTATGGTCGCTTCTTATACTCTTCTGTGTTTAACTCTTGATAGAGTTTTTCTTCTGGACTCTCATTGCCCAGCATTTTGCTAATCTTGTCGTAATCACTCATAATTCAATTCTTTTTTTTGTTTTTTTGCACTTTATTACTTTCGGTCACTTCCGAGATAGGCCAGAACACTATTCCAATCAGGAAACCTTTCTGAGCCAAGCTCTATCCGCTCTCCCTCTGAATCATACGCCTTATCCCTATGGACTATGACTTCTAACACATGGCCTTCAGCATCTATCAGAAAATGCTTTGGCCTTTCAATATTCTTGTCACGCTTGTCATAGTTGTCACGCATATCTGCGAGAATCTGGCAGAACTCTTGTTCTGTGATTATCGTCTTATAAGGATTCTTCTCACCACTGCTATGCACGAGGGTGATTCCACGCGTTGACATCAGCGCTGCACGAAAGCGCTCGCTCTGGTCGAACATAGCCTGATATGCTCTGCGCAACAGCTTTTGATACTCTTCGCTCTGACGGTCGAAGGCTTGACCCTTCCACCATACGATCTGGTCTGTCTGCCATGAAGTGACGCTATGCTTACGGGCATTACCACCCTTCATCGAGCATATCTGCCGCTGCTTGTCCCTGTCTTTCTGCTTCAGTGACTGGAGAAAGCCCTCCATGCTACCGCATATCATTCCGTCGAAACGGAACCCGTTGCTGCACAGGTTGCTGAGTACGCCTGAAGGATACGCTCCATTTGAACGTATATCCAGTGTATTTGTCTCAGCATCATAGTAATCCACCTTCTGTGGACCAGCACCTGTTGTTACCATATAGTCTTCCATATAGCAATACTTGTTTATATTTGTTCTATTCTGTCCTCACTCCGTTTTTCAACGGGGTGAGGACCTGTGTAATTTCTTCGCAAAAATAAAGTTTTAATTTCAATCGTACATACGTTCTCGTGTGAATTTTATGCCATAACATCATTTTTCATGAAAAACATGGCTCTCAACTCTACACTCTAAACTCTCAACTATTATCGTACAATCTCCCCCTTCCCATTTACAATGACTTTGTCATAGTTGGTCGAGGTGCAGAGGTATAAGTCATAGCCAACAGCTTCGATTTCCTTATATAGAGGCATCGTCACTTTATGACCGTCGGCTGTCATCAGTCCTTCGTAGCCTTCACCGGCAACGTATGCACGGAGGCGAGCAGTAGCTTTGGGGTGATAGAACGGCTCTAATTCCACCACGACACCATCGCCATCCTCCACCGTCATATCCTTTCGATAGACAATCTCCTCTTGCTCATACTCCAGCAAACGGACATTGGCAATGTAGAAGTCGTTGATGAGCTTCCCTTCCATGTCGTACTTACGCATCGTATGGTCTGGCATCGTCACATCGATAGTACCCTCATCAATGTAGATAGAACCTTCCATAAGGGGAATGACAGCATGCAAGCCTTTATCAAGAACAGCAGCCTCTTCACCCTTCTGTACGTGCCATAGTGCATAGTCGTCGGCCAGGTCAATTTCATCATATATGGTTGGCAGCACCATCTTGCCATTTTTGTCCATCAAACCATTGAGTCGCCCGTCATCCGATTTAACCACGCAGTACCCATTATGGAACACATACCCGTCCATGTCGGGGATGTATGGCATATTGTTGTCTATGACAACCTCTCCGGTGCCGTCGATGAACTTGATGTAACCATCTTCTTCCACACTGGCCAAGCCTTCGGAGAAGATCCATGCGCGGTCGTACTTGGGCTTGATGATCACCTCCCCCGTATTTTTACTGAAATAGCCACGTTTCTCGCCATTGCTGAAACATACAAGCGTATCCTTGCCATTGGGCACAGCAATCCATTGAATATGCTTGATGAGTTTCTCGCCAGTACGTAGGTTGAAGACATAGCCTTTACCATACTCGTGTTGGTGGTAGTAGATGTCCTGGCTGAGATGCGTACTTGCCCAGCAATCCGGGTTGTAGCAACTGTAGTGCTGTCTATCATACCATCGGCTTGCTTCATCACCAAAGGCATATATGAATACGATGGCGACGATACTCATGACAACAGCTGCGCTGGTAGCAAACAGCCCCCATACACACTTTGCGAACTTGCAGTCTCTCTTGTAACCGAACAATCCGAAGAACCATCCCAACGCCTGACACACACCTCTCCATACTACCGTGAAGAACATTCTTGCTGAAATCTTTTTCATTTTTACTTGACTTTTAATTTGATATTACTTTGTTTTTTGTAGCGCATCCTCGGCTTTTCGCATATACGCCCTTGCTTTCTCTCTGGCATTGTTCGCCTTCCTCTTATTAGATTCGGCTTTGTCTGTAGCATCTTTTGCTCTGCGTTGATAACTCCTTACCTGATCATACCTCTTACGTTTCGAGTAGTACTCCGCCTCACGAAGGCACCTCTGTGCCTGCCGATTATAGTAATCAACTTCTCTGTCATATCCTTGTGCTTGTTTGGCGTAATACTCCGCTTCACACTGATATGACCTTGCTTGGCGCATATATTGATCCTTCTGCGCGCCAGCTGCTATACTGTAACACATCAACGCTGTCAGTACCGCGATGCGATAGGTGTTCACTCTTTTTGTAAATGACCGTATCATACCAATCTTCAACTATTGCAGAATATACTCTTAGGGAGTTTCGATTTTTTTATATTCTATCATCGCAATACAAAAAAAATCCGCAAAGCTGCAACTACAGCTTTGCGGATACAATTCTACATCTATATGTATCTATGCCTTCACTTCTTCAAACTCTGCATAAATAGGGAACCAACGGTCAAGGGTGCTGTCAACCTCAGCTTCCATTTCGGGTGTGATATACTTACCCATTTTCTGAATGGTGACTGCCAACGATGTTATCTCGTCTAACCATCCGATGATGGGCAGACGCTTAGCATCTAATATATCGACTGGTAGAATGAGATACGCCAATGCCCCGAAGATGGTCAGTTTGTCCTTCCACGGCGTTTCTTTACTCCGCATGACGTAATATAGCAATAGCACAGGTCGTACTGCCACACGCCCAACCTCCGAGGCATATTCTTTTACTCTATACCACAGTTCTTGGTAGTTAATCAAGTGTCGTTTATTCATCGTTGTAATACCAGTTTATGTTTATACTTGTAATAAAGATGATAAATAACCCTCAAATCTATCATTCTTTTGTAATGTACTTCGAACGGCCTAAATCAAAAGTTATGTGTTCACAGGCCACTCCGCCATCTTTCATCATCCTTCTTCATCTCCTCGAGCATCTTCTCTGTCCGCTCTATGAAATCGTCAGTTTGTTTCAAAACGTCCTTCGCTCGTCTATCTTTCTCTCGTTCTTCCTTACTCTTAAATAAAAAGTCCAATAGTCCCATAACTTTTATATTTAGGTCAATGATGCCAATAAGATAACTCCATCGTTAGAAAAAGATATTTTGTCTAATGACATATTCTCAAATATTTTTTTTATTTGATCAACATGGCCCATATGAACAACCAACGCGTTACCAGTTCTTTCTTCGACAATGCCACCATATGAAGACATTTTTACGAACTTAAGTGCACCCTTAAGAATCATATCCACACCCATCCCATTGTTGTAAGACAGATATAAGTCTTCACCTTCGATTTTGTCTAAAGACACGGTTACCCCAACCTCTTTTGAGAAAAACACCATGTTAACCGTCGAACCAATCGTGATGGTGTCAGAATTTACATATTTTATGGCTATGACTTTCCCATAATGAGATGATATATAATTTATCAATTCTTTATATGAAATACGTATTTGCATATCAATTGTGATAAGGGCGATAAATATTCAAGGACTAGAATATAACTGAGAACTATAAAGACCAATAGCATGGAATTGTAATCCCATCTGGAATATGAATATTCTTTAATAGAGTAAAGGAGTGAAGGAAAGAACACTTTTCATTTAAGAATACGATATTGATAGAGGCCTTACTTCCATTAACCTCGAATTTTTCAAGGACAATGTATGAAGGAATCCGAACGCTATGGGTTATTTCCTCATGTATCTCAGGAAGTAATGAATTAATATCTTGTATAACATCTGAATCCAAAGGATGCTGATTGTTAACAATAACGCTGTAATTCTTGAATTTAGCACGCAAGAATGAAATGAAACTTCCGAATGTATTGGAAGCGTCAACAAATAAATCGATAATATCTGTAATCATAATTATTAGTATTTAATCGAACCAACTTTTTATTCCGTCAACAGAAAGTGATACGTCATCCCAAAATTCTGAAAATTCACCTCTGCTTGGTATATGGCAAACGGCTTTAATAACTTGCTTAGCTATTTCATATCCGGCCTCTTCTCCGCTATTGGCTGCGAATATTTTATCCATTTTTCGACCAACAGACCATGTGAAATAGGCATTTAAAATTACGTTAGTTACAGGAATTAGCAATAGTCCTGCGCCAAAGGTAAAAAAAGCCAGTACAGCACTAATGCCATACGTAAAAATTTTGCTTCCTGTCCAGTATCCGCCGACCCCCGCAGCAATTGTTCCTGCAAATTTCATTGGTTCTTCATCAAAGGTAACATAGTGTTCATCTGCGATTTCATTCATCATATATACCCAAAACCGCCAACTGCGACTATGTCAATACCAGGAACAAACGCACCTGGTACAGCTGCTACAGCGCATTTCATGGCTGTATCCTTAATAACTTGTTCAACGTGATAGCTTGGCATAATTATAGCATTTTATTAAACATAAGTTGTGATTGATTTCTATATAGATTGCCATGAATTATTAAATCTATCTATCATAATCCAAAAAATATTCCATACCCCTTATTCTTCTCGCCCTCTGGTTATTTTTCCTAATCTGTTAAAGCCATTAGAAACCCATTTTAAGCTTTTCTCTGCAACAAAACGAGTGGTATCACCGCCAATGATTGGTATTTCTGCTATGTTGTCTGCAGATTCCTCAAGACGCCGGTCTGCAGAATCGTCTCCTGTGATGCCATCTACAAAGGAACCAGCGGTAGCATATCCCATACCTCGAGCAAGTCCATCCTTCGCTTTCTGGAATTTCTGTCTTGTATGCTCTAATTTCTCTTTTAAGCTCATGATATATATATTTTTTTGATGGGCTTTCTGAAAAAAGATTAAACTCTATTAATCATTCATATAAAGGTCAAAGAAATGGCTCATTAAATGTCGGCATTATTATCAATCTTTCTTATTCCTAACTGGTTCTTTCTACAAGATATTTCTTGATACTGCAGAAAATCGGATACTTCTAAGCCTATAGCGTTATGTAATAATTTAAACATTTCCTCGGCGTTACAAACAATCGGACGAGTCTCATAAATACTGCATTTATTATCGACAAGCATTTCGCAGACTCCATTTATATCTTTATAAGGGAAATCTATACTCTCATCATCTATGATTTCCCTCATCAGAGGAAGATTCTTTTTCCAGTAATGAATGTTGCGGCAGCACATTCCACACATACAACAAATGCTAATCACAGGTCTCTCTTCCATACAATTAGATATTCGTCATCAAACATATTATATAATCTAAAAGTTTCTGCATCAATATCCATATTGGCATACTCTGGTTTCTTCTTAAGTAAGAATTTTATCTCTCCATATGATAATTTTCCGGAACTTAAAAGGTATAGCGATTCTTCCAAAGGAGTGTTTGGCAAGAACGTTCCTGGATATGTACATCTGAAGAATTTCACTCCGTCTGAAATCGGTTCTTTTGTACGACATGGTATACAGAAGTCTAATATTGCGGAATCAATCTCTTTTATCGAAAGGAAGCCATGCCCTGCAATGGTCGAAAAATACTTGTCTATAGATTCAATATTACGTACTGCTTTAAACCAGTTTGTATCTAATCCGACATAGAAATATTGCTGATAGATATCTGAATACCGCTCTTTAGATAATGACTTTGCAAGTTCATTTTGTAATTTGAGGCATTCTGTTTCGAACAACGTACAAAGCTGATATATTTTATATCGATTCAATTGTTCCGTTTCTGTAAAAGACATATGCCCATCGGGTCCCGAGAGCATATTTGCATCAATTATGCGTATCCCATATTTATCTGGCTGCGTGGTCATAGGGGTTCCTACATAAGGAGCAAAAATGGAGCATCCGACTTCTGCACATCCTGGAGCAATTATCATCAGTTCCTTAGCTAAATCAAGAGTCTCGCCGAATGTCTCATAATCCTCATTAGCTCCACCAATTATAAAGTTTATATAAATAGAGGAAATTTTGGCGTTGTACAATTCCCGCACTACCAATTTTAAATCCCCAACCTTCATCTTTTTGTTATAAGCATCTAACACTTTTTGAGATCCTGATTCGCCTCCTAGCTGGACGCGCAACAAGCCTGCTTTCTTCATTAAAGGAAGTAATTCAAGATTTCGTTTTAAAATGTCAACTCTTGCTTCACAAAACCATTTTATCTTTCCTTCATATTTGTCAATCATGTGTTGACAAATTATTTTTGTGCGTTCCGGATTAATGATGAATGTATCATCTATAAAAGAGATAAAATGCTGATTTTTAAGATGGGATATTATATAATCAATCTCATCTATTACATCTTCAATTGGACGTAATCTAAGAACATTGCTTTTTTTGCTACCCTCAAAACAGAAGGCACATTGACCTATGCATCCTCGTCCTGTGATTATTTGGTCAAAAACTATATTTTCATCAAGACAATAATCATATCTTCTCGGATAGGGGTAATTACCTGCAAAGACTTCTGGTTTCGGATTACCCGTGTAAATAATTTTTCCAGAACCATCTCGAAAGGCTAATCCCTTAATATCATGCAAACTCTTTTGGGGCTCATTTAAGAGAGAGAGAATTGAAGCAAATGGCTTTTCTCCTTCTCCTATTATTGCAATGTCTGCTGCAGGGATACGTTTTAATGTCTGCTCTGCAGCTGCTGTCACTTGTGGCCCCCCAATGACACATAGAAGATGTGGAAAATACTCTTTTATGGGCCCGACAATTCTTCTAATAATCCATTGGTTCTCGCAATCTACAGAAAAACCCAGAATATCGCATTTTAATTCGCTTACCAGTTGTGAAATCTTTTGAATTAAAGGCTCAGACGAAAGGAATTTTTTAATTTTACATCTAAAACCTTTTTCTTTTGCATATTCGGCTATATAATATTGACCCAAATACGGCTCATGTATAATATTATAATTTAAATAAGATGTTGATATTTGTATTAACAAAGCATCCGTTTTCATGACAAACAACGATCCAATTATATGTGAATTTGGGGCTAAGCCCAAACCTCACATATAATAAACTATTTTAAATAATGATATCATCTAAAGACTCACACAATGTGTTAAGCTGCCGATGTCCTTGTGAAATGTTTAGGCAAACCGCTGGCAATAAATTCAAATCCTCTGGTTGAGGAACGATACTATTCTTTATCTTATTGCTTACTTCTTTGACTCCAGTGTAACAAGCGCCTGTACAAATCATTGCTGGAAGATCGGCAAAAACAATGGGCATAAAAGCGCCATCTTTTTCTATGGCTCTTTGTTGTTTAATAAAATCCAGATTCATAATTGTTTTTTTTTAAGTTATAAATATGAGATGAGATTCTAATATTTGGATGGATTTGTCAATAATGTTCGCTTCACATAGTAATTGTGCCATCTAATTCTCGGTATGATGCAAAAGCCACATTCCATACACTTCCAAAAACCATGTCCAACTAACTTGTTGACGGATTTAGCTATATATGTTAGGTCTGAGAGTATGGAAAATCTTCTAACATTATCTCCACATATATAATCTATTCACGAACGGAAATTGAACAATGACGGGGCATTTTTCCACACTTAGGGCATCAAAAATACATTTGTTAAACTCATATCATTACGTTTAATAAATATTGTATATAATGTTATTACACTCGTTCTGCTATGAAACATTTGTGCATATATTGAACTCATATACCCATTTGCTCTTGGAATGTATGGAAATGACAGGAGGGCCTGCTATTTCGCATGGCTCACCCCTCCCTTTGAAGGGCGCAAAGAAATATAGCGAGACGGCTCTGTATCATACTACTTCTCTTCATTTTTAAATTCTATCTCCCACTACGATTGATATATCGCTGCAATCTCTTTTACCTCGCTTGCCGTTGGCAACTTTTTCAAATGTCGAATAAAGAAATCTATGACATCTTCATCACTGTAGTATGACTTCTCAAAAAGCTCAATAGCTGTGACAGCAAAGGCATATGTAAAATAGATATTACAGATAGCACTGATACCTATAGCGGCAGCAATCGCTGCAAATGGTCCCACACCCGGGACTAAAAAGAAAGCATACGTTGCGGCCTTACATCCTAGATAATAACGCGCAATTCCTGAAGCAGCACCTACACAAATTCGTTTCGGGTCGGCTCCTAAAGTAGAACCAGATTTATTACGTATTGCAAGAAACATCGTAGTCCAAACTGCTCCAACGCCGACCGCATCAATACCACCCAAAAGACCTAAAGGGCTAACACCGGCTGCTGCAATCAACGCAGTCTTAACAATTGAAACATAAGCAAATGGGATTTTTCTTTCCATATTGATTGAGTATTAATGGTTAAAATATATTTTTTCGCAATTTCTCTCTTAAAATCTTTAGGAATGAAGGAGTTCGTGTTTCTGGACGTACCAAATGAAGCAAAAACAGAGATGTTCGTTTGCCTATGACTCCGCTGCCAGCCGAGATAACATAAGGGATGTTCAGCATGGCATCCATCATGGCCTGACGCTTAACGGCTCGTTTATTATTTATTCCATCAAGTGAGCTAGCTCCCTGCTTTAAATAAGCACGAGTGATATAGCCTATCCGTAGTGTCAATAAAGCATTTATCGTTCCGTCGAGGGCTGCGCCAACAACAATGCCGGGAATCTTTATGCGACGGAGGATAGAATATAAGGAAAAACCCTCAGGGTCAGCCCCAATGTCCGTATAGTCTTCATCAATATTCACGTCATCTATAGCATCTGTTGCATCATCAGGAGAAGCCTCTAAGTCACCAATGTCAAACGGGGATACGCTCCCTGTTGTTATCAAAGCCTCAGAAATCGAATAAGTGATGAGTGCCGTGGATAGAATGCTGCCATACATGCGGTATAGTTGCCTATGGGTAGGCCGGAAGCCAGACGCATTAATAATATCCGCTATCATGCGCAGATTCAGGTACATGATACTGAAAGTATCGAAGCGACTGTTCTGGGATATAGCCGTGATCATGAATACCGACTTTGCCCACTCGCGGATGCGACTGTCTATGCCTAGAACTTGAAGTGTCTTATCGCCTTGGAACCTTAAATCCAGTTCTGCTTGAATGATTTTGCGAAGTTGCTCCTCGTCTTTTGAGGCCTCAGCCAGTTGCGCTTTCAAATCCTGTTGGTGGCGCATCCTAATGCTGTTACTCTTTTCGCCATCTACACCTTGAGTTTCATTTGAGAGGTAGCGGCAATTACTGACTAACTGATTGCCAAAATCATATAGCTGAGCAGCAGCAGTCTTGTCCTCTAAATTCAGTACGGGGAAAGGTACTGCCCGATGGATGCGTAAAAATGGGCCTAATATGTAGTAAGATGTCAAGATGAGTAGCAAACCGTAGAATACATATTCCATCCACCATAAATGGAAAATCGTTCCAATCTTTTCGCCTATGATGATGATATTACCAATCACCATCACAGCGAGAATAAATAGTATAATCCCAATTATTATGAATAGATTATGCTTCATTATGGATCTCTATGCCGTTACCGATCTATCAATTCTGAAATCGCATCCCCTAGCTCAGATAGAGGCGGACGCCTAAGTACTTCTATTGATTTATCGAGTTCTTTGTTTACTTTGTCCGAATCTCCTTGCAAAGCAGCTATACCTGCTTTTGCAGCATGAAATAAGCTTCCCGCTACTCCCATAGTCTAATCAAGTATATCAGTTATAGCCTCTACAACATTTGATGCCGCCTCTTTGACGCCATCCACAACATCGGAGATTTCAACAGTCCCATCGCCATCACCATGGGCATCAATGAATTTGCCAACTTCACGCAAGATTTTTGGAGCGCGAGCGGCTAATGGCTTAAGAAAATCTAAGTTGGGCATAATAATATAATTTAATAGTTAATGAATTAATACCTTCCTAATCGTCATCATCGTCGTCATCATCATCATCGCTACCAGTAAATAGGATTGTCGTAGCCGCGCCCTTAACTATTTTAAAAGCGCCCTTCCCGATTTTTTCGATATCTCCTTCAACTGCTCCTTCAATGGTCTTAATTAGACCTTTTCCAATTCCTAATAGTCCCATAATTATTTGTTGTTTTGATTTTTTTATGAACCATCATTGATTATTATTGTATCAATAATTGAGGGGTATGACTATTGATAAACTATTTGTTGTCCACTTCCGCCACAGGAAGGACAGGTAGTCATTTGGGGATTCCCGTAGTAATCAAACACGATGTTACCATACCCGTCAATTAAATAGACCATTCCATTTCCTCCGCATTGACTACAAATGACAGCTACTGGCTGAGGTTGTGCTTCTTGTTCATCATCGGAAAAACTCTCGATGATATTCTCTACTCTATCAGCTCTCCGTTTTGCTTTTAATAGTCTTGCCGCTTCAGATTCTTCTTCAACGACTCTTGAACCTTCTTTTTCCAGTAACCTGCTCCCCCTTCTCTCAATGAATTCAGAGGCTTCGCTAGCAACTCGTTTGCCAGCCGAGCCTTTTCAAGAAGCATACGTCATTACAATTGATGACAAAAACAGAAATAATAACAATTGCCTTGAATGTTTCATTTTGATGATATTTAGTTTATTATATGATTAATCTTCTAAAAAAACCGATAGAACACGGACCTTTCATCATTATAATAAGATAATTGATGAAAGCCTGTGTTTTTAAGGATTGCTTGAGAAATCTCATTATCGATATTAACTTCTGTTCTGATGCTCATACAAATGCCGCTTTTCCATAGGAAATCCAATGCTATTCGCAAAGACTCTTTAAAGTATCCTTTGTGTCTATAATGCGGATGCATGGCATAAAACAAAGTCGGATTGACTGAAATGTCCATAATGGCAATGATACCAATGAATATACTATCTTTGTGAATGCCCCACAAGATACCTTCATCTCGAAGTCGGTATTTGTCGAATGACGCAACAAACTGTTTTAATCTTTCTGACGTATGGAATTCCTCACAAAGTTCAGGGAGGAAGCGCTGTGTTTCTGCATCATTCAATATCTGACGCAGTACTGAAACATCGTTCTTTGTTACAGCAGAGAGAGTGCAGCGGTCTGTATGTAAAACAGGTACAGATTTCATATTATCAACCCCCTTTCTGCCATTTCACAGAACAGCAGCATATACAATTTTGCATAAACTCGCTCATTATGACAAAGTACATCCCATTGTTCATCGTTAAACTCAACGGCTGTCAAGCAGAGGTCACAGACCCGAATGGAAGGACAGTGACTGCAACGTTCAACACGTTTATTATAATAGTCGCATACGTGCGAATTAGCCTTATTCCAATCAATTCCATCTTGAATGTTACCTATACGATACCTGTCGGATATTTTCTCACAGACGGCAATCTGTTTGCTGGCATCTATATATAGCTTGGTATTGCGAGGCATACAGGTTGACATGGGTACGGAACGACCTGTATCCACGATGGGACGGTCTTTCCAGTAGGCTAAGCACTCATCGAAATATGCTTTTAGCACACTCCAGCCCTGATGCTCCTCATAAACATCCAGCAATGTCAAATACCACTCTTTAAGACTTTCAAAATCTTTCCTAATCACACCTTTAGCAAAGTTTGGTGCTAAGCCTGATATATGCGAAGGTGTCAGTTGCCTCAAAACAGGGTCGCTTTGCCACTCTTCGGCAATGGCAGGTAGGGCTTCGACAGTATGAAGGGTCATCAACAGTTGAACGTTCGGCAAGTAATCCTTATGCTCATTGACAATATAAGACAATACCTGATACATTCGATAAAAAGAGCCATTTCCTGCTTGGTCAATTCGATTGCAGTCGTGGAACTTCGCAGTTCCGTCAATCGAGATTTCCATTTTCACATGGTGTGAAATCAACCAGTCTATTCTCTCCACTGAAAGGAGAGTTGCGTTGGTAGTGACTGAGAATAGGATGCTTTTGTTCCAGCGTTCTTCAGCCTTAGTAATCGCATCTTGTACAAAGTCGTACCGAGTCAAAGGTTCCCCACCATAGAAAGCAATGCGTAGAGGACGTACAGAAGCCATTTTTTCGATAAAATCATATATCTCTTCTATATCATTCTTACTCATGTAATGATTACTATGAGTACGATTGCTTTGATACTCTCCGGAATAACAGCAATACTTGCAACGGAGATTACATTGTTCTGTTACACCGAGGATGAACATCTCCACCTCTGGCATCGACGTGAAGCTTTTATTGGGGTCGAACGTCCATACATAATCATCGTCTGCAACAATACCGGGTACTATTTCACCCGTTTGCCGCAGATATGAATAGAAATTATGTTTGGTCGTTTCTATATACATGGGTTAATGTTTGCTATGATAATGACCAGAACATTGATGACTGATGCATCGAACTTGACATGCGCTCATCCCCATTTCCCTAATTATCTGTTTGTGCCGTTCGTCCCCAATATAGTTTTGATTGAGGACTCCTAACAAACTCGTCGTTGGTGCATTCCTTAGCATGTTACAAAGAGTTTATGAAATTTGAAAATCTATATATTTCCCAGCATTTTTTAGCAATTGCTTTAGCCTCATGAAAAACTATTTGTTTCTTGTCATTTTCTGTGAAGCCGTGAAATTTGGAAAATTCTTCAATACACTTATTTCTATAATTGATTAATTCAGTTTCCGATGGTAATATTTCCCATGCGCTTCCCTCTTCAATGACTTTTTTCACAAAATCATATGAAACTTCTTTTATAAAAACAACTCTTTTCCCTTCAATAAAGCAAGCGCCGGATTCAAAATTATTTCCCCGAAGCACCATTGTTTGCCACACAGAATAATGTTGGAACATATTTACTTAGGACTATTTGTTGGGCTTTCGTCATTTGATTTACCTCATTGACAAGTGGAAACATATCATCGTCATATATAACAATTATGATTTTCTTATTAGGCCTTAATAAAATGTAAAAAACGACCCCTAACCATTCAATCCGAAAACATTCTCTATCATCGACTTCTGTAATAAACAACTCTTCGTGTCCTTCGCGTCCAGGTTTGTAATGTTGGAATCGTCTTCGAATATTTAAGCCGGTATCCTCCGCCTTAATTGAAGTCGCTCCTGATGATGGCGAATTTGACGAGCAAAAGATAGAGACTGCTTCAAATTCCGTTAAGGATAACGAGGGACATTGATAGTTTTTTTCATGATGGATTGTTGTTATGCCTTCAATGTTTAATTGTTAGAGACGTATCTTTTGTATTCGCCTGATTCATACCATTCGAGCAATTTCCCAGCACGGACAACGAGCCATGGGAACTCTGCAGAACGTATAGACAACACCTTGATTGTTTTATCCATTAATCCAGTAAAACCTTCATCGAAATGGCGGGCTTGATCAATAAAACTCTCAATGTTAATGCTGCTATAGCATTTCTTTGGCAGTCCTGCTTTCTTAATCATTGTAGAGAGGGCAGAATTGATGTCCTGACAGCAAAGTAATCCCATCCGGTCTGCTGTATAATCAGGGATACGATACCACTCTAAAAGTGGAAGTTTAATGATAGATGCCCAAGCCTTAAATGCTGCGTCATTGACAAATGGCATATAGAACGTTTCCAAAAGCATGTGGTAGGGCTTATGACCACAAGCCATATGACCTAACTCATGCCCAAGCACAAATGCCATCTCTGTCTCTGTGAACAAATCCGCGCTACCTGACATCATCACAATGCGTCGATGGGTCTCACCATTTGAGAAATGGTATGGCCCGTAAAACCAGTCAGTGGAATAAGCTGGAATATCCTTAATACCAAGCACCTCGCAACTCCTTTTAAGTTCGTGATACATCTGCGGCAGGCTATCCTCAGTGATGTTGATGCCTTCACCTTGATTCTCCACTTCATTGTACGCTTCGCGATATTTGCTAGTCGTTGCACGAAGAAAATCTTGGAAGGTATAATACTCCACACCAGCCTGAAAAATCTCATACCATTCTCTTAGATTATGGTCTAGAGGATGCTGGGCTATGGCACGAATAAAATCCCACGAGGTCTTATACGGCACTTTCAAACCATTGAGCCAGTCTATGGTCTTCTTGTCATCCGGGTACATGACAGATGAATAGTCAATATTATGAAGTTTTTTTCTATGGACCATAACTAGGGGAGAAAGTGCTTTGAAATAATTCTATCGTACTCGCCACTTTCAATCCACTTCAGGAGTTCTGCGGAACGCATCACAGTCCAAGGATGGGTTTCGTCAGCAATGGAAAGAAACTTAACAACCTTGTTCATCCCGTCATAGTCTAACATTTTGAAGTCACGGGCTTGTTGAAGGAATGTCTCTGTATTTATATTGTCAAACTCTTTTAGTGGAAGTCCAGCCATTTTGACAAAAGAACGAGCCATGGCTTCGGGGTCTTGACAGCACATCAACCCCGCGCGATCTGCCGTAAATTCAGACATTCGGCTCCAGTAATAGAGCGCAAATTGAAGGCCACCAGCAACTAGAGTTCCACCTGGGGTTGCATCAATAAAATAGTTGATGACCTGGGCCATCATATGATAGAGCATGTGGTTAGACTTAATATGCCCAACCTCATGCCCGATAATGAACATAATTTCATCATCTGTACAGAGGTCTATCAGTCCAGAATTTAATATAATAATGGGATTTTCAGCACCAATAGTACAAGCATTAATATTATAGCCCCATTCGATATACAAGTCAGGAACTATCGGTAGATCTAATATCTTGCAAGCATCCTCTAGATACTGGTATATCTGGGAGTAATTCTCTTTTGTCACTTTCAGATTACTGCCGGTGTATTGAACGGTATAGATTCTCTCCACTGTATTGGCCGTAATCCACTTGAACAACTTGGTCAAAAGAGGTATTGACTCCAACTTCTCCAATGCCATCTTGTCAAAGGGGTGCTCATACTGGCTATGCTCCAGACCTGTCAGAATTTGCTTGTTATAAATCATAGTCCTATCATTTATTTATTCTCTTATTATACTCTCTTAACACATTCCATCTAGTAGTTAACATAGGATGGGCGGCTCCAACTTCCTTATAGTCAGAATATGCTGATGAGTAAGACTTCATTCCTAATCTACAAAAGAGTCTCTTAATTACATTTTCATCTTTACAACATAAATAGCCAGCTCTATCAGCATTGAACTCGGAACAACGGCACCAGCGTCTGAGTGGCACTTCAATGGTGTCAAGAACCAAAGGGCCAAAGATGGCAGATGCGTTGTTGAAATTGTCTATCAACCCATTCACTGTGTGGCAAACCAAAATTCCTTGCTGATGATGGCTTATTTCGTGACCTAACAAAAACGCTTGCTCATCTGGTGGAAGACAAATTGCAACTTTGGGACTGATTAAGATTAACTGTTTGCCTTTTACTTCAAGGCTGAGAGCGTTTATACCTTTCATCTTACCCGTGATGTATGCTTGGGGTTGATTATACATACCAAGGGTGTTGCAGCAATTTGAATAGACCTCATATAATATGGGATATGATTCCGTTGTCAGTTCTGTGGCTTCATCAAGAAGTTCTTCTAATTGCTTTCCATAATAGGAATCTGCTATCTTACGGAGAATAGATTTTGTTAGATAGCTGTTGAGCAAATCCCCAATATAGTTGTCATCCCATTCTGCATACCAGGCCTTTCTGTTCTCCATCTTTTGTGGAGAAGAACTACTGCCTGTCGTGGAATTTGCAAAATCATCGACAAAGCTTAGTAGCTCGTTATATGCTCTGTTAAGGGCTTCCATGTTATTAAAGAATGGGATTGTTACTCAAATTCTATCACATCATAAATCTAATTCATCTAATAAATCACCTAAACGTTTATTAAAACTTCCAATGTCATCGTGCCCTAGGCTTTCAATGATATTCTTCATAGGTACTATTCGCGGCGCAAAGGCCGCGGCGCTATAGCAAATATCAGAAAAAGTCCCTTCATCACTTGCTGATGCAATATCTTCAACTTCTGCTTCGTCTTCTATGTCTAAGTCGTAATCTTCATCCATCATCATCATTATGGTTTCCAATTCATCCGGATTATCCACTAAATACTGGCGCACGGCTTTACGTTCGCTATCCGAAACATTTCCTTCTGCATATGCAGCCAATAGTTCACTTGTAATATCCATATTCGGTCTAATAATATAATTTGATAAGGATTGTATTTAGTTTTTCCTTTGCACGTTGCATGCGAACATTAACGTAGTCGGCATTAGGAACAACCATTTCATGTCGATTGTTATATTTCACGATACCTTGTCTCTTCCATTTCATTTGAAGCATCATGGCGATTTCTTTGCTGTCATACCCCTTGAGACGCTTGAGGAGCACGAAACGTTGGTCATCATCCCGCAGTTGCCCAATTGCTTCCATCAGGAGAACCTTGCGCTGGCGACGTTCATAAGTTTCCTGTCCGTCGTCTGGCAGTTGAACTTTTGGGGTTTCTGGATCGTCGTTATCTATAGATACATTGCGGCCGTTATTATCTATCACTTTTCGCAAAGTCACAATAAATTTATTTTTTGCGACATCGGTCAACCAATGTCCCAATGTACTACGCCATTCAAATGTCGCAAGAGCATGCCAATCACGGTTTGTGCCCTTAAGATGAATAAACAACTCTTCCACACAATCATCGAACCATTTGCGGTCTTGAGTTAGCGAATTAAAAATGCTATGCAACAGAGGATCATATCGATTGTAAATCAAAAAGGCTGCGGCCTCTTCATTATGGGGCTCAGCCAGAATCATCTCAACAAGTTTTTTATCTGAATAAGCACTATAGTCTAATCTATATTGATGTTCCATTATTATAGCTTTGAGTTATTTCTCCAATGACTTTATAAATGCTGTAGGGATATATGCAGTAGAGAACATTCCAAGCTGAGACAATGTTAAGACTACCCGTTGTTGTCCTGCGACCCGTGCTACTTTTCCCTCAACGCCCTTGAACAGCCCGTCAATGATTCTCACGGTTTCGCCGCCTTTGAAATGGCATTGTTCTTCATCAACGAACTTCAGATGCTCGCTATTGTTGCAGGTGGCAATGATAAAGTTCTCCATTTCCCTGCAAGAAACAGTCAAAGGGGGATTCTTCTCTTCGCTGTTCTTCGTACATTTGTTCAAATAGTACGATAGGTAAGAAAGAGCTAGGGTATCCTTAACATATTCATTAGCTTTCTCTTTTGTCGCATATACAAAAAGGAGGTTGGGGATAAGGGCTTCAAGGACTTTCTTTTGTCTACCTTTTATCGTCTTGTATGCATAACGTTTAGCAATATAGACATACGTTCCGTCTTCAACCATGATGTCCGATGCTTTGTCTTCTCTGCCATATGAGGCACGAAAAACGAACCAGCTCTTGTTTTCATCAGGCACATATCTTACCGACACCCCTGTTTGTGAGCTTTTGGCTTCGGGGATAGTCTCAGGTGCAACCCTGACACTCGGAGGGTTTGTCTCGCCTCCACGAGTAGCTACATTAGACAATGTGCTCATATCGAACCTTTATTGTGCCGGTGTTTTAGGTTCTATGCTCGACACAAAAAAAGCGTGAGGTCCGTACTCTGCTGCTTATCTTGTGTTCCTGGCCTTCGAACTTGCCTTCTCAGAAAGATAAGCAACTTCGAAGCCCACGCCGATATGATTATAGAACCCCCAAAAGGGGGATGCGTATAAACACATCCCGAGGACATCTACCATTGCATCATCACTTCTGAGTAAACGAGTGTTCGAAGTTCGGAACTCAGCGATGAAGCGTTCAAGTAAACGCCTTTCTACATTAAGTAGTGACTCTCATTCCCCACCCACATACAGAATCAATTGAAACAGATTAACGAATTAACTGGTTTACAGATTAACCTGCGTACTGAGAACAACTGAACTCTGTAACACCCGCTTCTGCTGGCTTGACCATCACTGGCATCACCATCTTCCGCTCGGCGTAGGCTGTCTTGACATTCTGACCCTGTGAATACATTCACGCTGCCAAAAGAGGTACAAAACATCTAGAGTCGAGTGCAAAGGTAGAATAGTTTCTGAAATACGCCAAAAGTTTTTGGCATTTTTTAGCCGCAAAGGTGAAAAATGTCAAAAACAAGGAATAATAAGTGTTTATGAGACACTCAATAGAAAGCAGAGGGGAAGGGGAAATGAAGAATGAAGAATGAAGAATGAGGAATGAAAAGTGAAAAGTGAGGAGTGAAAAGTGAAAGAGTGAACTTTTGGAGCAGTGAGAGCAATCAAGCTTGCTTGAATTGCCGAGTCGTGACAAAAGTCAACGAAGTTAAAGGTGAAAAATAAAAGTTACTCTTAAACTCCTTAAACTCCTTGAACTCTTAAACCAATCCATCTGCTTCCCCAAGTCTCCCCTCGGGGAGATTTAGAGGGGGCCACCATCCCACCCTTCACAAAGTCTCCCCTCGGGGAGATTTAGAGGGGGCCCCATAAACCATTAACCGCCTCTCCCTTCCGCGTAGGGAAGAGGGATTGCTGGGAAGTCCGTAACTTTGCATGGTTTAAAATAAAAAATCATGCTAACGGAAAACGATTTTCTTCATGAGATTGCTGAGATAATCCTCAGCATGTTCAAGGATCCTGCCATCGGCCTCACCAAGGAGGCGGTGTGCCGCGACGGACATTTCAGCCCTAAGATGCTGACAGTGGACAAACTGCTGCACATGCAATGCTCCACGATGCTGCGCCTGTTGCTGTATCTGTGCACGGTGTTGAGCGACAGTGAGTTCCGAGGTCTCATCAAACGTCTGTGCAACTTCATCCTCTCGGTGGCCAACGACAACGAGGATGCGGCGTACAGGATTATCGACAACCATGCGGGGTCACCGCTGAAGCGATGAACAGCGGGGCTTACGAACTGGTGCGCCGCTCGGTGGAGGAGCATGCACTGAGCGACGACGAGCGGCTGCTGGAGCGCCTGCGCATCACGCAGGACAAGGAGCTGCCGCCGATGCGTTTCCTGTTCCGTATCTTCGGAAAACCTTGCTTCCCGCGTGGGGAGCTGGTGGCGGTGACGGGTAAGGCGAAGAGTGGTAAGACGTTGTTCAACTCGCTGCTCATGGCATGCTGCATACGGGGCGAGCGGTGCTTGTGGTACGACACGGAGCAGAGTGAACAATCGACGCAGGACATCCTGAAGAACCGCCTGCTGCCGATGA
>SUYG01000019.1:0-66736 GCA_015060555.1 Prevotella sp.
ACCTATCCGTTTTATGTCATTGGTGGCGACTGGGGAAGTGCCATTGCTCCAGTGAAAGATGAATTGCCTCTGAAGGGTGATACCGTTGTGGGCAATGATGTCTGGATTGGCCAGCATGTCACCATCATGCCAGGCGTTCACATAGGTGACCGAGCAATTATCGGAGCCAACTCTGTTGTTGCCTCAGACATTCCTCCATACGCTGTTGCTGTGGGTAATCCGTGCCGAGTGGTCAGGATGCGTTTTGACGACGAATTCATTGCCTTTCTGTTGCAACTGAAATGGTGGGATTGGGACATTGAGAAAATAGAGCGCAATTTCAAAGCTTTGTCAAGTGGTGATTTATCATTGATCAGAAACCTATAAATTCCAATTTATCGGACAGTTTACTTCAACATTTCATCACTATGGAAACCTTCAACGATGTAATCAATAGCGGCGAGTTGGTTTTGGCCGATTTCTTTGCCACTTGGTGCGGCCCCTGTAAGGCCATGCACCCCGTATTGGAACAGTTAAAAGCCCAATTGGGCGACCGCGTCCGCATTATCAAGGTGGATGTGGATAAACACGGCATTCCCGCAGAAGAGTATAATGTGCAGGCTGTACCCACATTGATACTTTTCCGCAGTGGTCAAGTCCTTTGGCGACAGAGCGGAGCCATGCCACTTAACCAACTACTTTCAGTGGTGAATCAATATCTATAATCCATGCTGATACAAGTGACACCCGAACTTCAGCGCTATGTCGAAGCCAATATCATACCGAGGTATGACAGTTTCGACAAAGCCCATCAGCGTGATCATGTTTTGATGGTCATACAGCAAAGCATGGAACTGGCTGAAAAGTTGGGTGTCAATGCCGATATGGCCTACGCCATAGCTGCCTATCACGATACAGGCCTGTGCGAAGGAAGAGAGCGCCACCATGAAGTATCAGCCAGGATTATCAAGGCAGACCAAACACTGCGCAGGTGGTTCACAGAAGAGCAGATAGTCACCATGGCCGATGCAGCAGAAGACCATCGTGCTTCATCCGGCCATGAGCCTCGCACCATCTATGGCCGCATTGTGGCAGAGGCAGACCGTTTTATTGATGCAGCCACCATCATCCGCAGAACCATTCAGTACGGTTTTGACCATTATCCGGAGTATAGCCGTGAAGAGCATTTTCAGCGTATGGTGGCACATCTTCATGAGAAATATGGCCGTAATGGCTATCTTCACCTATGGTTTGAGGATTCCCCCAATGCCGAACGATTAAGGCAGCTTCAAGACATCATAGATGATGAAGCTGCCCTTATGCAGTATTTCAATCAGTATTTTGACAGTCAGGATTAGAAGAAGTACCCCTGGGCTTCCTTCTTGTTCTCAAATATGGGTGGTTCGAACAATTTGGCCGTGTCGGAGCTATGCCATTCCGGGAATATGTCTGTCTGGGAACGGATGACGTTCACCAAGTCTGACATATAGCGATGGCCAATGGGGTTGCCATTCAGCTGTGATACAATCTCTGCTGTAAGGTGTGTGAGGACGTAGGCACGGCCAGACTGTTCGGCGGGTGACAGTTCGGCATAGCCGATGCCAAACTGATACGTATGCAGATGTGCCAGCAATTCAGGACTGATGAACGAGTTAGCCAGTTCATCCTCAATCTGAATGATGCGAGGCACCAGTGCGCGGTAAGCCACAAAGCGGTGTTCGCGGATCTGCAGCTGATGACAGACCGAGATATTGGGAAGCAGGGTCTGCGCCCAATATCCGAACACTTCCGACTGTTGCCAGTCGGCGCGTTTGAATAGCGACTTCTGCAGAAGTATAATGGCATCGTCGCGCTGCATCTCTATTGAGCCATTCAGTCTATCGACGCGATCACGCGAAGCCGGAGCGATGTTCTGATTGCTTACGATGCCGAATCCGTTAGGTGTCAGTACCAGGTCCAAGGACGGTAAGGCGTGAATGAGGGCATGACAAACCACGATGCGGCAAGCGAGTGGTCTATTTGCGCCCTCATTCTCAGCCGTGATAGCGGCCAATGGTGCTGCACCTGTGATATAGTTGGCCAGCCATGATTCAGCCTCTGAGAGATAAGCACTCAGCTTCTCGAAGAGCGAGGCTTCCCCCTCGACAGTGACGAGAGCATTGGGAAAAAAGGAACGGAGTTCCTGGTCATTTGTGATTAGCATAGGGCAATTTATTATTGACGATTTATAGATCAATGCCTATCAGCCTTGCCGTGAGCCGCTTCGCTGCACCGCTGCGAAGCGGTCTCATCACGGCAAGGCTGATAGTACCTATGATTGATTCTCTTCGGTAGTTACTTTCTTGGCATCCTTGTTTTCATCAAGGGTGGTAAGCTGTATAAATGGACAGTCCGGCGTTACGCCGTCCCATTTGTTGAACTTGATGATGATGCGATGCACGGTGAAGAGCAAATCATGATACGGCTTCTGCAGGGCCTGTGCGATGGTATAAAGCTCCCGTTTGTCCGATCCGGAGTTGTTTGACTGCGACTTGCCGGGAACAGACCCCACGAGGTTCGAGTGTACGCGCATGGTAAAGCAGATGATGTTGATGGCTTCGGCGATGTCCGATGCCCAATCACCACCCTCTTTGTCCGTATCAATCTTGTTGATAATGACATCATGATTCTCCTGTCCGTCCGGTGTTTTGTAGTGGCAAGAGAACCACACCTTGCCCGAGTTCTCAACGCCCGTAAGGAAGTCAAGAATCTCCTGTTTCGCTTTCTTGACCCTTGCCTGCTGTTTCTTGCGGTCAGTGATACCTTCCGAACGGAAAAGATTCTCCCAATACTTATTTGAAATCTCGATGTGGTACTTGATGGGAGCCGTGTTTTTCAGCTTGCTTTCCTTGGCAATGCCTATGAGCCTCTTGATGTTGTACCACTTCCCTTTGAACAGCGCGGCATAGTACGGTATGGGATAATACGTACTATCAGGTGTAGGAATACGTGTGACGATGGCAAACTTATGTCCCTTTGCACTAACCTTTGTATTTCCGTCTGCCCCCGGCATCTTTCCCATTCGCACGGCGAGGTCAGCCCAAGGTGCAGAGACGGAAAGCAGTGGAATCTTCTCGACCTTTTCCTTGTCGAAGGAAGACTCCCGCCAGTTTGCATAGAGGATATAGGGAATATCCCCATTCTTGTCAGCCGGAGCGAAGCGGCAGTAGCAAGCCTCCTTACGGAGCAGTCTGACGATTCGGGTATTATCCCCGTTGAGGATGATGACAGAGACACAGAAGGCGAAGTGTTTCAGGTCCTGGCAAACCCCGAGGTAGTAGCTACTGAGGTCGTTTGACAGTAGGAACTCCTCCACCTGCTCTTTCACCTCTTTACTTGCTGCCTCCGTATTGTAACGCAGTCCGTCCCCATAGACGATTTCAGCATTGAACATCTGGCAGGTGGAAAGTGTCTCGTCATCCTCAATATACCTCAGGATGTCGTAAGGCATCTGGTTATCCCCGCCCCAAGGCATGTATTCCATCTTGTCATTGAGCTTGATGGGGCTGGTGTCTGTCGTTTCCTTGAATACAGCGCTGCTGTCCGAGGTAAACGCCGCTCGTGCTTCTATGTCTGGAATGTCCTCGATGGATGCAAAGCCATACTGAGGCATATCCACAGGCACTGTATGAACTTGATTAAAAGATTTCTTTCTCATTGTAGTTTTATGTGTTTGTGTGTTGTGTGTTCAAAGATACACTTCCATCCCATTGAGTCGGAAGATGCAAACATCTCGCACCTTTCGTATCTCGTTGGAAGGCCGGAGCTTTACATTTCGCGTCCCTTCATAGAAGTTATAGCGCAGGGATATACAGTCATTGTATGTCTGAATCTCCCCCTTGGAAGTCCAGAAAGAGATGCTGACAGGATCGTGGCTGTCCAGTATCTTCTTGGCGGTGGTGATGTGTATTGCGTTTGCCATGAGTTATGCGAATTTATTGTTGAACTGAGCCGAGAACTTCCGTGTTACCTCGTTCGTTTCGGTGAGCGTTGTCAATGTCGCTCCCTGCCGTTTCAGGCGGTACGTGAACTTGATGCGTCGGTGTTCCTCATCGCTGTCCGTCACTTCGGCGTTCATGTCGGTAATGAGGATGTCCGTAAAAGTGCCGTCCTTCTCCACTCTCTGCACCTTATGAGACAGCAACAGTTGTGCAGCCCAATCCGCTTCCTCGGTACTTAGCGGTGCGGTAGTGACCTCATACTCTTGTGAGTCCACCTGATCATAGAAGAGCGACTGGCCATGAGAAGTAGCTATGCTGCGCTCTGTGTCCGTCTTCGTCACCGTCACCGCATCGAGGTATATCATTTCCTCCACGTTGAACACGTTTTTGAAGTGGAACCTCTGCGTAGGCTTGAAATCGTAGTCCACATAATACGTGAAGAGCCGTGCCCCTGCTTTCACGGTATAATACATCAGCTTCATCTCCTCGATGGTGTATTCATCCGGGTCGTAGTTGCTATCACAAGCATCCCAGACGGCATCATAGCCGATAGCGAGTGCTTTTCTTACATAATAGCCTGTAATCGGAAACGTCATTTCCAGCGTGAAGATGGTATCTGCGGGAGTCAGGAAGTACGCTGTCAGCGTGTAGCTGTTCGGCGCATTCCCTTCTTCCGCCGAATAATTCAGCCACAGGCGTTCCTTATCGCTGCTGCTCCCTGCAGGTATGCGTTTGGCAGTCAGTGAACTCAGGAAATGATTGGCGAGGAACCTGGTACAGTCAACGTTTGTGCTGAACGGGCAGTGATAAGCCACGAAGGGCGTGCTCAGAATACGATTATTCCCAGAGTAGAATGAGACGTCAATGACGCTTTCCGTGATGTCACCATTTCTCATGTCCTCCTCAATGAGCGGTCCAAGGTCGTAAAGGATTACTTTCCCATTGACCGGATAGATTGTCGTATTCAGGATGCGATGACGGTTTTCTTCACAGTCGCCGTATATCTGCACATTCAGCGGGTCGATGCCCGCCTGTGCATATTCCAGCGGCGGGATCTGCGAAGTGAAGAGACATTGTGTTATGGATGTAACGAGGTTCATTGTGCGGTGTTTGTGTTGTTGTCAGTTACCGAATGCAAAGTTACAATAACATGTACGCACGCGAAAAGACAAAAAAGAGGGGTTAAAAGAGGAGGAAGGAGGGCTAACTGCCCTCCTCTTCCTCCGTACTCCAATGCGGAGTCTTGACAATCGCGTTGAAGTCGCGGGGGAAGTTCTCCCAACCTCGTTCTTCATCGAGGAAGTCAACAAGTTCCTTGAACTCTTCTTCCTCAACGAGGACGAAGGTACGGCTTGTTTCGCCGATGACAACTTCTGCCTGGTGATCATACTGGGCATCCTGCAGATGTTGGACTGCCTTCAGGACCAACTCTGTGACGATGAATGGAACTTCTTTCATAATGCTGAATGATTTAGAGTGTGGATAAATGAGGATTATTGAGTGAGGGAAGTGGCCTACGCGGCCACCTCCTCTATCTGCTTCTTCGTGCGACGTGTGCGCTTCTTGGGCTGGGCATCCTCTGCGGGCTGCTCTTCGACGGCCTCCGTGGGCTGTGCCTCCTCCTTGGGAGTGCGGGGCTTGTACCAATTGAGCTTGCCCTTCTCGTTCTCGGCGTAGTAGCTCTTCAGCTGCTCCAGCGTGTTGTCCTCGATGGGGAACTGAGTGCGGGCTTTGAGGATGAAGCAGAACTGCATGGCCTTGATGGCGTGCTTGCAGTACCCCTGGAGTTCGGGATTGTCGCATCCGGTGACGTGGACGAACCACACATTGTTGTTACTCTTGTTCGATTGAACCATCTCTGCTACGATTGAATACTGTGACATAGTTGTAAAGTTGTTTAGGGGTTATTGAATTATTGGATTAGTAAGCGTTGATATTCATGAAGGAAATCTGTATGCAGTCATGGAAAGCAAGATTCTCGGCCTCACGTGCTGCATCCTCGAAGCTCTCAGCCGATACGCTATATTCTCTTGATTCTCCGTCGAAGTCCACCACCTCTACGGTGAACATATTGCTGAGGAAAACTTTTGCACTTCTTTTGTGTGAGCGAAGGCGGAAATCTGCTGTCATGTAGTGAGTTGTCATAATGATTAAGAGTTTTTGTTATTGGTTTTGTGTGCCGAAGCACTTTTGAATTTTGACAGTGCTTTACCAAGGTAAGCCAGGCGAAGAGCAGCAAGGCCGAAGCAAATTATTTTCACCCCTTGTGGGCTTTAGCAGAAATTAGTCTGACCCACGGCTCACGGCTCATTTGTTTGAAAATAATTTGTGTAGCCAAGGCCTCCGGCCAGCCTTGCAGCACGAGAATGGCGATTTACCTTTGCAATGGCAAAATCATAAGTGTGCTTCAGGTACGATAACAAAAGCAAGTGAAGACAAAAGCTCCATGGTGACAACTCAATGACAGTAGATTGCCCGCTCACATAGAGATAAGAAGCGCGTACCGCTTTAGCAATTTGCGTAGAGACAGGTGGACTTGGAGAGACAAGGGAATGTATCGGTAAAGAGCGGATGCAGAAAAGATGGCCATGGCAGAATCCCCATGACCAGCAGACAGATACATGAATAGCAACAAAAAAGCTCTAATCCATCAATAACCTACAACGTGCAACGTCACAAAGTATGGTAGCAATAGAGATGGTGACGAATAAGAGTGACATAGGAACAATGTCAGTTCATCCACGCGGATGCGACCCGAAGACACAAGATTATGGGTACAATCGGCATCAAAGCCAATAATGCAGTCGCTCCATACCAAGCCCACAGAGCACCAGCTAACAGACCTCCCCCAAACAAAACGCCCGTAGTTCGCCACTCCCTTGGGACTGGCGAACTGCGAGGCGTTGGGGAGGTCAAAGCCAGCGGACAACACAGGAGTAGCGGCTACTACGCCAACAGAGAACGTGAAACGGCAAGCTCGGTACATGCCCCATCAAGCAGCACACACCTCAGAGGCCATCAAGCAGCCTGCCGCCAAGCCCTGCACACATAGCATGATAATAGAAGCAATGGAGGTGGCCGATGGCCACAACAAAAAATGCCCATCCACACGAGGTGAACGGGCAATGAGACGTCACATTATCATTGAATGATCAAAAGAACGACATCTGAATTAACAAATAAAGCAAGTACGCAATGAGAGCAATGGCGCATCCTTTGCTGGAGCAGCCATTATCGTCTGATGGAGTGTCCCATGGGAGTGACATTGTACAATGAATTTGCAGGGCCTATTTTGTATTCGTCAACAGATGGCTAATCTCGAATTCAAAAGTATAGTCATTCTGTACACCCTCCACACTGATAGGCATTAGCACCTTCATCGTCTTTCCCACGTAGCTGCCAGCTCCTGCATCCATAGCTTCTTTTGACTTGTAAAAAGAAGGTATCAGATTCCTTTTATTCCATCCCCCGCTTGTGTATCTGGTTGGAGAGATGTAATAAACATTTTCAGTTGGAATCAGGACGTCATCAATCTTTGCCCCATTAGGGATTGTGGTTGCAGGCTGGCTATTATTCCGGTCAATAAACTTTACCCCGTTATGCATTACACGTCCGACTGTTCCATTGATGTCCACAAAGCTGATGTCATCCCAGTTAATTTTAATGGAATGTCCAGACTTGTTTTTCAGCGTGAAGTATAGGTTAGTCGTTCCCACATACCATATAATATCGATATAATCATCTTCGTACCGATATTTGTTCACATTGTCCTCATTTACTAGGACAACCTTTGTTTCACCGAAGTTCTTTTTTACATCTGCAGGGCTTTCGACCTTTGCAAGCGTAACGTCATAGGTAGCCATGTAAGTGGTACCACAGGAAGTAAGCAGCAAACCAATCAAGGTGAGCGCAAATAGGAGTGTTTTTTTCATTGCAATAATACTTTTAATGGTTATTTGAAGGAATTACTGCACAAAAGTAGTTGGAATAGGAACACTCAAATTGAGCCTATTCAGAAAAGTCTCTGAAAACACTCCTCAAAAGCACATTTTGGCTCATTTTTTATTCCAATAAAGCCGAATCTTTTGGGAAATACCAAGAAACAGGAGGTGCTTGCTCATAATAAAGCTTATAGAGCCGTTTCCGCCTTTCTTCTCTTTCTTTTTGGCGTTTATGTTCCTCTTCCATTTCAGCCTCTTTGCGTGCCGCAATATCAGCCAGGCCATTCAAGGCACGTGATAACCTTTCAATATCTTCTCTATCCATTCTCTTTTATCCGCACTTATTTTTTATGAAAGCGCATATAACTCTTGATTAAATTGCATTGGCCAGCTACTGGCATCATCTTGTCATTACGAAGGTCAAAATATTCTCGTATCGTTTTTCCTATAGTTGGATTGACCTCTTTATAATGCTTCTTCAGAGCCATATAATCCATTAGCAGACTCTCATTAGACTCAATGAGCTTGAAGACATCAAGGGTGATATGAGGATTAACAGTGCCACCCTTTTCCAAATAAACTTTAATTGCTGATTCTGTAAATTCTTTAATAGTCATAATCTTGTATTTTTAATTTTACTTTTTATCCCAGAAATAGTACATAATATCCAAGCTTTCTCCACTTTGAATGATTTGGATTTTGCTGGTCGTAACAAGAACCACTATCGGTAATCCTTTGTCAACTACACGCCCATCTGATATTTTGAAGTCAACTTCAAAAGTGTGCTTCATCTTGTATATACCAAGATAATGCAAGCCAATCTCTGGGCGTTCTACCTGATATTCTTTCTGGACTGCAAATAATGCACGGTGTCGAGCTTGTGGAATTGTCATCATAGCATTTATACTTTTATGACCCTACCTTTGTGTTCCAATAGCCATTCGACAAACTCTTTTGAATTGTGGAATTTATCATCACCATCTTCTAATTTGATGATGATATATTTGCCGTCTTGCTTCTTATGGAATTGGAAGCGGCAAATCAGTACCTGGCTCCTGTAGAAGTATATCCAACCATCATCTAGGTAGAACCCATAGCGGTTCTCCCAGTCTGTGTACCAAGCCCGGATAAGATGGTGGTGTTCCTCTTCAGAGAACTCATACTTGTGTACATCTTCATAGGACGGTGACCACTTATGTTTTTTAACATTGGTAAGAGCACAATTCTTCTTGAAGAATTTGCGGTCTCTGTCCTCCTTCTCTATCATCATTTCTGAAAGACGTTGAATTTCCTCTTTCCTGTTGAAAGCATGGTAGTACAGTTCACCTCTGATAACGCCATCCACGGCATATCTCTCTTTGATGTAGTTAAATCGGCATCCATACATTGCGCTAGCGAAAGCACCTGCAATTGCAGCTGTCAAGTGGGTATCATCAGACCATTTTACAGCGTTATGGATGGTCGATGTATAGTCATATCCCAGATAAAAAGCGTTCCAAGCTCGGAATACGTATGTCAATAAGCCAAACCCAAAGTCAGCGCCTGGCAACTTTTGTTCTCCTTTTCTCCACTGCCAATGCTTAGATAGTTCTTCAAAAGTGTGGCATGAATGGTATGCTTCACCTTTGGTGCTACCATTCAGCAACGACTTCAACAGTTCCCTAACGAACATTCTAGCATAGAATTCTTCCTTGTCAAGCCCCGGGAATTGGGGGATATGCCTTTCCAGCTCCTCGCCATACCATGCAACAGCTATCTGCCACATCAGCCATTGACCAAAGAAGCAATCATCCATTGGTGTGCCGATGGGTTTGGTATCAATCTTTTCTTCGGGACAGAAGAACGTATTGGCAGCATTTATCAATGCGATGCCATACGGTGAAGGCATAGCCGTGTTTAATACCAATTGTTTGTAGAAAGTCTCATGGTCTTTCTCCCATGTACTTACTGCAAGGTCACCTATGATAGCTCCAATCATAATTCTTAACGTTCTATCTTCTGATACTATTCTCGTGCAGATTTCGCCAAAACGATTTGTACTTCATGCATATCTCATAATTGACACCGTATACTTCTGCCCAGTGCTTGATGTCTTCCTTTGAGGCATCATAGCCAAGCACACCCCAAACACACCCTGCGCGATGCTTGCGGTCTGTTTCTTCATCAACGGTGAACTCTGAGTGCATTTTCTCAGTCAGTTCGTCATATTGGGGATATCTTCTCATTTTAACTTTTCTCTTTATACATATTCAATTTCATATTTCCATCCGTCACACTGCTGCGCTTTCAAGCCGACCAGCTCAGCCGGAAACTTAGGATGTTTTCTGATATAATCTTTCGCGGCTTTCCCCGAAAGGAACTCTGGAGAAGGATGAATGGAGATGCGCTTTCTTCTCCTTTCAGCCACTTCAAGAGCCTGGCACATTCGCCATATAGGAACAGGCACTTCAAATCCATTCTGAGAAACCGCCTCGATGATGGTACCCACATATTCATCAAACTCTTCGGAGTATCTACCAGTGCCGTAGCCCTGTAAATACTCCAAGAGGATTTCTTTTCCTCTTGTGTACTTGGTTGCCACTTGCTCTATGTCCTCTGTTCCAATATACATAACGCTACATTTCTATTTCATTTACCCAGCAAAAGCGGCGTAAAATATAAAGATTATGAAAGCGATAAATAAAATGACAAGTATGATTTCATTGTTATCAGCAGTGCCTTTTGCTCGATCCTCTTTCCATTTTTTGACTGTTTGATATATCATCCACCCAGAAATAATAAGGCTGATTATGAGAAGGATGATAAAAAAGATGAGTTTAAATTCATTTGGAAGATTTGATTGAGTGATGCCACCTATGACAAGGCCAAATACCAATAAGGCTGCAACTGTTAAACAGCCACATCCTGGACTTGACTTTTCGCCTTCGTTATATATGTTCAATAGTCCATAAAGAACAGCTTTGATAGCTTCGCCCATATCCTAAACGTTTTTATTTGACTTCAATTTTTCTCCCCTTTCAGCCCAGTATAATGCTGCTTCCTGTTGGCAGCTGGTGAGAGCTTCGTCCACCTCGTCAATATTCTCATCGGTAATCTCGATGGTTGGGTGCTCAGGTGTGCCGCCGCCAGCCTGAATGCAAATGAAGTCACGGCGATCTGGAGCGACCGTAACAAACTCTTCTTTTTCATCCATTAACTTCATCACTTTTTCATATTCACCTTCCCCTTCTGGGATTTCGATGACCTGTACATTCATCCACGGATATTCGTTGGATGTGAGAAGATGGTAACGTTTCCCGTTTTCCGCCATCTGGTATTTGTATGTAAAAGTGTACTTTTCCATTATGAATCAGCTGTTAAATTCGTGTTTTGTTCCGCCATTATTTATTCGTTAAAAGTAATAGAAAACTCCTGGTTGTCGTTATTTGTATATAGGATTTTGTTACCTTCTTCTCTTATATACCCGATTAGAAAATAATCCTTCTCTATATCATGAACAATTCTATATCCTTTACTGTTAATCGGTTTCTTTATCCAGACGCTGCCTTGTTTATCGTTGAACCCCTTCGGATAATCTCCGAGTTTTATGTAATCGCCTGTTACTTCTAGATAATATCCTAATTTCGATAGAACAACACGACAATTATATGACAAGAATCTCTTGCTGGAATAAATAAACGGAACCGAATCAACAAAATACCATTCATCATCAGACTCTTCATCCTCCGATTCTTGTTGTTCAATTTCTTTCATCTTATGCTTCACCTCAGCTATCACCATTCTGATTTCAGCATATTTCACGTTTGGGGCACACAAGTTTTTGATGTCCTTTAACGGACAGTCAACGCCAACACTTTTAATAGCATTAAGGATTGGCAAGTAGTTATCTCTATCTACAAAATCTGGAGCCTTTAGTTCTCCATTTTCAATTAGCTTTGCAATATGGCCATAGATAATTTCAATTCTTTGGCTGCTTTGCTCTGCTATCTGCTGAGGGTTAAGCCCGTCTCTTATCATCCACAATGTCCGCTGCTCTCCATGAATAGGAGTCAAATGGCTGACAGTTTCTGTTTCTGGTTCCTCATCGAGAACAATTCTCTTCACAGACTTCATATAGGCTGTGACAATTGGATCTGTCTTGATTATCTTTGCTGTGATGGGTGAAACGAGAACAATACCATGAAATTTGCGGCAGCGGCTAAGAGCCACATAAACTTGCCCGTAAGTAAAAGCCTTGCCGGCATCTATAATCACCTTGTCAAATGTCAGACCCTGACTTTTGTGAATAGTTACAGCCCAGGCAAGCTTCAACGGGTACTGTCTAAACGAGCCACAAAGGATTGCTTCAATCTCTTTGGTCTTCTTATTGATATGATACCTATAAAAATCCCAGGTCTGACGTTCAACACCAATCACATTTCCCTCATCTGTTCTGACTATAATCCCTCTATCTCCCAGAGACTGTACAGTTCCAAGAGTACCATTAACGTATTGGTTACAATCGTTATCATTTCTGATAAACATGACTCTTGCACCCTTTTTTAGTCGGAGCACATAGTTTGTGGGATATTCCTCTTTTGGGAAAAAGTCCTCGATATATGCCTTATACTCATACTCAACTCCCCCCAGCTCTTCCAACCTTCTATTATTGTATGTCTTAGACCTCCAATTATGAGTTGTCAATCTGATATAACCTTCATCATCCTTCGGAACGAAATCTTTTTTGAATCTTCCTTCCAGTTCTTTAAGCTCCGTTGTTGAGACGTGTCCAAGCCTGACATTATTCAACAAAGTAACAAAGTTTCGGTCGTCCTGTCGGTGTATGATCTTCAATTCAAACATCGGGCAATCCAACCGCTTCAATACTTTGCTGCTGAAGAAATATGGTGAATCGTATTTCTCTCTTAGCTGATCCCAGTCCTCTTCCTGAGCTACAGGCATCAGTTGGTACAAGTCACCAAACATGACCATCTGTATTCCCCCAAAAGGAAGAGGATTTTTCCTATAGTGCCTCAGTACATCATCCATTTCATCCAGCAGGTCGCATCGAACCATACTCACTTCATCTATGATGATAAGATCTACACTATTGACCAGTCTTATTTCCTCCTCTTTCAGGGCATATAGTTTATGCATCCTCATTCCTGGAATGTATGGCCCAAGTGGCAGATGCAAGAAAGAATGAATGGTAACACCTTCTGCATTCTTTGCAGCTACACCCGTAGGTGCAAGAACAACGGTCTTTCTGTTGTTCCGCTTGCATTGGCGCACAATCTCTTTAAGTACAGTTGTTTTACCTGTACCTGCCTTACCTGTAATGAAGAGCGACTTGCCTTCCAAAACAAGGCCAAGAGCCTTCTCGCCGTATTTATCTAATTGAATGCTCATTCAGTCCTTTAGTATATTTACAGATAATCAACGTGAAATTGAAATTCACAGTCCTGACATTCGCAACTTCCGTCGCGGTAAACGGTCACATTTGGGCTACCACATTCCGGGCAATAGACATCATCTACGTTTACTTGACTGTAATTGTTTGAATATCTATTCGGACTTTTTCGGGAGCCATTGCGATTATGGTTCCTGCGTTGGAATAATCCAGGAAAGTCTTCTGCCAGCACAGCAACTAAGCATAACACAAATAGTATTGTAAAAATAAAAAATGTCATTCGTCACTTTCTTTATTGTCGTAATACCCAGCTTCATATCCTTCTTCATACCCCTGCTCATATTCATCTTTTTTCCATCCCTCATATCTGCACTCATCATCAAACTGGCCACCAAAGCCATTGCCCATCACAGCATCATCCTCACCATCATCATAGCCTTTCTCATATCCTTCTTCGTAATAACGAGAGATTTTCACGGGCTTGACAGGTTGAGCTTGTGGCAGTTCTTGTTGTTGCTCTTGCACTTCAACCTTGGGCTGTTCTACCTGTTCTTGTGTAGATGTTGAAGCTGGAGTTGATGTCTGAGGTGGATAATATGGTGTTTGATAATTATATGTTGGAACTGTCACATACTGAGGGTTTGGCTCTTGTTTGGTTTCTTTCTTATTATCTGAACTACAAGTAGCATATAAAAAACCTGCAAACAAAATGATGGCCACAAAGTAGCCGAAGCCACAGCCTCGGTTGTCGCTGCCCCCACCACCAAAGTATTCAGGGAGTTCCCCCGTATGCTGGTGGTAGTCATAATCTGCCATCATTCTTGTAAATGCGCTCATTGTATGCTATCTATATTGTTCTTCGTAAAAAAGACTCTAAATGACACCGCTGCAATCCAAAACAAATAATAGGACTAAGATAAGGGCTAAGAGGCATCCAGTGTAAGCCTTCCAACCTTTCTCTTTCTTTGCCTCTTCATATTGCTCTGCCCAGCTCTTACGTCCCCTTCGTGAGGAGTGTCTGCTATTCGAGTCGCTCATTTCTTCATGAGCATCCTCTATGGCTGTCATTGCCAGGAAATCTGTAAAGTCAGACATGTGATGAGGTTACTATATTATTCCATTTCCTACTCGCTTTTTCTTTTCACATTAACCACGTCACCTAAATGGTACACGACAAGCCAGAGGCAGAGATCACCATTGGCATCAGGAACCAATTGTGATGCTTCAATGCGCAGTCTAATGGGTGTGCCATCTTCATTCTTTGCTGGCTCGAAGGTGATTTCCTTCACCTCGACAAGTGCGGTATCGCGGACTGCATTATAGCCGACGGCCAATGACAGGTACTTGTATTCAATGGGCTTGTATGGATATACGCCATCATTCCATGCCATCGGGTCACCCTCGATGGGAGTCTGGATATACTTCTTATACGTAGTATCCTTGATTTCTCTGTACTCCTCTTTCTTGGTACCTTCTACAATCGCATCGAAGTACTCTTGTTTGATGGGCAGGTACAAAGAATTGGCTTTGACCTCTTCGGCCAGTGACGTTTTTTCCATCAGATCCGAACCCTCCTTCAGGTAGGTAACGGTGAAAGCGCGGCATCGGCGTTCACTCTGGCGAATCTGAGCGAGGGTGTAACGCTCGAACTTATCATAGATGTCAAGGCCACGAGTAAGCAGAATTTTCCAGCCGTTATCAAGCTGAATCCAGCGGTCGTGGTCAGCCTTGAAGTCGTATGTAAAGGTAATGCCGTAGGATTCCAGCTCATCCTTGATGCCATCGAATGTGTCAATCATTTCAGGAATCTTCTCTTCATCGTTCTGCGTACTAACATGAACGCTCAGCTCTTCGGGGAAGTCAGAGCATTCACGCAGTGATGCTATCAGTTCCATCAGATTGAATATCTGGAAGGGCGCACGGATGTAAGGGTCGGTTATGGTGATTGATCGTGCACTACGGAAATAATCACCAAATAGGGAGTTGTAAGTGACCCCCTTCTGATTCATTCGGATAGTCTTCAGCCCTTCCCGAAGCGGCTTGATACGCGGACGGCGTGTCTGCTCAACCTCTTTTGAAGGTTCTGCAGCAGGCTCCTTTCCGACAGTCGGAATCTCATTGTCCACCTCTTCTGCAGGTTCAGGTTCCTCATCTATATATTTATCCTCTATACCATTTTCCAAAGCTTCCAGCGTCTGTACCTTCACCTGTTCGCCCGTCTTCATATTTGTGTAAACGAACTTGGCAGGTTCTGCCTTGAAGGTTTCATCTATGATGTAAAGCTGATCCTTCACACGCTTACGGCTCTCCGCTGCAAAGTCAATCATTTCGTATGCTTCTTCATCCGTGAAGTTAAGGTCAGGATAAATCAGCTTAATCAAGCCGGAGAACGTCTTACGTACTGCCAGATGGTCTCGCTCTGAAAGCGAGCCATCGAACCTTGCGTATTCCTTCAGCTTGCCTGTGAGGTCTGTATTACGCATGGCGTGAAGCACAGCTGCTATGTAGTCAGTAATCAGGCCATAGCCTTTAGAGAAGCTATCCTTCTTCAGCATCTTTATCTCCCAACCTGGGTTATAAAGATGGATGCGGTCAAGGAAAGCACCTTTGATGAATGATGTGGGTATGCTCTCAAACAAATGAGAGTTTCGGAGCATATAAGGTACGGTATGCTTCGTGTTACCCACAAATGACATCGAAGCTGATGCCTCGTGTGTAGCCTTACCGCGGTTGAAGGACTTATTGGCGAGGTAGTTCTGCATGGTGTCAATGAGCACGGCATCTGTGGCACGTCCCTTCTGCTGTTCAAACTCATCCCATGCCACTACGTCCCAATAACCTACAAGTCCAAGTATCTCCTTATTGCCGGACATCTTCACGAACAGACGTGCAGAGGTGACATCACCGCCACTTACCAAAACGCCGTATGGTGACAGTTCCTGGAACACATGGGACTTACCCGTACCCTTCGGTCCAAGTTCCATGAAGTTGAAGTTATTCTCAACGTGCGGCAACAGTCGAGACAGCACAATGAACTTCTCGCGTCGGTTCATCATATCCGGATTGAGTCCCACTGTATGAACGAGGAAGTCAATCCATTCTTCTGTTGTGAAGTTTTTGCGTTGGCTGATATAATACTGCAGATCGATGTTGGAGATTTGCACAGGCTTCAGCGTCTGTATCTCCCATCGAACCTTGACATCCTCTCCGGGGATATAGCCAACAGTCACGATGCACCAAACGCCGTTGCCGGAAAGCAGCTTTGGATTCTGCTTGACATACTCCGTTCCGATGGGAACGTGCGTCAAGCCCAAGTTTGCGAACTCGGCATTATATTCATCGTTGCGTTCATTCAGCGTGACGGAGATCTTATCAATGATACGATGCCGTCCGTTCTCGCGGATTTTGCCTTTTACGGCTTCCGCGTCGGCACGATGCACGTAGTTATTACGAATTACATCCTTGACTTTTTCAAGTCCGTTTTCAATATCTTCCGGGTCGTCACTGGCACAGTACTGTCCCAGCAGGTATTCGAGAACGTATGTAGGTACAGGCAGACCACCTTTCACGAGGAAAGCCAGGTCTTTCCGAACCACTTTGCCTAAAAAGGCTTCCATTATCTTTTCTTGTAATGACATATAGCGAATGTATTATATAACTTAGAAATCTTGTTCAATCATTGTGTTGTTCTTCACCGTCTCGCGGATGAGCGGATTCAGCTTGTCCTTAGCATCCCAGATGCGAAGTTGGAGGACGCTTGAAGCAGCAGATTCTTTCAGGTGCAGCACCACTTCAAACACGCGGTTGTTCAAGTTGGCAGAATCAGTACTGTTCAACTGAACTTCCTTTTCCTCCGTTACAGGGCGTTCTCCATCGAAGACTTGGCAAACGACAGTACGTTCCATCACTGTCATAGATACAGCCTCAGACTGAATCAGATGGAACTTCAGTCGGCTGCTGACCATATTCAGATTATGGCTCATCAATGAAACGCCAACCTTCTCCGTCTTGTCTGTCTGACGCTCTCTACTCCTGATTACAGGAATAATCATTTCTTGCAGCGTTGCTCCGCCATGGGCAAATTTATAACCTCCAGATGCAGCTAAACGATTCGTTCCAGTTGGGACTGCGACGAACACTTGGCTATCACTCTTCATGGCTGATACCTGCTGCAATGGGAACTTCTCGATCCCTTCTTTATATGCATTGCTTGTGGTAAGATAGTAACGAGTCTTTTTCTCGATACATGATTCTTCCACGCTATGCTTGTCTTTTTCCTCGAAATTGGTGTCATTATAGATGAAGCCGTGGTCTGCTGTTACAACGACGTTGGACACGTTCCATGTAGCATGAAGTCTTGTAATCAGCACCTTCAGCTGTTCTATTGCTGTGCGGCAAGAACGGATAATCTCAAACGTATCCTGCTTATGGCTCGTGTCATCAATTATGTCATGGAAAATATAAACCAGCGGTCGTTTGAATAGTTCGCGGATAGCAGTCCTATCACCATTCATAACCTCTTCGTATGTGACACATACAGCCCTTTCCTTATAACGTTCGAGATGGGCAGTGCGTTGTTCCTTTGTTACAAGAACTTGCCCATCAACAGCCATTTCCGCCCCTTGCAGTTGCAGGGATTGATGCGGCAATAATGCTGTCTTCGTGAACTTGGTTTCTGTAGGCAGCATTGCACGGTATGGAACCAGCTCAGCAATATGTTTTTCTTTTGCCAGAATCTCCATCAGTTCCTCTGCTACCTCATATCGGAATGCGTCTGAAATGATAATCGCCTGTTTTACTGTTGGCTCACTCTCATGAGCATAGAACTCCTCTTGCTTCCCTATTGAAAGGACATCGAACAGTTCCGGCTTCTCTTTGATGCAGGCAATCCATTCCAGGTTCAGGACGTTGGTCAGTTTAGCATATTCCTGATCCAACTGCCTCTTGGTATCGTTGATGACCTCAAATATTGGGAAGTCCTTTGTGATAAGTACATGATATGCTTCAAGAGAGTGGCGGTAGAATCTATCCACCAGATGCCATGTCTCTGTGTAGAGACTCACATAAGCTTCTGCCGTATTCAGTTTCATCGTCGGCACAGAGCGTACTTTCTCATAAAACAAGGCCACTTGCCCAATAAAGCGGAACACAATCTGAATGTCAGCTTCCAATGGGAACTTAATGGACAGTGTACGAATCTTGTCATTTACCTCAGATGGTTCTGCCAGCAAGCGCTCTGTCATCAACTTCGCCAACATCGGCCAACACATTGCTTCGGTCATATAGTGATATTGGGCATCGATACCATATACTCTTACGATTTCATCTTCTCTGATATCCTTGCCAAGTTCGTTCAATGCCTGAACAAACTTCTCTGCCCATTGTCTGCTATGAAGCCCGTATTCATAGACCTTATTCTGAGCGTCAAGCAATACAGGGCTTGTCACCTTATATTCCTTATAGTTGTCAAACGAAGCCACCTCTAAAAGCTGGGTGATGCTATTGTATTTCAAGCATTCAGCCACTTCCTTCATCTTCACCTCAGAATTGGGATTGTAGCTACGCCCGAAGATGCGGTTGAGCTTATTGTCAACAGCTTTCTTCGCGTCGCGGTTCTTCTCCAGACGGTAGAAGAAATCAATCCGCCGTTTTTCTTCAGACGGCAACCCGAGTACAAGCATCCTAACAATGATTGGTTCCCAATCCAGTAATTTCTTATCACCGAGGTACGCAGAAATAAAAGCCCTGCACACGATGTCCTCGCTGAACGTCTCAGGATTCAGCATCCCCACCAGCATAGTGCTGATCTTGGAGGACATTATTTCGCTGATGTTGTTCTTGATGAACAGCCGGAACTTGTCAGGCAGGTTGTATTGCTGCATGAAGCTTTCGTAGTCATCCTCCTTGTACTCCATATTGGCTTTCAGCATGTCAAGCAAGGGGAACTTCAACATCTGTTCCTCGGTATGCGGGAATACCTCTTCAGGGAAGAGCAAGATGATATTCTTCTCCTTCCAGGTGTTTTCGATGGCATACTTTGTGTTAAACCAAGCACCATCGAATACCTTATAAATGTAGTTGTCACTCCACGTTTTATCCTGCAGTTCCGTGAAAATGATATTCATCTGGTCAAAGATGAACAGCACATGCAACTGAGGATTGCGTTCAAAGTAGTTATATATTCTGTTCTGTGTCATTATTCTTAGTTTTTATTATAAGCTTCTAATGTTCGCATTTCAGGGAACTCATCATCCATTGGTTTATCAGAATATAACACTTTATAAGATTCTCCCTGATAACTGAGATCGATATGTATGCCATCATCTGATAGCTTTCTCATTTCAATGACTTTACAGTTATTATAGATTTTATGAGTATAAGGAATTACAAACACACTACCATTTAGTTCATATTGTGAATTTGTTGCTTCACAATGAACAATAGCGACATTACCGCCTTCTTTGACTTCTTGTAAAAAAGCTGTAGAAGGTATTACATCTGCACCAAAACTTATACATTCCTCTTTTGATTGATAATTGATTACAGTATGGTTTAGATATGATAAGACAATATTTGATATCTTATATGCTTCATCACTATACTGGAAATACTTTGCAAATTTATTTCCTGTTTTTAATTCTATGGCTCTAATGTTCTGGTAATATTTTTCATGCTTTACGAACGGATTGCTGGATGGCTGTTTTGGGGAATCAGAAAGATTAATAGGGCTCGATGACAGTTCTTTAATAATGAGGTCTTCTTTGGCAAAGAAAGCTTTTATTAGCTTAATCCATTTAAGTGCCTCGTTATTGTCAGAATAGCTGTCTTTCGACTCAAAATAGAATTGTATTCCATATCCTTTGGTATCTATATCAGAAAAGTCCAAAGTAATCTCCAAAAGATAGATATGGCAGTCTAAAACCAATCTTCTCTTGTATTCATTGAGTTTGAATGCCCTACATTTTGTCCTCTCTAAGAAGCTTTCTGACGGAATTAAAATTGTTAATGCCAACTCCGTAACAGAGGGTGTCAGCATTAACGATTTTATCTCGCTGTTTATCAAAACACCATTGACGCTATGGTTGCATTTTAACAAATCCTCTCCAGTGAATAAGATTGATGGGAGTTCTGGCATTTCTTGGTTTATGCCTTTTTTACCGAATCTCTCAAAATCAAAGCCGTTGAAAGGATCGTCTGATAGCGGTTTAATTGTAAACTGAACTTGTTCAGTCAGTAATTCTCCTGGTAAGGGTTTATAAGATAGAATTTGATTCTCCCCTTCTTTAGATAGAGATACAACAGGCGTAAAGTGGTTAGATTTACAGAACCTATCATAAGTTTCAGTGGAAATCTTATGGTGACGAAAATCATCACTAATATGTTCTTTTAATTCATCCATTAATACAGTAAAGAATTCAGAAGCATACGCCTCATAATATTGTATCTTCAATTTTCGAAGTTGCCTTTTTCGGCTTTGAGGTATATGAGGAGCAATCAGAAACATAGGCTTTTGATTCCTACCTATTTGTTTAGATATACCCGTAATAATATCAACGATATTGTCATCAGTTAAACTATATCCGATAAATAGAATGTGTGTTTTTACAAATTCAGAAGTAACCATATTCCAAAGTTGTGGGAAGGGTGGTTTTTTTTGGAATTTGTTATAATCAGTCTTGGTTATAATTACGGAATCAGGGTCATTAAAATCTCCGTGTATTTTGAATACATTCGTCCTCTTTGGATCAAAAAAAGCACAGTCTTTATCATTCCTTATCACATTCACTTCATCCTGAGGATAAGAGCTTTCTAATAGTGTATCATAATTTGTAGTATATATATTATGAAAATGAGGGATGCCAGCCATCATGGAATGATCAGTCATACACTTTGGCTCGAATTCAAACTTTTCTTTAAGTAAGGTTATCAATTCGTTTCTGCTTCCCAAACAAATGTTTTCTACATAAAAATCTGACAAAGCTGACAAATCATCATCTTTGTGTTCTTCTTGTTGTTCTTTATCTAATTCTCCGAGAATGGCATTACATAATTCCTTAACAGATGGCGCATCTGCCTCTATAGAGAATCCCGCTCCAATAAAAAGCGATACTTTCTCCTCTCGTATTAATTTTATCAGTCTGTCAAAATTCATAATATGATTACTTTATTTTTGCCAACACATCTCCGAACTTTGCATAGTTCACGACAACGCCATCATCGAGGTCGAAGGCGATGGCGTGTTCTGCTACGACTTGAAGGCGTTCGTGGTACTCACGGCATTCTTCGAGTGCCTTTTGGAAGTTCTGAAGCTTGCGGTTTTCTGCGGTTGAGAGGGATGCTGCCCGCTTTTCGAGATCTGCAATCTGGTTCTGCAGGTACTCGATGTAGGGCAAGAGGTAATTCTGACGTACCCGCTCAGCAGTATAGGCATCCATACGGTGCATGTATGCCAGGCACTTGAAGGCACCCTTAGCAGAGCTGAAGAGCCAGTAGATGGGACGGTTCTGGTACATCTTCTTATGATCTTTCCAAAAGTCCTTTTGAACATAGTTGTCTATGGTGGTACCCAAGGACTGCTCCATGAAGTTCAGGTTCTCTGTCAGCTTCTCTGTTCCGAAGGTGATGCGGATGAAGTCGGTGATGCGACTACTGAGGTTGTCATCGAATGGTGAGTTCTGTGGCAATATGGGTATGATGCCGTCATCATCGATGCGTACCTCTTCGCCGTTATAGCTATATGATGCTAACTCTTCATCCGTAGGATTAGGATGTGCGATATTCAGCCCTGGCTTATCAAGGCGGTATCGTCCCATCCACACGCCTACAGCGTAAGAGATGAGTTGCTTCATGATGACATCAGCATTGAAGCGAATGGTATCACCATAGCCGGAATCATCACCAGGTTCGGGAATCACTGTTATCTCCCCCTGTTGGAGGATAGTGATTTCCGATGTTGGAACAAACTCTTCAAGTTCTTCCTGAAGACCATATATCTCAATGAACTGGCGGTTCAACTCTTCCTCGTTCTGCTTCAGGCGATAGAAGTTTGTTTCCCACTTCATCTTGTACATATCATAACGCCATTCTAACTTTTCAGGTTCTGGAGCCGCAGGGTCTATGCACAATCCGTGAAAATCTGCATAATCGTCTATAATGTCAAGGAAGTTATCTTCATTGATGGCAACCAGTTCATTTTGGGCAAAGTCCCAAGAAGTTTCTTGGGAATCCCAGTCGAGCTTGGATATGGAAATACAGTTATCTATCAACTCTACAGAGACATCATTATCAATGTATGGTAATTTAGCAACAACACCTGAATTAAAATGCAATGTAGGCGATAATACTTTTAGCATTTCTATTGATGGCTTTGAATTCAAAAAAGCCATTATTTTGGCTTTCAATTCACTAGATTCTGTAAAAATACATTGTCCTGTTGTATCAAACAAATAGCCAGCAGGCGAATAACGTAAAGAAATATAACCGCTACTTAATGCAGACCATGTTATTGACTCTTTAAAATAATGCTGAATGTTTTTAATTGTTCTAGTTGGACTACCATATAAACTTGCAGCAAAACCTAGAAGCTCCTGTCCATCATGCTCCCAATTAATGATGTATTCATTATTGCCATACCACTTTCGATATGATCCTCCTTTGTTATAAGGAAACCATTTACATTTACTTAAAACTGATTCCTCTCTTGAAGATGAATTAAATGAGATCCTTTTGATGCTAGGTTCATGCCATAGTCTTAAGAAACGATTATTGTCACTTGTAGCCAGCCCTTGACGAGGTGCTGCAAAATCTCCGATTGTTGGATGGTTAAATGCAGATAACATTTTGTTACTAATCCAATAACCCAAAATACAGCCTGGAATTTTCATGAAATTACTCTGCTTTATTTGCGGGAAGCAAATACCTGTAACATTATTGTCCAATGCATTTAAGAACATTTGTTCTTTTTCTGAACAGTTCTTTCCATCAACAATACGGAAATAAATACTACCATCTTTGTAATTATGATTAGATATAATAAAGGCGGCATTCTGCACAACTTCGCCACTTAAATCATCAAATGTTCGAGGACCAAGATGTAAGAGAGAGTCTATATGATATTTCTCAAGTATAGCCCTCCTTAATAGCTCAAAAGATGAAATAAACATCCATGAATGCATATTTATCATCCCATATTTGCCATTCATAGATAATCGGTTAACAGCTACTTCCATAAATACGGCAAAAAGGTCTGCTTTACTTTGAACATAATTATCACAGATGTACTTGTATAAAGAGTCATCAAAGCGAGAACTTCCCATATATGGCGGATTCATCACGAGTGCAGCATATTTATCTGTCAGCGTAATGATGAGACTCATCGCAGGCTTGATTTCCTCAACAGCTTCTGGTATGAAGCTTTGACTACTCCAATAGTCTATTGCTTCAACGATTGCAAGTCTTGTTGACTCAGCAATATCAAACTTCATGATAGAACCGAGAGAGTCCGCATCCTTAATCAATGCGAAGGCATCTATCAAATCTTCATAAGTCTGACGGGAAGGAGTTTCGTTGAAGAAAACTGGAAGACTGTCTGTCACCTTGTCTGACGGAATAGGCTTAGGCATATTAAGTACCATTGGTAAAATATGGGCATCTGCGAACGAAGCATCCTTCTGACATGCCTTCAATAGCAAAGAAAAAGTGGCCAACTGTTTTGCACGAGTATCAAGGTCTATACCTCTCAGGTTGTATTTGAAGATTTTCTCAATAGCTTCTCTTCGACCATAGCCTTCGTAAAGGTAGAGATCATAGAAGAGGTCGAAGCACTCATTGAGAATATGGCCGGAGCCACAGGCCAAGTCGCCAGTTAAGAGTTCCGTCAACTCCTTGAACTTGAAGATAGCATCTTCTGGAGTTGGCTCAGACGGCTCCACCAAGTACTGCCATTTAGGTGCAAACTCTGAAGCTGCTCGTGGATGATTATCAAGGTAAATGCGCCCAATGGTATTCTGCACCATGTACTTCACAATCCAGTTAGGCGTGAAGATCTGCGTGGCAGCAGGTATCTCATCTGCATTATATTTACCCTTCTTGGCAAACACCTCATCCTTGCGCTCCGAGATATAGAACTGGTAGAGCCAGCCAATCAATTCCGGAGAGTGGAAATCGCTGTCAGTGATAAACTCCGTCTGGTTCAAGAGATCCACGAATCCACCTTCTGTGAGGATGTCATTGGGCAGAAGCAATTCCGTGTAGTCTGCTACGCTGCCGAAACAGGCATTGATGATGGCGTTGTTATGACAGAATGCCGCAATGAGAACGGCAAATTGCTCCGTCATGCGGGAATCATCATCAAGAAGTTCCATGAGGCGTGTACGTTGTGTCTCCTGCATCTGCGGTAGCCGTCCCATGCGGGCCTCATCTACTATGCGAGGGGTACGGGCTGCATCCACATATTCAAGGACGGGTTCAATGATGCCATTCTTCTGGAGGATGCGGATGGCCACCAGGCGGTTGAACCATGTATAAGCAGCTTCTTCATACACCTCCTTGATGCCCTTCTGCTTGATGCGGGCATATAGAGCCTGCCATTGATGGAAGAAGCTCTCCGTCTGCAGCTGTCCATTCCATAAGGAACCGCCTTGCATGAGTTCCGGGCGCAGGTGTTCTGGGACATTGCCGTTACGGTCAAAGCCCAGCATGGTTATCTTGGCTGCAACACCAGCCTTTAGTTTATTTCGTGCTTCAACAGCAAACTTCTTGATGCGATTGGTATCCACGGATTATGAAAGTTGAGAGTTGAAAGTTTAAAGTTGAAAGTTACTTGATGACCATTACGCTGTCGTAATCGACAAGCAGTTTGGTAAGCTGATCCTTCAGACCTTTCAGATAGCGGTCAATATCCTCCTCATTGGAGAGAGGTATGGAAGTCTTGGTCTGGAGAGAAACCTGACGAACACGCTTCTTTGGCTCTTCGGGATTGGGGCCAGTTCCGCCACCAGCAGGAGGATTAGAACCAGTAGGCGGCTGTGGCTTATGCTTGGCCGCATACTCCAAGATGATGCCTATCTGCTCTTCGTAGAAAGCATCCGTGTTGATATTGCCTTTGAGGACCAGGATGTTCTCCGGCGTAGTCTTGGAAAGGATGACCTTTTCCTTATTTGGCAAAACAGAAAGCGGTACGTTCTGCTCAGCTGCCACCTTTTCGAGATAAGCAAATTGCTCATTATAAGCAATCGTGATTTTCTCGCGAAGGTCTTTTCGCACTTCATCGAGGATGGCCTCCAAATCCCGTTTCAGCTTGATATAGTTGCGCAGTCCCTGAATAGGCCATTGGTCTGCCTCTATCTTGATGAACTGTGAGACGTGTTCCTGGTAGCTTACAGGTACAAAGGCAAAGTTATACTGATTATCCTTTGAGAATGCCAGCAATTCGCGGTATGTGTCCAGATGATCGTGCGTGAACTGCACCACCTCCTTACAGCGGTCGAAGAGGTCATGCGCCTGCTGACGGCTATTGATGACAGCCTCGAAGAACGCTTTCGGGTCGCGTTCTGTCAGCCAAGCATCGAAGAGGTCAATGGCATCATGGATTGGTTTGGCAAAGGGATAGCCACCAATCTGCTGCTCAATCTTATGATAGCTGGAGCGACGGTCATTGATACTCTGAGAACTGCCAGGCTCATGGCAGAGACGGAAGAGCTGTGTGCTGTCGTTGGTGGAGAACACCTGTGTCACGCCAAAGATGTATTTCCAAGCATCCGTGAAAGCATTGATGATGTCCTGGGAAATAGCCACAGCCTGACGAAGCGTGAACTTGGATGACTCTTGAACCAAGCGGCTGGCCACCAACGATGTCTCTACATTCGGGTTATTCGTGTAGGAATAATCACGGCGGTGACGGCGAACCAATTCATTGATGACATACAGGGTGCAGATGGCATCCCATCCGTATGGAGCCTTGGCGAACTTACTCACCACGTCGGCAACATTAGCATCGTAAGCCGTCTTGTTAAGGTAGATTTCCACCTCATGCTCAGCAGGTGTGAGCGTGGCATTCAGACCATCATAGTCACCCGTGTTAATGGGGCGAAGAATGGCCTTTCGCAAAGCATCAGTATTACGCGGCATATCAGGGCGATCCACAAGAGCAGCCTTGGTATAGATGCCCGAAAGGTGTTTCTGAATGGCGAGGTGGAAACGTTCTGCACCTCGTTTGTTGCCAATCTCAATGTCATCCATCACCCGCATACCGCTGATGATGGGACAGGTATCGAGAATCTTCTTGAAGCCCGGTTCAATAATCATGCTAAACACCTCGCCAGCTCGTTTCTCAAACTCTTTGCGTGTCTTGGCATTCTCTTCACTGGAGGGCTGTGTGGCCATGTAACGGCTCACCTGACAATACCAATAGAAGGTGTTATAAAGGCGCTTGTTATCCATGAACTGCGGCCCGACGTAATACACCATGCGGTTAGGAGCATTGGTGAGAGCCAATTGGTCTGCCGTGTCGTAGTCGGCATCCATCGTGAATTCCACTACAATGTCAGGCGAGTTGGAAAGGAACTGACGTTGTTTGATGGTGGCACCAACAGCAAAGGAACGAGTAAGGAACTGTTCCTTGTTCTTCAGCGTAGAAAGATACTTGAAGAAAATCTCTCGGAGCTGTTCTGCCTGAGTGTTGTTGTCAACGCTCTGGCTCTGGATGAGCTGCGCCACCTTCATCTCCTCTTCACTATAGAAGGAGAAAGTGTCCAGTGCGCCGTCCTTACCCTGTTCGCGGCGGATGATGTTGTTGTCGCAGAGGAACTCGACAATCTTCTCCACCTCCGTCTTGATGGACAGTCGCGGTGTGCTGATGTCATTCACCAGAAGCGAAGTGATATTGTCTATGTTGGCGGGGAACAGCAGCTGGTCGTTCTGCGAGATATTGCAAATCATGAACAGCACCTTGGCCACTCGGACAGCAAGACGAGGATCCTGTGTGTAGGTACGAGCCATATCCTCGGCATTCTTGAATGCCTTGTGACCGATGGCCTGCAGTCCTTCCTCGAACATGTTGTTATACAGCTCGTCGAAAGAAACGAACTTGCCCAATTCCTGTTCGGCACAAGCCTTGGCGGTAGAATGGATGACCTTGATTATACTGCGCTCGTTACCCTTCACTTCACGGGCCACATAGCCCAACTGAAGGAATGAGTTGAACACCTGCATAATCAGTTTGAACTGATAGGGCACGAATGGATAGTAGTCAATGAAGTTCTCTTCGGTGTCGAAGTTGCAGTAGCTGTTGGGCAGTTTGAATTGCAGGCTGAAGGCCGCTTTCTGCTTGTTATAGAGTGCTGCCAGCGTAGGCTTCACTTCCAGCTTTTTGTCAAGAATACGTTTCTGGGTAATCACTTCGGGTTGTGTTCCCTTCAGGCTAACCTTCACCTCGAAGCGTCCCATAATCTTGCCCTCCTTATCCTTTTCCTCTGCGATGTGACAGTCATCCAACACCTCCGAAAGATCCTGCTGGGCTGTACATGCCACCCATACCTTGTTGGCACAAGCCTCAGACAGTTTTGTGATAATCTCCTGAAGATTGAGATAGCGGTCTTTCTCCTTGTTGATGAACTGACTCACCTCATCTGCCAGGAGTATGAGGCGGTAGTCCTCTCCCTTGTCTTTGAGGAACGAAGACAGCTCTGCGGCGAAGCGCTCTATAGAGATATTCATATCACGGCGTACAATGCGCTCGCGAATACTCTCTTTGTCAAGTGTAGGAGCCAATTCACAGGCAATGTCAAGAACCATTCCAAGCTCATTGTCTATCATGTCAGCAGCCATGCTCGGGTCATCCCAGTCACCACCTTCCTCTGCGATGCGCTGTTTGAACTCCTCGAATACACCTTTCTCCTGCAAGGGCTTTTCGAGGTTTTGGGCAAGCGTGAGGTTGAACTTATTGAATCCACGTTTCCCATTGAACTCATTCCAGAAGATATGAAGGAAGGATTTCTTCTTATCAATGGTGGTGTCGTAGCTTGTTTCGAGGTTGAAGATGCAAGTCTGGATGGTAGCCTTCTTCAGCCACGTAGCAATATCCCTCATGGAACTGTAATCACATCCCGCCATGAGACTGTGCTTCTCGTCCATGGGGTCAATGGCCTTGATTGCATCCAGCAGTCGGCCAAGAGCATCCTCCTGTGTCTCAGGAGTGATGCAATAATCGAGATATTTCAGGAAATGAGACTTACCAGAGCCATAGTAGCCATCAATCCATATACCTACGTGGTCGTAGGGCTTATTGTCCTTGATGGCACTTAGAATTCGGTACAGGCCATTGATGATTTCATCTGTAAAGACGTATTCATCAATTTCCGTGCGGATGGTTTCGGGGTCATCCAACTTAGTGGCACTGACGGCAGGATTTACAGTGCGGGTAATAGGCTTGCTGTATAATTCTTTCAGCTTCATTTTATTGCTCATTGATTAGAAGGGTTGCACGATAGGTATGATTGTCTGGCAAAACGCCGAAGAGCCGGAATGAATTTTCCTCACGGTGGCCAGGATAGAATACGATGATTTTGTATCGGCTTGTGTCGTTGTAGTTCTCATAGAGCGCCAGCAACTCATTGACACGTATGTAAGGGAACATGCTGCCAACGCCATTGACGAAAACAAAAGGCCTGCGGAAGTCATCTTTGATGTTGATATGGTCAAGGATTCGCTTGTGCAAAAATTGCAAGAACTCCTGACTATGTGCATTCCGAATCAAAGTCTCCTGTGTAGAGCTGGCCTTGGATGGGTCTGCCTCTTCCTTTTCCATCAGATATTTCAGCATACTGGGATGTTTCAGGAATTTCTTCTGATCCAGGAACTGGCAGAACTCCTCAAAGAGGTTCAGGCAGAGCACATCCACATAGTTGATAGGACGTATGAGGTTCGCCTTGAACTCCTGTATCTGGCGACGGATGTCATACTCCTTCTCTGCCGGATACTGATAGATGAAGAAGTTATAGAACAAGTCGCCGTTTTCAGGGTCTTGGAAACTGGGGCTGTTCAGTTTATCGTCTAATTCCTTTATCGTCATAGTATTTCTTTCTTTATGGCTTCTATCTCGTATGGCATGAGCAAACAGGCTTCCAAGAACCATTGTTCACCGCATGAGATATAGTAGGCGAAATTTGTAGCAGAGAGAGGATGTAACTTATCCTCTATATCGAGAATACCCACCTTGCGGAGTATGGTCAGGTATGCACTGGCGACTTTACGCTTAGTCTTGTCGCTCCACGAATCCACGAATTCATCACGGGCCGAGACCTCATTGAACTCCATTTCAATGTCATCGTATGTAACAGACTTCGATATGCTGTTCCACTTGCGCATCGTTATATTGACGTGGAAATCGAAGCAAATCTTGTATGTCTTCAAGATGACGAAGAGCAGAGCCACAGCCTGGTCATCGTCATTCATAGCCTGGAAGTCCACCCAGAAAGATGCCGGCATGGCATCGTAGCGTCGGGCGATTTCCATGATAAAGCGATAACGTGATGTCTCGGCATTTATCTTTAGAAGGCGGTTGTTGAGCCTTTCATCTTTGAGCAATTGTTCTCTGTTGTCTGATTGCAACAGAGGAAGCAGGGCTTTTGTTTCTTCCAGTAAGAAGCCTCCCCCTGTGATTGCAGCAGTATATGGTGATTTATATGTAGTCATTATGATTCGTAATTCTTAACTGATTGGATAATCTGATTTTGGATTTTCTCCCTGAATGGCTCGGGACTCAGCACCTTCATGTGCATCCCCTGTGCCAGTATGCGTGATTCCAGCTCAAAGTTAGGGATGACGCTGATGCTTATTTCAGCAGAACCGTCCTCGTTCTCTGCTATTATTGCCTGGCTTTTGTGCAGCGGTTTGGATTTGATATATGGCCACTGCTTATTGTCCACCCACAGGTGAATCTCTGTCAGCTCGCTCCCTTTCGGGAAGCTTACGCCAATCACATCATCAAAGAATTTGTTGAAATCCACACCTTCGTTTTCTCGATAGGGACGGCTGACGTGTTCCATTTCAACAATTCTGTCCAATGCGAGGGTAGCTATCTCCTTCCATTCCTCGTACCATCCGAGCAAGAACCAACGGTTATTGTATTGTTTCAGGAAGTACGGGTGAATGGTGTACTTAAACGGCTCTGGAATCTTAAAGCTCTGGTACTTGATATGAAGTACCTGTTTCTTCACAATCGCCGAATAGACATCCCGGTAGAACTTCATCCCATCCACGTATGGGTTTTCATCAAAAGCAACCACAGGCTTTTGATTGGCTGGGTTCATAAAGAACTGGGATGATAAGCGGCTGTTGATTTCTTCGAGCCATTCAAAATGCGGTACTCCTTCAAAGCGTGACAGCAGCTGCATAGTCTGATTCAGCAGCTGAAGTTCGTTTTCCTTCAGTTGCATGTGGAAAATAGATTCACCTTTCTTAGCGTAGCGGTAGAATATGTTTCGCCCCACCTTCTCAGAAACGATACGGACCCCATAATGTGTTTCCATATTATTCAGGTCAAGCCGGATGGTCGTTGTAGAGGTGACCAGTTCCATTTTTTCCTCCTCCAAGCGTCTGTTGCACGCCGCCATGAGGTCACGGACAGAGTAGTGTCCGTGTCGGTCACTCAGGCAGCGGTCAATGATAATCTCCCGCACAGTTGCATTTTTTGTATTAGCCATGTTTTTATACAGGTTTAATAGCCATTTTGCAGCTAAAAGCGGGTTAAAATTATATTTATTTTCGCAGACTACCATCTTTTTTGTCCTTTTGGAGCGGTTTTGACCCTAATTATACACATTGTTTAACATTTCGGGGGCAAAAATAAGCAAAATAGGCACACTTGAATTGTGCCTATTGGTGTTTTTTACACCTTATTATATAAAAAAAGATTTTTTATTTTTGAGGGTGTTTTAACTACAAAACACCACTTCCATCGACACTAAAAATATCGTGTTGCGGGAACTTCTCACACCCGATATAGAGGGTGTCAAAAGCATCCGTTCCGTCGGTGCGGTGTTCCAATAAATCCTCTTCCGTTTCAGGGTTCTTCTCGTCATTCTTGTTCTTGCGGAATCCGAGCCGCCCACGATACACCTGTGCCGTCTGAATAGCGAGGATCAAGTCATCGTTATTCTGGCGGTTGAAGAAAGGCATGAGCCGCTGCTTACCAGCGAATGCCTGGTTGATGAGCAGGTACTTCTCATCATGCTTCATCGGATTACCGAGGTATACGTCAACGACCTCCCATCCGTGGCGTTCAAACTCTGTTACAATCACATAATGGAAGTCCTGGTCATTCACGGCATAGTTTGAGCCAAGCGCCGTAGCATCATAGTAGAACACCACCGTCTTGTTCTCATGGTATGCGTAGTAATTGCAGAACTCCGCAATCAATGCCGGAAGTTTCTGCTCGAACTTGACGAAGAACGACTTCAGTACATTCAGGCGATGTCCTTTGGGCTGACCGCAAACAATCCAATTTATATTGGCATTGTAATCCATGCCAATACAAATAGGAGCCTGCAAGTTCAAGTCCTTGTCAGCCCTGCAATCAAGAGCCGCGTCATCAAACTCATACCCTAGACTGTCTAAGTACTCGAAGTTTGAGGCGTTGTACTTGTGGCCTTCTTTCATCGACGAATAGAAGCCATCCTTGCGTATGCCTATCCGCTGACAGAGAATTGATGTCTGGAATGTCAGCGGAGTCAGGTCACGCTTCATCTGCCGGATGTAGTTCTCACCCAGCAGCTCCACATTCTCGATGCTGGAGTATTCCTTGTAATAAACAGCCACGGAGCGCATCTTATTCAGCTGCGTGTCCAGCTTGCGCAGATACCCTTTGAGGTAAGAAGGAATCACCTGTTTCTTCTTGCGTATCTCACGTATGCGCTCCTTGGTGTGCCATATCTCATAGAGGGTGGCCTTAATACCCTCGATGAGATCCTTGTCCATCTTCTCGCGGTAATGCAGGAACCAGCTGCCTTTCTGTGTCTGCGGCATATCCGAGAGAATCATCAGCGAATGGTTGAAGCTATGCTTCCCAAAAAACGACTTGATGCCGCCGTTTGCGGGTAGCGTCTCATCCTTCAGCTTCTGGTAGTCAATGAACTTTGCTTCATCGACCAGCACCCATGAGAGCGTCAGGGAGTTGGACGTACCCGGACGATCCTGGGAGATGATGATAGCGACTGAACCATTGTAGAACGTAATGACATGCTCATAGTCACTTGGTTCAATCAATGGCCTCTTGAAAGCCTTTGGCGGTCGTTTTCCCACCACGTAGTGCACATCCTTCTCATACCCCCATCTGCGCCAAGCCGTGAACAAGCCCGGCAGCGTGTTTGTCAGTCCGTGCTTGAACGTCGGTACCACGATGCCGCCCGTGCTCCCTTCCATGCGCTGCATATTGCGGAGCACGAAAGGCGCGGCGATGGAGTCCGTCTTACCTGTACGTCGCCCGGCCACAATGACCGTCGTATTGGCCCCGATGAGCTGCGTCAATCGCTGCGGGTCATTGAAGTATATCCTCTTTGCTTCCTTCTCTGTCTTTTCCATGGCTTACTCCGTTTCGTCTTCATCCTTGACTTCCTCATATTCCGCATACAGCTCATCCTCTTCGAGGTCAGCTTCCTCATACTCAACATCATCAATATCCGCAGACTCAGCCCGATATTTGGCCAGCAAGTCCTCCACGAACTTCTGCCTGTTGGGAATGGGCTTGATTCCCAGTACCGACGGGTCGGAAGTCGCAGTGAAGGGCTGTATGACGATGAGATGATAAGGCAGTGCCGTTTCATCCTCCACATCGACGCGGTTGTATTTGGCGTAGGAGGTAGCGGCACGTTCCATCGTCTTCGTGTCCTTGCGTTTCTTGGCCATCTGGTACGTTTCGAGAATCATCTCGTTATAACGCCACCGATGGAACTCCCGCGAGGCCGAAGTAAGCAGCGGCATCAAGGCTTTGATGACAGCCAAATCCGCGTATGCCTGTGACCGATGAGCAGCATACCCACGTGCCAGCTCCTCCTCGATAAACTGCCTGTCCTTTGCATCAGGATTCGCCAGTACCCACGAATACATGTCACGCAAACGCAGTACACGGGCAATCTGCGTTTCCGTGTACTTTTCTTGGCGCATGACTTCAGCAGTTGAAAAGAGATGCTCCTTGCACAGATCTATGGTGGATATGTTGGCCATTGTGCGGTGTTATTCATCGTCTTCCATATCGAGCAGGTTCTTCGCTGCATTCTCCAAGGCAAGCGGAGAGCCGACCATTGCCAGCTGCATTTCTTGCATGTGCAGCTTTACCTTTGAACTGGCTTTCCCGCGAAGGTAAGCCTGTGACACAAGCGTTTGCCTGTTCTTGATGTCCTCGCGCAGTTGCTCAGCGGGAATATCAAGAATCAGTGCAATGTCAGATATAGGCAGAAAGATGGAAGCATACTTCTCTATCTCCTCCAATTCATTGGCTTTGTATTCTCTGTTCGAGCAATCCATGTAGCGGTACTGATTTGTTACGGATGATATACTGCATTTCTTTCTGAAGCGTATTGAAAATGCCAGGATCTGTTGTCACCAAAGCCGACTCTGTGCGGTTGCCTCGTGTGAGGTTCTGCGAGGTGAGGACAGTTGCCACCGCCCCGCTTTCAGCCTGAACGAGCAGCACCTTGGAGTGATTATCTGCCAAATAGACGTGTTCCATCGTCTGGCAGATGAACGGCCACAGTCTCAAAGTCTTCTGCGTAGCCTTGAAGTCCAGAACCAAGTTGAACTGTGAAACGCGGCCATCTTGCTCGATGAAGAACAGGCGGCGAAGGAATTCCTCGGAGATGGAGAACGAAGTCTGCCAGACCTCAGACTTCCCTACCTGTTCCAGTATCCATTCGAGCACATCAGCCACCTGCAGCTCATTGGTGAGATAGACCTGATGCGTCTTTTCAGCCAATGGTAGAAGGTATTTGGATATGTTGATGCCGCGTTTCATGTATTATTCTGTATTCTTAGCGGCTGAATCCTTTGCCTCCTTCTTGGCTTTCGGCTTCGAGGCTTTCTTTTCGCCCTTGGCCGCAGTCTTAGACCCCTTGGCCGTGGACTTCTTGACCTTAGTTGTGTCAGGTACTGGAGTACCTATCACATAGTGGTCATAGATGTCCCAATTCTCATGAATCTGCTTGTCAAGCTCTATTAGTTCTTTAAGGAACGGATAGCGTTCTGAGTCCGGGCAGCTGACATTCTCCAAGGAGAGATTGCGCAGTTTCAGATGCACTTCCCGCAACCTCTGGAGCAAGGGTAGGTTCTCTACATAGCGTGCCTGAATCTCTTCCGGCAGCTGGTCGTGATCTGCCCGTTTCCCTTTACGGAATTCCTCATCCGAAGTACCCTTTTTCGGGGCATCCCGATACAGGAAATATTTCTTCTCGATGACCTTCACCTGGGCATCCATTTGTTCCACTTCCTCATGCGTACACTTGGCCAGTCTTGCAGTCAGGCGACGGCTCAATTCCGAGACAAGATAATCCATCAGTTTCTTCTTGTCAGGATAGCGCATGAGGTTGTTATAATGGATGTGATTGCCCTCTAACTGAAGCAGCAGAAGACATCCTTCCTCAGTTGTTCGGCTGTCATCATCTAGCCAAGAACGGAGCTTAGAGTTAAACATTTCATTCATATCATAGATGTTTAATATCCAGTTTATAATGTAATCACATATAAATATCTACTTCAAAGCTTGTTGTTGATTCCGGCAAACAGCATCACGTTTTTTTTGTGGCCATCGAACACCGCCTTCATCGACTTCATTGTTGACCCCGTTGTGACGAAATCATCAAAGATAATGATGTTGTTTTCGGGTGGCAAAAACAGTAGGTCAAACACCGCGTTTACCCGATGTTTCGACTTGCAAACGGCCACATCTTCATAGAACGGTATGCCCATTTTCTTGCCAATTTCATCAGCAATCAGCGTGGCGAAATTGCGAGTCAGATGCCTCCGTTTGGGAGTGCAAACGATACACCAGTTTCCATTCTTCAGATGCTGTCCGATGACCTCCCCGATGAGCCTGCTCACCTCCTCAGCGAAGTGCGGTATCTCGCCATCGTCCGACTTGATTTCAGTCAGTGTCCGTCCCATGACGGACTTCTGCCATAGTGCAAAAAACCATACCCCTGCGCGGCTCACCAACCGCGTCTTCGGGTAAAAGTCACATCGCGCCTCCGTGTCCTTGTCCCAGGCTTCCCGTCTCTTTTTCCCGAAGAGATCCTTGACTGTTCTCTGTCTGGTTGACTCGGAAAAAGAACGAAGCGCACCGTCCATGTCCGGCACTTGCACCTCAGCGAGGAGGTCACTCATGTCTATGGCGGTGCGCTCATCCAACGTTTCAAAGATATGATTTCAAGAGTCTTTATCAGGAACCAGTCAGAACTACCGTTCCGTCCTCGGTGGCTATCGAGCCTTGGTAGAACGGCGAGGGGCATACATCCGTGGCCTCCACGTTGATGGTGGTGCTGGCCGTTCCCGTGGCACCCTGTCCGTTGTCCTGTGTCACCGTTGTCTTCGTCTCATAGAAACGAGACCCGACGATGCGCCAGTAGCCGGACATGTCCTGTACGAGGAACACGTTATCGGAGTTGTTGAGGTAACACGCAACGGCAGAAGCCTCGGGGCCTACTCCCGGATGGACGGCAGTGAGCTTGTTCAACTGCGTCTGCGAGGGAGCTTCCCCCTGCGGGTCAGAGGTCAGCGTGGACTTCTCCGCGAGGATGTCGATGTAATACCAATAGGTATCAGCCTTCAGCGCGAAGTTGCCCGTCACGGTGGCAAAAGAGTATCTGCCTCCGTTGTCCGTGCTGTAATTTGGCCACTGCACGATGTTCTGCTTACTCGTGTAGTAGAGCCTGCGGCGGATGCCAGGCATGACGGGCATACCTTGGCACCAACCGAGGGAGCGCTGCAATGGCGTAAAGCAAGAGTTATTGTTTGGCATAGTCGTACAATTTAGAGTTTCAACGATTAACCGCCATTGTTCTGTTCTTCAGCGGAATCATCCTCGTCATCCAGAGTCAGTTCTCCGTCCTCGGTGACGATTTTCCCAGCATAGAAAGGTGACGGCGCGATGTCAGTAGCTTCCACGTTGATGGTGGTGCTGGCCGTTCCCGTTGCGCCCTGTCCGTTGTCCTGCGTCACCGTTGTCTTCGTCTCATAGAAACGAGAGCCGACGATGCGCCACTTCCCGGACATGTCCTGAACGATGAACACGTTATCGGAGTTATTGAGGTAACAGGCGACGGCAGAAGCCTCGGGGCCTACTCCCGGATGAACGGCAGTCAGTTTGTTCAACTGTGTCTGCGAGGGTGTTTCCCCTTGCGGATCCGAGGTCAGCGTGGATTTCTCCGCGAGGATGTCAATATAATGCCAATAGGTATCAGCCTTCAGCGTGAAGTTACCCGACGTATTGGCAAAGGACAGGCTGCTGCTGGTATAGGCTGGCCACTGCACGATATTCTGCTTGCTCGTGTAGTAGAGCCTGCGGCGGATGCCCGGCAATACAGGCATTCCCTGGCACCATCCAAGAGACTTCTGCAATGGAGTAAAGCAAGTATTTTGCGTAGGCATAGCAGTAATGATTTAACAGTTCAACAATTGCATGGATTCAGTTGTCATTACCGACTTAGCCGTTGCCCCCATTATTCTCACCGCCTTGGTTGTCACCTCCGGTGTTTTCACCGCCTTGGGTGTTGCCTTGTTCCTGGCTTCCACCTTGGTTCTGAGACTGGCCGCTGTTCTGGTCCTGTCCGTTGCCCTGTTCCTCTTCGGAAGAGCCGAACAGTTCGATAACCTTCAGGCGGCGACGGTCGATGCTCTCGAACTGCACGCCGAAGAACATGGTGGCGATGTAAGTAAGGACGAAGGGAGCGAACTCACGTACATCCACACTTTCCATATCACCCATCTGGTCAAAACCAACGAGCATATTGCTCTTGGGAGCGATGTGGATAAAGTTGGAGCCCAGCTTGTTCGTGAGCGGGATCATGTGCAGCTTGTTATTGCTGCCCTCGACGGTATTCTTCTCATAACCGAGGTTATAGGGAAGAGCCCCGTGCATGGACTGGTAGGATTCGTTGTACATGTCAACGAACTCCTGTGTGCAGTACATGTTCAGGTCCTGGGCGCGGAGAATCGGGTCAAGGCTGAACAGAATCTTCTTGGCGACGGTACAGGCGTTCAGCTCGGTAATCTCCTCAGTCAGTTTGAGGTAGTTACCCTTGTTGGCTGCGATGTTACCAGCGGTGATTTCCGTGGAGGTAATCGTATCGAAGCCGTTGAACAGATCCATCGTAGTGTCGCCGTTCTCATTGCGTACAGCCGACCAGATAGCATTGTTAAGCGTTTCGGACAGACCACGGGAAATGAGGGCAAGCACTTCTCTTGCCTGAATCGTGTTCTTCTGTCCGTCACCCTTGGTAGAACCTGCCATCATGCCGAGCAAGGTACTTACGGCACTGTTAGGCTCGAAATCCGTACATACGGAACCGAAGAACGTTTCCAAAGTGCGGAAATTCAGGTGAAGATCCGTGTTAGTGCGTCGGCTGGCCTTATACGGAGCGAACTGAGCCGTGCCGCTTATTTCGCCCACGGACTCCTTATAGCGGATGCCCGGGCGCTTAGTCATGTGCTGCAGAGTTTCCTCACAGCCGATGATGGGGAGCATCAACAGTTCCTTGCGCCACTTGTGCGCTGCCTCCTGATACTCCTGCGGGGTAAAGTGAACTATTCCTGCCATGGTAGTAAAAAATTGTGTTTGTGTTGTTTGGAAGAATTGGATAAAAGAAAGATGGGTTTAGGAAACCAGATCATACAGCTCTTTGGCGCTGTTCACCCTGGCCAGGTACTCACTTGCTCTGTTGGGCTGCTGGTTGTTCTCGCCGGAGTTGTTGTTGACCACAGAAGAAGTAGTATCAGCGGGAGTAGCTTTGAGTGCTCTCACCTCTGCTTCCAGCTCAGTGATGCGGTTGTTACGCTCTGTCAGCTGGTTCTCCTGGTCTGTGATACGTGTTTCCTGTGCGGTGATGTGGTCTTCGAGGCTCTGCAGCTGTGCCTCCGTAAGAGGCACGCTGCCCTCGGCGTTGGGAGTGAAGCCCTCCACTTGCAGTGTGGCTTCGATGTGAGGCATCTGTTTCATGGGAGTGATGGGTGTGTTTGGAGTTTGTGTTTGATTATCTTCTTGGTTGTGAATCGATGTGTCAGGATCCTGAGCTGCGGCTTCCGGGGTTTTGTTCCCGAATGTGAACAAACCCGCCAGAGCCGCCATGAACCTCGTGAAGAGCGGTTCCGATGGCTGCTCAGTCTTCCCCTCTGCATAAGGAATGGCCGGAATAGGAATGCAAGCCGTCGCCAATGCGGTGGCCAGCGCCTCGGTCATCATAGGCTTCACGTCCTCCTCATATTCCGTGATGTCATCGACGAAGCCCCATTCCTTGGCTTCCTTGGCTGTCAGCCAGCCGCCCGTCTTCATCAATGCCAGCAGATCCTCATGAGGCTTGCGGCATCGGGCGGCATACATGGCAGCTACATGAGAGTCCAGCTTTTCCAGATTTGCCTTCTGCTTGTCAAGACTGTCAATATACTCCTGCAGCTGGTCGGCGTTCATGCTTGCCCACTCGAACACCGCCACCGAACATTTGTGCACCAGATAGAGCGCAGACGCATCCATGGAGATGCGCTGCGCTCCGAGCGAGGAGATGGTGGCGGCAGAGGCATTCATGCCGGAGAAATGGACGTGGACCTTCCCGTGACGGTGGAAGGCGGAGGATATAGAGAGTGCCGTGGCCAGCTGACCTCCTGTGGAGTCCACAAGAACGCTGACCTCGGCATCGGGATTTGCGGCCAGCGTGGCCAGCACGGACTCCGTATTGAAGTCCGCGCCGCCCACATAGCCTTTAAGATGAAGATGATATTGAGTCATGTGGCAGATGTGTTTGTTTCTGCCACAAAAGTACTATATTATATATATACGCGAAAAGACAATTTAGCACACAATAATAAATGCCCGCTCTCACTTGCAAGAACGGGCATATCATTCAAATCATCTGAAATCATAGGAAGGGTGTCATATATACAGGAAGGCTCAGCAAGTCCCCGTCTTTGCGTACATCTTTTGTGTGCAAGACATACCTGTGAAGAATACGCTCAGAGTATTTTTCCTGGAAATGGTCAATAGAAGCGTGTTTCGTTGACTGTGACGACTTCACTTCAATAGGACAGAGCTTAGCTTGCCGCGAAAGCAGGAAGTCAATCTCATAGTTATGCTTGCCGGATTCTGTCGGCCAAGTGTGATAGAACAGCTTACTATTTGCGGCAACAAGCATCTGTGCCACGATGTTCTCGTATATGTATCCCAGATTTGTATTCAGTTTGTCAGACAACAGTTTTTGATAGATAATGTTTTCCGAGAAATCATTATCCCAGAATGCCAGTGTCACAAAGAGCCCGGTATCACCACAGAAAAGCTTAAACTGTTCCTGGCTTATATTTAGCGACAGTCCGGCGTGTGGGTCGTTGGCATGATAGGCAATGTTGGTTGTCATAGAATCCTTCAGGATGGCAATCTCCTCTGTCAGCCTGTCAACCCGTCCTCCATCAACGACGCTTGACACTTTGTAGCGTGAAGCATTACTGCTCAGCTGTGCAGGTATGGCATGAAAGAGTAATGACGTAACGCCAGAGGGGTCTAATTTGTAGAAATCATCATCATAGAGGTTGATGATACTGCGTTTCCTCTGATCTACAATACTCAGGTTCTGAGTGTCAAGATAGTCATTAACTGCCTGTGGCATACCTCCTACAAGCATATACAGCCTGAAGTCCCGCATCAGCTTCCTGTTTACGGCATCTCCCAAGGGCTTGCGTTTGTCGAACATTGTTTTCAGTAGTGGGATGGTAGCTGTATCGCCCATGGCCCATCTGAATTCCTCGTAGTCCATGGGGTACATGTCAAGACGTGTCTCTTCACTTGGAATGACGATACCCTGAATGTTCTTCTTTATGCTCAATAACGAGCCGGTTTCAATGTAGTCATACCTGCCGTCCTTTACCAGATACTTGATAGCTTGCCGTGCCAGTGGCTGTTTCTGAATCTCATCCAACACTACAACAGATTTTCCAGGTACAAGAGTTACATTGTACGTAAGCTGTAGTTGGGTGAATAAGAAATCAAGATCAGACGTATCCTCGAAGAGTCGCATGACAGCTTTCGGGGCATTGGCAAAGTCTATAATGAGATAGCTCTCATACTCATGTTTTGCGAATTGCTCCACGACAGTAGATTTACCCACTCGCCTTGCACCTCTTATGAGTAAGGCGGTGGTGCCATGCTGGTTCTTTTTCCATTCGAGCATACGCTCATAAATCTTCCTTTTGAAGATCCTTTCTTCAGTTTTTGCGGGCATATCAGTTGCTGTTATTGATAATTGCGCTGCAAAGGTATTCATTTATTTCTAAATATCAAAGATTTAGCATCAATTTTGTCAAAAATCTCACTTGTTTTATGGCCGAATATGTCAAAAATCTCACTTCTTTAACCATTCTATATGTCAAAAATCTCATTAAATATCACATTTCGACAGGAACCAGTGTCTTTCGTCCTATGAGCGTCACTTCATAGGTATATCCGGCCTTTTCCTCACTTGGAGTTCCAAGGCTTCCTGTACGCTTGATGGTTGGATAAGGAGCCTCCAAGTGGCCGATAAGGTAGCTATGCCCGTTCACATCCTGAACCACAAAGGCCAGATGGTGACGGACAGGCAGCTCACCAGTTGAAATGAAGGTGAGGGTAGTACGCTCGCTCTGTGTGTGGCTGTCATACTCCGATTCCGTGATACATGTCGGATTGCCTGAGAAGCAAACCGATGTCATGCTTTCATAGATGGCCACTGGAATACCAGCGAGACTTTTCATTTCGATGTTCTTTGGCAATGCCGAACATTCGAGGTAGCTGATGGCAATGATGCCAGGAAGTGATTGTTTCGTTTGGCTCATAAAATATATAGTTTAAATGATGTATTTTGTGCTCGAAAAAGCGAAAGGACAAATTAAGAAAAGTGCGTATGTCTTTTTTAATGTTTATTGAGAGAAATCAGGGCTGTTTTACATTTTTTTACTTTTGGATGTTCCCTTATGTGCTTTATTGGCTTTTACATTGATGTCTGTCGGCTTTTCAAACAGATGTCCTTTTCTAATCCTTATTTTCATCAGTGTTTCCAGATTCGTTGTGTCATCTTCAATTCCATTACGTGCCATGAACTCAATGATTCTTGATTTATAGGTAGGCAAGTCTGGGTTTGGAGTAGCCAGGAACTCGAAAAACTCTCTCAGGAACTTGTGTGTTAGCATCTGCCGGAGTTTTACGAGGTGGTAATATGGAATATAACACCAGGTACTTGGGTAAAAGCCTTCTCTTCTTGGAACCAAGATAGCTATACATGATTCGTCATGTACAGGTTTCCAATGTTTAGGCTTCCGTTGTAGATGATCCTGAAGAAAGTCTGTTTCTTTAGACCATTTAGGAAAGGTTATAGGCTCTTCGCCATACTTGTGGAGAATCCATTGCCGAAGGTATTTCTCCATTCTAATGTACAATACATGCTTTGCCATTTTTAATACGAAAAGTTATAGGGGTTCAACAAAATGCCTTCTATGCACTCCTCGTATATAAGGCCAACATGCACAACTACATTGACCGCATTGATTTTATCACTGTTTGCCCATTTCTTATTGATTATTTTTAGCTTAAAAGTAAAAAGTCCATACCATTTTGAAAGGAACAACTTACTGCTATATGTTTGTCCGATTGTCCTAATAATAATATATAAATGCTCGCACGCGCGAGACACATTCTGACGCGCCACATCGGCTACATTGCTACAGAAAATGCAACATGCTGATAATGAGACTATATATAGAATTTTATATAGAATCATATATATAGAATCATGTAGAATATGTAGGCCAATCACCTTTTTTGTAGGCAATTTGTAGGCGCTTGTAGGCAATTTGTAGGCAAATTCCGCAAGGCTAAGGTGTTGGCACTGAGTATGTAGCATTTGTAGCACTTGTAGCAAGGAAAATCGGGGTCTATTCCATTCTATCGAACAAATCAGGGGTTGTTTCCTGCTCGATCTGGGATGTATCCAGCAGATTGATTTGGTAATTCTTCACTAACTCGTCATAGTCGAAGCAGTAGGCACGCTGCACCTCTTCGACGTGTCTGCTCTTATCTCCTGGGAACTTCGGCGTACTCATCTTGGGTATGCCGCCCTTCAGGAAGCACTTGAAGCGTACAGACTTCTTCTCACCGAGATATTCCTTCGACTTTTCGAGGTAATACTTCAGCGAGGCTTCTGGGATGCCCACCTCGTCCGTCATCTTATTGGAGCGTTTGTACAGCTTGAAGATACGCGACTTCTGGAGGAACAACACCCTCTTTGATGCTGGCCAGTCCGCATTCGTCACGATGTCCGTTGTCAGCGAGGTAACCGTCTTGATGCAGAAGTCACCTTCATTGATTATCTCGCCCTCAGAAAGCAGGTACTTGACAGTACGCCAGAACCCGGCCAGCTCATTGTTGGACTTACATTCTGCGTTCTGCCGCTTGATGCCATCGATGATGACAGGCTTCATGGACTCATAATGAATATCGATGGCCAGGCTTGATTCCAGCGTCCTCTGCACGGCCAGCAGAATCGTCCAATTGTTCCTGATTCGATCCTCGATTCGTTCACCTTCCAGTGCAGCGTCCATCTCCGACTGTGTCATCCTATAGAAGTCCTTGAACTCCACTTCCATCTTCTTGCGATGGCGAAGCAGCTGCAGTGTCAGGTGCGAGACACCCAATGAACGCATCTCCTTCAGGCGGTTGTATTCCGCCTGCTGTTCCTTCGTAAACTCCGATGTGTCGAAGGTCAGATACACGAAACGCGAGAACAGTGCGATGTCAGCCGTGGCCATCTCCTGGCCGGAGAGGATGATGCCCGCATCGACGCTGGTTGTCTCTTTCTTCTTGTCAAGATCCATGTTCATCCTGGTTCGTCCTGTGCCGTCCCACAGGCCCTTCAGGAACTCACGCTTGTAGAGATCGATGTCATTCTTGAACTCATCGATATGCACCAGGGCATTGCTGACAGCCGCCACCGTGTCATTCAATGCCGGAAGCGTAGCGTTCTGTATATTCGGCGGCACATTCCCGATGATGAAGAAGCTCATCAGCGTATGTCCCAGCTCAGACTTACCCGAACCTTTCGGGCCGAAGAGATTGAGGATAGGGAAGGAGCGCGTTTCAGCCGTCACGATGTCCCGGAAGAGCGTAGCCATCAGGAAACAGAACCCTATGCGTCCGTTATCCCCGAACACGCGGAATATCTGCCCTGTGAAGTCAACCAGCGGCAGTGTGGAATATCCCATGTGTACAAACGTCTTCTCAAACTTATAGAGTTTGTTGTCCTTCTTATACTGCTGGGAGAAAGCGGGAAGGTAATAGTTGCCGATTTCCCCAAGCCTGACGATGCCCATGTCATCCACCTTCTGGAACTCCACGCCGTCCCATACACCGTTTCCGAAGGCGAAGAAGCCTTCCCGCTGCCAGCCCAGCTGCTTGACTTCCTCTGCCGTTTCCGTCACCTCGTAGAGGAAACGCTTCAGCTTCGTAAACTCGCGGTCGGTTGCCATCCAGAGGAAGTTACCCAGGCCTTCTATCTTCTGCTTGAATTTCGACAGTCCCACAAGCTCCTCCTGACGCAGTTCCACCAGTTTCTTCAGCCCGAACTCATTCTTGATATAGTAGAGACGTTTGGGCATGATGTTGTCTATGATGTGGAACAGCGGTTGCATGGTGAAGTTCGACCATTCCCATTCATCACCGTCCTTGGTCGTGGAACAGTACTTACCTTTCTTGATATAGAAGCCGTACTGCTGCAGCTGCTCCAGATTGATTTCCCGTTCCTTCTTCGGCAGTCCGGCTTTTTCGTTTGCGATGCGCTTCTGGTCGTTTACAGCTCCACGCCAAAGCGCTTCCTTCTTTCCGCTCTTCTCAGCCAGCTCATCAATGAGCATGGCCTGTTCCGTATCTGACGGCACCATGGCCACCAGTCCTGCCAGTTCTGCCACGACAGTAGCCTTGGCCTCCGTCGTCTTTGCTCTTTCAAAACGCAGATCTGCCAGCCACAGGATGAAGTCACGTTCTTCAAGGCCGTTGAAGTGCTTCATGTCTCGGCAGTATTCGTCAGGATCCTGTTTCTCTCCGCTCTCTCCGAGCGGGATAGGCTTCACGGACACTGCGAATCCGGCTTTCATGGCCTCTGTGCCGTTCTTGATGACCGCCTTTGTCCCTGCTCCGAACTCATCCCCGGCTTTCACTGGGTCGGCATCAGGAAGGAAGCAAATCTTATGTGCTATGCGCTTCAGCTGCTGGAACTGCGCATCTGTCCATGCCGTTCCCAGAGGGGCTACCGTATTGACCACTCCAATCTGCTGAAGCCTCATGCAGTCCGGCGCTCCCTCGACAGCGTACACCTTCTGTTCCTTGGCCGCTATGCGCCTGGCAGAATGGAAGCCGAAGAGGACATCCCCTTTATGATAGATAGGCGTGTCAGCACCATTGAGGTATTTGGACTTCGATGTGCCAGTCAAATCCCTGCCCGTGTAGTTGATGACACGCCCCATGCGGTCCTTTATCGGGATCATGATACGGGAGCGGAAGAAGTCATACCATTTACCCTGTTCGTCCAGCCCCACGAGACTGAGCGCTTTCAGACGATCCAGGCTCTCGCCGTTCTTCTGCGCCCAGTCCACAAGGACGTTTCCCTTCGGCGCATAGCCGATACCTTCCTCCTCGCAGTATTCCGCTCCCCATCGGCCATGAGCGTATTCCTGGGCTTCCTCATCCTCCCGGAACATCGCCTTATATAGTGCATCCACACGCGCCATCAGGCTCAGGTATGCCTCTCGTTCAAGGCGGGCATTCTTCTCGTCTTCTGTTTCCTCCTTATCCTCAATCTTGATATTCAGTTTGTCGGCCAGCACCTTCACGGCTGCAGGAAAGTCCAGATGGTCGTAGTCCATCACGAAGCCAATGGCGTTCCCATAAGCCCCGCAGCCGAAGCAGCGATAGGTGCCTTTCAGCTCATCCACCTTGAACGATGGTGTCTTCTCTGTATGGAAGGGGCAGCAGCCGACATGGTATTTGCTGCGTCCTCTTCTGCTCAGGGTAATGCCGTAGTCTGTAATGACATCCACGATATTCGACCTGTCAAGCACCTGTTCTATGATACTTTCCTTAATCATCTTGCATCTTATTACAGTCTGTTTCCCAAAATTGCCACGGATGGCTGGCTTCACAGCTTGCCAGCCGTGGACTTTTCACTTATACATACTCCCTCAAAAAGGGAGCTAAACAATGTCTGTTCGCTGATATACCAGAGCTTCCCCTTCTTGACGGCCCCTTTGATTTCTCCTTTGGCGAACTTGTTATTTACTTCCTTCACGGTAAGCCCCAGCTTCTGTGCCACCTGCTCCGCCGTGAAGAAGTTATAGTTGATTGCCCGTTTCTCTATTTCCTCTACGATGAGGTGGGCGAGGGTAGAAAGCTCAATGCTACTTAACATGGCGAACCTCCTTTCCCTTGACTCCTACGAGCCAGACTGCTACGACCAAATCATCATAGTCAATCTTATACTTCATTTCCTGTTTTTGCATAAGCCCCTCCGTCTTGTTCCATCGGAGGATGATGGAGGACATCGAGCGGCATTCATTACGGCTGCTCAGTCTTCCGAGCATCACCTTGTCTGGTCGGAGCTGTCTAAGCCATCCAGTCTTGTTCTGTATTGTTTCCATCTTGTTAGAGGATTGTATAATGGTTGTTGACAAACAATAATTATCCCAAACAGCATCCTTCCATGCATTCAAAAGGTGAAAAACGCTGCATTTGCGACCCGAAAAAGCCGTGAAATGTGTTAAAACCGCTTAAAAACGCACTCAAACCGCCTAAAATAGTCATTTTTTTAAACATTTATTTTGTTTATACTTCAATTTTCTGTACCTTTGTACTCGCAAAACGGAGATAGCATCAAAGTTGTGCAAGTGCTGAAAGGTGTTGCAAAGGTAGTTGGAGTGCCAACAAAGCGAAAAGACAAATTGAGCACCTTTTGACCTAAACGTCAGGGCACAAAAAAATCTGCTCAACAGTTCGTGAGAACCATTAAGCAGATTATAAAGAGAAAGAAATTTCTGCCTCCCCGAATTGATCTTTTAGTCTGTTAGCAGATTTCCGTCACAGGTTTTGTTACAGCTAAAAAGAAATAAGCCTAAGAGATTGAGTATTACCCCAAAACTTGATTCCCGTAGGCGCTACAATGGGAATCTCGAAAGAGGTTCCCATTTCTGTTTAAAAAAACCAATCTGGCTTACAAGACACAAGCTCTGATATAAGTTATCATTTTTAATCGTTAATAAATTCTTTACTTATATAATAAAGGAACTTTACGGCGCCGATGATGTATCGTCGCCACATTCTTCTTGGTTCCATGATCAGTCGGTAGAGCCATTCCATGGAATTTCTTTGCCACGAAAGCGGAGCCCGTTTTACGGTGCCGACATAGAAGTCGAACACGGCACCGACAGTTCCGCAATGGCAGTGGATATTTAGTTCGTCCCAATGTTGATATGTCCATTTCTCCTGTTTGGGAGCTGTCATGCCTATCCAGAGCAGGTCTGGGGCAGCATCATTAATGGCTTGTATCATCGTCTGGTTGTCCTCATCCGAGAACTCTGGTTTAAAAGGTGGCGAATACGTTATAATGTCCAGATGCGGATAATCGACAGCCGCCCGTTCCCGAATCAAGGCCAGCACTTCTTCACTTGAACCGAGAAACATCACCCGCAGTTTGTCATTTGTCATTTTACCTTTATCATTTAGCCTTCGCATTTCGAAGACGAAAAGGTCCCATCCAGCAATGCGCTCCTTGGGTTGGCTCTTCGCCTTCAACCAACGGCAGGCTTTTACGATGCTGGCGCCATCCGGAATCAGATAATCCCCCCTGCTGAGTGCCTCGGCAAACGCCTCGTCCTCTTGGGCCGTATTGTAAGAGTGGGCATTGATGGTATTGATGAGTATCTTCCCGACAGGAATCCTGTCAAGCTCTGACCGTGAGCAGACTATATTTAGCGTTTTGAGTTGGAGTGACATGAACAGGCGGTATAGATATTATTGAGTTTGTCTATATAAGAATCTGCGTCGAAGTGCTCGTATATGTAGCTGCGTGCCGATTGGCTCATCTGTTCCAGTCTGTCCCGGTGAGTATGCAGGTAAGCAATCGCATCCACGATAGATTGTGCATCTTTTACTTTGACGAGCATCCCATTCCGCCCTTCTGTTACAACAGTTGGAATACTGCCGACAGGCGTGATGACAGGAACCACTCCGTAGCTCATACATTCGAGCAGGGACATCGGTAGTCCCTCAAAGAAGGTGGGCATGGCAAGTACATCAAGGCTTTGCAGGAAAGATTTCTTTTTCTCTCCACTAACTATTCCGGCATACGCAAACTGATTTCCGAGCAGCTTGCTGAACTGCGGCAGATATTGTCCTTCCAGCTCTTCTGCTCCTGCGATTTGAAGACAGAACGGGATTTGGCTCTCTTTTAACATACAGCACGCCTGCAAAAGATAGTCCATACCTTTTGTAGGGGCTATACGGCCAAGATAGCCTATGGTAAGAGGAATAGAATTCTCTTTATATTTGCGCCGAAAAGTTTGGGCATCTTTCAAATCCACGCAGTTCGGCAGTGACACCACGTGTTTCGCATGGAATCTCTTTCTAAGGGTCTCAGCCTCCGTCTCGCTCAGCGCAATGAAAGGCACATTCCAGGAAAACACCTGGTTCAACATCTGCCGGAAAGGGAACGGGATGCTTTCGGATGTAAGATAAACCCCACCATGAATGTGTATGACCATCCTGTTCCCATTCTTGAGTGCTGCACGCATAAAGGGCGTATCTCGTATGATGCTCGGCTTCTCCAAGGGGAAGTTATAATGTACGAGGGCATCAGGGTAAGTCTTTAGAAGGCGTTTCCAATCTTTATATTTTCGTATGATAGTATTTACTCTATGAATGCCACCCTTTTCGCCGTCCTTCCGTCCCAATTCAAAATGCACATAGTCTTGATGCGGGTTGTTCTCTATGATGAATCTCGTCACAGACGACAATCCGCTGACATTCTTCGTCGGGTCAAGCGAGGGTGAGGTGATGATGATTCGCATAACTTTAGACTTTACACCTCGTCTTTGTTTCGGCAAATATTCTTTCCAGCTGCTCTCTGGAGAAGCGTTCCTCCTCGGGGTATAAAATTGCCTCGTGTTCCAGTATCTGGTCTATCGTCCATTTGAATTTTATGGGTTTAGCAGGAACTCCACCTGCTATACAATATGGTGGTATGTCTTTTGTAACTACAGCTCCTGCGGAAATAATAGCCCCTCTTCCTATAATTACGCCACAAAGTAGAGTTACATTCATACCTATCCATACATCTTCTTTCACAATTACATCCTTGTCATAACCTTCGGGTTTTTCATCTTCAGTAATTGTACGATAATACCTACCTATTATTTGTGCATGATTACCTGTTGCAACTTTAAAACCTTCAGTAGCACCAGATCCTTTGCCCAAAATAAATTTTGCATTTAGATTAAGGATGACCGCATCTCGAAGCGTATTATTGCCCATCAGATAACAATTTTCGGGCTTTGTTATTTTAATAGGCGGTGTTATGAAAGAATCAGGGGCTATATAACCAAACCGTTTCCTACTATAACCCATATAATCTCTCAAAAGGCAATAATAAACCTTTGATAAATCTATTCTGCTTTATAGAATTACTTATTGACATAACCATATAAAAATTGATTCTCTAATTACCGATTGAAAAAATCCATGTATTTTCTTGCACAATTCTCTATCGTATAAGCACTGTCATCTTTCATCTTGAGCGAATTCTGTCGCAATTCACATAAATGCTGATACGAATATTCCAAAGCATCCAAGTATTGCCCGACTGTGTGCCCTTCGCTCAATACACCATTCACCTTGTTCTCAATGATATCCACTGCGCCACATACGGGGGTTGACACGATGGGCAGCCCCACAAGGCTTGCCTCTAAGATGGTGATAGGCATACCCTCAAAGTCCGATGACAGACAGAACGCATCTGCATGGAGCATGTAGTCGCCCACATTCTTGCGCGTTCCTATAAAATGCACTTTATTTCCAGCCTCCCGCCGAATGGATTCCCCTAACTTGCTATCAAAACCGTCACCGATGATGACTAAATCTGCATGGTAACCCTTTTCCACGAATTTGCCAAAAGCCTCTACCAAAAGCATTTGGTTCTTTACGGGATGGCATCGTGCCACATGAAGATAGATACGGCTGTCTGCTGCGCTTTTATAGGAAGCCATTTCCTTTCTTGTCTCATCAAATCTGTCCGTTGGTACTATCGGTGCCCTGCCATTGGGAATGCATGCTCCTTTGATCTTAGGATAAACATCTATCATGTCGCGGTAATTGGTTTCGCTCAGTGCTATAAAACCCATCCTCTGGTGATAGCCAACCGTTTTGACAAGAAACCGGTAGAACAGAGAATCGTATCCATTGTGAATATCGCTATGAATGGTTTGATAAAACTTCATTTTCCGATGGAGCAGGAAGATGGCCAGAATACAATAATGCGGAATTTTATCGCCGTGCAGGTGAACGATGTCCGTCTTCTCTCGTTTTATCGCTTTGTATATCTTGACGACTTTACGTACAGAATAGCCTTTGCCAATCCCGACATTTTTGTATGTAACTCGGGCGGCCAACTCGGAAGCATAAAACAAATCTTTTTCCGGCTCGACAGAATCATCTTTCAGTGCCATGATAGTTACGTCATTGGCCTTCGAAAGCTCGTTTGTCAGGTCAACGGCAAAACGTTCTGCGCCACCAGGACGAAGGTTAAACACAACTTCAAGGATTTTCATAACACTTCAGATAGCCATCTGCGATAGGTTCCCAACTCATATCCTTCATCCATTCTTCCTTGATATGAGTTCTCATCGCATTCAATTTTTCTTGGTTTGAATGTAATTCCATGATGCCATTTGCCAAATCGTTCACATCACATGGTCTTACAACAAGTCCTGTGATGTTGTGTTGAACAGCAACTGCAAGAGCCCCCACATTGGTTACAACCATTGGTACACCTAATGTGAAGGCTGTTTGAACGACACCGCTTTGCGTCGCATCCTTGTATGGACAAACTCCAAATTCACAAGCCCGAAGCATGCCTGCCAGTTCCCTGGTAGCTATATAGCGATTGATGATTCTCACATAATCCAGCTTCCTGTATGGCTTAATGTCGAAATAATATTTCCCGCCGCCGGCTACCACCAACATGAGTTCAGGATAGCGGCTATGCACCCTCTTCATGGCCTCCAAGAGGTATTCTACACCCTTGTATTCCACAATCTGCCCGAAAAAGAGGATGAAAGGCCTGTCATTCTGGAATGGCAGTGGGTCAACATACAGTATGCTGCTATACATACCCAATTTGTTGATAAATATATGGTTATCAGGTACGTGATAATAAGATGCGAATGCTGAAGACTGCTTGTTGTTGAGTAAGACGAGTTTTGGGATAAGCCTAAAGGACATTCTTCTATCCCTCTCCGTCATTTTGTTTGTAGCGCCTGAATGCAGGAATGGATCATGAACGGTCAATACCAGTTTCTTTTTTGCCAGATATAACAATTTCTGTGTCAGGCAAGGCGGGTTGGTTAAATGAATGACATCCGGCTTCTGCATCAAAAAATGCATGACCAGTCTTACCATCAATAGCAGGTTGGCGGGATGGAATTTCTGCTTGTACTTTTGATTAACGACATATACTTGCGAAAGGTCAAGAATATGACGGAACTCATTGAACTCCGGGTATATTTCCGTTGCGGGATAAATACCTGTATGCGGATACAACTCTTTTAAGTCAATAAGAGTTGACCGCTTGCTGAAAGACGCAACAGAGATGTAATATCTCACGTCATGGCCTCTGCGTTGCAATTCCCCTATCAATGGGAAATCGCAGTCGGCATAAAAAGGGGAACTATAATATATAATTTTCATCAAGGGAATTTACGATTTGACAATTTACTATTTATTCTCATGCGGTAGCAAATATTTCATTTTTCACTTATCATTTTTCATTTTTCACTTATCACTTTTCACTCTTTATCTCCATACAGCCATGTGAACCATTTCCTGATTCGGAAGTAAATTCCGTCAATGAGGAAAGCGCAGAAATAGATCAGCGGCATGTCCCAGTGGCGTCCGTGTACTGCAAAGTAAGATGCGAATGCTTCCTTGATGCTCTCCTTGCTGACAAATCTTCGGTTATAATGTATAAAAAGGATAAAGAACGCCCTGTTTGTAGTGTAGATGTCCGGTTCCTCTGCAAAATACCGATAAGCCCAGTTCAGCAATGCCATCTGAGCCCTCAATTTACGTTCTGCTATTTGGCGTGAATAATCGGGGGTGATATTCTGCGAACTTTGCCGCCAGCATACCCTTGCATTGGGCACAGTACACATACCCTTTCTGCCAGAGAACATAATCCACGCTGCCACATCGCTGCCCCATGCCAAGTCATATTTCGGGAAGCCGTCCATTTGTTCATAGACTTTTCGTGAGAACACATTCTCCACGACAAAAGCTGACAACCGCCCGGAGTTCTTGCCACGGTAGAAACGATAGGCCGGGAGCACTGCCGGATAGTCTTGTTTCCGCTTTTTATACGCTCCACGCTCGTTTATTATATCCACATTGAAGTGATAGACATCATAATATCCCTCCGTCTTCTCTATCTGCCGCAACAGTTCCTCCACACAATTCGGCTCCATCACATCGTCATCACTGAATAGCCAGATATAAGGCTCTTCCCGGCTCATGGCGATGCACCGTTCCCATTGCGCTACTAAATCTTTTCCGCCCAGATTGGTGTCAAACCGCTGATAAACCAGTTCTATCTTGTCCCGATATTGCTCCACGATATTTCCTATCGGCTCAGGGCTGCAGTCGTCACCCACATACAAGATGAAGTCCTTGCACGTCTGCATGGCAATAGAGTCGAGCGCAGCGGGCAGGAATGTAGCCTTGTAGGCAGGTATGATGATGGCAAGTCGATGTGTCATGATGGTGAAACGCTTCGATATTCGATAGTCTTGATGACAAAGCCAAGCAGAAGCATCGTAGGATAAACAGCCCCTAACTCTCCCGTACCTATTGAGAAAGCAATGTACAAAGAAAGGATGCCAACTCCCAAACCTGTCAGTTTCCTCCTTCTTTTTCGATTCCTCCTAAAATAGCAGAAAATGATGTAATAAAAAGCCGCCCATAAAGCCAGACCGACGATGCCCTGTTCAAGCAAAGTCTGCAAGATAACACTTTCTACACCGTACAGGCCACGGACAGACTCTAGATCATTAGTGTGCATATATTCCCAATATCCTTTTCCCAGCCCTAACCATTCATGTCCTTCTGCGTGGATTGCAACATACATGTATTGGGACATTCGCAGTTGGAAGGAACTTCCACTTGTTTCACTGTTTTCAGCGAAAATATCAGTCACCTGGTTCATTTTTTCCTCGACTGCAGGAAAAGTATTGTATGATAATATCATGACCATCATGGCAACAATGCCATACATCACATTTCTACTCAGTTTGAAAGTCCACAGATAGTAACAGGCTACTGACAATGCGGCACTCATCCATACGGTGCGACATCCACATGTCAATATTCCGAATGAACAACATGCAATGGCTATCATAAAAGCCCTATTGCTTTCCAAGCGCTGATACCATCCATGTAAATGAAGCAATAAAATGGCAGCACATATAAAGCCATAATCAAAAGAATACATAAACATTGACTGCACCCTGAACCTGTCACTTTCCGTAAAAACATCACCCAGAGCGACATCTTTTATAGCATTTGTCTTGCCTTCGGTCAAGGCATTGACAAACATGGCACTTTTTGTCATGTAATTAAGAACGCCAAAAAAAGTCAGCACTATCAGGCAATACAGTGAAATGCGCAATACCGGCTTTAGTGACTTTTCATCCTTGACAGCCCAGAAGGCATAGCCAATGGCAAAATACTTGAGCAGCAGCTCATACTCAATCGTTTCTTTTAAGCTTACATAGGGGCTCGTCCATGCCGCAAACAGTGCTGAGAAAGTAACTGTCAGAAGCGCAGCCCATAGATAGGGCGTATGTCGCAATCTCTTGAAAAACAGAGGCAGATATCTCAATTCTGACAGCAGGAAAGCCACTTGAAGTAATAAGTTAGCCTTGCGCAAAGGAACGCCGGGGATGTCCACCAGCGTCAGCGTCATAGCCCCCAAGACAAGCATAGCCGCCTTCCATTCCCGTTTGACGCAGAACATCAGTAGGCAGCACACCAGCGTGACTATGATGGCTACCGTCTTCATTATTTGATGATTTTGTTGATTCTGATTTTCAACCTCTCACACTTCAGCCTTACGTAAGCCACTGGCAGCAAAAGATACGACAGCCAGTTAGATTTCTGTGTGTCATTTTTAAGTTGGATATCCTTTTTCAACAGTGCCATTTTGAGGATAAGGGTTGTGAGATGTACGCGCCGGCCTAATGACAGCGGCTTGCATTGCCCATTCATCACCAACCCGGCATAGTAGCGGTAGATATCCTCCCCCCAGTCATCGCCTTTCCTCCGCCCTGTTTGTATCATTCCGCTCTCCAATATACGGTAGCAACCCGTTTGTTCCGGCAACCAGATGAAGTCACCCATCATGGCGGCACTCAATGTAAGGGCAAAATCCATCTTTATGGGACAGTTGGCGAAGGATTTAGATTGCCACACCTTATAGCGATACATGCTGGTGAGCACCATGATGTAGTTGCCGTAACGGAGCAGCGTAGGCAGGTTGTCGCCGGAATGGGAACGGCCAGGATAATCTTTTATAAATGGTCTGCTTATCGGATTCCCTTCACCATCAATGGCCTGAAAGTTGGTATAGACTAATGTAGCCTGGGGATTGGCGTCCAAGGCATCCGCCTGCTTTTGCAATTTGTGCGCGTCGGTCCAATAGTCATCACCCTCACATAGGGCGACATAGTCTATCTCATCTGTCACTTCCCGATAATATTTCAGTCTTGGTTTCTTAATACTATAATGATTGTATTTCAGCAGATAAACTGCAAAATAGCAGTGCGTGTTTTCCTGATGGCGAGCCAGTGTCAGGTGGTAGTCATCGGTTTCCTTTGTCCACTCTGTGTCAAAGTGGTCGTTCAGGTATTGTTTAATGACCTCTGGCTCTCCGTCCGTGCTGGCATCGTCCATGATGAGACAGACGAACGGAAAGCTCGTCTGCTGCATGCAAAAGCCATCCATGGTATCCTTGATATAGGATGCCTGGTTGTAAGTGTTGCACCACACAGACACCTTAAAGTGACTTATAGTTTGAACTTGTGCCATTATACTATTTTCTTTTCTTCAGAATATCTATAATCTCTTTATATTCGTTCATCTTGAACAGCTTGCAACAGGCGAAAAACACTGTCGCCCCTACAGCAATCTGCATGGGAAGTACAATCCAGTAGCTCAGTGGCAGATATTTCAAGAACCATACAGGCAGGGCGATGGCTATAGCCAAAGTGTAGGAGGGGGCAATGTCGCGCAACTGCATCCAAGAACTGTAGCCCAACAGACGGCCTGAGTAATGGGAGTTGAGGAAGTAGGCTATGATGCCAATCACGGTGTTGGTCAAGAGCATGGGCATGATGCCTACGAAAGCACCGATGAACAGGGGTACCAAGAGGATGATTTTCTTTATGACCTCAAGCCCGAGGAACAGGTCGCTGCGCCCCTGCACCTGCAGCATGTTCAGGTTGATGGCATGGAGTGGATAGAGGCTGTAATTGATGCAGATAATCGGCAGATAGGTGGAGGCCTCATGCCATTTGGGTCCTATCATGCAGTAGATGAGCGGTTCGCTGACAGCACCGAGAGAGAACAAGGCTACGCTGGTGATGAACATACTCATACGGATGATGCGGCGGTAGGCAGATGTCATACGCTCCTTATCGTCCTGAATACTGCTCAACACAGGGTAGGTGACCCGTTCTACTACGCTTGTCAGGTTCGACGAGCACAGCCCAGCATAGTGCTTTGCTCGGGTATATTGCCCTAACGTTGCAGGGCTGTAGAATTTTCCCACCACCACCTGGTGCAGCTCTTTCCACACTGCATCAAGCAATACACTCACCATCATTTTCCACCCGAAGCCAAAAAGATCGTGGAAACTATCCATAGAGAAGTGCAGTCTGGGCAACCACCTATTATATATATGTAACAGCATGGTGGTCACGGCTTGTGAAGTGAGTTGCTGACCCACCAATGCCCAGACGCCGAACCCTGTCAGAGCCATGCCGATGCCCACAATGCCGCTCAAAGCCGTAGCAACAATCGTTATCTTTGTCTGTGTCTTGAAGTCGATGCGCTTGGTCAGGCGTGTCTGCTGCACCATGCCCATTGCCCCGATGATTAATCCTAACGAGGATACTCGTACCAGTGGGATGAGTTCTTCGCGCTCGAAGAAACCGGCTATCAGGGGCGCACAGATAAATGTCACCCCGTAGAGCAGCAGACTCATCGTGAGGTTGCAGAGGAACACGGTGTTGTAGTCCTCCTCAGTAGCATCCTTCTTGCGAATCAGGGCTGTCGTAAACCCACCATTGACAAGAGCCGTGCATACCACGGTGACGATGCCCACCAGTCCCAACAGCCCATAGTCGTCGGGCGACAGCAGTCGTGCCAACACAATGCCCACGGCAAACTGCATGCCATAGCGTGCGGCATTGTCCAAGGCCGACCAGCCCAAGCCCTTTACCGTCTTATCTTTCAGCGATTCTGCCATTCCTTTGGGACGTGTTCTTACCAATAACATCCGTTATCAACCTTCGAGCCGTTCTTGATTCTCTCGTTGTTGTTCGGACGTATCCAATATTCGTTGATCACACTGCTGTACTTAGGCTGCTGGCTGACCCATCGTTCGCCGTAAACTCCAAAGAGCATCTGCGTCCATCCTGCAAGGTGGATTGCCACCTTTCCCCGGCGCTTCACATGCGCTGCCAGGCTCATGCCGTAGGCGCCACATCCGATGATGGCCGCATCGTATTCGCATCGGTCAATCTCGTCCTCCATGTAGTGCAAGGCCTCAAACCAATCTCTGAACTGAGATGGCTCGCCTGCCAGCGTCTGTACGGCCTTGATGCAGATAAGCTCCTTGAACTCGGGCAGCACCTCGGGGTTGGTGAACAGCCGCTCGCGGTTATTCTCATATTGGTGCCTGATGCTCTCCACAAATGGGTGAACCACCACGACACGCTTGCCTTTTAGCCATTTCGTCCAAGGATTGCGAAAAAGCCACGGCGCATAAAACGCATCCAGATTCACCTTGACAGCCCCACTCCAATAGTGCGCCAGATACTGCTCGTTGGGTATATACGATGCAATGATGTCAATCATTTGGCAGTCTTCCAACGCCTGCATTCCGAAGCGGTCGGCAGTTTCAGCATCGAAAGGAAACACCCCGGAAAGAGTGTACAGCCAGCGGTTCGCTGCGCGTTCTGGGATGGGAACATCGCCGCGAATCATGGACATGTACAGTCTCCATCCAGCCTTGTTTCTGCACAGATAGGACCTCAGCGCCTGGTCGAACTCTGTCGTGCCCCATTTTGACAGCATGAAGCCCGATGTCCCCTTTCTGTTAAGCATTTCCAGAATGAGGTCGTTGCCGTCTTGATTCATAGCTTCGCAATAGGCCTCCGTAAAATATTCCGGATGCCTGATATGATATAACTTTCGTGCAACCTTCAACATAAATGTCAAGATTGGTCTATTTACGGGCTCTACGTACATCTTTGTTTACTTTTAATACTCTATGCCTCCGATTTAATGTTCTCAAATCTTGAAGGGTATTTGCCTTGCCACCAATATTCTTTGGTAGGATGGTAGCCGGTGAAGTGTTCAAACTCCTCACGCTTGCCTTCGCGATTAATGATTTGGGAGCCGGATAATTCTGCGTTCTCGTTACCCTCAATCACTATCCACTCCCCTTCCTTATCATACGCGAAATCCCAACCAACGTAGCGCAGGGTTGGCACACACTCAGCCATTTTGATGGCTTTCTGGCAGAGTTGTCGCCAACGCGGAATCCTGATACCTTTGATGGGGATGCGGGTGTCGGGATGTGTATCAATAGGGGCTACCCTAAACTTGTCAATGCCGGACGTATTCACCACACCTGTACCTGCATCGATGCCTGCTTCAATGCTGCCTGTTGCTCCCGAACATATAAAGTTTCCACCCACACCGATGCGGACGAAAGGATACCATATACGAATGTCTCCATCGCCAAAGTTGACGGTGATGATTCGCACACTATTGACACTGGCAGGATGAAGCACAGCCATTTCCTCGCCTTGCTCAATCAGTTCCTCCACCAGCACACCCTTTTCGGTGCCACTATTCCAATGGCCGTTTTCGGTCTCTATTTCTGCAAACAACTGGTTGAAGAGTTCGTGGGTGTCTGAATCGCCGACTTCAACTTTGCGGACGCCCAATGACTGCCCCAGTCCTATGGGCTTGACTACAAACGAAGGATGACGCTGACAGAAGGCTGCAAAGGCAGGGAAGTCCTGCTCGCTTTCGAGTAGCAACACCTCGCGTCGGTAGGCATCCTTCAGCAGTTGGTAAGCATGCCACTTGTTGCGGAGCAGATGCATGTCCTCCTTCTTGTTCAGATAGTCTATATAGAGGAACCGCCCCCTATATGTGAGATACTCGCGTTTCTTTTTGTCCGAAGCTCCTAACAGTTCGTTGAAGAACTCCTCGGTTGTGCCGATACCATATTGCCAGTAGTCGTAAGTAGCAATGGCAAACATATCCTCTATGCTCCTGCCGCCCGCTATGTCGGGTCTGATTTTGGCACGTACCTCCAACTTCTTCTTAATGTCTTGGATGATCCACTGATTGTAGATTTCTGGATAAGCTGCTACAATCTCGCGGCCTGTGCGGATCTGATAGGTCTCGTCTTCACTTGCGTACAGTTTCATAAATTCGTTTTTCTATTTGCAGAACAGGTTGTCAAATTCACGGACTTTCTCTATAATGAGTTCCAAGTCATCATCGGTAATGGACTGATGAATTGGAAGGTTCAGTGTGTGGTCCGCGGCATAATCTGCATTCGGGAAATCACCTGTCACACCATAGCCAGGCACACGATGAAGAGGATAATATCTATATGTCGTATAGATGCCATTCTCTCGCAGGAATCTCGCAAACTCGTCACGTTTGCCGTTCTTAATCTGAATGTGATAGAAATAGTAGGATGTCTCTACATAATCAGGCAGGACGGGGGGAAGTTCAATCCATGAGAATGGCTTGAGATGCTCGTTGTAGTATTGATGTATCTCTGCACGCCTTTTCATATATGCAGGCAGTTTCTTCAGCTGTTCCAATGCTATAGCTGCCGTTATATTGTTCATAATGGCACGATGACCAAAACAGGAGATATCGAACTCCCACCACTTCTGGGCTACGGTGTTTGAATAGCCGCTCTTGGCTTCCAAGCCAAAATAAAGCCAGCGGTCTGCCTTTTGGCGTAGCTCGGGTGTGTTAAAATGCAGCATGGCTCCATCTCCGCAAACCAGAATCTTCATGGCATCAAACGACCACATGCCCATGTCGCCGATGGTGCCGACGGCCTTCCCCTTATAGAAAGAGCATACGCCCGCGTTGGCATCTTCGATGACTTTTATATGATGCTTCTTACAAAGTGCCATGATTTCATCCATTTCACAAGGGATTCCTCCATAATGCAGAAGCAAAAGGGCTTTTGTCTTTGACGTTATGACCTTCTCAATATCCTCGGCACGGGCATTCAACGTGTGGGGGTCCACATCGCAGAGCACCATCTTGGCACCATGAGCACAAATAGCATTGCCTGCTCCGATAAAGCTGATGGTAGGGAGAATGACTTCGTCACCTGGCTGTATATCCATAAGGTGCATGGAGGAAAACAACCCCTCACTACAGCAGTTAGTCGTTAAAACCAAGTCTTTTGAAGATTTGATATGCTTGGCATACATCTCTTCAAATTCCACTACTTTCTTGCCTTTCCCAATCCAATTAGACTCAAAGACTTTCTCAATAGCATCAAGCTCTTCTTTTCCTAATGATGGTTGAAAAACATTAATCATAATATTCTTGTTTTGTATTGTTATGCAAAATGGTAACGGTCCAACATATCGTGTATCTCGTCGCGCGAACAGAACATCATCACATCGATGATGCTCAGGTCAGGGACAAACTCCTCTGTGAACTGCCTGTAGCGGATGTCATCGTCGCGACGCAGGAAGTGGAGGTTGATGCCCATCTCGCGGAAAGCCTCCTTTGTGTAATACTTTGTTCCGTTGATAGAGTTGATGAAGTTGGTATAACCGAAATGCTCGCAAGTGCGACGGATCAGTTCCGGCGCCTTGCAGTCCCAGCGTGCAGTGACCTCAGACAGCAACCTGATTTCCGTCTTGATGCCTATATACTCAGCCACAGCCTTCATGTGCCTCAAGAGAAAGCGCGTCAGGTCGGGTTCCTCGTCCAACAGGATAGGCCTAATGACTTCCATAGCCTCGTTGTAATGTGGCGCTTTGCTGTAGTAGAACCTCAACACCCGGCACATGTATTCCGCCTGTTTGCGGCTGACCACACGTTTCGTCTCGCAGATGAGACGGTTACAGGAGGCGTGGCAGACTTCGATACCGAAATACTGTGGCTGGCCACCCTCGCCCAAGATGCGGTTGCGGTTAATCCAGTGGTGTTTAATATAGTGGACATTGTCTCCTATCAGAAATAAATCAGCAGCATGGATGAGTTGCCAATAGCCGATGTACGGAAAGAAGTATGGCTGCGTAAAGGCGATATAATGTTTTCCTTCAATCATAACACAAAACACTTTGCTTTCAATTTGTTATCGTCGCTGTGGATGACGCACATCTTGCGGTCATCCACTTTGTTGGTCACAGGTGCGCTACTGGTGCGGAACATGCCGCTGTCGAAATAGCGGTCGTCCATGCACAGCATCATGCCGCAAACATACTCGTCGTAACGATTACCTTCCCATTCGCAGGGATAGGTGCGCTGCCGGATGAAGGGCTGCAGAATGTAATCGGGATTGCCCATCGTATTCCTCCAGGTCTCTTCATCAGTCATCACGCCGGCATACAGTCCTACGCTCTTGCCTAAGTCGTAGGGCTTCAGAATGTATTTATCCTTATGAGCCAAGGCATCCTCCCAAATCTCCTCACTGCCGAAGGCTTCCCCCTCGCCCTTTGGAGAGGGGGTTAGGGGGTGAGGCTGTAAATAGGTGGGAATGGTGTGCTGGCGCAGAAACACCGTTTCATCCTGCGTGAGGCACTGCTGTGTGAACTCATCGACGAAAATGAGACTCAGGAAGCGTTTGTCGTGCATGAGGAAGATGGTGCGGAAGTCGTTGAGCATCCGCGCATCTATCATGGCCTGTAAGGTTCCCATCTTGAACGGCAGCAAGTCGTGTTGGTTGAGTGCGCTGAACACTACGGCATCGTGACTCCACTGATCGATATGCGCTTCCACCTCGTCGGCCTCATAGATGGTCACCTCATGGCCGTAGTACTCATAGAACTTTGTGTAGAAGGTACTTTCGCTACCCCGGTCGCCGCTCTTCAGCACATAGACAGGACTATTTGCGGGGATGGCGTCGCGCATGTAGGTTAGCAACTCGTCGTAGCGGTTCTCCCAAGAAGCGTCCGGATGCTCAGCCATAAACTGCTGTGCCTTTACCACCGAAGGGTAGTTGGCCCAGATGCCATGTCCAAAGAACCGGCTGGTGATTTCCACCAACAACAGCTGTCCATCCTCGCTGATGAGATAGTCGGGACGGTAGGCACCAGCCCGGAAGGGATAGCGGCTCTGGCGGTCCAGCACTTCCATCACCTTGTCGTCTAAGGGCATGTACCGTGGCACCCACTCGCGGTAGTGCTCCGCCATATAGACGATACACTTATAGAGCAGGGCCTGCATGCGCCGCAGCTCGTCGCGCCGCTCCGATGTAATCAGCATCGGGCGGTCGTGGTACCACTGGTGGTAGTAGGCGGTTTTGTCAGCAAACAGCTGAAAGCAAACTTCCTGAGGAGTAGCCCCCAAGCCCCCTAAAGGGGGTGTTGCTATGCATTCCGTAGGCTTCTCCCCCTTTAGGGGGTAGGGGGGCTGGTGTTTATTCATTCTTAAAAAGTTTCGACTGGTAGCCCAAGCACTGGAAGCCGTTGCGGTTGATGATGGGGATGATGCTTGTGGGCACCTTCAACTGGTTGCGCACCCAGAAGCAGATGCTCGTTGACATGCCGATGGTGTCGGTGTATTTCATCAGTCGCTGGATGTTCTCGATGGAGAGCGCACGGTTGGGGGCAGTGCGTCCGCGCTGCTTGCGGTGGTCGGCGTTCTTCGGGCTGATGTAGTCCATGTAGAGATCGCGCTCCATCGTCTTGTCATAGTAGCCTAACCATTGTCCCAACTGCGCCAGGTTCTCCATGCAGGCGGTGAGGAACTCGGGCTTGTAGTTCACGATGCCGGCATCGTGGAGCATGTCGAAGAACTCCTTGATGTGCTCGTCGGTGAGGTAGGGCACGAAGATGGGCTGCACCAGGGCCGAGTTGGCCTGTATGCCGCGCTCCTGGCACATCTTCACTGCGGCCAGTCGCTCCTCGATGGGAGCAGCGTAGGGCTCCAGCAGGTCGCGGAAGGGCTTGGGCATGATGCTCACCGAGGTGTTGAACTGCATCTTGTCCTTCAGTTGCTCGAAGAGGTCGAGGATGGTCTCGCCCTCATTTTCTACCAAGAGATGCTTCGTACCGGCTTTCGAGGCGATGAAGAGACGGGCGTTGCTGTTGGGGTAGCGCTTGAAGTGGGCAATGAACTCACGCAGGATGCGATGGGCAATGCCAGTGTAGAGCGTCGGCTCCTGCAGGGCCTCGGTCTTGGGCGTGAAGTAATAGTAGTGGTTCCAGTTCTTGCCACGGCTCAGAGCCACAATCTGCTGTTCTATCTCCTTCTTTTTCTCCGGCGCTTCGACGATGGCTTTGGCCAACTCCTGCAACAGGCGGTTGCGCTCTTTAATATCATCTTTTGACACAGCATCAGGATTTTCGCTGCAGGCGCCGTTCATCTCCTCCAAGAGTTTGCGCACATAGAGGTGGTAGTTCTCGTAGGCTATCAGCTTCTGCTCATGTACGCCGTCGGTCACCAAACAGTACTGACAGCCTACGTGGCAGCCTTTGATGGGGTTCACCTCGAAGGTCAGCGTCGGGCAACGGCCGGTATAGTTGTGGATTTCGGTCTCCACGGCATCGGGGTCGCAGTCCTCTAAGTAAAGCACCGACTTGGGAATGACGGTGTGCTCCTCCAAGCGTTTCATAAACAGTTTCGACCCCCTGATGAGTCCTTGCAGTGTTTCCTCAGAAGGTTCAATGGTGACGCCAAGTTGCTTCAGGTACTCGGCATCGACAATCTGGGGCTTGAAGTCCTTCAGATTGTAAGCGTCTGTCTCATGCTCGTAGAGATTACGCATTTCAATGGGTTGTTTCATGTTACTATAATAATTTAATTATATTATTTAATTCTCCTATCTATTACGTTTATATCAACAAGCTTGCTGGTCTCTCTTGAACATCAGCTTTACAGTCATCCAGATGATGCGCAGGTCGAGCCATAGGCTCCAGTGCTGCATATACCAGATGTCGCGCTCCACGCGGCCTTCCATCTGCCACAACTCACGGGTCTCGCCACGGAAACCCGTCACCTGTGCCCAGCCGGTAATGCCGGGCTTGACGAAGTGGCGCACCATGTATTTGTCAATCAATTGATCGTACTGCTCCGTGTGGGCCAGCATGTGGGGGCGGGGCCCCACGATGCTCATGTCGCCGCGCAACACGTTCCAGAACTGGGGCAACTCGTCGATGCTGGTCTTGCGCATGAAGTGGCCAAAGGGGAACTTGCGCGGGTCGTCCTTGGTTGCCTGCTGGCTGTCGGCGGTGCTATTCACGTGCATAGAACGGAACTTCCAACACCAGAACTCGCGCCCGTCGAGCCCCGTGCGCCGCTGGCGGAAGAAGATGGGACCAGTGCTCTGACACTTGATGATGATGGCGATGAATGGCAGCAACAAGACTGTGGGTGCCAGGCACAGGATGGAGAAGACGATGTCGAACAGTCGTTTCAGCACTCTGTTCAACGGTTCTTCCAGCGGGCTGGAATAAGTGGTCATGACCCCGATGTCGTCAATGAGAACGGGTTGCAGGTTCAGTTTCTCTTCTGCCGTCGGCAGATAATAGAACTTGGCCATGCGGTGGTCGCACAGACGGACTGCCTGTTCAATCAGTTCACGCTCGCTACGAGGTACGCACAGATAGACCTCGTCGCCCAACTTCAAGCTCTCCGGTCGTGACAGTAACGCTTTGAAATCGCTGATGCTGCCGTCAGGCGTCAGCCCCTCGATGTCTCCGTAGATGTGTTGGACCCGGTAGCCGTATGTGGGAGCGCACATCAGTTTGTGGTATAGGTTCAGCAGTTCTTTGTCTGCGCCTATAAGAGTGACGTCACGTGTGTTGTAGCCCGACTGCCTGAGTTTCTTCACCAACCATCGCTCTACAAAGCGCAGCAGGATGATGAAGACAAGCATGAGAAGACCCATGACAAACAGTTGCCAGCCCAGGCGGGACACGAAGTGAATGGCACGCAACAGCAGATAGGACAGCAAGGTTTGTGTCGCTACAAGCAGCGTGCTGCGGCGCAGTATGTCGTTGGCACCCACCACACGCTCATGAATGACAGAGGGAAATAAATACTCGGCAACAATCAAGGCAAAGGTGCATATCATCCAGAAGGCCCCGCCCTTTTCTTCGTCCCAGCCATCCGATTGGGGAATGGTGCCTACCACAAAGAAAAGCAGCGTCCATAGTACCACAAAGTCAACAGCGATAATAAGTCGCTGAACCAGCCTGTTGGTCAGATTGTTGTTCTTTATTCTTATGTGCATTGCGTGATGGATTATCTCAATTCTATCCTAATTGCGGCTCCTGCAGACGGATAGCGGCACTTTATGAGTGAGGCCTGCAGCTGCACGTAGCGAAACAGCACGCAGTCGGCACCTATGTTCACTCCCTCGCCGTCGTATTCCGCCACCACACGCAGGGGAGGGTAGAAACGAGGGCGGAAGGTGATGCCCCCGACGACCCCGTTCCAACGGCGATTATACGACTTGATCCATTTCCGATAAGCCAGATGGGCGCCCACCAAGCCGAAAGACAGATGGAAATGCTTGGATGCCGCCACGTAGAAGTTCCTGAAGTAGAAGCTGTCGGAATCGCCGTCGCGCTGGCCCCAGACATCATTGCCTCCCACCACCACCGAGGGCCAATAGCGGCCTTCGCGCAAAGGGCGCACGCGGAGCGAGAAGTAGCGGTCCTTGGAATAGAAACCGACGTCCTCTGACCTCACGTCGAGGTTCTTGTGGAACTTCATGAGCGTGAAGCAGTAGCCCACCTCTAACCATTTCAGGGGCATGGCGGAGAGATACCAGTTCGTGGAGGCATATTTCTCGCCCTCGAAAAGCATCTTGTCCGGCATCATGTCCTGGGGCAGGTAATGCATGCCCAGGTGCAGGGTCTCTATCGTGTCCATCTCCGCCGACGGCACATGCAGCAGCCCCGCCATGCCGGTATATTGCTGGGCTTGGAGACGGAGGGCGAGGGTCGCAACCAGCAGCACGGATGCAAGCAGCTTTCTCATGGGGTCACCTCCTTTCTGAGCCCCCAGTTGACGTCTATCGGATGCTCGCGCTCATTCTCTTCGGGATCGACGGTATATGACTGCATGACGCGGAAGTCGCCGCGAGCACTGTACGAATGCTGGAAATTGGATGCCGGGCGCACCACCACCCTGCGCCTGCTCTTCTTATAGGGAGGCAACATACAGATGATCTTGAAGCCGGCATCGGTCCGGTAACTCTGTCCGTCATATATATTGGCCGTGAGGCTTCCGATGCGCAGCTGGGCATAGGCCAGCAGGGTGCAGCGCCTGAAATGGCGCATGACGGCCAGCTCGGTGCCGTAGTCGCCCGCTATATATCTGCCGCCCGACAGCCGGAATTCAAGGTTCAGGGGATGCAGATAGAAATCGGCTCCCACCTGGGCGGTAACCGTAAAGTTACGGGAGAACTCGGCCTGGCTGTTTCCGCTGAGGTCCGTACCCAGCATCCAGAAGGAGGAAAGGCCGGCCTGGGCATTCAGCAGGAGCCAGTCGCTGACAGGCCACGCCCACTTCACGTCAATGCCGTAGCGCTCACAGCCAAACAAGCCGGCCGACAGCTTGAGGTGCTGGCGTGCGTTGTTGAAATGGAGCTGCCGTGAGACCGTGACCATGTTCACCCGCCAATATTTATTGACGACATCACGATAAGTGTAGCCCACGCTGACGACAGGAATGATTCCCTGAAAGGCCACCGACCAGTCGCGGCCCAGACGCCACCGCACTCCGGGCGTGACATCGATCTGGAAGTCAAACAACCGCAGCCAGTTGGTGTCGGCATAGCCTAAGCGGGCACCGCAGAACAGCTCCAACTGACGGGTAGGCTCTGCTGCCCGGACGGAGTCTTGCTTTTGTTGTGCCACTGCATAGCGGCTGCTCAACAGCAGCGAGAGAAAGCAAACTAAGAAAATTCTAATGTGCATTCTTCTCTTTTTCTGTCTGAATCCAATGGATCACTCTGTCAGCGTCGTCTTCACTTTTTCACTCTTCTCTCTCAGAAAGGCGGTTGGTATATAAGCTGTTGAAATGAGTCCGACGTCGGTCAAAGAGATAACCACCCGCTGCTGGCCCGACACACGAGCCACCCTCCCCACGACTCCCTTGAACATGCCGTCGATGACCTCGACCGTCTCGCCGCCCTTGAAATGGCACTGCGATTCGGTGACAAACTTCAGATGCTCACTCTGGTTGCAGGTGGCAATGATGAAGTTCTCCATTTCCATGCGAGAAATGGTCAGCGGTGGGTTCTTCTGGTTCTCGTCTAACCTAAAATGGTTATAATAATAGGATAGAAAGGAAGTGGGGGGGGGGTGTTTTTGATATACTCACTGGCCTTGGCATCAGTGGTATATACGAACAGAAGGTTCGGAATCAACGCCTCCAGAACCTTCTTTTGTTTGCCGTTCACAAA
>SUYG01000020.1:0-121517 GCA_015060555.1 Prevotella sp.
GCATAAAAGGTTTACTTGCATTCCCGACTACTCTGTAGTCAAAGCCAATGGTCACACCATACTCTGTGTGGGTGGAGCAATATCTGTTGACCGTCAGCCAAGAATAGATGCATGGGAACACAATCAAAGAAAGGCACATAGGTACAGCCATAACTCTTCTGACAATGAACTTCTTTCACCCAACTATTATTGGCAAGATGAAGCTCCAGTTTTCAACAATGACTTATTATCTGAGATAACAAACTTGCATAAGATAGATACAGTAGTGACACATACTGCCCCATCTTTCTGTGAACTACAGAACAAAGATGGATTACTGCAATGGGCAATATATGACAACAGTCTGTTAGAAGATGTACAGAAGGAACGTGAGACAATGGATGTAATCTATACCAAATTGAGAGCAGTGCCCGAGACACTTACACATTGGTATTACGGTCACTTTCATCAAAGCTGGCATTCATCTATTAATGGAGTCCTATTCAAGATGTTAGACATCATGGAACTGGCTGAAATTACCCCTTGACTAAATCAAGTTTTATAACGCTATTATGTACAACATTGGCCAAATGTAGCGGGGTTATATTTTATATTTTGTATTTTATATTTTGTATTTTGCATTTTGGGGTCTTCCCTACGCTCCCCTTTAGGGGGCTCGGGGGCTACACCTTGCTGCGTTGGCGTTTACACCTTGCTGCATCGCGCTTCGATGCATGGTGCGTTGTTTTTTGATGCTGCAAAGATACAACATTCCCATTGCGGTTTTCGAATGTTTTGGCAACTTTTTTAGGAAAATTTCAGTGGGTAGTCATTAGCAGTCATTAGTCATTAGTCATTAAGGATTTCGGGAACGGCATTTTCCCTCACTAATAGTATAATAATATATTAATATATTATTATACTATTAGTGCCGTTTCCCGGTGTTCTGTTTTTCTTAATGACTAATGACTAATGACTAATGACTAAATGAACATAAAGTTCTTCTCATTGATTGATATGCTTTTCCCACCACTTATTCGTGTTGTTGTTTACTTGATTAGTATTTTCTTTCCGTTCCGCATATATAGTCCTTTTACTGACGGACGTTTTGCATAGCGACGGCCTTGCAGGTCATAAATGCCTTCACGGAACAGGAAAGAGGTTTGAGGAGCCGACAGCGTATTGATGTTTGTATCCTCGTCTGAAATGAATGTTCCACAGATGACGCCGCGCCCGACAGTGGACATATACACACGACCATAGACGTTCATGTCACCGCAGACAATCTGTGCATTGCCGGGGCCGCCGAACTGATGTTGGTCGTCATTGATGCGCGTCCAGGTGATGCCTTGGTCATCGCTGCGATAGAGACCAAGAGGCTGTGATGTGGTCTTGCGTCCCCAGATGTAGAGCGACGGATAGTCGTCGTCAGTCTTTCCCCGTCCTGTGCCGATGCAGGTACATGAACTCATGGTGATGTTCTTAGCGGTTGGCGAGCCGGTGTCGCAGCCCGTGAGGTGGGTGATACCACTGTTGCCTCGCGCTACCCACACGTCGCCCTGCCTGCCGTCAACCACGCACATGCGGCCTACTACGCCCGAGAGAGCCTTGGTCTTCTTCGTGAAGGTGTCGGTGGTCGGGTCATAGATAAATATGTAAAAGGTGGAACCGCTCATACCATAGAAAACGTAATTGCAAACTGGGTCGGCATAGAGGTTGATGCCTGAGGGAGCAGTGACGATTTCTGCCCATGTCTGTCCTTTGTCGAGAGAGTAGAAAGGACGATTGTCCGATGGGCGGGCAATGAGGATGTCGCCTTCTGCCGATAAGGTACACCAGGAGATACCTTTGTCGGCTACGGGCTTGGTCTTTTTCACCCAAGAGGAACCTCCATTCTGGCTCAGGTACAAATCGCCAGCACCGCGTAGCATAAGTTTTACTTGCCGTGCAGCAATGGCAAATGCACTAGTGGAACCCATAGAGGGAGTGAATCGTTTGTAGTATTGCGTCACGTCGGGGTAGAGACAACCGTCGTAATCTCCGATGGTGACGGCCAATGGTGCTTCTGCCACGCTGACAATGTTGAGCGGCACGGTTTCTTCAAGTCCAGTCACGCACGCTTGAAAACGTGGTTTCGAGGCCCAGAGATTCTTGGTAGTCATGATGCCGTTGCCGGAGCAAAACCACGCACGCGAACTGTTATGGGGATCTATCTGTGCACTACCACACCAATGCAGGTGAAAGCCTGATGCCAACCACTTGATTAGGCTCTCGCTGTAGGTGCTTCGTCCGCTTTCCGCCAGGTTAATCCACGTTTTGCCACCGTTCTTCGAAATCCAGACTTGGTCGCCCCAGGTCGTACTGCTCGTAGTCCAGTATTGTCCCCACCATAATCCCATGGATACCGCCATCAGGTGTTCGGGATTGTCGTAAGCTACAGAGATGTCGCCAAACGACACTTTTTGAGGAGAAATATCTGTCCATGTGCCTGTAGTCAAATCAAGCTTCATCAGGGCACCAGCTCCGCTCGTACCAGGTCCCTCGCTGTCGCTGTAGGCCACATAAAGCGTCTTGCCGTCGGGCGCGAGGCAACAGCGGTGGGGCATATAGTCAGTGCGGGCACCATCTATAACCGTCCATGTTGTTCCTCTGTCCTCAGAGCGAAACAGGTTTGCTGCACCTTTGTAGAGATGGCCTGCTACCACAGTGGAACTGTCCAGAAACTGGACGAACGACATTTTCCTGTCGTTGACAAATGTAGTCTGCGCCACACGCTTCCACGTCTTGCCACTATTCTCAGACTTCCATAACCCTCGTGTACGAGAACCGCACAATAGTAATTGACCGCCCAGTGGACATACGGCAAGCCGTTCGCCGCTCTGCCGTCCGTAGTCGTTGCCGTGAGCTGGGAACTGACTGGTCACCGTAGCCAGTTGTGTGAAGGTATCGCCATAGTCTTCAGAACAGAGAATAGCACTGAGACCGCTGTTCCAATACGATGTGCCGCAGTACATATAAACTTTATTAGGCGATGAGGGGTCGATGGCCATACTCTCCACGCCCATCAATCCCGCCTTGTTCTCAGGCAGGAAATCGCTGATAGGCGTCCATTCTTCTTTATCGGGATTCCATCTGTAGGCACCGCCCACATCGGTACGGGCATACACCAACCCCTCCTGCTGTGGACAGGTGATGATGCCCGATACAAACCCTGCACCACCGAAGGGAAGCGCATTCCATTCGTAATGACCTGTTTGTGCATAAGAAGCGGAGGATATGATCATCAGCGCCACTGCAAGTTTTTTTATACTCATATATCGACGAAATATTTGACAGAATGACTCATATACCTATAATATAGTTAATCCATTTGTTAATTGATTATTTGGTGCAAATATAATAAAAAGAATATTAGCTTTGTACTGTTTTCGCCTAAAATCACTCTGTTTTATAGAATTTTATCTCCAAATTCGCATTTTTATCGAATTTGGAAGCAAAATACACGCATATAACTCTAAATATGAGATATGATACAACGATCAGCGGCCGCACTTTAGTACACACAGTCACACAGTCACGCAGTCACACAGTCACATTTTGAAATCGCGATGGTGTCACGAAAAGGTGGAAATAAATTTTAATTATATATATTATATATAATTATATATAATATATATAATTAAAGCTATCTACTACCATTCTGTGACAATGAAAAACGGAAATGTGACTGTGTGACTGCGTGACTGTGTGACTGCGTGCACAAGCAGAAATGCATGTACAAAAGGCCGTAATTTATGTAAATAAGAAGAGCAAGGTCTTAAGCGCGTAAGACCTTGCTCTTACGCCTCGAAGACCATGGTCTTCTTTTTTTCTTCCTTTTGACAGTGCAAAGGTACGAAAATATTGACACACTCAAAATATTTCTCGAATTATTTTTACAAAATTTTCATAGCGTCCCATGATGCGTTGCGTGTTGCAGCGTTGCAGTTGAAAACACAGAGTATGGGTAGGTCAAAATTACGCCCTACTTTATATTATATATAATATATTTATATATTATATATAATATAAAGTAGAACCATTTTTCACCCCTTGCAATCCCTTCTCATGGACTGCAACGGTGCAACGGTGCAACGCCATTATTTTTAGCAGCGTGTCTTTTCCTAAATATAGTTGACTCCTTTTAGGCCTTTAACATTTTCCTATCCATACGGAAAAGGTTGACACTTTCTTCCGGCATTGGTTGCGCTGTTGTGGCCCTTGCTGCTGGTTTCTGATTGTATTGTTAACGGCGGCAAAGATGCACATTTTTTTGCACTCTTTCCCCTGATGAGACGTTTTTCGCTATTTATGAGACATTCTTTTTACACGCGTATGATTATATACCGCTACTTTTGCGCCCGAAAATTTGATTTATCAACTAAAAACTAAAACTTTTATGAGAAAATTTCTATTATTAACTGCCACCTTGCTCCTTATTGGAGTGGGGGGGGGCAAAAGCTGTTAAGAAGGTCACAATTGAAAAACAAAAAGACCTGACAACGACAACTGGTACTACTTTTGGGGATGTAAGTATTAATTACACCAAGTACACGGTTGACAATGTTCCCAAAAAAGCTTTCGACACTGAGTTTGATAAAAAAGATTATGAGAAGGTCGTTATAGAATTTGCAGAAGCAACAACGACGGCAGAATGGCTGTTAACTGATATAGAAGAACCATATGCGCATGGTAGCTCATATCAAGTTATTGCGCTTGGAACTTTGAAATGTGAAGCAAATTTGACGTTGTCAAAGAATGGTCATATTGTGTTGGGAGCTGGCAATCCGGATGTGGAACGTAGTGTCGTTATCGCATGTCTCTATATGTATAAGACCGTTGGTGGACTAAGAGTAGGCGAATTCATTCCTGTTACAAAAGGTGTTGACGCAACAACCGAAACAGTTGCTAAAACTGTGAATGGAGGATCAGCATCAGGTGCAAAGGCTTTTGATATAAGTAGTGTTGATGTTACAAATGGAGGTGCTGGTGATGCAAATCGACTAATTTTCTCATTTTCTTCGCCAACAGTTGGAAAATGGGTCATTAATTGTGATGGTGTTGAGACAGAAATCCCTGCTAACACCTTAGATTATAGTTTGGATATCACAGGTAAGACAACTATATCCAGCCTGTCTTTGAGTATGGGTGATGGCGATTTCCCTCGTCGTAATAATTTTGAGAAGTTAACTCTTGTCTATGATGAAGAGGTTGAGTTTACCTCAATAGCTAATGCGTCAGATTGGAGTACTTTTGCAGCTGCAGTAAATGGAGGTGCTACAGACAAGTGTGCTGTCCTCACTGATGACATTACCATTACTGATGGTACAATGATTGGTACAGAGTCAAACAAGTATGCTGGCACATTTGACGGGGCAGGACATACTCTTTCTTTCACTTATGATGGCGCCGGCAGTAAAATTGCCCCTTTCAACTTCACAAACGGTGCTACCATTGTTGATTTGAAGACTACTGGAAGTATTACCTCTACAGGTAACTGTCTTGGCGGTATTATTGGCGATGCTTACGGTGAAAACCAGTTGATTCGTTGTGCCAGCGATATGACGATGACATCTAATGATTCTGGAAACGGTCGTGTTGGCGGACTTGTTGGAAGATGCACTAAGGCAGAGAACTCTATTACCTTTACCAATTGTTTGTATAATGGCGCAATCAGTTCTGCAACGGCAGATTATGCTTGTGGATTTGTTGGTTGGTCATCAGATTGTACCTTAAAAGTAAGCAACTGTTTGGTCGCTCCTAAAAGTGTTACAAATGGAGGTAAAAACTTCAGTGACCAAGCCATTACAATTCCCGCTGGTAAATATGCCTTCTATACAACTCAATTTGGTTCCAGCACTCAGGGCACGAAGCCAACAGATGCACAGCTGTATAATGGCTATGTTGCTTATACTTTGAATAGCGATATCTCCGATGGCGTCCTTTTCTTTGGTCAGGGCAAGTTGAATTCATCAGTGGTGGAATTGCCCTCAATGACTTCTGATGCTTCGAAGAAGGTATATAAAGCCTCTAATGAAGCATTATATGCTAATTCCGATGGTCTGCTCCCAGACCCCGCCTTATCTGGAAAACTTGCATGGAAGATGGCTATGATATGGGACCCTATTTATTTTGTAACTCTTCCTGCAGCCTCAGCAAGCAATTTTAATCTTTATGGTTCAGCAGATTCATATATTCTCAACGTGTCAAGTGCAGGCGCAACAACGCTCGTAGTTCCATTTGATGTAGAAGAGGCAAATATTCCCTCCGGCGTAAAGGTGTATAATTTATCGTTTGATGGAACGGACATTACGGCAACAAAAGTTAATAGTATTACCGCAAACAAGCCAGTGCTTATCAATGCTCCAGAAGGAGAATATAGATTAGAGTCTGGCATCTACTATAGTGAAATTATAAACTTTTCTTCTTATGGCAATCCTACTAACGGTGCATTAACAGGTGTATATAACACATCTCTCCCATTCTCATACGTTCCTAAAGATGCTTATGTGCTTCAAAACGGTCCAGAGGGACTGTGCTTCTATCAAGTCGATGCCGAGAACACCATCAAGATTACTTCCTTCCGCGCTTATCTTACAGCAGATGCTGGAGACGCTCGTGCACTGAGCATTAAATTCCCCGATGACGAGACGGCCATCAACAAGGTTCAGGATTCAAGTATTAAGGTTCAGGATTCTGAGATCTACAACCTTGCAGGTCAGCGCATGAGCAAGCCCCAGAAGGGCGTGAACATTGTCAATGGCAAAAAGGTGCTTGTGAAGTAAAAGAGAAAATACATAATTTAAAATGAATACGCAGTATGAAAAAGACATATATTGAACCCACGATCAAAGTAGTCAAAGTACAACAAACTCAGATGATTGCCGCCAGTCCTGCTGGCGCAGATACAGCGAAAAGCAACAAAGCTAGCAGCGAATACGAAACACTTACAAAGGAAAACGACTTCAGCAATATCTGGGACGATGACGATGAATAAGGGCTGAAGCCCATGTGCTTATAATAGTTAGTTAGTTGTGAAGCCTCGCGAGCATGCCCGCGGGGCTTCTTTTTGTGTCATTTTGAAGTTAGAGCCGGGATGGGCTCTCAGCACACAAGGCGTGCGCCATCAGATTCAGCGATTGGCATTGTGCGGCAGCGATTTTCCGTCGGTCATTGTGATGCTCCCAGGGCGCCAGCATCAGCAGTCGGCCTGCAGCACAAGCATCGAACTGCTCGCCCGACGGCTTCGAAAGCGGAGTGAAGCCGTTCTCCACAAGTACAATCAGCGGTAGCCCTTCGTTGAAGGCGGCTCGCATCACAGCCTTCTCGCCAGGTGAGATGGCCGGTGACACCAGTACAGCACCGCGTCTGGCCAGCGCCAAATAGCGGGCAACCTCCTCCTGCACCTGCGTCGGAGAACAGCGACGCGAGACCCGCACCTGCACGCGCTGCGGCGCACTTAGCAGATCGCGATTGCCAATAGCTGAGAACGTGTTGCCACCAACGTTGACATGAAAATGCGGCCGCAGCCAATCTGGGCATTGCCGTTTCATCAGCAGTCGGCGGGGATTGTCGGCCAGATAATGCAGCCAGCGTTCCAGCTGCCCTGCGCGCAGGAGCAGGCGGTCGTTGTAGCCGCTGGCAAACAGCAGTCCATGCTCGCGGTCATAAGCCTCCCGTGGCGGTCGTGGTCGCACGTCAGTTGCAGGGGGCTCTAAGGCTTCTGGCTGATCGTTTTCCGTGGGGCGTGGCAATGCCACAGCAGACCGAACTCCTTGTCCGAGCACCAGCGCCCGGTAGTCCTTGTTACAGCCCGCCTTGAAGCCTGATATCATCTGGCCCAGATGGTGCGCTGTCTGCTCATGCACAAAGAGAATGCCATGCAGGTGGTCTGGCATCAGCTGGCAGGCTAGCACCTCCACCTGAGCATAGCGCTGAGCGATAGCATAGAAGTTCTCCTGAACGCGCACTCCCAATGGCGAAGGAATCGTACGCGGCGCCGACGCGCTCCCTTCTGGAGCCGTCACATCACCCACGACCTCGCCCAACAGCGGACGCCGGCCCTCGATGACCATCGTAACCATATACATACGACGTCCCCGATAGTCAGCCCACTGGCTCCGTCGCTGCATCGAGGGCTTCACATCCCCCGCAAAAGGATTCTTCTCACTCATTGTGCTGCAAAGGTAGGGATAATTATTAAAAGAGAAAATGTAAAATAAAAAAAATAATAGTTGAACCTCGTTTTTGTTACCTCGGGAGTCTGCACGTGTTACCTTGGGAGTCTGCAAATGTAGGCTCAAGTTCTGTGAGATCTGTGTTATCTGTGTAATATTAGAGGCCCTTTTTTCGCTGATGAGACATTTTTCGCTATTTATGCAACATAATTTTTGTGTAACAACTCCCCTCTCCCATTAACTTTGCATCCAAAATCATCAAAATTTAAACTAAAAACTAAATCTTTTATGAGAAAATTTACTAAATTATTGCTTACCGCAATGCTCCTTGTAGCAGGAGTGGGGACGGTGAATGCAACGAAAACTTATGCGTCATTCAGCGCTGCTGTTGGATGCACTTGGGATTCTGGTACCAACACCATGGGGTTTACTGCTGTTAATGGATGGCAGATTCTTTTGACAGGTTTTCCAGGAGGCGACATAACGGCCTACAAACAATTTCATGCAACGCTATCAGGCATGAGCGATAACATAGGATCCGTGCGATTAAGAATCAAAGACAAAAGCGATCATTATGCCGATGTTAATCTTGTAACAGGCGAAAACAACATTAATCTCGCAGCATTATCTGCTTCCAATCCCACTTGTGACTTCACAAATATTAATGACATCACAATATGGAGTCCGACAAGTGCTGCAGCAGGAAAAGTCGTCGATGGCGAGCACCCTGCTTCCGTCACCATAACAAACGCATATATAGAGAGTGGTATCACGGGCTTTGGCAATGTAATTACGTCCTTATCCGGCATCACGGATGGGACAAGGTTCGTTATCAGTGACAACGGAACAAAGGCTAAATACTTCTATAACAGTGGTAGCGCTAATGAAAACAAGAATGCAAATGTCGAGGATGTGCCTGCTGATGCTTATTGTTATTTCACGCTGGAGAAATACAACGATGGAGATATACCTAATACTACATCTCCAGCAGACAATATCTACCGAATCAAAATCACCAATGCCGAAGACGAAGGGTATCCTAATGGCTCAAATGGCGGTTGCTACTTGAACGCTGTTCTTAGTTTTTCGGATGTCGTGATTTCTGGTCCGGAAGCAGGTTGGAGCAATGTCGGAAATGAAAAGAAAGATGCCTTGTGGTATGTTACATACGATGCGGAGAAAGGCTTCTCCTTCCAAAATGTCTATAAGGCTGAAAATAGTCTTAAATCTTGGCTATCTATTGGCAATAACCTCGTAGCCGATCAGCAATACGTGACGCTTTATGAGCGCATTGACTTTGGCGTGAACACGACAGTCGATATGAATGTCAACATCACCGTTGACGAAGAGACTCGTAGCTATCAGCTCTATGTTCCGGCCAATGTGGACGAAGACTGCCCGCTTGTGATTTCGTTGCACGGTGCCGGCGGTCATAGCACAGACTATAGCCCATTCCGAAAGGCTGTTGCTGACGCGGAGGGTTGCATTGTGGCTTATCCGCAGGGTAAGACCATACACTTTTCCGTCCTCGATACCGACAATACTGGCTGGGATGCCTCTGGCGAAGAGAACAAAGATGTGGAATTTCTGAAGGCTGTCATCGAGGATGTGGCCTCGAAGTATCAGATAGACCGCAAGCGCATCTACTGCTGCGGCTTCTCCAACGGCGGCATGATGACCTACGCTATGGCCAATGCCTGCAGCAACGAGATTGCTGCATTCGCCTCCATCAGCGGCTATCCAATCAACGAGTTCCACCTGCGCCATGCTGACGAACGCCCCATCCCGTTCTTGCATATTCACGGCAAGGCAGATGATTTCGTTCTGTATGCAAAGATGCCAACGATTGTTGATGAGATGGTAGCCCGCCTCGGTGCTAATCCAGTACCCGCGACGACCTCTGGCAGCGGCTACACCAAGAACGTCTATGCAGCTGCAGACGGGAGCTTCCCCTACATATACTACGAGATTGACGGTATGGGTCACGTCGACTTTACTGACAAAACCGAGGACGGCTCATCGGCTCAGACGATGTGGAACTTCTTCGAACAATACACCCTCGACACGCCTTGTGACAAGACGTTGAAGTGGGCTCCACGAATTGAAGAGGACGGATACGCTCCTGCGGAGCACGGCTGGACCATGAACAGCGGAACGACGTTGCTACAGTTCGGTGGTGACTACCAATATACCGTTGACAACAAGAACGTTTACCATTCGCTGCAGTTCAATCGCGGCAAATATAAGCTCAGCTTTACGTCAACGGGAGCGGCTGGGAAGAAGATCGGTGTGACAATTGAAAAGCTGACCAGCCCGAATACCGTGGTGCTCAACACCACCGTCAACGCAGGTGAAGCCGCCGAATTGCCCTTCAGCGTAACCGATGGCTGGGGAGAGTACAGACTGACGATGACACGCCCCGACGCCGGCGATGCAATCACAATTAGCAACATCGCCATCAAGCAGGCAAAAAGCGAAATCGGAACAAAGACACCAGTTCTCCTTTTGAAGAATGGCGCGATAAACACATCGAATTTCGACATTACGCCAAAAGTTCCGAGTACGTTGACTACAGACAATCTTTATGCTGCAACATTCACAACTAAGGGTGCTGCAGGGTATTATAATACATTTAAATATGAAGATTTGGATGTGAGGGACTATGAAAAAGCTGTTATAAAATATAGCATCGAAGAAGGGAATGGCGAATGGCGGATTAATCTTCCTAATGGTAGCTTTCCGGCTCTTCCTATAGGTACTGATCAAACATACGAGATTGATTTAAGTAGTGTAGATACTTATGACGATTTTACAGTTTTCTCGTGGAATCATACCGGCAAATCAATCACTATCTCTGAGGTCTATCTCTTTAAGTCAGATTATCGTGAGGTCTATGCTCTTGGTGATCGCATTACTTTTGCAGAGGCATTGGCTACTTCCGATCCTTTCGTTGTTGTTCAAGATGGCAAGGTGCTGTGTGGCCCGCTTTCACCCTCTGATGGTTCTTTAACTTTCAAAGATGTGTCAGAAATCGAAGATTATTCCTGGACGATTGCCTTCGAGGAAGATGCAGCGAACCCTGGCAGCTATTTCATGAATCTTAAGGATAAGAACGGCACATCTAAGGGCTATATCAACGCCAGCGTTTGGTCCCATACATATCTCTCTGGGGTTAATAAAGAAACCACCAAAGGCGAGTGTCAGGACGGTGCCCTTTGGACGGTGACTGATCTCGGAACTGGAAAATATTCCATTCGCAACCTTGGCGTAGCTGAAGGTAGCTATAATAACAAGCCCGGAGACGGTGACGGCGACAGGGCTGCTAAAGGACAAGGCTACTTGGCTATAACAACTGGTGGATATTGGGCTAATCATGTGACTCATTATAACACTTCTGGCGAATGGGAGTTCTATACCTTGGCTGCCACAGATCTTCCGGCCAATGATCATCTTTATTTTGGATGGGAGGATTTGACATTTACCAACGATGCTAAAGTGATTGTAGATGAAGAGAACCAGCTAGTCGTAGATAAACGAGACTATGCTCCCTACTGGGCAGAGACCGCAAAATGGAATCTTGGTTCGTTTGATGCAACAGAATATCGCTATCTTGTTTTCTATGCTAAACGTAATCTGACACAATATGGCAATGAAGGCAATGATACTGGTGGTACTTTGTTTATCAAGGATAATTCTGGAGTGACTTTCCGTCAGGATAATTATATAAAGTATAATGGAGTTAATTATCCAGATCATATTGGAAAATTATGGATGAACAGATGGAATGAGCAACGTGCAACTGTCCTTGATCTTCAGTGGTTAGCGAACAATGATAAATTCGGTGACGGCTCAGAATGTGAAGTATTAGACATTACAAGTATCAAAGAAATCGGTGTTGCAGGAACCTTTACTATTGGTGGTATCTTCTTCACCAATACTCTCCCTGCATATTCTGCCGGTGACTACAAACGCGGTTTTGACTCTTTTGATAAGTTCGGCACAATTTGTCTGCCATATAGCGCTGTATGCTGTGGTGCGCAGCTATATGAAATCGCAGACGCATTCAGCGGTGGCATTTCACTCGTTGAACATGAAGGTGTGATGGAAGCTGGTAAGCCCTATTTATATAAGACTTTGGAAGCTAAGAAGCAAGATGGCGGCAATGTTGACGAAACAAATGTGTATTTCTTCAAGGCCGGCTATAACAAGGTTGACTCTCCCGTTGAGAACAATGGTCTGATTGGAACCTTCTCAGAGATTACAGCTCCTGCAGGCGCCGACTATCTTATCCTGAGCGGAAATAAGCTTTATAACACTGAGGCCTCGACCGTAACAGTCGGTGCAAACAAGGCTTATATCGACAAAACAAAAATCGAGGATATTGGTGCGGCTGTAAAAGCTTTCGTCTTAAACTTTGGCGATGATACTACGGGTATCAATGTTGTGGAAAATGAACAGCAGTCTATGGGCGAAGCCAAAATTTTCAATCTCGCAGGTCAGCGTATGAGCAAGCTCCAGCGCGGTATCAATATCGTTAATGGTAAGAAAGTGCTTGTAAAGTAATCTCTAATTCTCTAATTCTTGATTGTTATGAAAAAGAAATATATTGCACCTACGACAAATTCAATATCTGTCAATGTCTGCCAGATTGTTTGCACTTCCCTGTTTGAAGAAGGAAACGCAGGAGAAAGCGGCATCACCACTGCAGACTCTAAATTCTCCGATGACTGGGACATCTGGGGCGGCAGCTCTGATGACTATGACGACGAATATTAATGCATGAAATAAAACAAAGACTGTAGTTAGTTATTTGTGTGTATTAGTTGTGCGGCCTCGCAGGGAATTTCCTTGCGGGGCTTTTATTTTCCTTATATAATGGTGGTGAGACGTTTTCCTATAGGATTAGATACAAAACGAAAGAGGGGGTTTCAGCTTTTTGTTGTATCTTTGCAGAGCAAAAAGAAAAAAACAACCAAAAAGAATACACAAAATGAAGAAGATTCTCAATCGCATCTGCCTGGTCCTTCTGCTGTTAGTGGCTGGACTGCAACTCTCGGCTCAAGAGCGCCGTCCCATTGACAACCGCCATCCGCTGTGGCTCGTGCACATCGACGTGTGGAACTCTGCCGACCCCCAGAAGATTATCGACCTGATTCCTGCTGACATCAAGCCATACGTCTGCATGAATCTGTCGCTGTCTTGCCAGTTTGACACGAAGACGGGCCAGTACCGTATGCCTCGCTATGCCGTGAGGACCTACAAGTCGTGGGCTTCGGTGTGCCAGCAGAACGGCATGTGGTTCTGCTGCCAGCCTGCCTCCGGCGGCCACACCCACATCCAGGACGACGACCTGGAGACCTTTGAATACTTCTTCAAGACCTACCCCAACTTCCTCGGATGGAACTACGCCGAGCAGTTCTGGGGCTTCGGCGAAGCCGGCGACAAGAGCTCCACGACGACAGCCAGCCGCTGGGCGCTGTTTGCCAAGCTGGTGGAGATGTCGCACAAGTACGGCGGCTTCCTCACCGTGAGCTGGTGTGGTGGTATCTATCACTTCAACACCGACCCCATCGCGGAGCTGAAGCTGGAGCCGCGCTTCCTGGAAGCTTGTAAGAAGTACCCCGAAGCCATCCTCTTCCTCTACAAATACACCCACGCCAGCAGCTTCTACAACAACGAGAGCGTCTGCTGGGGACCTTTCATCAGCGGCCTGACCACCAACTACGGTGTCCGCTATGACAACTGCGGATGGAACGACACCATGAGCAAACTCATGGGTGAGAACAAATGCAAGTACCCTGGCAGCGCCGGCATCGCAACGGTGATGGAGCAGACGTGCGTCAACGGCGGCGCCGTGTGGGACGGCCCGGAGCTCATCTGGACAGAGGACTTCCAGAACCTGGGCGACACGCAGAGCGACGGCTACACACGCCGCAACTGGGGCACCTTCGCCAATTTCAAGGGTATCTGGCTGGATATGTGGCGCCGCATCATCGACGGCTCGATGTACATTCCCTCGCGACAGGAGGTGGTGGAGAAGACGAAGGTGGTGATCGTGCACAACACAGCCGACGACTTCAAGGTGCCCGATGCACTCTACAACGGCCTCTACCTGCAGACCGACCCCGCCAACCAAAAGAAAGAGGGTGCCTGGGCATACGGACAGTGGCAGAACAACCTCTGCTACTTCAAATCTACGGGCCGCTATGGTGCCATTCCCATGGTGACAGGTCTCTATGATGACTTGGCCAAGAGCATCCCCGTGCAGGTGAACAAGAGTGCCTACAGCACTCGCTGGAGCACCCAGACCAAGAAGGTCAACGAATTCAACAACCTCTATCCGCAGGTGTCGGAGGGCGACCTCTACGTGAACCGCTTCCACAACCAGTTGGTGACCTATACGCCCTACACCTACCTGAACACGAAGAAGTCGGCACAGGCCACCATACCCTTGCAGTACAACACCTGCGAATCGCTGAATCTGACCCTCAGCGAGCTCGCCAGTGCCCTCGTACGCGAATATGCCGACCACCTCGACTTCTACCTGAACAACTACCGCAGCGACAGCACCACGGCACAGACCGACGTGATCCTCATCAACGGCGTGACGGCACAGCCCTCTGTGAAGCTGACAAAGCCCTCGACGGGCGCTACGGCTCACGTGGCCACCATCGACAGCGAGAGCTACGATGCCGAGAACCAGACCTACACCATCAACGTGAAGCACATGGGACCGGCCATCCTGAGGGTGGAGTGCTCCGGCGCTGCCACAGACCGCCTCACGGACATCCTGCCCTCCGAAGCGCTGGAACAGCCCAAGCAGCCCGAGCCCTTCAAGGGGCCCATCACTATCGAGGCAGAGAACATGGACCGCAAGAGTGTCAACATCGCCCTCACCCATTCCGGCTGGTGGGCTTCGGATCTCTTTGACTTCGCAGGCATGGGCTATGCCGAGATGCAGGCCAGCACAAGCAGCGCACTCTTCCACCAGCTGAAGCTCACTGAGGAGCAGGCCGGAGCGTACAACATCGTCATCCGCTACTGCAACAGCAGCAAGGCCGGACAGATGCGCGTCTCCGTGAACAGCAAGTCGCAGACGGTGCGCTTCGAGAAGGTGGACAAGAATGACTGGCACGAGGCCATCGTGACGGTCAACCTGAAGGCCGGCACCAACAAATTCTACCTGACGAACACCGCTGCCATCAAGATGTTCATCGACCAGATTACCTACGAGCCTGCAGGCACAGAACGCCCGAAGTACACCGTTGCCGTGCGCGAAGCAGACTTCGGCAGCGTCAGCGCTGACGTCGAGGAGGCCGCAGCCGGACAGACGGTGACACTGACAGCCACGGCCGAAGGCGGCTATGGCCTGAAGGCGCTGAAGCTGGTCAACTCCGTCTTCTACACCGAGGACCGCACCATCGACTTCGAGCCGGGCTCCGACGTGGTGACCTTCACGATGCCGGATGACAACGTCGTCATACAGCCTGTGTTCTACGACCAGTGTGCCGAATATGAGCTCGACTTCACCAATGTCGCCGCAGGCGCCCTCCCCGAGGGCTGGCGCACCACCGATGGCAGCAGCGTCCGCAACTACCCCACGCAGAACTCCAGCGGTCCGCGCACCATGACTGGTCTCGTTGGCTATCAGGGCAAGGCGCTCTACTGGCGCACCACCAGTGCTGACTTCGGCAATCAGACGGCATACCGCCTGAATCTGGTGCCCGGCGAGTATGAGCTCATCTTCGCCATGGCTGCCTGGAAGGGCACGCCGACTTATCAGGCTGCCATCCTGAACACCAGCGGCACAGCCATCGCCACCTCATCCACGCTGACAGCACGCCCCAACATCAACGGCAACGGCGCAGGCGACATCTCCTCTGCCACACGCCAGTCCCTGAAGTTCACGGTGACCAAGGCCGGCAACTACATCATCCAGTTCAAGGAGGTAGGCAGCGGTATGCTGGAATATCTGCTGGCTGAGTGTCGCATCAGAAACCTCGACAAGGTCGTCGGCATCGACGGCATCGAAGTCGCAGAGCACAGCCCGCAGGGCATCTACACCACATCAGGTATCCGCATCGAGCAACTGCAGCGCGGCCTGAATATCATCGTCGGCAACGACGGCAAGAGCCACAAGGTCATCGTGAAGTAAATGTTATGAAACGTAAGCTATTAGCCCTCTGCTGGCTACTCGTCATGAGCGCTTCCGCCAAGGTCACGGCACAGACCGTGAACCTGGCGGAGGCGACCATCGTCTATGACAACGCCGACGCCCCGCTGGTGAAGCACATGGCAACGGTGCTGGCCGACGACATAGAGCGTGTGGCAGGCTCGCGGCCGAAGATCAGCACACAGCACGAGGGAGGCCCCTGCATCGCCATCGGAACCGTGGAGCGCACAGGGCGCCACAGCGAACTGCAAGGCACGTGGGAGCGCTACGCCATCGACACGAAGGACGACTGCCTGAGCATCACGGGCTCCGACCCCCGCGGACTGGCCTACGGCATCTTCCACGTCAGCGAAGCCATTGGCGTGAGTCCTTGGTACTGGTTCGCCGACATACCCGCTGACAAGCGCAACCGTCGCGTCTTTGCCTATGCCGAGGACTGCGTCAGCGCATCGCCCACCATCAAGTACCGTGGCATCTTCATCAACGATGAGGACTGGGGCATGAAGACATGGGCGGCAGCGAACTATGAGAGGGAGCTGGGCGACATCGGCCCTAAGACCTACGACCGCGTCTGTGAACTCATCCTGCGTCTGAAAGGCAACATGCTGGCGCCGGCCATGCACCCCTGCACAGGTGCCTTCTACAGCCATCCCGAGAGCCAGCGCATGGCGGACAAATGGGGCATCATGATTACCACCAGCCACTGCGAGCCGCTGCTGTTCAACAACGCTGCCAAATCAGAGTGGGACAAGGCGCGCGACGGCGAATGGAACTACGAGACCAACAGCTCCACCATCATCAGGAAACTCGACAGCCGCATCCGCGAGACGGCGCAGTACGACAACATCTACACCATGGGCATGCGGGGCCTGCACGACGAGGCCATGAAAGGCAGCAAAGACCCTAAGAAGCGCGCCAGCACACTGGAGAAGGTCATCGCTAAGCAGCGGGCTATCCTGAAGAAGTACAAGAAGCAGAAGCCCGAAGAGCTGCCGCAGATCTTCGTCCCCTACAAGGAGGCGCTGGACATCTATGATGCCGGTCTGCGCGTGCCAGAGGACATCACGCTGGTGTGGCCCGATGACAACTACGGCTACATGAAACGCATCAGCAATGCCGCTGAACAGCAGCGCAGCGGACACAGCGGCGTCTATTACCACATCTCCTATCTCGGCACACCCCACGACTACCTCTGGATTCCCAGCACAGCACCACAGCTGATGTACGAGGAACTGCGAAAGGCCTACAACGCAGGCGCCGACCGCTACTGGCTGCTGAACGTGGGTGACATCAAGCCCTTGGAGATGCAGATGCAGCAGTTCTTTGACATGGCCTACGACTTCGGAGCTTTCACCTACGACAATGTCAACGCCTACCAGCCTGCCTTCCTCGCACGCCTCTTCGGCCAGAACGCTGGACGTCCGGCTCAGTCCGACGGAACGCTTGATCCCTCAAGGGCTTTCACCTATATCCTCGACACCTACTACCGTCTGGCCTGGAACCGCAAGCCGGAGTACATGGGCTACGAGATTGAGTGGGACTCCACCTACAAGCATCTCTACGACAGCGATTTCTCCTTCGAGACGGGCACGGCACAGAAACGCCTTGCCGACTACGAGGCCATCTGCTTTGCCTACGACGCCATCGAGCGCGAGGTGGCCGAGGAGCTGCGCCCTGCCCTCTTCGAGATGCTGGGCTATGCCGTTCACTCGGCCTACCAGATGAACCGCAAGTTCCTGTATGCCCAGCGCAACCACGAGACGGGCAACAGCGTCTATGCTGAGATGTCACGTGATGCCTGTCGCCAGATTGAGCGCCTGCGCGAACGCTACAACACGCAGCTCAACGGCAAGTGGAACCAGATGATGTCCGCTGTGCCGCCCGGCTATACGGCACTCTACCACAAGATGCCGGAATATGTCGAAGCACCCACCGATGCCTACCGTCTGCCCGACTTCTGGCGCTATCCCGAACTGCCCAACAAAATCGACCTCGCCACGCTCAACGTAGAGGCTCCCTTCCGTCTGCTCCAAGGCATCGGCACGGATTGGGTGGCGTTGCAGATGGGCGAAGCGATAGGAATGAAAAGTGAGGAAGTGAAAAATGAAAAAGTAAATATACCCATTCCCACTTCTCAGAGGGCATCGTCCATCACCCTCTGCCTCTCCGTCATCCCTGTATGGCCAGTCTCCACGGACTGCAGCAACCGCTTCGCTGTCAGCGTAGATGGTGGCGAGCGCGTGGTGTGCGAGAACACCTTCAAGGAATGGGGAAAGGCGTGGAAGAAGCAGGTGCTGGAGAACCGCAAGGAGTTCCTGGTGACGCTGCCCTTGGACACCACACGCCAGAACCACACCCTCACACTCTCCATCATCGACCCGGGTCAGATGATCCAGAAAATTACCTTTGAATAGAACACACCACACAATAAAATGAGACGCTTCTCTCCTGTTCTCGTAGCCGCATTCCTGGCCACAACCGCTGCGGCACAACCCAAGTTCTCGCAGCCGCACGGCCTCTATGACGGCGGAACGCTTGTCGTCAACATCACCAGCGACTCCGGCGCTGACATCCACTACACCACCGACGGCAGCACACCGACGGCAGCCAGTCGTCTGTATTCAACGCCGCTGACTGTCACCAGAACCACCATCCTGCGTGCTGTGGAAGTGGTGGGAGACAGCATCTCACCTGTCGCCACGGCCAGTTACATCTTCGTCCACTCGGTACTCTCTCAATCCAATACCCCTGCAGGCTATCCCACGGAATGGGGCGCCTACTGCCAGATTGCGGGTACGGCCATCGCGGACTACGAGATGGACCCTGAGATGACCTCCGATGCCACGTTGCGGCCACAGATTATAGAGGGCCTCAGGCAGCTGCCCATCCTCAGCATCGTCTCGGACAAGGACAACTTCTTCAGCAAAGAAAGAGATGAAGAACGGGGTGGCATATACATCTTCACAGGACCGCCCGTGGGCGACGGCACAGGACACGGCTGGACACGCCCGGCCAGCGTGGAGCTCTTCGGTGGTCCGCAGGAGCATGACTACAGCGGGGGCTGCGGCGTGCGTCTGCATGGTGGCCACGGCCGTCTGGCTGAGAAGAATCCCAAGCATTCGTTCCGTCTCGTCTTCAAGAAGGAGTACGGCAAGAAGACGATGAAATACCCCGTCTTCGGCGAGGACGAGCCGGCACAGTTCGACCAACTGGTGGTGCGCTGTCATTTCGGCTACACATGGTACCACTGGGACAACACCAACCGCCAGAGGGCACAATATACGCGCGATGTATGGACACGCCGCATGCAGCGGAAGATGGGAGACACCAGCGTCAACGCCCTCTACGTGCATCTCTTCCTGAACGGGATGTACTGGGGACTCTACAATATCTCAGAGCGTGTTGATGACCAGTTTGGCAAGAACCATCTGGGAGCCGCCAAGAGCGACATCGATGTCATCAAGGTGGAAGAGGAAGGTGGCAACCACATCGAAGCCAGCGAGGGAACGATGGAAGCGTGGAACCAGATGCTGGCAACGGCAGCGGCCGTGGGCAGCGAGCCTGACGATGAAGCCTACGCACGACTGGACACGCTCCTGGACATCGACCACTTCATCGACTACATGATTATCAACCAATATGCCGGCAACACAGACTGGGACCATCACAACTGGTATGCCATCCGACGCCATAACAACGAAGAGAGCGTGAGCGAGGGCTTCCGCTTCCTGTGCTGGGACAGCGAGTTGGTCCTGCTCAACGTCAACGAGAACCTCGCCGACGGCTCACCGAATAACGGCATCCCCACTACCCTATTCCGCCAGTTGCTGGGCAACGACGACTTCGCACGCCGCTATGTCCGCCGTGCCAGGCAGCTGCTGGCCGACGACGGCCTGCTCGGCGAGACATCTGTGGTGCAAGTCTGGGACAGCCTCTACAACACCATCGACAAAGCACTCTACGACGAGGCGGCACGATGGGGCGACTATCGCCGCGATGTCCACCCATGGCAGTCGCGCGGACAACTGTACACCGTGGAAGACTACTACCTGCCTGAGCGCAACCGTCTGCTCACAACCTATTTCCCCTATCGCACAGACATCGTCCTCAACCAGATTCTGGCCCACGTGGACATCGATGACTTCGAGGCTCCGGACGACTGGTTGCTCATGGCCTCTGATATGTTCTATGACTGGGACGGCACGGGAGGCGATGCCCAGGCTGTCGGCAACTGCCGCGATGCTGAGGTGCACCTGAAGTCGATTCTCTCAGGAGGCGGTGTGGTCGCTGGTCTCAGCTCTGTCAGCGAATATAAATATGCCGACATCACGGAATATGACAAGCTGGTCATCCGAGGCTCAGGCAACCTGCGCATCCTCGTCAACAGACAGAACAACCAGGAGCGCACATGGAAGGAGCTGCAAGTCAGCGTCAACGAGAACAGCCCCTACTGGGACAGCGAATACGGATGTCTCATCATCCCCCTGACAGACCTGAAGGACAGGCTTAACAACAAAGGCGCAGCGCACGACGAGGACTACATCCACCTGAATGCCATCAAGGTGAACTGGAATGCCAGCGCACTCGTGAAAGCCGTCTATCTCGTGCCGAAGATTGATGACACCTCCATCGCCGCCAACAGCTTCCGTAGCATCAATGACGGTCGCTACTACAACCTGAGCGGTCAAGTGGTTGACCGTCCCACCAAGGGTATATATATAAGGAACGGGAAGAAAATCGTTGTTAAATAAGAGACTATGAAATATACAACCATTATGAAACACTCCTTCTGTTTACTCCTGCTACTCGTTGCAGGACTGATGTCTGTGAAAGCAGACAACATCGTGGTTGACGGCACCACACGCTCGTACAATGTCTATGCGCCCAGCAACCTCGGCGAGAACCGTCCGCTGCTCATCTTCTGTCACGGCTACAACCAGGATGCCAACTGGATGCAGAACAGCGAGTTCAAGAACGAGACTGTGAGCATGGAAGCCGTCTGCGATACGGCCAAGTTCGTGGTCGTCTTCCCCAACGGCATCAACAAAGCATGGGACACCAGCGGCGACCGCGACATCAACTTCGTCAAGGCCATCATCGACAAGATGGTGACGCAGCACAAGATCGACCGCAACCGCGTCTATCTCGGCGGCTTCTCCATGGGCGGTATGTTCACCTACCATGCCATGAACCGCATCCCCAACCTCATCGCTGCCTTCGCGCCTGTCAGCGGCTACCCCATGGGTGGTGCCTCGGCGGGCGCCAACGTGCGTCCGTTGCCTATCTTGCACATCCATGGCACAGGCGATGCCACCTGCGGCTTCAGCGGCGTGCAGCCTGCGCTGAATGTGTGGATTAACCACAACGGCTGCCCCACAACGGCCAAGGTGAAGACCAGCTACAACGGCTTCGGCGGCGCTAAGCTCCACATCTGGGGACCAGGCAACGATGGCGTGGAAGTGCGACTGCTGGAACTCGCCGACAAAGGCCACTGGATCTGCAAGGAACCGCAGGTATATACGGGCAAGGAGATCTGGAACTTCTGCAAGAACTATACGCTGAACAAGACCACGCCTAACGTCAGCATCACTGCGCCGAAGGCTGGCCTGAAATACATCTGCTACGCCCCCTCCGGCGAAGCTTTCTTTCCTGACATCACCATCACGGCCAACGCCGATGACCCCAACGGAACCGTTGAGAAGGTGGAGTTCTACGATGACAAGACGTTGCTGGCCACCTGCACTGCCAAGCCCTACAAGGCCGTGCTCACCGATGTCAAGAAGGGCAAGCACACGCTGAAGGTTGTGGCCACGGACAACGACGGCGAGACGAGCTCTGCCACCGTGGAGGTCACGATGCAGGCCCCGTTAGCAGCCGTCACCTTCTCCTCCTTCAGCGAGGCCGGTGCCATCCCCGCTGGCTGGACAACCTATGACAGCAGCGAACGTCGCACAGGCTACAGCAACGGTTACAACCAAGGCTGCCGCGTGCTGGAGTTCACAGGAACACCCCGTGGGCTCGGCACCGGCCTTTACTTTCGCAACATCAACGGAAGAGCCAAACAGGGCTGGGCCAAATTCGGGCTGGCCGATGCCGGCACTACGCTGACGCTGACGCCCGGACAATACCTGCTGCGCTACAAGATCTGCAACTGGAATATGCCAGACTTCGGCGCCGTGGACGTTTGCATCGAGAAGCGCTCAGGCGGCTCTTGCGTTGCCAAGCAGACTTATACCCCCGACGTCAACATCGGCAATTCAGCCTCCAACAGCTTCGGCAATCTGACACAGCAGGCCTTTGAGTTTGAAATCACCGAAGAAGCCATCTACACCATCGCCTTCTACTCCGCAGCATCGGAATGGAGCGACTGCATCATCGGACAGCTTTCCCTGATTGCCAAGAGCTACACCCCTACTGGCATCAGCGCCACACCCACGGAGCAGGCGGCACACACTTCAGCCGCTGGCACCTATGACCTCAGTGGCCGCATCATCAAACATCCCTCCGACAACCGCCAACTTCCCAAAGGCATTTATATCCAGAACGGCAGGAAGTACATCATCAAATAAGATGACAACCCATATCATGCCTGTTCTTATCGATTTTCTCACCTATGAGAAACAATTTTCTCACCTATGAGAAAACAATTTGCCACCAGTGGCAAAAACTGAAAGACCTTGCTCTTACAACTGAAAGACCTTGCTCTTACAACTGAAAGACCTTGCTCTTACGACTGGAGGTCATGGGCTCACGCTGGAAGCTCATGGACTCACGCTGGAAGCTCATGGACTCACAGCAAGCATACCATGCAATCATCCCAGCCCTTATTCGTGTGAAATGTTAAATAGATGTTAAAACCTACACCTTTTTGGCCAACCTACACCCTAACCTGCACCAGCTTAACCAATTTATACTTTGACGATTAACCATCAAAGGTGTAGGAGTGTAGGTTTTTTTAGCAAAATCTCATACGCGCACGCGCGCGAACCTCTTTATAGTTTTACGTTGAGGATTGAGCGCATTGTGTGCATCCAAGTTTTTTAGAGGGAATTTGTGCTACGCAAATGATTGCAGTTCCGTAGCCTCGCTGATGGCATCATCATAGCCTGTCAATGCGGCAAAAGGTGCAAACTGAGCAGCCCTTTGCATCATTGACATCTGTGGATGTCTCTTCGAAACAGGATGCGGCAGGTTGATGATGTCTTCGTAGTTGTCCATTCTTAACTTCGTTGACTTTTCATTTTTCACTTTTCATTTTTCACTTTTCACTCTTCACTTTTCACTCTTCACTTTTCACTCGCGCTATGCGCGATGTCCTCCTATTTGTGAGTTGCGCTCTTTGGCTGTAGCCCCTTCGGTATAGCTCACGCCACGCAGGATGGCATTCTTTCCGAAGCGTGATTTGATGGCCAGCTGTGCCGCCTGCAAGCGTCGTTCCTTATCCAGCGCTTCCTCCTCTTTCTTCTGACGCTGCGCCTCGGCCTCGTAATCCGTGAAGAGGTCAAGTTGTGTGGGGGTTGTATTTGCGTTGGCCTGCGCCTCGGGCACCACGTGATTTGTGACCAATGTGATGCGCCGGATGAGGAGGTCCGGATTGGTGATGCGTTCATAGAGGCGTACTGCTGCATCCGTAATCAGCGTGGAGGATGAAGTCTGTCGTGACAGGTTCTCTGTCCCATGTGCAGCTTTGGGCACTGTACGTCCGTAGTAGTCTGCCGTCACAGGACCTGTATAGCGTGCTTTGCGCTCGGGGTCGGTCAGGTTCACCGTGTCGTAGTTGATGGTCAGCACCAGTTGGTCTGCTACCAGTTGTTTCGAAAAGAGACTAAGCGCCATGGCATCTGCCATCTCCTGCAGAACAACCTTCGCTTTGGCCCATTCGTAGGGCTCCTGCAGCACCTGTCCGCTGCTGAAGGAGTTCGATTCAGGACGGTAGGCCTTGATATATTCTATGGTACACGGCTCCCATCCCCAGGCATGATCGATGAGCAGCTCAGCACTCACGCCAAACAGTCGGTAGAAGAAGTCTTCGTTCTGCAGGGACTTCCTCGCTATCTGCCCCATGGTGGTGATGCCATACTGCGCCAACTTTGCAGCAATGCCCCGCCCTACTCGCCAGAAGGCTGTCAGCGGACGATGGTTCCAGAGCGTGCGACGATAGCTCATCTCATCAAGCTCAGCAATGCGAACGCCATCCTTGTCTGCCTCCACGTGCTTGGCCACAATATCCATAGCCACCTTGGCCAGATACATGTTCGTGCCGATGCCTGCCGTGGCAGTGATGCCTGTAGTGGCCAGCACATCGCGAATCATCCGGATGGCCAGTTCATGCGGTGTCACCTTATAGATTCCAAGATAGGCTGTCACATCGATGAAGACCTCATCAATGCTATAGACATGAATATCCTCTGATGAGACATACTTCAGATAGGTCTTATAGACCTGCGTGCTGACTTCTATGTAGTGAGCCATACGCGGCGGCGCCACGATATAGTCCAGTTCCCAGTCGGGATGTGTCTTCAGTTGGGTGTCGTCTGATGACTTGCCGGCGAAATGCCATCCTGCATTACTCAGTCTCTCGTAGTTGACCTCCTTCACTCGCTGCACGACTTCAAACAACCGAGCCCGTCCACCGATGCCATACGCTTTCATGGATGGCGAGACGGCCAGGCAGATGGTCTTGTCGGTGCGGCTCCTGTCAGCCACGACGAGGTTCGTGGTCAGCGGATCGAGTCCTCTGGCCACGCACTCCACCGAAGCATAGAAGGACTTCAGGTCAATGGCTATGTAAGTGCGGTCAGACATTCTTTAGGAGAAAGCATCCCGCTGCCAGACGACAGCGGGATGTTTCTTGATATTTGACTTTGGCTACGTTCGGCCAATTGAGAACGAATTCTCTTGGCGCTCGTTAACCGCCAAAGTTATCGAAGCGGATCATGTCGTCTTCAACGCCGAGGCTGTGCAGGAGGTCGAGGACGGTCTTGGCCATCATTGGAGGACCGCAGAGGTAGTACTCGCAGTCTTCAGGTGCCTCATGGGCCTTGAGGTAGGTGTCGCCCATGACGGGAGCCACGAAGCCCGGGGTGTACTTGACTCCAGCAGCATCGGCCTTGGGATCGGGACGGTCGAGAGCGAGGTGGAAGTGGAAGTTGGGGAAGTCCTTCTCGAGCTGCAGGAAGTCGTCGAGGAAAGGAATCTCCTCCAGCGCACGGGCACCATAGAAGTAGTGCATGGGGCGCTTGCGGTCTTCGTCCTTCACGCCGTGGCCCTTGAGCATGTGCATGATCTGAGCACGCAGGGGAGCCATACCGGCACCACCACCGACCCAAATCATCTCGCGGCCTGTGCCGTACTGCGGACGGAACTCACCGTAAGGGCCGCTCATGATGACCTTGTCACCGGGCTTGAGGCTGAAGATGTACGAAGAGGCAATACCTGGGTTGACATCCATGAAGCCGGGACCCTGCTCCTTCGGCTTGAAGGGAGGCGTGGCGATACGGACGTTGAGGGTGATGATGTCGCCCTCGTCGGGGTAGTTGGCCATGGAGTAAGCACGGATGGTGGGTTCGGGGTTCTTACACTTGAGCGGGAAGAGGCCGAACTTCTCCCATGCGGGCAGATAGGTGTCGCCGATGAGGGACTTGTCGAAGTCCTTGTCGTAGTCGATGCAGTCGAAAGCGGGAATCTTGATCTGAGCGTAGGAGCCGGGCTCGAAGTCCATGTGCTCGCCGGCAGGCAGAGCCACCTTGTACTCCTTGATGAACGTTGCCACGTTCTTGTTGCCGATGACGGTGCACTCCCACTCCTTGACGCCGAGGACGCTGTCGGGCACCTTGATGGCGAGGTCGCCCTTGACCTTGCACTGGCAGCCGAGGCGCCAGTGGTCCTTCTGTTCCTTGCGGGTGAAGTGTCCCTTCTCAGAGTCAAGAATCTCACCGCCACCTTCTACGACCTGGCATTTGCACTGGCCGCAGGAGCCCTTACCACCACAGGCTGAGGGGAGATAGACACCTTCAGCGGCGAGGGTGGAGAGCAGGCTGGCACCCTGGGGCACGGACAGCTTGTCCTTGCCATTCATTGTAATCGTGACATTACCACTCGGCGAGAGGTATGCCTTTGCTACAAGCAGAATGACGACCAGCGCGATGATAATCACGAGGAAGACCACAATGCTTGTTAAGATTAAAGAAGTATTCATAATGACAGACCCACCCCCTTGCCCCTCCCTTGTAGGGAGGGGAGTAGAATGTATTGACTACTGGAAGGTTATTAGGGTCATTTCTTTAATGTGAATGATTAATTGTTCTTATTTCTCAAAAGTAACCACTCCCTCCCTACAAGGGAGGGTGAGGGGTGGGTCTGTTAGAGATTTAATCCGCTGAAGCACATGAAAGCCATGGCCATCAGGCCGACGGTGATGAACGTAATGCCGAGACCCTGCAGGGGCTTGGGCACATCGGTGTAGGCCATCTTCTCGCGAATGGCTGCCAGGCAGGTGATAGCCAACAGCCAGCCGATACCGGAACCAAGGGCGTAGGCCACAGCATCCCAGATGCCGGTGATGGCCTGGGAGTTGGTGTCGGGCATGGTGATGCGCTGCTGCATGAACAGCGAGGCACCCATGATGGCGCAGTTCACAGCAATCAGGGGGAGGAAGATACCGAGGGCAGCATACAGCGAGGGGCTGAAGCGCTCGACAATCATCTCCACCAGCTGCACGATAGCGGCAATCACGGCGATGAAGAGGATGAATGACAGGAAGCTCAGGTCAACGCCCTCCACCAAACAGTTGGGGCCGAGGACATAGACTTGCAACAGGTAGTCAACGGGAACGGTGATGAGCAGCACAAAGGTGACTGCCACGCCGAGGCCGAGAGCGGTCTTCACGGTCTTGGACACGGCCAGATAAGAGCACATACCCAGGAAGAACGCGAAAATCATATTGTCCACAAAGATGGAGCGGACGAATAGGCTTAATAGATGTTCCATATTCTTTAAGTGAAAAGTTTAAGAGTGAAAAGTGAAAAATAAGGATTACTTCAATATCTTGAGGAGAAACTTATATTTTTCACTCTTTCATTTTTCATTTTTCATTTATTGTAACTCCTTGTTATATGCTCTGTGTGCCCAGAGGACGCAGCCGACGAGGATCAGGGACATCGCGGGCATGGTCATCATACCGTTGTTCACATAACCGTGGTCGTAGCACCACTGCGGAACAACCTGGAAGCCGAGCAGCGTGCCGGCGCCGAGGAGTTCACGGAAGAAGCCTACGATGACGAGGATGATGGCGTAGCCGATGCCGTTGCCAATACCGTCGAGGAACGAAGGCCAGGGCTTGTTCATCATAGCAAAAGCCTCGAGGCGACCCATGAGGATACAGTTGGTGATGATCAGACCGACATAGACAGAGAGCTGTACGCTGACGTCATAGGCGAAGGCCTTCAGCACCTGGCTGACGATGGTCACCAGCGCTGCTACCACCACCAGCTGCACGATGATACGGATGCGGTTGGGGATGGAATTGCGGATGAGAGAGATAATCAAGTTGGAGAAGGCGGTGATGATGGTCACGGAAAGACCCATCACGATGGCAGGCTCGAGCTGAGCCGTCACAGCCAAGGCCGAGCAGATACCGAGCACCTGCACCACCACGGGGTTGTTCAGGTTCAGCGGGCTGATCAGTGCCTCCTTATTTGCTTTGGATAACATACTCATAATAGTAATGTACGATTTTACGATTTACAATTTACTATTTATTACTTGTGGCCACAGCATGCCTTGTTGCCATCGCAACCGGGCTTCCCGCAGGAACCACTCTTGTCACATTTGCCGTTCTTGCAGCAGTTGCTGCCGCTTTGGCACTTAGGAGCCTCTGCCTTTTCAGGGCAGCCACCGCAGCCCTGCTGAGCTTTGGGACAACCCTCGTGCTGTCCGCAGCCCTCGTGCTTCTTCTCGCAGGGAGCAGCCTTCTCGCAGCAGGCGCAAGGGCATTCTTCGCGAGCGCAGCACTTCGCATCGGATGCACAGTTGCAGGCTGCATCGCCACAGCTGCCGTCCTTGCAAGCGCAGACCTTCTTCTCGGCGCATTTGCAATCGGGCTTCTCGCAGCACTTCTGAGCATTCTTGCAGCTTCCAGCAGGCTTGCCAGCACCGAGAGCATCGACATACTGCTGGATACCGCTGAGCACCATTTCGCCAACACCCTTGGAGGTGAGGGTTGCACCGGTGACGCCGTCAATCTGAGTCTCGGCTTCACTGGCACCTTTCTTCACAACGGTGAGGGCCACCTTGCCATCAGCGCCCATCACAGGACGACCGATGAACTGGCTCTGGAACTTCTCCTCCTTGATGAGGGCACCGAGACCGGCGGTCTCGCTCTCATGGTCGAAGTAAGCACCGAGGACCTTCTGGAAGTCGGGCGTCACAGCCACATAACCCCAGAGGCCACCCCAGAGGCCGCGACCTTTCAAGGGCAGGACAAGGGCTTCGTCGCCAGCGGCGGTCTTAGCCTTATAGACAGGGAACTTCTCGCCAATCTCCTTGGTCTCGACCTCGAAGGCACCGCCTTCGGTGACATGACCGTCGGGAGTGACGACGCATGTCTCCTGAATCAATTCGTCGAACTTCGCTTCCACGTCGCTCTTGGCGATGCCGCGAACGTTGAGGGAAGCAAGAATCTGTTTCTTCTTATCGATAGCCACGTTGGCATCCTGAGCAGGCTTCAGCGCGCTGCTGACGAAGGCCAACAGGAAGGCTACGAGCACCACCATTACGGCTGCATAGCAGATGGTATAGACATTGCCGTTGGTGTTAATGCCCTTGGACTTCACCTCGGAGAGATGTGAAGTGTCAGCACCGCAGATAGGGCACTTGTCGGGCATGGATGCGGCCTCAAAGGTCTGACCGCACTGACTGCATATAAATTTCTTTGCCATAATCTAATTTGACGATTTTACGATTTACGATTTTACGATTTACTTTTCATTTGTACAATTGTAAATTGTCCAATTGTCAAATCTTTGCACGCTTGGCGCGACGGCTGATGTTACGGCTGACGAAGCAGTAGTCGATGAGCGGAGCAAAGAGGTTCATCAGCAGGATGGCAAGCATCATGCCCTCGGGGTAACCGGGGTTGAGCACACGTACAGTGACGGCCACGAAGCCAATGAGGAAACCATAGATCCACTTACCGCCTTCCGTGCGGGCAGAGGTGACAGGGTCGGTAGCCATGAAGACGGCACCAAAGCAGAAGCCACCGAGCACGAGGTGCTGCACAGCATCGAGGGGCGAGAGGCCGAGGGCGTTGTAGAGCCAACCCGTGCAGGCACCGCCTACGAACACGCTGAGCATGGTCTTCCAGCTGGCAACACCAGTCCACAGCAGCAGGCAGGCGCCAAGGGCAATGGCAATGACGCTGGTCTCGCCGATGGAACCGGGGATGAGACCGATGATCTGGTCGCTGAGAGAGGTGCTGAGGGCACTGGCGCCGGCGGCAATCTCACCCAACGGGGTTGCAGCTGAGAACGTGTCGGGCACATCGAAGCCGAGGCCCCAGATAGCGTTCTGAGCCACCCAGACGGAGTCGTCGCCCGTCATGCTGGAGGGATAAGAGAAAAAGAGGAACGCGCGCGTGATGAGGGCGACGTTGAAGATGTTCATACCTGTGCCACCGAAAATCTCCTTGGCGAAGATGACGGAGAAGGCCACGGCGATGGCGAGCATCCACAACGGCGTGTTCACGGGGATAATCATCGGGATGATGATACCCGAGACGAGGAAGCCTTCCTGGATTTCCTCGTTCTTCCACTGCGCAACGGTGAACTCAATGCCGAGGCCGACCACATAGCTGACAATCAGCTTGGGCAGCACGGCCAGGAAGCCAAACCAGAACATGCCCCAGAAGGTGGCATTCTCCAGTTGACCGGCAGCGAGCGCGTTCTGATAACCTACGTTATACATTCCGAAGAGCAACGCAGGCACAAGCGCGATGACAACGAGCGACATGATGCGCTTGCTGTCGATGGCATCGTGGATGTGTGTTCCGCCAACGCGCGCCGTGGTGTTGGGCACGAAGGCAAACGTGTCGAAGCCATCATAAAGCGAACGGAAGGCGTGGAGCTTGCCACCCTCCTCGAAGTTCGGCTTTATCTTGTCGAAAAATTTTCTTATTGCATTCATAATGTAATTTTACGATTTAACAATTTACAATTTTACAATTGGGCTGCGCCTTTTGGGAACAGACAATTGTCCAATTGTAAATCGTCCAATTGTCCAATTTATGCGTTCTCTTTTCTAAGGATATCCAATCCCTCGCGCACAATGCGTTGCAATTCCAGTTTTGAACTATCCACGAACTCGGCAATGGCGAAGTCCTCGGGAGCCACCTCGTAGATGCCAAGGGCTTCCTGACGGTCGATGTCACCGGCGATGATAGCCTTCACAAGATAGCCGGCATAGATGTCCATGGGGAACACACGGTCGTATTCACCCGACATAATCATGTGGCGCTCGCCACCCTTGATGCGGGCATCCAGCTCGTACTCGGCCTTCTTAGGACGCAGCCAGCTGAAATAGCTGCGGCTGGTGCTGAACTCCTTGAAGCGGGGAGCAATCCAGCCGAGCATCTCATAGACATCATCACCTTCGGGAATCACAGTGACCTCCGTGGCGTGAGCTGCAAGCCAGCCTTTCTTGGATGTCTTCACACCCACCATGGGGTTGCCGTTGATGATGCGCAGGCTCTTGCTTTCGTCGATCTGTCCGGCAAGGATAGATTTGATGGGCTGTCCCACGAGCGTCTTGGCGTACTTGGGAGCCTTCACCTCGGAACCGGCGACGGCGATGGTGCGAGTAAAGTCCACCTTACCTGTCAGCACCAGACGGCCGATGAAGATGACTTCCTCAGCACCCAGCGTCCACACGACTTCGCCCTTGTTGATGGGATCTACGTGGTTAATCTGAACGCCCACGTTGCCTGCAGGAGCAGGACCGTCGAACACGGTGATGGTGCAGTCTTTGGCGGCGGTCAGCGCCTGCGCCTTCTGTTGCTTGCTGATACCAAGGTTCACCTTGGCAATCTTAGCCAGCAAAGAGAGACCTGCCTGCCACTCCTTCTCCTGTCCCTGCAGGACATACTCGAAGTCAGCAGCCAGTGGCATTGAGTTGAATGCGCTCACGAAGATCGCCTTGGGCTTGTCCTCGGGATTCGCCACCACGTCGTAAGGACGCATACGGAAGAACCCGAACAAGCCGCTTTCGAGCAGAAGCTTCAGAGGCTCCTTCTCTGTGAAGGAGGCTGCTGTCTGCTTGCCGTCGGCATCTACGCGCACGCTCATCACCTTACGGCGTTCTCCGCGCTCCACGAGAGCGACGGTACCACTGACAGGCGAAACGAACTTCACTTCGGGATGGCTCTTGTCCACAAACAAGGCATCCCCGACCTTGACAGCATCCCCTTCTTTGACAACGACCTTGGGTTTCATGCCACAGAAATCATCGGGGACCAGCGCATACTGACCCTCGACCTTCGTCTGCATGGTTTCCAAGTTCGCTTTGCCCTTCAGGTTTAGGTCGAGGCCTTTGCGTAACTTGATTACATTTGCCATATAAAATAAGTATGAATAAATGGTTTTAGCAAAAAACTGCGCAAAATTAAAGAAAAAACACCAATCACGACGCATAAACGGCCAACAATTTTGCTTAGGACACAAAAAAACACTACTTTTGCTCTCACAAATCGCAACAGAACCATCAAAACGCTGCGACATATCATCCGCTTGACGGTATATTTGTTCTTGGGACTATACCTCGGGCTGTGGCTGTTCACGATCTCTCCAGTGTGTCAACGCTGGTTAGCCGGGAAGGCCTCTGATGTGCTCTCTGAAGAGCTGGGCTCTCATGTCGAGATAGGCAATGCACGACTGGGGCTCTTCAACCGCGTAGTGCTCGATGACATACTCCTTCTGGACCAACAAGCTGACACCCTCCTCGCCGCAACACGTGCCAGCACGAAAATAGACCTGCTGGAACTCACCCAAGGGCGCATACGCATCGGCAGCGTGCAGCTCTTCGGTTACGACATTCGTCTGCATCGCCCCACATGGGATGCACCCTATAACTTCCAGTTTATCATTGATCGCTTTGCCTCAAAGGACACCACTTCTACCCCACTCGACTTAGCCATCTCCAGTATCATCATCCGTCGCGGACGACTCTCTCACGACATCGACAGTGTCCCCCTTACCGACCACTTCTCACCCGCCCATTTGCATTTTACGGATCTGAATCTAAAGGCCAGTGTCAGCGACCTTACTAATGAACGTTGCAAATTGGAAATCAACGAATTTAATTTTAAAGAATCAAGAAGTGGTTTAACCGTAAATGATTTCCGTGCCAATTTGTGGGGCGACCGTCGGAATGTGCAGCTCACGAACCTATGGATGAGCTTGCCGAACTCCACTATTACCATCCCGGCCATCAGCATCAGTAATGGATTCACGCGATGGTTGGAGAACAATGTCATCTTCCATATTCGCGGTGAGGTGACACCTTCAGATCTGGCTCCTTTTGACCAACGTCTTCAACGTTTCCAGCAACCCATTCACCTCACCTTACAAGGTCGAAAGCGAGCAGAAGGAGTCCTTCTTCAGCGCTTGTTGCTCAGTGGCAAGGGCCTCTCCATCGAGGCGAAGGCAGAGGCCCGGCTGCAGGCGTCCGCCGACAGCAGCGCTTCCATCAAGCTTGCCAGTTGGCATGCCACACTGCCGCATTGCTACGTCCGTCAGGCTTTCTATCAACCCATACTGGAGACGCTGAGCGCTATGGAGCCCCAGCCGATTCTCCCTGCTTCAACCGCCAATATGCTGAGTAAGATCGGAGACATCAGTCTGACGTGTGAAGCCTCGGGCAGCACATTAAGACAGTTCATCACAGCAAGCGTGAAGGCGCACACCGCCATCGGCGGCATTGAAGCCCGGGGCGACTTGCAGGCCCAAGACAAGTTCAACATTCAGGCCGAAACCACTAGTGTCCTCATCGGCAAGCTCCTGGGCCAGGATAGCGGCATCCCTGTTGACAACATCACCCTCATAGCCAACGCCAGTGGTAGCATCCGGCAGCGACAGCTACAGGGAACGGCCACCCTCAAGAACCTCGTTCTCAAGGAGACGCAGCTAAGCGCCGTGGAGACACGCTTTACACTCTCGCCTTATCATTTGAATGCCTTCGTTAATGTTGAAGACGACGAGTACGACCTGCAACTGTCCACCGACCTGCGCAGCCAGAAGGAGATGAACCTGACGGCCGAAGCATTGGAGCATATAGAAGGTCATATAGGATTAGATCGTGTGCGCGTGCGACGCGATGAGAAGAACTATGAGCTCAACAGCCTCCACTTCTCCACCGCCAACGACGATCGCGGCCACCATATTCTCGTCAGCGGTGACTTCATCGATGCCCATGCCGACGGACGTTTCAATTACGCCAGCATCGTCCCTGCTGTCCGCCAAAGGCTGCATCAGGCACTTCCCTCGCTCATCAGTGCCCCCCAAACCACGGGTGCTGAACCCAATGAGCAAGTCACCTTCTCCATACATCTGTGGAACACAACCCAACTGCTCTCGCTGGCCGACATTCCTCTGCGTCTGCCCGAACCCGGGTATATCGAGGGTGAACTCAACACATCAAAGAGCGAGTTCGCTGTGATGGCCGACTTCCCACATCTTGAATACGGTTCCGAGGACCTGCGCGCCGTCAGTATGCTGGCGCGTCAAGAAGGGGACAGCATCCTGTCCTTTGTAACCCTGCAGCGAATGATGGAACTGGGGCCTATGGACCTCTCCGTGCTCGCCGAAGGCAAGAACGACAGGTTGAACACCACCTTTGCCTGGGACGACCACAATATACCTGCCGAGCGTGGCGAACTGACCACTTCTACCCTCTTCTTCAAGGACCAGGAGAACCACCTTGGCGCCGACATCCGCATTCTGCCCACGGACATCGTCATCTCCGACACTGTCTGGAATGTGAATGAAGCCCGCGTGAAGTATGACAAAGGCGTCGTTGATGTCAACGGATTCCGTATTGCTCAGGGTGGACGCCATTTGCGCGTTGATGGTCGCGTTTCTGACAATCCTGCAGACACGCTCTATGCCGACCTGCGCAGCATCAAGCTGGAATATGTGTTTGGCATCATTGACTTCCACGATGTAGAATTCGAGGGACAGGCCACGGGCAAGGTGAAGGTCCACGATATCTTCAAGGATATCGCCGTGGATGCCGACCTGCATGTTGATGACCTGATTCTCAACGGCGGACTATTGGGCGAAGCACAGGTGCTTGGAGGCTTCGGGCGCAAGGACGATCGCGCCATCGACCTTGATATCCTCATCCGCGAGCCTTTGCGGGGCGAGTTCAGCACCGTCCGTGGTATCGTCAAGCCCGGTCATGAGCCGGGACGCGGTTTGGATCTCGACATACGAGCGAACTACCTGAACACCTATTTCATCAACTACTTCACCGAGGGCATCTTCAACAACATGCAGGGACGCGCCACCGGCTATGCTCATCTCTATGGGCCATTCAAGCAATTGGACCTCGAAGGCAAGTTGGTGCTGGACACGTTGGATGTGGGCATCGACGTGCTTGGCACGCGCTTCCACACCTACGGCGGCGACAGCATTCTCCTCTTCCCCGGAGGAATCCGCATCCCCGATGCACAGATCTACGACCGCAACCACCGTAAAGACAACCTCGCTCACCATGCCATCCTCAACGGAGAACTGCGCTACGAACACTTTAAGAATCTGCGCTACACCTTTGACATCGCCGCTGATGACTTCCTGGGCTATGACTTCAAGGACTTCGGTGACCAGAGCTTCTACGGAACGGTTTATGCCGATGGCAACGTGCACCTGGCTGGACAACCTGGCGAACTGACCGTTGACATCAAGTGTACGCCCCTGCAAGGCACCGTCTTCACCTATAATGTCTCTTCGCCAACGACACTCACGGATAATGAGTTTATAACCTACAAGGAGAAAAACCACCTGGCCCCCCTTTCGCCCCCCGAGGGTGGCACTGATGCTCAATCCAATACTGATGATGGTAATGTAGCCCCCTCGGGGGCAGAAGAGGGGGCCACTTCTGACGAGCCCATAGACATGCATATCAACTTTGACCTGGACATCACGCCTGCGGCTCAGATGCGTCTGCTGATGGACGCCCGTTCTGAGGACTACATCAATCTCTTCGGCGATGCACACATCCGCGCCACCTTCCATAACCGAGGACGTTTCCAGATGTACGGCACCTATCGCGTCGATCACGGCACCTATCGTCTTTCGCTGCAAGATGTCATCCGCAAGGAGTTCCGTTTCCAGCAGGGAGGCACCCTTGTCTTTGGCGGCGATCCCATGAAGGGCACCTTGAACCTTCAGGCCATCTACACCGTTCCCAGTGTGTCGCTCAACGACCTGGCCGTAGGTAATAACTTCTCCAGTAGCAATGTCCGTGTGAACTGTCTGATGAACATCGGCGGGCGTGCTGAACAGCCACAGGTCACCTTCGACTTCGATATTCCCAACGTCAACGAGGACGAGAAGCAGATGGTACGATCGCTCATCTCCACCGATGAGGAACGGAATATGCAGGTCATCTACCTCCTGGGCATCGGACGCTTCTACACGCAGGACCTCTCAGCCGGACAAAGCCAGACCAATGCTGCCATGCAGAGTCTGCTCTCCTCGACCATCTCAGGGCAGTTGAACAACCTCCTTACCAGCGTCATCGGAAACAGCAACTGGAACTTCGGCACGAATCTTTCAACAGGCAACCAAGGCTGGAACGAGGTTGATGTCGAGGGAATGCTCAGTGGCCGCCTCCTCAACAACCGTCTTCTCATCAACGGCACCTTCGGCTACCGCGACACGCCCATCGCCAACACCAACTTCATTGGTGACTTCGACGTGCAGTGGCTGCTTACCAAGTCTGGCAACATCAGCCTGAAAGCCTACAGCGAGACCAACGACCGCTACTTCACCAAGACCGCCCTCACCACCCAAGGCATCGGCATTCAGGTGAAGAAGGACTTCAACACCCTGCGTGAGCTCTTCCGCCTCCGTCGCCCCAAATCCACATCCAATATGACATCCAAGCGATAATTATTCATCTTTAATCATTAGAGTAGAACATCATTTGTTTCTTTGCTGCATGAAACGATATATTTTGACAGTCCTTGTACTCCTTGGGAGCCTTGCCGTAGCGGCGACGCCTGAGAAGGAAGACTATGACTTCAGCCACGCACGTCTGGGTGTGTGGACAGACAGCGGTATAGAATATTACACGAAGATTCTCTATCCCGAAGCCGAATGTGTCTATTTGGACGGAATTAGTACACTATGAAATTAATATACTTCCATGGTTTCGGTTCATCAGGTGCCAGCGGCACTGTCGAAACCCTTCGTCGTCTCCTCCCCGACGACCAAATCATCGCTCCAGACATCCCTGTTGACCCTGTCGAGGCACTACCCTACCTCCGTCAGCTCTGCGCCGACGAGCAGCCCGACATCGTCGTGGGAACAAGCATGGGTGGAATGTATGCCCAGCAGATGCGTGGCTTTGTCCGTATCTGCATCAATCCGGCTGTGAACATGTCCACAATGAGCACTGTCCTTCGCACGGGCGAACACAAGTTCTTCAACGGACGTAAGGACGGTCAGAAGACCTTCCGCATCACGCGCGACATCATCCAGCATCACAACCAGATGGAACGTCAGCAGTGGAAGGACATCACCGACTGGGACCGTGAACACTGCTATGGTCTCTTCGGCATCAACGATCCGCTGGTTCACACCTACGATCTCTTCCACAAGCATTATCCCCACGCCATCCGCTTCGAAGGCGAACACCGTCTCAACGAGAAAGTCCTGCGCAAAGTCGTCCTTCCCCTGATTCAAGAGCTCACAGCGAAGTGAAACATACTTTGCGCATCCCTCTACCCTGCCCTTTCTGAGAGTTCGAGCCAGCGCATTTCGGCAGCGTCAAGTTCCTCCTGTAGGATGGGCAGACGCTTGCTCTTTGCAGTGAGGTCATCAATGGAGAGGGTGCCGCTGCAGAGAGCGCTTTCGAGTTCTTTTTTCTCTGCTTCGAGGGCTGCAAGGGTAGCTTCGAGGGCTTCGAACTCGCGCTTCTCCTTGTAGGAAAGGCGACGCCTGGCAGCCTCTGGCCCACCCCCAATTCCTTCCGTGAGAGAGGTGGAAGGCTGCACGATATTGTCTTTTTGCTTTCTCGAGGACTGAAGCTCTCCTCCCTCACGGGAGGGGTTGGGGCTCGGCATGTTCTTTTCCCATTCCCTGTACTGCGTATAATTACCCGGGAAGTCCTTGATGATGCCATTGCCTTTGAAAACAAGGAGATGGTCAACGACTTTGTCCATGAAGTAGCGGTCGTGGCTGACAACGATGACGCAGCCCTTGAAGTTCTTGAGGTAGTCCTCGAGGATGTTCAGTGTCACGATGTCGAGGTCGTTGGTGGGCTCGTCGAGAATGAGGAAGTTGGGGTTCTGCATCAGCACGGTGCAGAGGTAGAGACGCCGCCGCTCGCCGCCAGAGAGCTTGTAGATATAATTCTGCTGTTGCAGGGGTGTGAACAGGAAGTGCTGCAGGAACTGCATCGCGGTGAGATGGCGGCCACCGCCGAGATCCACGTATTCCGCTATCTGCCGTACGGCATCGATGACCTTCATTTCTTGATTGAACTGCATCCCTTCTTGCGAGAAATAGCCGAAGCGTACGGTCTCACCCACGACGAAGCGCCCGCTGTCTGGCTGCACCAATCCCAGCAACATCTTGATGAATGTGCTCTTGCCCGTTCCGTTGGCGCCTACAATGCCCATTTTTTCATAACGCGAGAAGATGTAGTAGAAATCCTTCAGGATGACACGCTCCGTGGAATTCGGGTCGTCGGGGCGTGGCGAGAACGTCTTGCTGACATACTGTGCCTCGAAAATCTTGGAACCGATGTAGGTGCTGTTCACCTGCAGCGACACTTTCTCCTCGGTGATGCGCTGCTTGGCTACGCGTTCGAGGTCGTAAAAGGCATCCTCGCGCGAACGTGCCTTGTGGCCGCGTGCCTGCGGCATCCGTCTCATCCACTCCAACTCACTCCTATATAAATTATTCGCGCGCGCGATGGTTGCGTTGGTCACGTCGATGCGCTCTTGCCGCTTTTCAAGATAGTAGGCATAGTTGCCGCGATAGGTATAAAGTGTCTCGTTGTCCAGCTCCAGAATGAGCGAGCATACACGGTCGAGGAAATAGCGGTCGTGGGTCACCATGAGCACCGTCATGCTCGATCGCGAGAGATAAGTCTCCAACCATTCAATCATCTGAAGGTCTAGATGGTTTGTGGGCTCGTCGAGGATGAGGAGATCCGGTTCCTGACACAGCACGTTGGCCAGCGCCACTCGCTTGAGCTGCCCACCGGAGAGGTGACTGATGGGTTGTGCATGGTCCGTGATTCTCAGTTTCGTCAGATACTCCTGAATGCGCCGCGGTTCCTCCTTGCAATGCCAAAGGCAAGCCTCCATCACTGTCATGTCCTTGGGATAAGTGGGCGTCTGTTCGAGATAGGCCACACGCAGGTCACGCCGATAGGTGATGGAGCCGCCCTCGGGCTCCTCATGTCCTGCCAGGATGTTCAGCAGCGAGGTCTTGCCGGTTCCGTTCTGTGCTATCAGTCCCACGTGCTGCCCCTCGGCAATGCCAAAGCTGATATCGTGGAAGAGCGTCTTGTCGCCAACAGAAAAAGTGAGGTTGTCAACCTGCAAATAGGGGTTCACGAGTGCCATAGGTGATGAATTTTGGTGCGAAAGTAAGAAAAAAACATGAAAAACTTTGCTGAATGGACGGAAATCGTTACCTTTGCACTCGATTTTTGGAGAGTTACCCAGCAAAAAGCGGTTAACTCCTTCTTATTTCCTCTTATTTACTTTATTTATGCACACGAAAAGTGACCTCGAAGCATTGAGCATCGAGCAGTTGAATGAAATTGCACATTCATTGAACATATCCACGAAAGCGGATACGCCCAAGTTGAATATCATCTATAGTATTATTGAAGCCGAACTGGCTCAAGGTATGCCTGCTGTCCCTGAAGAGAAGACGGCAAAGAAACGTGGCCGTAAGCCCAAGGCTGAGAAGGAAGCCGAGGAGAAGACGGAAGCTGAAGCCGTTGCCCCCGAACAGGAGAATGCGACCTCCAAGCGTAAGACTGCCAAGAAGGCTGAAAAGACTGCCACGAAGGAGACCGAAGCGCAGAAGCCCGCTGAGCAAGCGAAAGAAGAGGCCATGGCTGTCGAAGTCACAGAGAAACCGGCTCCCAAGAAGCGTGGACGCAAGTCCAAGGCTGAGAAGGAAGCCGAGGCCGCTGCGCAGCAAGCTCAGGAGTTGGCTCTCTTCCCCGAAACGGATGACGAGGCTGCTGCCAACGCTGAACAGCCTGAACAGACAGCCCCTGCCGAGACCTCAGAAACGCCCGTAGAGGGCACCACCGAGGAGTATGTGATGCCTACCCCCGAAGAGGTAGAAGCCTTCTTCAATGCCGACGAGCCTGATTTCGTCATCCTCAAGTCCATTCCCGAAGGCGGAAACATCGCCCCCGAACCCAAATACACTCCAGAGGCTGAGATGCCACAGTACATCGAGAACCTCACGGACATCGCTGCCACCAGTAAGCCCCAGACGAAGCATCGTGAGGAAGCAGCCCCCGCCCCCTATGACTTCAGCGATATGGTGAAGACGGAAGGCGTATTGGAAGTGACCCCCGACGGATGGGGTTTCCTGCGTTCCAGCGACTACAACTATCTCCCGAGCCCCGATGATGTCTATCTCAGCCAACAGCAGATCAAGCAGTATGGGCTGAAGACCGGTGATGTCGTCGAGGGAAATGTGCGGCCGCCATTGGAGGGCGAGAAATACTTCCCCCTCACGAGCGTGACCAGCGTGAATGGCTGTAATCCCGCTCGCATCCGCGACCGTCAGGCCTTTGAGCACTTGACACCGCTGTTCCCCGACGAGAAGTTCACGCTCTGCCGCGGCTACAACGACCCCATCAGCGTGCGCGTCGTAGATCTCTTCTCCCCCATCGGTAAAGGACAGCGCGCCCTCATCGTGGCACAGCCTAAGACGGGTAAGACCATCCTCATGAAGGAGATTGCCAACGCCATCGCTGCCAACCACCCCGAAGCCTATCTGATGATGCTACTCATCGACGAGCGCCCCGAAGAGGTCACGGATATGGCCCGCAGCGTCAACGCCGAGGTCATCGCCTCCACTTTCGACGAACCCGCCGACCGCCATGTGAAGATTGCCGGCATCGTGCTGGAGAAAGCCAAGCGCATGGTCGAGTGTGGCCACGACGTGGTCATCTTCCTCGACAGCATCACACGTCTGGCCCGTGCTTACAACACCGCAGCTCCTGCCAGCGGCAAGATTCTCACCGGCGGTGTGGATGCCAATGCGCTGCAGAAACCCAAGCGTTTCTTCGGTGCAGCACGTAACATCGAGGGCGGCGGTTCGCTCACCATCATCGCCACAGCACTCATCGACACAGGCAGCAAGATGGACGAGGTCATCTTCGAAGAGTTCAAGGGCACCGGCAACATGGAACTGCAGCTCGACCGCACACTGGCCAACAAGCGCATCTTCCCTGCCGTGAACATTGTGGCCAGCAGCACGCGTCGCGACGACCTGCTCCACGACAAGACCACCCTCGACCGCATGTGGATTCTCCGCAAGTTCCTCTCCGACATGAACCCGCTGGAGGCCATGAACGAGCTCAAGAGCCGCCTCGAAGGCACCAAGACCAACGAGGAATTCCTCATCTCCATGAACTCCTAACCCCAGCACTCTTAACCCATCATCCCCATACAGCAAGCCCACCTCCCTTCCGAGGCGGGCTTGCTTATTTGACAAGGAACTTGATAAACTCATCTCTGAAATTAGTTTGAGGGAATACGGTGGCTTTTTGTGAGCTATCTATATAAAAAAAGTGAGGGCGATGTGCCCTCACTTTCATGTTATAGGATGAAGTGATTACTTCACGAGAACTTTGCTGACAGAACCATCGGCACGCTTCACGATGTTCACGCCCTTCTGCATCTGGCCCAGACGAGTACCGCTGACGCTGTAGATGGTGGAGACGGGAGCCTTGGAAACGGTGTTGACATTCTGGATGCCATCGGCGGCCTTACCGTAGTCATACTCAGGATAAGGAGCTACGAGATACATGCGAGCTTCACCTGCGAAGGTGTTGGTGTTCCACCAGTCTGTGGGAGCATAGTCGTGACCGGAAGCCTGACCGGAGATGTAGTGCTCGATGACACCGATGGTGAGTGTCTGGTCTTCGCCAACCTTCACACCATGGATGACAGTCGGGTGGCCGAACCAAGAGCTACCAGCTGCGAAGGGAACCGTGATGGGTTCGTCGTCGCCCACCTGAGCGTAGATGTACTTATCCCAGAGACCTGTTTCGTCATCCTGTGCGTTGAAGACACCAGTTATACCTTCTACATCAGGCTGGTTCTTGATAGCCGTACGCGTAGCGAAGTAGATGTCATAGACACCGACAGGGACGTTCTCGATGACCTGATAGAAATCGTACTCGGAGCCACCGGCATAGGAGTTGATAGCGCTGGTGATTACGGGATTCTCAGCAGTTGCAGAAGCGTTGTTTGCGAGGTGGACGCTGCCGCCTTCATACTGCTCGCACATCCAACCAACTACGGTGTTGTCCTTCAAGGGAGCAGCGCCATCGGTGGTGAAGGTGTAGAAGCGAGGATTCTTGATAATGCTGGTGAAGTCGATACCTGTTGTGGCTACTTCCTCACCCGTCATGTCGGTGTATTCGCCATCGACAACAATCTTCGTGCCTGCATCGTAGGTTACGGTGGTCAGCATCTCAGGATTGTCCTGTATGAAGTTGAGGTTCTCGGCAAATGCGCTATAGATGGAATACTTGGCAGCTTCGTTGCAAGCCTCGACAACTTCGTCGTCGTCCTCAACAAGGTTGAAAGCAGCATCAACAGCGGGGGACTCAGAGCCCAGCAGAGATGCAACCTGAGCAGCCTTGTAGCCACGCCATGCGAGGATGTCGGTAACGCTCTTCACATTAGCCATCTGAGCAGCTGCAGTCACGAGCTTCGGAGTTACCTGTGCAAGTTCTTCGTCGGAGAGGTCGGAAGGATCGGTTTCTGAATAACGGGAAATCAACTGGGAAGCCTCATTGGCAAGGGGAGCATCGAGATACTTACCATCAAGTTCAGCAAGAGACAAGATAGCATTATCGAGAGCGTCTGCAAAGGCATCGAGATTCGTGACACGAGCCTGCATCTTTGCGCCCAGCTCTTCAAGTTCATCAATCATTTCCTGAATGGCAGAGGGAGCTGTAAAGTGACCTGTTTCTGCTTCGAGGACAGCAGCAGCGAAGGCTGTCTTGGTTTCGCCATCATATTTCTCTTCCTCAGCTGCGTCGAGGATGCCATAAGCCTTCTCGACAGCAGCAGCAAGCTGTTGCTTCCAGTAGGCAGCCTTAGAAGGCATGGTGATGAGGTCAACACCGCCGAGGAGGTACTCACCGTTGGGCTGTGTGGTGGAGAACTTCAGCATGTAGTAGCCAGCCTTATCGACGGTGAAATCGGTCTGAGAACGTGTTACACCAGTGACAGCAACATCCTGAGAGCCGTTGACGTTAGGCATAGCCAGAACATCGTCGAAGCGTGCATAGACATTGCCTTCGAGGTCCTCGAGGGTGAAGGTGTACTTAGGAGCATTGTCGGGGTTCACCTTGTCCGTGTTACCATTGAGGTTCTTCCAAGCACACATGCGGATGGTAATCTGGTACTTGCGAGCATCCAGCTTGAGGTCGATGCCCTCGGGCATATCGGGATCAAGTTCTCCACCGGGGAGAATGTAGTCTTTCACCTGTTCACCATAGGTCAGTGTACCGAGCTGGTTAGCGCCGTTCATAGAACGCCAGTAGATAGCAGCGCCGTTGAGGTCGCCGCTGTAGCCAGTCATGGCACGGCAGCCACCACCGCCGACATTGCCACCCCAGTTGTAGTTCCAAACCTCACCCTTGTCGGTGAGACCGTACTGGTGGATGGTACCGTTATCATTAGAAACCCAACCTACGGGGAAGGTGCCGTTGGCAGTGCTTGAGAATGTCTCATTGGTGCTGTAGATGACTTCAGAGGTGGAGGTGTCATGGTCTTCACCAAGAGCGAAGGTGATTGTCTGGTCGGTGAGGCAATCTACGCCATAGCTGTTGGCAACGCCAGCAACAACGAGGGTGTATTCACCTTCGGAGAGGCCTGCGACAGCGATGTTGATGGTCATGCCATCCTCGCTCAGTGCCATCTTATCTGTGAGGTTTGTGTCAACGCCATTTCTGGAGAGTGTGGCAGAAGCATAGGAGAGATCCAGCTTCTTGTCGTAGGTGAGAGCGATGTTCTTGAACGTAGCAGGATCAATCTCGAAGCTTTCGTTCTCAGGAACGGTCTTGACGAGCGTAGCGGGTGACCAAGCATCGGGCAATGCATCGATGTCGTCATCGAAGTAAGCGACCTCGTTCACGAAGCCCAGGACAGGCATGTCAGCCTCGGTGTCAGCGCTGGGGCGACGGTCGGAGTTATACACGATAGGACACTTGTCATCGGGGGTGAAGCTGACGAGCACTTCGTCAGTTTCTTCCATAGTGACGTCATCATCCATGAAGAGATAGAGGAAACCGTCGGACTTACCCTCGAGGTACTCAACAGTAGCGGGCTCACCATTAATAGTTACCTTCACGCAAGCGGGATCGAGCGAGAAGGAGCCATTGCTTTGGTTGGCCAGATCCTTGATGTTGGTCTGATAACCGAAGTCAAGCTTGATGGCGTTAGCGCTGTTGGAGAAAGTGGCAGCGTTGAAGGTGACGCCCTCCTCAATCTTGATGTCGTCAAGATAGTATTCTGTGGGGCTGTACATGTTGACCACGAGGAAGAACTCGTTGGGCAACTTGTGGTCGAAGTACTCGGCATAGGTCTGTGTGCCATCGCCACCGAAGTCCTCGGGGAAGACAGCGTTACCGACCCAACTCTGGTCGGCGATAATTTTGTTCAGGACATCGGCATTCGTGTAGAAGGACACGAAGGAGATGCGCTGCCATTCGCCGGTGAGGCCGCTGGTCATCTGAATGCCATAGTTGTAACCGCTCTTGGAGCAGATGCTCTTGTCGAAGTTCTCAATACCCTGGGACAGCCACGAGGTGAGTGCGGTGTTCTTAACGCCTTCGTCATCGGTGTAAGTGCCATCAGCCTTGATCCAGAAGCTGACACGGTAAGGAGTGTTCTCCTTGATGGGCAGTTTGGCAATCTTGAAGCCACGGTCCCAGGAGTTGCCGGCAGTAGCGCCGTTCTCGGCAAAGAGGCAGTACTGGCCAGACTTAGGTTCATCGGTGCATTCTTCGTCCCAGGAGTCTTCGTCCTTCACGTTGACGAAGTCGCCGAATTTGCTCTCGCCGGGAGTCAGAGCATACTCAGAACTCTTACCTTTGTCATCACCCGCCTCAAAACCTAAGGTGGCGATGGTGGTCTGTGCAAAGAGTGAGCCAGCGCCCATCAATGCAGCAGCCAATGTTAAGTAGAATCTCTTCATAAGTTAAAAAATTAGTTAGTAAAAAAGAATGATTTGGGTTGATTTCTTAATTTCGTCGATGCAAAAGTACAACCTATTGAACTTATTATATATATAAAGATGTCTCATAGAATTGCGAATTTGTATCACCCCTTGGAATTTGTGATTTATTCCAAGGGAAGATACCAGTTCTGTTTGTCCAGGAGACGTGTATAGAGCGCGTCGTCAAACTGGCCAGCGCCATTGCGCGATGCCACCTTACGCGCCAGGAATGAGGGATCATTCCGGTGCATGGACAGGCGCATGAGATCGGGGAATCGCTGTCCCTCGGAAGCAGTCTCCAGAGCCATTTCATCGCAGATTCGCTCCTCAACGTAGAGGATGCTGTCGGCCTTGGTGGCAAGGGGCGGGATGACATAGTACTTGTTGGCATCGGCATTGCCGGACCCACGTGAATGGATTCCTGTGGTGTTGTCACGCGTGAAGACATACTGGCTGAAGGAGAGGAGTTCTCCGGCCGCGCTGCGTTCTTCCTGCGAGATATACTTTTCGATGTTGTCCTTCCAAAGGCCGTACTTGAGCACGGCGAAGGCTGTCTGCGGGAAGCCGGCGCGGTTCATGGCCTCGGCATAGCGGAGATAGGCATACTGAAGGCGATAGAGGGTGACGGAGGACAGGAACTCGTTGTTGCCCGTGGTGCGGTACTTCTGGCAGGTCTGACGGATTGAGGACTGTGTGTTGGAAGCCGTCGGCACACTACGCAAGCGGTAGGAGCTGAACATGCGAAGGTCGCCCCTCTGGATGTCGCTCTCGTAGTGGATGGTGTCGGAGGCATAGACGGTGTCCGGCAGAAGCGTGACGGGGTCCGTGCGGACGAGGGCATACTGCTGGCCCTGTGACAGCGCATCGTAGGCGCTGGAGTGGGTGGCCTGATAGTAGTAGTTGTTGTCCTCGGTGGAGTTGAAGACATCGGTCAGGCGAGAGACAGTGCCGTCATACTCCCGAATTTCCATGGGGATGAAGGAAAGGGTCTCCCTGCTGGACGACGAGAACTGCGAGGCGTAGCCGTCGAAGATGGTGTTGAACTCGTAGGAGCCCCATTCCACAGTATTGACGGTGACGGGATGTGTGTCGCCCTGCTTGGTGAAGAAGTCGTGGTAGTACTTGGCGGCTTCACGGTAGCGGCCAGCCCAGAGGCACAGGTCGCCGAGCACGACGCGCACGGGGAGGTAGAAGCCCTGTGAGCGGAGACCGCCGACGCTGCCGTACTGCGGGAAGTCTGTATCGACGTATGGGGCGAGGTCGTTGATGAAGTAGTCTGCAATCTGTTCCACGTTGTACGAGGGGAAGCGCTCAGGCTGTGCGTCCTTCTCGGCCAGCAGCGGTTCGGTGTAGAAAGGCACGGAGCCGTAGTTGATGGCCAGTTGGAGATAGGTCCAGGCGCGATAGGTCTTCACGACGGCGTACTCCTTCTCGAAGATGCGACGGCCCTGCTTGGTGAGTTCCATGTCAACATTGGCCAGGAAGTAGTTGCAGTTCTGGATGATGGCATAGTAGTCACGTGCATTGTTGTAAGGGTTGCTGGCATCGGCCGTGAAGTTGGCGATGGCCTGCAGGTTCACGTTGGCGTAGTTGGTCAGCGTCGTGAGGTCTCCGCGCAGTTCGCCCAGGAGTACGGTGCGGTCAGCGATTTTCTGCAGCTTGTTCACGATGCCGATGACGGCATTTACGGTGTCGTTGGGTGAATTCAGCTGGTGCTCATCCTCGAAGGATACCAAGTCGCTGTCTGCCTTGGTGCAAGCATTAAATCCGCCCATTCCAACGAGGGGGAAGATGAGAGCGATAAAGGCTTTATATATATGTTTCATATCCTAATTTAGTTTAAAGTTTAATGTTTAATGTTTAATGAGAAATGATTATTTTGCATTGATCTACTGTCGTTAGAAAGTCTATCGTCAAAGGTGTCACATTCAACCTTAAACTTTAAACGCTAAACTTTATTTAGTTTTACAGATTAATCTTCACTCCCAATGAGAAGTTACGTCCTGCAGCTAGCAAACCGCGGTCGATGCCCATGCCGACGATGGCGTTGGTGTGGGCGAACTCGGGGTCAGCACCCAGATACTTGGTGAGCGTCACCAGATTGTTGGCAGCTGCCCACACGGTGATGCCGTGGAGGTAGGTGTTGCTGATGGGAATACGGTAAGAGAGTGTGATGTTCTTCAGCTTGAGGTAGGAGCCGTCCTCAATCCAGCGGTCCGAGAAGCGGCTGTTGCCCATCGGGTCGAGGAATGAAGCGCGAGGGATGTCTGTCTGTTGACCTTCGTGTGTCCAACGTGAGAGCATCGCCGTGGTCTGGTTGTAGAAGTAGGAGCCGGACTCGAGGATGCTACGCTGGTAGTTGTAGATGTCGCCTCCGACAGAGTAGTTGAAGGTGGCGGCCAGCGAGAGGTTGCGCCATGTCAGATGTGTGCCGAAGTTACCGTAGATAGACGGATTCGGGTCGCCGATGACCTGCATGTCACGCGCATCGATGCACTTGTCACCGTTGACATCTACGAAGCGGACGTCGCCGGCCTGGAAGTAGTTGCGGGCACCCGTTTCACTGAGCTGGTAGAGACCTGCAGCCTCTGCCTCGGCAGCGGTGGCGAAGACACCAGACGTCTTGTAGCCATAGAACTGGCTGGCGGCGAGCCCTACCCTATTCAGGATGTTGGCACCATAGAGTTCGGTGATGATTTCCTGACGTCCAGCGGGGAGGCTGGCAATCTCGTTCTTGTAGTGACCCAGGCTTCCTGAGATGTCCCAGGTCCAGTCCTTGTTATACAGCAACTTGATGTTGGCGCTGAAATCGACACCGAGGTTGTCGAGGCTGCCATCGTTGACCCAGTTGCTCTCAAGACCGGAGACGTAGGAGAGTGTGCCCATAGAGAGCAGGTTGTGTGTGTGGCCCTTGAAGAAGTTCAACGCCAAGGAGATGCGGTTGTCCCAGAGGGCAGCCTGCAGGCCTGCCGTGAAGCGGGCTGTGGTCTCCCACTGCAGGCGTGTGTTGCCAATGTTGGCCATCGAGATGCCCACGATGCTATTCAGCATCCTGTTGGCTGTGAAATACGAGCGGGATGCGATGCTGTTGATGTCATCGTTGCCGACCAAGTCAAAGCCGAGGTTGAGCTTCAAGTAGTTGAGGGCGCGTGTGGGCTTGAACCATTTCTCGTTGGTGAGCACCCATGCAGCCTGCACAGAGGGGAAGAAACCGAAGGCATAGTTGCCAATCTTCACTCCCTCACTGGCATCGACACCGAACTTGCTGGAGCCGTCCATGGCCACCGTAGCTGAAACGTAGTAGCGCTCGGCGAAGTTGTAATCGGCGGTCAGGAAATAGGTGAGATTGACATCTTGATTGTCCAGGCCATCGGTCTCCTTGTTCTCGAGGGAGCTGCTCATGTTCGGGGTCTTGTCGTTGCCTGTGTTGTAACCAATCTGTGTTGTCAGGTGGTAGTTGTCACGCAGATAGCGGAAGCCGCCTTTGGCCAAGAGGTTGTGGCCTTTCTTCTCCAGGCGATAGGTGCCGTAGAGCTCGTTCATCAGCGTTGTCTGACGGCCTGCCAATGCGCTGGCGCAGTTCTGCACGAGACCGATGTTCTTGACCTCGTATTCGGGCACACCGTTCGTAGGAATATAGTAGTTCTCATCGGTGTTCACCAGCTGGAAGGCGAAATGGTCGCCGACGTGCCAGTGCTTGTTGATGTCCCATGTGGGTGTCACAGCGATGTTGACGACACGGTTGCCGAAGTAGTTCTTGTTGCCGCCATCGCCGTTGTCGAGAATGGCAAGAGGGTTGGATAGCGATGTAACGTAATCGCGACGTGCCGTGACGACATCAGAGAGATAGTCGTCGGCCTCAGAGAGGAAGTGGGACTGCCTGCCGCTGGTGTCGAACGCATAAGGCGAGAGGAACGGAGACTTGATGAGGGCAAGCGTCGTGGGTGACGAGATGATGCCTGTGGTGACTTCATTCTTCATGCCGTCGTCGCGCATGTTGCGTGTGACATCAGAGTAGGAAGCGTCAAAGCGGGCCTTGACGTGCTTGGCCAGGACGATGTCTGAGTTCAGACGCAGGTTGAAGCGCTCGAAGGAAAAGTCCTTGATGGTGGCATCAGAGCGGACATAGCCCACAGAGAGGTTGTAGTTGGCGACATCATCACCACCCTGTACATTGATGTTGTAGTTCTGCGTGAAAGCATCGCGATAGACAACGTCGTTCCAGTCGGTGTTGTTGTGGTACATATTATAATAATAGTACTTGGGATCGGTCTGCAGGAACTTGTAGGAGTTGCCCTTGGAACCTGTGGTGCCGATGAGTTCAGAGGCATAGACACGGAACTGGTTGGCGTTCATCATCGTCGGCATCGTGGGAGCCAGCTCATAGCTGCCGCCTATGCTGACGTCGATTTTCGTAGCCATCGACTTGTTGCGCTTTGTCTCAATGATGACAACGCCGTTAGCACCCTTGGCACCATAGATAGCTGTACCATTCTTGAGAATAGAGATGCGCTCGATGTCCTCCACCATGATACCCGTGAGAATGTTGTTGAAGAAGCCATCGTGCAATGACGGAGAATTCAACTGCATGTTCTGGATGACGCCATCGATGACCACCAGCGGCTGTGCGTTGGCGTTGATGGAGTTGATACCATTCATCAGCATCTTCACGCCGATGCCTGGCTGACCGCTGCGCATGGTGGTGAGCATGTCGCCGCCCAGGTTGCGCTGAATCTGGTTGTCAATGCTGACGTCGTTGCACTCGTAGGTTGCCAGCGTGGCCTTGCGGCTGATGGCAGACGTCTGGGGTGCATAGATCTCAGCGAACTTGGCGGAGAGCATCCTTACGTCGGGCACCTGTGTGTCCTTGCCCAGAGCCTGCTGCACGAGGTTGTAGCCATCGGCAGAGAATGTCAGCGATGAGACAAAATCAGGTAGCTTGATGGTGTAGTTACCGTCGTCGTCAGTCATGGCGGCGTAGCTGGGGTTGTTATAGGCCTGTACCTTGACACCTGCCGCAGGCGTTCCCGTGGCGGCATCAATGACACGACCCTTGAATTCTGTCAGTTCCTGACTGAAGAGCTGCAGGTTCATTGCCATGCAGGCAATAAGAAATAGGAAACGTCTCATCGGCGAGCCTCCTTTCTGGACTTAGTTCCGGCAGCTACAGCAGCGGAAACGGGTTTTAAATAAATGCAATCGAGATACATTTCACGTGAGAAGTTAGTCTGTCTGTTGCCAATGGAACACTTCAGCTGGAGCGTGGTTGTCACATCCGACTGCTGATAGTTGCATGTGGGGAAGGTGAAGCGACCGATGACGACAGTATCTACGACGTATGGGTTGTTGCTGATTTCATTGCCATATTCCTCCTTCTTGCTCTCACCGTCGAGGTCCATATAGGTGAGGGTTGCCTTGAACTTGTTCGGCTTGAAGTCGCGAGAGTTGGGGTTATAGACCGTTTTAGGCAGGATGACAGCACAGATGTCATAGGTGCCGGAGAGCGTGTTGGGAATCTCAAAGGTTGCCTGCCAGTTGCTGGTGCTGGTGCGTGGGGTGATGTGGAGATATGCATTACCTGAGACGGAGTCGGCAATGACGGCACGATAGTTGAGTGTGCAGTCCTTGTACTCGCGCAGACTGGCTTCACGCTCACCCTGGGTGATGATGGGATGGAAGTAGAGATCCGCAGGCGTGAACGGCCAGTTGTTCAGGCGGTAGATGTCGCCGTTGGAGCACTGCAGCACGTCCTTGATGTTGTTGGCATCCAGCACGCCTCCGGCAGCCATCGGCTTCTGATAGACGTGATAGGGCCAGTTAATGGGCCTGTACGATGTGCTGAAGATGGAGTCCTCAGGATGCTGGATGTTGCGGTTGTACACGAGGTCGCTCATGAGGGATACGGTGGTCCAGTACTCAGCGATGGAGTCAGCCTTGGGCATGGACCCATAGTTGAAGTACTGCACGGCCTCGTTATAGACCGTGTTCCACATGTCAGCATTGGGAGCCAGCATGAAGAAGGCAGAGTCCTCGGACATAATCTGGTCGAAGACACGGAAGAGCGCATTGTCCTTGATCATGACGGAGTCGGAATAGACTTTCTGTCCATCCACGATGCCCGCTTGAATGGAGTTGACCTCGTCGAGTTCCTGCTTCTCGTAGTGAGAGAGGAATTTTCCGAAGTGCTCGAACTCCTTCATCGACGTCAGCGCCTCGTAAACATTGTAGGTGTATTCCACATCATCGGACATGACATGAAGCAGTCCGTTTGTGGATGAGAGGTTGAAGTTCTCGGGTACGACATTGGCGTTGTACAACGCATTGCCATGTAGTGGCAGGAACTTGTTGTTGAGCATGAGCACTTCCTGCACCTCCTGCCCGTTCATGTTATAGAGGTTGTGGGCGATGTGGTTCATGACGAAGTGCTGTCCAACGGTGGAGTCGCCTTTCACGGTCTGGCACAGCTGCAGAAGGGAGTCCGCATTGAATGTGCCATTGACGGGTGCCCACACCGTGAGCGTCTGGTCGGCTCCGAGCAGTTCTGCGAAGGTCACGCTGGTGGCATGGTTGTTGTTGTACACGTGTGTCTTCTGTAGCACAGAGAGGAAGTTGCTCAGCTGTGGCTTTTCCTGAACGCGATCCAGGAGGGTGGTCGTGGAGAAGTCTTCGGCTACACCATAATGATCATCCCACGTGTCTGTGCAACTGCACATCCCGCCCAGAACGAGAAGTGGAAGTATGTATTTGGATTTATTTTTCATTGCCAATTATCTAATAGTAGATTGTTAATTGTCAAGTAGTAGAAATCAATGCGTGTCTTCAGCAGTAAGTCCTGCATAAACGCTCTTGGGACAGAACTCGAAGTAGTTGATGGGGAGCTCAGCCTCGGGATTCTCGATGACGAGCTTGATGCGCAGCCAGTACTCCTTGGAGGGATCGAGGGGCTGTGTGGTGAGAATCTTGCGGTATTTACCGTTGTTGGCACGCAAGTTGTTCACGCCACCCTGGTTCCAGGAGTCCATGTCCTTCATGAAGCCACGGTTATGCATAGCCTTGTCGATGGCGCGATTCTCCTCGTTGTCATCGGTGTCTGCCACCCAACCGATGCTGGGGTCACCACCCCAGATGCGGAAGTCGATGGGAAGGCCCATGGGCTGCATCTTGTTTTTCTCGCCGAAGTAAATCTGCACGACGCCACGGTCGTTGCCGGCACCGTAGGCAAAACGAATCTCATAGGTGTTGGCGGGCACGGGCGGCAGCTTGAAGCTGATGTCGAACTGGCCAATCAAGTCAACGGCATCGGAGTACGTGGCATTCCATACGCTTCGCTCGCGCAGGGCCAAGGTGGGATTGACACCGTGGAAGTCCCAACCGTCAACCTGCTTGAAGCCCATCAGGTGCTGGCCGTTGGTGTTACCGCGTGCGCCGGCATTGAGGAATTCATTGCTGATGGTGACCACATTCCAGCGGATACGGTCGTTGAAGACGATGTCACGGGTGGTGGTGTTGTAGGTGAGGACACCGTCGATGTAATGATAGATGCCGTTCAGGGCCTGCTGGTTCAACGTGTCAATGGGGAGACCGGCGTCTTCGAGCTCCTGGTTGTGGATGGTCTTCATCTCAGAGGGCGTATAAACCATGGTACCACGGACAGAGTAGTTGGTACCCACGCCCTTGCGGTTGATGAAGAGGCCTTCTGACGGCGATGACATCTTCATGATGGTGCCCGGCATCATCGTGGTGTACCAGTCTGTGCAGTCAATGAGGTTCGGCATCGCGCAGGTAGTCTTGTAGTCGATACCACTCTCGGAGATGGTGAAATCGTTGATGGCACCATAGTATGGCAGGATGTGGTATGCGATGAAGCGGTTCAGGGGGTTCTTGCGATGTGTCCAGTCATCGTCGTACATTCCGGCATCATTGGGATACATGACATCATAGACCTCCTTGGCATAGTGCTTGAGGTCGTCAAGGTTGTTGATGCCTGCGTCGGCAAAGACCTTGTTCGTCTCTACCAATGCTGTAAAGCGTTTGGTGCGGGTGGCCGGATAATACATATAGTAGTTAGCGCCCGAACGGTGGAAGACAATACCCTTGTTGATGGAGTCGAGCCCTACGGAATATGTGTTGTCCATGTAGGCGTAGAGGCTGTCGCTCAAGCCTGTGAGGAAGAGCGCCTGGGTGAAGAGCGAGATGTTCTTGTCTTCGCGCAGCAGTTCGGGGAGGTAGGAGCTGGAGGGCTGAATCACGCGGTCCAGTGTGTGAACCACGCCGTTCTCCACGGAGTCGTCACGAAGGATGAGCTTGGAAGCCATGTTGATATAGTACATCACATTGCCACCACGAGCGGCATCGCTGTCACAGGAGAAGGTGAGGAAGCGGTCGTTCATGTTGGGTGTCGGGATGTTACCGTCGCTGAGGTCGGTGGTGAAGTAGGTAGCAGGGATGATGTGGTTCCACGAAATCGTGTCACATTCCTCCTGTGTCAACTCCGACACGCTGTTCTTGCCATGCTGGTGGAGGTAGTTGTTGATGGCGTCGTTGGTAGGAGCCAGACAGGTGTAGGTGCCATAGGTGGCCATCATCCCGAACAATCCGGAGCGCTGCAGGATTTCTACGAAATCGCTATAGACCTCTGGCCTGTTCGTGAGATAGTCGCTGACCATCTCACCCGTGAAGGTGTAGTAGTTCTCTTCCGTGGGTTCGTCGGAGCAAGCGACGAAGGACGAAGAAAAGAGGAGAAGAGAAAACAGATAGATAGTATATTTCTTGAGTCTCATAAGGCCAGGGATTTAGAAGTTCTGTTGGGTATCATCGGTCTCGTAAGCAGGATTCTGCTTCAAAGCGGGATTCTGCTTGAGTTCTGTGCGGTTGTAGGGCCAATAGAGGATGTCCTGCGTAGCCAGCTTGATGCGGATGGCGCTGGCATTCTCCTGGAACTTGGGCAGCACTTTGTTGATCATTCGGCTGTTGTCGCCTTCGCGACGTGAGAGTCGTACGAGGTCAAACCAACGTTTGCCCTCGAACATCAGCTCACGCTGACGCTCGTCCAGCACCAGGTCTTCCATGGCAATGCGCGAAGTGGCATAGTCAGCATAGACGAGTGTGTCGGAAGAAGTGCGCTTGTTGTTACCACGCTTCCAAACAGCGATGACGCTGGAGAAGGCATTGCGGTAGTGGCGTGTCTGCTCGTCGGTGAGTGTCTCGCCCGTCTTGACATCGCCTGCCAGTTCTACTTCTGCCTCTGCACGCATCAGCATGACATCGGTGAGACGATAGATAATCCAGTTGGCGAAATTGTCGGAGCGTCGCTCTGCGTTCACAGTGGGCGCAGCACCTGTTGTGGTGCTTGTGCGGAAGCTGACAGACTGGTTGACATACTTGGTGATGTACACCTTGTTGCTGGATTCCGTCAGATTCTCTAGATAACGACAGTCGCTCTTCTTGAAGTACTTGTTCTGTCCGGTGAAGACCTCGTCGTAGAGATAAGAGGGTACGCCAATCTGTCGGGTTTGCGAAGCCGTGCTGGAGCCGTAGAAGTTGGCAACAGTGCTGTTGGCTACCGACTGGTTCCTGACAAAGTTCAGCTCGAAGATGGACTCGAAGCTGTTGCCTGTGCCGAAGATCTCTGTGTAGGCATTGCCGGCGTAGTTGCTGTTGCCGGCGGATTCCGAGATGAGGGGGAAGCGTCCGTAGAGCTCGGTGGTGATTGTTGTGGGGTTCTCCTCAAAGTCTTTCTCGTATTCCTTAATCTTTTGGTTGATGATCAGGTCGCAGTAGTCGATGCACTTCTGATAGTTGCCACGCCAGAGGTGAAGGTCGGCCAGCAGGGCGTAGGCAGCCCAGCGCGTGATGCGGGTGGTATTCTCCGTCGATTTCTCGCCATAGCTGCGTACTGCGTCGTTCATGACGCCTTCGACATCATTGATGAGTTTGTCGAGAACCTCTTCGAAGGGCGATGCAGCCACTTCGAAGGACTCGCTGTCGTCAATGGAGGGCTTGGTGACATACGGCACCTCGCGGAAGGCGCGAATCAGGTAGAAGTAGCACAGCGCACGGATCACGGTGGCTTCGGCCACGGTGGCGCGAAGTTCGGAATCCGTGAAGTTCGGGTCTTTCTCGTTGACAGACGGAGCGTAGTGGATGACCGTGTTGCAACGGTTGATACACTGGTAGAAGCTCTGCCAATTGGTGTAGTTGTTGGTCTCGAGGATGTTCTCCTTGAAGACTTGCTGGAGGGCATAGGGCGTGCCGGAGCCCGTCGTCATGTTGTCGGAACGGACCTCTCCCCAGACAAGCATGCGGCTGATGCAGTCAGGGCTCTCTAACTGTGCATAGCATGCGTTGAGAACGCTATATACATCGGCTTCCTGTGTCCAGTAGTTCTCGAGAACGATGTCATTCTGTGGCTCAATGGAGAGAAAGTCGTTGCAGGAGGTGAGCAGAGGTAATAGGAGGAGTTGCAATGATAATGCAACAATCACTACACTGCTGTTATGTTTGTTTCTTGTCTTCATATCTATCATTGCATTTTAGAATTGAATAGTAGCACCGACGGTGAAAGAACGCGCGTTAGGTGTCTTGGCATTATCCGTGGTGACACCATAGCCTCCGTAGCCCACTTCGGGGTCAGCACCAGAGTAGCCTGTCAGGCAGAAGAGGTTGTTGGCACTGACGTAGAAGCTGAGTTGTGTGAGACCGGCTTTCTTGATGATCTTGGGATCAAGAGAGTAGCTGAGCTGCATATAGTTCAGGCGCATGAACGAACCGTTCTCGATGAAGCGGTCGGAACCGAGCCAGTTGTAGCCATCGCGGTAGAGGGCACGTGGAATAGGAGCATCGTCGCCCTCCACACGCCAACGCCAGTTGACGGCGGTGGACTGGTTGTCGTTGGTGTACATGTTCTCGGCCAGCATACGTGCACGGTTGATGATCTTGTTGCCGGCACGGAAGTTGAACTGTGTGTTCAGGCTCCAGCGTCCGTAGTTGAGTTTGAAGCCCCAACCGCCGGTGATCTTTGGCAGTGAGCTGCCGAGGTACACGATATCCAGTTCGTTGATGTTACCGTCGTGGTTGATGTCTTCGTAGATGGCATCGCCACCCTGGAACTTGTAGATGTATGTCTGGTCGTTGCTGTCATAGCCGAAGAGCATGGGGATGGGATAGCCGTTCTTGTCAACGACAACGCGTCCGCTCTCGTCGCGAGCCACAGGAGCATTGGGGCCGCTGACGCCCGGCACTTCTTCGGGTGAATACTTGGTGTACTGATAGACGCCCATGTAGCGGAAGCCGTAGATACTACCGAAGGCATTGTTAAGCTGTACGCGTGTGAGGTAGGAACCGTTGTTCTTGTCAAACTCCTTGTTCAGAGAAGCGAGCACGGTGGGATCCATCTTCGTGATCTCGTTCTTATTGTTGGCGAAGGTGACATTGAAGCTGGCACGGAACTTGCCTTTCTTGATAATGTCGTTAGCATTGATGTTGAATTCCCAACCGATGTTCAACATGTCGCCCACGTTCTGATAGTTCAGTGCCGTGAAACCAGATGATGTAGGAATCGCACGGTTCAGCATCAGCAGGTCGGTTGTCTTCTGGCGATAAACGTTGAAGTCAGCTGTGATCTTGTCATCCCACAGGCCGAGGTCGAAACCGAGGTTCCAGGTTTCCTTCTCCTCCCACTTGAGGTTGCTCAGGCGAATGTTGCTGGGATACACGGATGTGTTGGAGTTGTAGGCTGCAGTGTTGGTGTACTTCGAGAAGTAGAGGTATTCGCCGCCTGGCTGGTTACCTACGATACCCCAACCCGGACGAATAGACAGCATGCTGATCCATTTCACTTTCTTCATGAAGGGTTCGTCGCTGACATTCCAACGCAGTGAGAAGGCAGGGAAGTTACCCCAGCGGCTGTTGTCACCAAACTTGGTGGAACCGTCGCGACGGATGCTGAAGTCGGCGATATACCTGCCCTTGAAGGCATAGTGTGCAGAGAAGGTGAGATAGACGCTGCGCCACTGGCCGGAGCTGGTGTTGACGTCGCTGATGATACCGTCGGCTGTCGTGCTCTTGATGCTGCCTGGCAGGCCATACACCTTGTTTCCCGTAGATTTCGAGGAGCCACTCGTCAGCTGGAACTGTGCCATGGCCATGAAGGAGTGATCCTGGTTGCGGAAATGCGGCTGGAAAGTGAGACGGTGTGTTGTCGTGATGGCGGTGCTCTTGTGAGCTGTTGTCGTCGTGAGGTTGTTGTTGGTGTCAGCCCAACCTGCCGTTACGAGGCTGGAGGGGTAGAACATGTCGTTGTACTTGTTGAAGATGTTGAACAGGATCTTACCCTCGTACTTCAACTGAGTCTTGTCGCGATCGATGCCGAGCAGGTTATAGACGAGCTGGAACTCCGGCTGGATCTGATAGGTGGTCTCGTCATTCTTAGCTTCCTTGGCAAGGGCCACAGAGTTGACATATTTGAACTGGTCACGCTTGAGTTCCTCAGAGCAGCTGTTCAGCATGTGGTAGTAATCCGAGAGGTTGTTGCCCTGGGCGTCTTGCTCGTAGATGGAGATGTTCGGCATCTTCTGGTAGGCTACGCCCAGCAGGTCGTTGTAGTTCTTCTCGTTGTTGGTGTAGGTCATGTTGAAGTTCGTCACGATCTTGATGCGGTCACTGACGAAGTAGTCCAAAGCCACACGTGTAGTGAAGCGGTCCAGACGCTGCTCGATGATTGTACCCGTCTGGTGGTCGTAGCCGGCAGCAATACGGAAGTTGGCCTTCTCGCCGCCGCCGGAGAGACTCAGGTAGTGCTTCTGCAGGACACCCGTCTTGGTGATGGCATCGCGCCAGTCGGTGTTGTTGTTGTAGTGCTCATACTCGTTCCAGCTCTTGTCGTAGCTGAATTCGCGGATGTTGGATGCGGCGTCGCTGAGTGCGGGGTTGAAGTAAGCCTCCTTCATCAGCATCGTGTATTGGTCGCCGTTGAGCAGGTTGATGCCCTTCGGCTGGTGGGTGAAGGTGGCACGGTAGGAGTACTGCACCTTCGTAGCGCCACGGCTACCACGCTTTGTCTTGATCTCGATGACACCATTGGCACCCTGCGAACCGTAGATGGCCGTACCGGCAGCATCCTTGAGGACGGTGATGTTGGCGATGTCATCAGGGTTGACGTTCAGCAGTTCAGCGAACTGGTCCTGTGTTGCATTGGCATAGTCGAAGTTGCTGTTGTAGTCGCTCTCGAAGATGTTGCCATCAACGACAATCAGCGGCTCGGTGTTGCCGTTGATGGAGCTAACACCACGCAAGCGCATGCTGGTGCCGGCACCGAGGTTACCGGAATTGCTGACGATGTCCAAGCCGGAGATACGTCCCTGCAGTGCTTCGTCCACGCTGGTAATGCCGAGTCCTTCGAACTCCTTGGCATCGATGGTCTGATGCGCCGTTGAGAGCTCGCGCTCGGGGATTGCGAGACCGCTGGACTGCGACATCTTCACAGCCTTCACCGTCACCTCTTTCATCATCTTGTCGTGAAGGGTGATCTTGTAGCTCGTTCCCTTGATGGGGATAATCTGTGTCTCATAACCCACGAAGCTGAACTTCAATTTGTGCTTGGGGTCAACGATGCGGAATGAGAAGTTACCGTTGATGTCCGTCGTCGTAGCCGCCACGATACGGTTGCTGGCGTCAATCTCCAAAACATTACATCCCATTAGGGTCTCTATCTCATCCTGCACGACACCATGAATCATGGTGCCTGCTGTCTGAGCCATAACATTGACAATTGACAATTGACAACTGACAAGTAATAAGAAAGCAAAAATCTTTTTCATTTTCGATGTTCCAATTTTCAATTATCAATATTATTTGTACATGAGCGCTCCGTCAATCTGATGGACCACGGCAAAGGACGACGTATAGATGTTTCTGGCCGTCGAGGCATCCGGAGAGTCAAACTGGTACTCGCGTGCCATGATGTTATACAAGCCGGGCGTCTGCACCACGTTGTAGGTCTTGCCGGTTCCATCGGTGATCTGTATGCCGTCGTTGTTCACGTGCGTACGCAATTTATAATAATGTAGGTTACCCTCTTCAACCTTGTAGGCTGAGGTCTCAAACTCACCATCCACTTTACCCTGCCCTATATAGTAGGCATTGTCCTGAATGTGGTACTTGATGAAGTTTTCAATCTCATTGGTGAGGCTGTCTCGCTTTTCATCGTCCTCCTCCATTTCCACCATTTCCCATGTCGGCAGCTTGCCGGCATTCTGCAGGCTGAGGATGGCTTCGTTCGAAGGCACGTAGATGGTGTAGCGGTAGGTATTGAAGATGGAGATATTCTCGCTGGCGGTAGCGTGTTCGTCGGTACCGATGACGTGCTTTGTCTCCAGGAACTTGGAGCTCATCAGCAGGTCGCGGAAGCCTGAGAACTGCTCGTGCTCGTTGAGGATGTCAAACACCGACTTACGTGCGGTCATGATGGGTGCATCATCCAGTATGTAGGTCTTACCGTTACCCTCGACAGACTCGTCGTAGATCTTGGTGATACGCAGGTTTTCGCCGTTCTCAATTTGCAAGCCGCCCTGAACGGTCATGCCTGCAACGCCCTGCGACACGTTCTTCACCTTCACCATGCTGCCGCCTTTGGTCTGGTAGAACGTGTTGCCGTCCTCGACATCACCAATGACGATGTGGTTGTTCAGGATGTCTTCCAGGCGGTTGGTGATCTGGTTATAGGAGGCCTCGCCAATGGAGTCGGTGACGGTCTTCGTCATCAGGTCATAGTTCCAGATGCTGGCCTTCACGCGTTCGCTCTCGGTGAGCGCCAGTGGGTCGTAGCGGAATCGGAACAGCTGTGTCTCGGTCTTGCCGAAAGAACAGGGGTCGATGTATTCCAGCAGCGAATTGTTGTTAGGAATGAACATGCTGTAGTAGGTGTTCTGGGAGTTCAGATAGACATCGAAGCCCAATTGCTCCACAGCCCAGTAGAGGATGTTCATGGAGGCATCAACCAATGCCGGGAAAGTGACAGAGATGTAGGCCACGGGGTTGAAGACCTTGTTTGTCAGATAGACGGCACCATTGCAGGCGAGATATACAGAATCCACGAACTCTTCCTTCAGACCCAGCTCGTCGTTGGCATCGTTCAGCACCGTGTTGAACTTGCTGGGAACGGAGTTGGTGAAGGAGTTGAGCATGTTCACGTTGAGCATCTTGGAGATCACTTTGTCAGGCACATTCTCCCATGTGCCGTAGTAGTCCTTCAGCACGCGGCCGGCGCCATCGTTCCAATAGCGTTCCAGGGCAGCATCGCTAGGCACCAGCATGACACCCATGTTCTCCTGCAGTGCCACGTCAATCGATGTGCTGGTGGTCGTCATTGAATAGAACTGGTTCCATCCCGGGTCGAACTTCAGCAGGCCGTTCACGGGACCCTCGTCGGGCGTCACTTCTAGGGGCATGCCACGGCGGCTACGCTCCGAGAAGAAACGCTTGTCGAACAGCGAGTCGATGTTCGTGCCATACAATCTATTATACTCGCGTGTGGCATCATCGCCGGCATAATAAGGTGCACAATAGCGGTTCAACAACTTCGCCCAGCCTTTGGTGTTGGACTTATGGTTGATGATTTCGGACATGTTCTGCAACGGCGTGATGACATCTGCCATGCGATGAACGAAGCCATTGGAGCACTTGATGTTCTGCTCCACGATGGAGATGCCGTTCACGTTGGCGTCACCGGGACGTCGCTGTGTCGTGTGGTTGAATAGGAAATTGCAGTCCTCATTGGTGATGAGCTTGTTGGACAGGAACGCCTCGATGAAATGGATCATAGGCGGCGCTGTGATGTCTGTCATGCACACCATGTTGCGCCCTCTGTCGCGATAATAAGCCCAGTACGGGTTGTCTGGCATCTGTGAGGGCTTGAGCACCGTCACGGAGTCATACTCGCTGGTGGCCGTCAGACGGCGCATGCAGTCGCCCTCTGTGGGCCCCATGCTGCTGCTGAGGTAAGCAACCTGACAGGAGTTGTTAATCATGCTGCCGAAAAGCAACAATTTCTTCTGCGCCACCGACAAGTCGTCATAGCGGTGAACGCCCCAGGCATTGTTCTGGAAGAAACGGCCAAACGCTTCGTCGTCTGCCACGAAAAGGGTCTTGCTGCCCGTCTGAGCGAGCACTTCGCTGTAACCCAGGTCGTCAATCAGCCGAACCGTGTTCGTGAACGTCCCTTCAGACTGGAGATAGTCGTAGATGCTGGAGCCCAGCCACGACGGATCTTCCTTTGCCAGGTCGTAGCCTTCGCAAGCCGTCAGTCCGCCCACTACCACTGCGGCAGCAGCCATCAGCTTAGAAAGCATTCGGAAACCATTGGTTTTGTTTTGTTCCATAAGGACAGAATTCAGTTTTTTTAGTTGTTTTTATCAAATTTTCGGCACAAAGTTATTGTTTTTGGTTATTGGAACAAAAAATTAACGAATAAAAAGTTTGCGAAATAATATGTTTTGCCCTGTGTGAGACAAAAAACATGTCATTTAAGACAAATTCGAAAAATGTCTCATGATTTTTTTGGAGAGAAAGACGGAAGTCTGTAACTTTGCAACGTCAAAACGACAAAAACATCCTTCAACGGAAATAAATTTGTTTATGCGACGCCTTATATTCTTCTTATTTTTCCTGCAGGCGCTGCTTGTCCGGTCCATTGCCCAGACAGGTGTTTTCCTGCCCTCGGAACGTTTCTCCAGCATGTTGATCAATGACCTGTGTCAGGATTGCTATGGCTACATTTGGATTGCCACCGACTATGGTCTGAACCGCTTCGATGGCTACCATTTCACCACCTACTACCACCGCAGTAATGACAGCACTTCGCTGGGCAGCAACATTATCACACAGCTCTATCAGGACAGCCAGCAGCGTTTCTGGGTGGGCACACGTTCCGGTCTCTACCGCTACGATCAGGCAACCGACCGTTTTGTGTACTATCCTACGGGTGACAACCGTGTGACACGTATCACCTCGCTGCTGGAACGAAAGAATGGAGAGATGCTCGTGGGCACTTCCGGTCATGGCTTGTGGGCCGTCAGCGGCGACAGCTTGCGCAAGATACCTGATGGCTACACCACCCCCTCGGGCAACTGGTACTACAACCAGATGATGGAGGACAGTCTGGGCCGCTTCTGGAAATGCGGCTATGGCGACGAACTCACGATGAAGGATAACAAGGGCGTCCACCAGATGTTTGTGGACCAAGGCATCATCTGCGGCATCATCGAGCGTGACAGCGAGATGCTCATCATCTGTCAGCATGGCATCTCCAGCTACAGCAGCGGCCAAGTCTCGCACGCCGACATCGAATTGGGCGACTTGGGGTACAACGAAATCGTCGTCTGCAGCGCTATGAAGGATCACGCAGGCAATATATATATAGGTACGATGGGCGACGGCCTTTTCCGTCTGCCTGCTGGAAGTCGTAAGGTAGAGCGCGTGGAGTGTACGCTGTTGGAGATGGACCTCAACACCGCCAAGATCAGCTCCATCAGCGAGGACCGCTATGGCAACATCTGGCTCGGCTGTCAGTCCAAGGGCCTCGTACTCCTGCCCAGCCAGCAGCCTCAGTTTGCCGCCTGGAGCTTCTTGGCCCAGCACTACTTCATCGGCTCCACCATCACCTCGGTCTGCGAGGGCGACGACGGGCTCACGTGGTGCACGGTGCCGGGCAGCGGTGTCTTCGCCTTCGATGCCACCGGCCGCATTGTCAGCCATCCCGCTGCTCCCATCGCCACCGAGTACCTGTTCCACGACCGCCACGGGCGCTACTGGCTGGCCACCGACAAGGAGCTCTACAACTACGATCCTGTCACAGGGCGCTTCAAGCATCACATCAATCTGACGGCCGAGAAGGTCAATGCCATCGTCGATGACGAAGCGGGCAACCTATATATTTCCACCTACTCACGCGGATTTTGTGTCTATAACCCCACGACCCACGCGCTGCGACAGTTCAATGCCACTGACGCCCTGTCACCCAAGGGCAATCTGTGGAACAACTGGATTCAGGCGATGATGTGCGACAGTGGCGGTCACATCTGGCTGGCCACAGCCGTTGGTGTCTCATGCTACGACCCTTCCACAGACAGCTTCCGCGCCCTAGGCTTCGACAAGCTCCTTGACGGGACCATCTGTTTCTCTCTCTGCGAGACGTGCGACGGCAACATCCTCATCGGCACCGACCAAGGCCTCTACTGCTACAAGCGGGGTGCCACGGCCGCTGTCCCCTACCCCGATGACGAGGCGCTGCGTGACAAGACCATCAGCTACATCGCGCAGGATGACAACAACGACCTATGGTGTGCGACATCCATGGGCATCTGGCAGTATGATGCCCAGAGCCAGAAGCTCATCGGCCATGTCAACGGCAATGGTCTCAATGCCAAGGAATACATCTGTGGCGTCGGCATGAAGACAGCGGATGGCGTCATCTATTTCGCCAACACCTACGGCCTCACTGTCTTTCGCCCTTCCGAGGTCACCGGCAGCCACAAGGAGCTCCCCGACGTGAAGCTCACCGGCCTCTTCATTGCCGGCAACCCCGTGAGCTCTCTGGCCGACAGCTACACCGTTTCCTATCTCGACAACAGCATCGCACTGGAGTTCTCCCTCTTGGACTTTAACAACCCACGTAACATCATCTATGAACATCGCATCAACGATGAACCTTGGCTGCAGCACCCCGAAGGCGACAACAGCATCGTGCTCAGCCACCTGCAACCAGGCAGCTACAACATCGAGGTGAGGGCGAAATCCGGCACCACCTATTCTTCCGTGAAAACCATCCTCCTCACGGTGACGCCGCCCTGGTACCGCTCGCGATGGGCTCAGGCCATCTACGCCCTTGTGTTCCTGTGCCTTCTCGTCATCATAGGATATGTCTATCGTCGTCAGGCCATCCTTCATCTCGACGAGGAGAAAATGCGGTTCCTCATCAATGCCACCCACGACATCCGCTCGCCGCTGACCGTCATCATGGGCGCCACGGAGAAACTGAAAAAACTGAATGCTGAACGGGTGAAAGGGATGCCTGGCGAGGCGCTGTCCTCCTCCCTTGACGCCATCGACCGCAACGCCCAGCGGCTGCTGGAACTCGTCAACCAGATTCTCGACCAGCGACGTCTGGACAAGAACCAGCTGCAGGTGCACTGTCAGGAGACGAATCTCGTGGATTTCATCGGCGACGTGTGCAAGCTCTACCAGTTCGTGGCCGACCAGCGCGCCATCACCTTCACCTTCGAACACGAGAAGCAAAGCATCCTGGCATGGGTCGATCACATCAACTTCAACAAGGTCATCTCGAACCTCCTCTCCAACGCCTTCAAATACACCCACGATAGCGGCGAGGTCAAAGTCGTCCTGCGTGAGATGGAGAAGAGCATCGAGATCTCGGTCATCGACGATGGAATGGGCATAAAAGAAGACAACCCCGACCGCCTCTTCGACCGTTTCTACCAAGGACGCAACCGCACCAACCTGGGCATTCAGGGCACAGGCATCGGACTCAACCTCTGTCGCGCCATCACCCAGATGCACGGGGGAACCATCCGTGCACAGCGCCGCACCGACAAGCAAGGCGCCTGCTTCATCGTCACCTTGCCCAAGGGCAACAAGCACCTCACGCCCGAACAGATTGTCACCGAGACTCCCGTGCGCGAAGTCCTGTCAGCCGGCGACAACGCCAAACGTCCATCCACCAGCTTCCGCATCCTCATCGTCGATGATGACGCTGAAATCGCCCGTTTCATCATCTCGGAGCTTGGATTCCGCTATAAGTTCACCCATGCCCACAACGGCAAGGAAGCGCTGAAGCTGCTAATCGACTCCAATGCCGAAAACACCGATAAGGACGCCGTCCCCTACGACCTCGTCATCAGCGATATGATGATGCCCGAGATGGATGGTCTGACGCTGCTCAAACACATCAAGGAGAACGCCCATCTGGCACAACTGCCCGTCATCATGCTCACCTCCAAGGCCGAAGTGGAAAACAAGCTCGAAGGCCTGCGCTCAGGCGCCGATGCCTACATCGCCAAGCCTTTCGACATGGAGGAACTCCACGTGCAAATTGACAACCTCATCGACAATGTCCGCCGCCTGCGCGGTAAGTTCAGCGGAGCCTTGCAGCAAGAGGAACGTGTGGAGAATGTCCAGGTGAAAGGCAACGACGATGCCCTGATGGAGCGTATCATGCGTTCTGTCAACGCACACCTCTCAGAACCCGGCTACAATGTCGATGTTATGGCCGCCGAAGTAGGCATCAGCCGTGCACAGCTGCATCGTAAGATGAAAGAAATCACCGGCACCTCCACCGGCAAGTTCCTGCGCAACATCCGCATGGAACAGGCTGCCCGCTTGCTGCGCGAAGGGAAAATCAACATCTCGCAGATAGCCGACTGCGTGGGCTATGCCGACAATGCACACTTCTCTGTCGCCTTCAAGAACCACTTCGGCATCTCACCTTCGGAGTACGTGGAGAAACACAAATCATGAACACCCTCCTTGCCACCATAAAGATGCGAAAAACGCTCGTTCTATCGAGTCTCCTGGTTCTCGTGCTGCCCCTGCAGGCACAAGACTTGGCCAAGCGCCTTGCGGCTTCCGACCATCGTCTGGATTCAGCCGCCGTCACCACTTTGTCCCTCGAGATCGACAACATCTCCTTTTTCAAGGACAACGAATTCGACGGCGAACAAGCCAAGGGCTATTCCCTGCCTGGACTGTGGTTGCAGCCCAAACTCGTGTGGCAGCCCCTGCAGAGCGTGCGTCTCGAAGCCGGTTGCCATGCGCTGGTCTTCAATGGTGCCAACAAATACCCCTGCTATGTCTATCATGACATCGGCACATGGAAGGGCAACCAGTACCAGCGAGGCTTCCACATCCTTCCCTTCTTCCGTGCCCAGGCACAGCTGAAGAACCTCTCCTTTGTGCTGGGCGACATCTATGGTGGCGCCAACCATCGTGTGATGGAGCCCCTGATGAATCCCGAAATCAATCTCACACAAGACCCTGAGATGGGCTTCCAGCTCCTGCTCGACCTGCCACACTATCAGATGGATGCGTGGCTCAACTGGCAGAGCTACATCTTCGAGGAAGACACCCATCAGGAAGCCTTCACCGTAGGCCTTCACCAACGCATCTCCCTCATCCCTCATCCCTCAACCATAAACCATAAACCTTTAACCCTCAACCCTGCCCCCTCCTCCCTCACCCTCTACATCCCTATCGACATCCTCATCCAGCATCGTGGTGGCGAACAGGATGTCACCAATTTGGGCGTGCAGACCATCACCAACGGCGGCATTGGCTTTGGCCTGCAGTGGCACACAGGCCGTCGTGTGTTCCGTGCCCTCACTGCCGAGGTCGGCGCCTTAGCCTGTTGGCAGCAAAGCGGACGTCTCTGGCCCTTCGACTTCGGCGTGGCAGGCTACTGCTCTGTGGCCGCAGATTTCGCACGTGACTTCCGTGCCTTTGCAGGACTCTTCTATGCGCGCGACTTCGTATCTCTCTATGGTGCACCGTTCTACAGCACCGTTTCCATGAAACATGATGGCGCCCGTTTCAAAAGTATGCTGACCCCTCATGTCGGCGTTGAGTGGAGCCACACCTTTGCGAAGAACTACATCCTGGGTGCCAAGGTCGATGCCTATCCGCTCTATGCGGGCCAGCTGACGAAAGCCGACGGCAGCGTCCTCCCCTCCACCTTCGCCAGCAACTTCTCCTTCGGCATCTACTTCCGCTGCCATCCCCACTTCCTCCTTCTCAACTACGCAGCTAAGCGCTAGCGCGACAACCGCTGTTTAAGGAGTTTAAGATGATTAAGGAGTTAAAAGAGTTAAGACGATACTGAAGGAGTTAAAGAGTTCAAGTAATTATTATTCGTCACTCGTCGTTGTTGGCCCCGTCATTCGTTATCTCGTTATCACGATTTCTGTCTGCAAAGATACGATGAAGCGCGAGAAGTACAAAATAAATCCATTTATTTTTCATTCCAGGCATGCGTAATTTCGACTAGATGCTCATGGTCAAAATAGTCATTAGTCAAAATAGTCAAAATGAATTTCACACTTGGAAAGTAGTCACTATATATAATAAATAATATATATTATTTATTATATATAGTGCGGTCATTTTGGCTTTCAAAAGTGATTTTGACTAATGACTATCTTGACTAAAATGACTAAATGACCAACCCACGAAAAAAATGAAAAAAAGTTGGCCAAACATTCGAAAACCGTAATGGTGATGTCGTACCTTTGCAGCATCGAAAAACAACGCACCAAGCATCGAAGCGCGATGCAGCAAGGTGTAAACGCCATCGCACCAAGGTGCATCCTACGTTCCACGTTTCTCAGTAACTCGACAATGCTAGGCGTCAGCATTCGAGAGAAAAGTGATGTGCAGGTGAAGTTTTTTGTGGAAAAAATGCGTGAGACGCAAGATTTTTAGTACCTTTGCGCCCGATTTCACGCACACGCCCGTGGGCACGGATACATTTAAAATCTATATTGAAGGATGAAGGTCGCTATTATCAAATACAACGCAGGAAATATCTACTCTGTGGTGCACGCTCTAAAACGTCTGGGCGTGGAGCCCATGCTGACGGACAACGCCGAAGAATTGCTGTCGGCAGACAGGGTCCTGTTTCCGGGTCAGGGTGAAGCAAGACAGGCGATGGGCTACCTGCGTGAACACCGTCTGGACGAGGTGATCCGCAACCTGAAGCAACCTGTGCTGGGCATCTGCATCGGACAGCAGCTGTTGTGCCGCCACTCCGAGGAGGGCGATGTGGATTGCATCGGCATCTTCGACGCTGACGTGAAGCGTTTCTGCCCGGAGCGCCATGAGGACAAGGTGCCTTGCATGGGATGGAACGGACTAAGAGTTAAAAGTGAAAAGTTAAAAGTGAAAAGTGAAAAATTAATAGTCAACGAAGTTAAAAGTGAAGAATTAAGGGTCAACGAAGTTAATGAAGGGGTGAATCCGCTGTTCCAGGGGGTGAATGATGGGGACTACGTGTACTTCGTGCACAGCTACTATGTTCCCCTGTGCACTGACACCATCGCCACTGCCAACTACATCCTCCCCTACTCTGCCGCCCTGCACAAAAATAACTTTTACACCTGCCAGTTCCATCCGGAGAAGAGCGGAGCGGTGGGCGAACAGATCTTGAGGAATTTTTTGAAACTTAAATAACGAAAACATTTTTCACCACAGATTACGCGGATGACACAGATTTTTCTTTGAACAACGAATTATACAAATTATACGAATTAAATATACTCCTTAAACTCTTAAACCCCTTAAACCCCTTAAACTCTTAAACAGCACGATGCTCCTCATTCCTGCCATAGACATTATCGACGGTCGCTGCGTAAGGCTGACCAAGGGCGACTACACGCAGAAGACAGTTTATGCCGAAGACCCCGTAGAGGTGGCACATCGCATGGAAGGCCTCGGTTTCCGCAGGCTTCATGTGGTTGATCTCGACGGCGCACGTTCCAAGCATGTCGTGAACCTCGACATCCTCCGGCGCATCACTCACGAGACGAAACTTGTGGTAGATTTCGGCGGCGGCGTGAAGACGGAGGAGGACATGAGCAAGGTGCTGGAGGCAGGGGCACACATGGTGACCGTAGGCAGCATCGCCGTGACAGCGCCGGAGACGGTGATGCAGTGGCTGCTGACATTCGGCGCAGAACGCATCGTGCTGGGCGCTGACGTGAAGAACGGACGCATCAGCATCAACGGTTGGAAGGAGGAGAGCGCTCAGGAGCTGCTGCCTTTCCTGGACGGATATCTCAGCAGGGGCATCAGCCACGTGCTGTGCACGGACATCAGCAAGGATGGCATGTTGCAGGGCCCAGCTACCCCACTCTACCGGACAATCATGCAGACATACCCTCAATGCCAGCTCATTGCCTCGGGCGGCGTAAGCTGCATTGAGGACATCAGGGCGCTGGCCGCTGCCGGCATCCCCGCTGTGGTCTTTGGCAAGGCTATCTATGAAGGAAGAATCAATCTGCAGGACCTCATCAAGGAGTTTCCACAGTAAATACCATATACAGTGTTAGCAAAACGCATCATACCCTGCTTGGATGTCAAAGACGGTCAGACCGTCAAGGGCACGAATTTTGTGAACCTGCGCGAGGCGGGCGACCCCGTGGAACTGGGTAAGTTCTACAGCGAACAAGGCGCCGACGAGCTGGTGTTCCTGGACATCACGGCCTCGCATGAGGGCCGCAAGACATTCGCCGAGATGGTCTCGCGAGTGGCGGCAACAGTGAATATCCCCTTCACCGTGGGCGGCGGCATCGGCGAACTGAAGGATGTCGATAGGCTACTGAATGCCGGCGCTGACAAGGTGAGCGTGAACAGCGCCGCCCTGCGCCGTCCGGAACTCATCGACGAAATCACCAACCACTTTGGCTCGCAGGTGTGCGTGGTGGCCATTGATGCGCACGAGGATGAGCAAGGCCAATGGACCTGCTATCTCAACGGCGGCCGCATCCCCACAGAGCGCGGCCTCTTTGAATGGGCGCACGAGGCACAGGAACGAGGTGCAGGCGAGATCCTGTTCACCAGCATGAACCACGACGGCGTGAAGACAGGCTTCGCCAACGAGGCACTACGCCGGCTGTCCGACAGCCTGTCGATTCCCATCATCGCCTCAGGCGGTGCAGGGGCTAAGGAGCACTTCCGCGACACCTTCCTCGAAGGCCACTCGGATGCCGCCCTCGCGGCCTCGGTGTTCCACTTCGGCGAAATAAAAATACCAGAACTAAAGAAATATTTAAAGAGCGAGGGGATAACCGTCAGATAAGGCCCCCAACCAAAAAGCAAAATATATGGAAAAGAACACTAATGGTCAGAATCAAGCTGCTCTCCTCCTTGGCAGGGACGGGCAGGAGGTGATCCCTGACTTCGAAAAATGCGGTGGCCTCGTGCCTGCCATCATCCAAGATGCCGACACAAAAACGGTGCTGATGCTCGGCTATATGAATCAGGAAGCGTTGCAGAAAACACTCGACACCAAGAAAGTGACTTTCTGGAGCCGTAGTCGCAACTGTCTGTGGACAAAGGGAGAGACAAGCGGCAACTACCTGCACATGGTGGACATCAAACTGGATTGCGACAACGATACGTTGCTCGTGAAGGCGCATCCCGATGGCCCCACCTGCCACACCGGCACCGACACCTGCTGGGGCGAGAGCAATCAAAATGAAAAATTCAAAGTGAGAAGTGAAAAATCGGGATGTGAAAATTACGATAATCCCCTACTCTTCCTCTCTGACTTGCAGAACTTCATAGAGAAACGCCATGAGGAGATGCCGGAGGGAAGCTACACCACAAGTCTGTTCAAGGACGGATTGAACCGCATGGCACAGAAGGTGGGCGAAGAGGCGCTGGAGCTGGTCATCGAGGCCTGCAATGGCACTGACGAGCGCATGATCTACGAAGGATCGGACATGCTCTATCACCTCATTGTGCTGCTCACATCCAAAGGCCTGCGCATCGAGCAGATGGCTAAAGAGTTACAGGAAAGGCATCAGCCAGGTTGGAAGAAACACTGAGGGATTTAAAGATTTAAGGATTTAGAGACTGAAACTCTTGAACCATTTGAACTATTTGAACAATTGAACTTCTCTTATAAACATGATTATCGAGTATAAAGATGTTGACATCCAGCGCGATGACAACCTCATCCTCTACAACGTGAACTTCAATGTTCAGGAAGGTGAGTTCGTCTATCTCACGGGCATCGTGGGCAGCGGCAAGACATCGTTGCTGAAGAGCATCTACGGCGAGCTGGACATCCTGACGGGCGAAGCCGAGGTGCTTGGGCGCGACATGCGCCGCATCAAGCGAAGTCATATCCCGGCCCTGCGCAGAGAGCTGGGTATCGTGTTCCAGGATTTCCGCCTGTTACCCGACCGCAACGTACGCGAGAACCTGGACTTTGTGCTCCGTGCCACCGGATGGAAAGTGCGCGCAGAGCGTGCCGACCGCATCAGTCAGGTGCTGAATACGGTGGGGCTCGCTGACAAGCTGGAGAGTATGCCCCATGAGTTGTCGGGCGGCGAGCAACAGCGTGTGTGCATCGCACGTGCCATCCTGAACTCACCGAAGCTGATACTGGCTGACGAGGCAACGGGTAATCAGGACGAGGAGTCCGGCATCCGCACAACAAAGCTCCTGCATGAATTGTCAGAACAGGGCACGGCAGTCATCATGGCCACACACAACAATGCCCTCGTCAGCATGTTCCCCGGCAGGGTGTATGAATGCAAGGACCACCGACTGATGGAATCCTCCGCAGAACAGCTCGCAGGCGGCAAGGCCAACGAAGATGCTGACATCCCCGTTGCCACTGTGGCGGAACAGGAGGAAGAGAATTAATATAGTTAAGAAATCATAGAAAACATAAAATAGAAGAAGCATGAAAGTCATGAAATTCGGCGGCACCAGCGTAGGCAGTGCCCAGCGCATGAAAGAGGTTTGCAAGCTCATCACGGACGACAAAGAAGCCAAAATCGTTGTTCTATCAGCCATGAGCGGCACTACCAATACCCTCGTGGAGATTGCCGACTATCTCTACAAGAAGAACCCCGAAGGGGCTCACGATGTCATCAATCGGCTGGAGCTGAAATATATGGAGCACATCAACGAGCTCTATACCACCGATGAATGGCGCGAAAAGACCGCAGAGTTCCTGCGCAAGGAGTTCAGCTATCTGCGCTCGTTCAGCAAGACGCTGTTCACATCGTTCGAGGAGAAGGTCATCCTTGCACAGGGTGAAATCATCTCGACAAATATGGTCACCAACTACCTGCTGGAACAGGGCATCAACACCGTGCTGCTTTCGGCATTGGACATGGTACGCACCGACAAGAATGCGGAGCCGGACTTCAACTACATCCGCGAGAAGACACAGGAGCAGCTGGCGGCCAACCCCGACTACCACATCTACATCACGCAGGGCTTCATCTGCCGCAATGCTTACGGCGAGATTGACAACCTGCTGCGTGGCGGATCGGACTATACGGCTTGTTTGCTGGGCGCTGCCATCGAAGCCGAAGAGATCCAAATTTGGACCGACATCGACGGCATGCACAACAACGACCCACGCTTTGTGGAAGGTACGGAGCCCGTGCGACAGCTCTACTTCGAGGAGGCTGCCGAGCTGGCCTACTTCGGTGCCAAAATCCTGCACCCCACCTGCATACAGCCCGCGAAGTTCGCCGGCGTACCCGTGAGACTGCTGAACACCATGGACCCGACAGCCCCCGGCACCATCATCAACAACCAGATGCACCGTGGAACAATCAAGGCTGTTGCGGCCAAGGACAACATCATCTGCATCGGCATCCAGAGTTCAAGAATGCTGCTGGCTCACGGTTTCCTGCGCAAGGTGTTTGAAATCTTCGAGACCTACAAGACCAGTATCGACATGATTGCCACCTCGGAGGTAGGCGTCAGCGTAACCATCGACAATCAGGCCCAGCTGAGCAATATCGTGGATGAGCTGAAGAAGTACGGCACTGTCACCGTGGATAAGGACATGTGCATCGTGTGTGTCGTTGGCGACCTCACCAGTCAGAACATCGGTTTCGAGACGCTGACGATGGATGCGCTGAAGCACATCCCCGTGAGAATGATCAGCTACGGCGGCTCGGCACACAATATCTCTTTCGTGGTTGCTCAAGCCGACAAGAAACGTACGCTGCAGGCGCTGCAACAAACTCTTTTCCAATATGACGGCCACGTTCGCCGCGATGTATGACACACCCCATGAACATCATCATCACACAACTCAAGGACATCCAGACGCCATGTTATCTCTATGACATGAAACTGCTGGCTGACACACTGTCTGCCATCCGATGTGAGACAGCCGGGCACGACAACTATCATGTTCATTATGCCATCAAGGCCAACGCCAACCCCGCCATCCTGCAGGCTATTGCTGCTGCCGGTTTCGGAGCCGACTGTGTCAGTGGCGGAGAGATAGAGGTGGCACTGCGTGCCGGCTTCAAGGCCGAGGACATCGCCTTCGCCGGCGTGGGAAAAGCTGACTGGGAGATTCAGCTGGCACTGGAAAAGGGCATCGGGATGTTCAATGTGGAGAGCATCGAAGAGCTAGAGGTCATCAATGAGCTGGCAACAGCAATGAACAAGTCGGCACGCGTCAGCTTCCGCATCAATCCCAATGTGGGGGCTCACACACATGCACACATCACCACCGGCAAGGCTGAAAACAAATTCGGCATTGACATGGAGGACATGGTGAAGGTGATCCGCATGACAGAGATGATGCCGCTGGTCACCTTCACGGGGCTGCACTTCCACATCGGTTCGCAGCTGCTGGTGATGGATGACTTCGTGGCGCTCTGCTCGCGTGTGAATGAGCTGCAGGACATCTTGGATGCTGAAGGCATCAACGTGCCGAACATCAATGTCGGCGGCGGATTGGGCATCGACTACGACGAGCCCGACGTGAACCCCATCCCCAACTTTCGTGCCTATTTCGACACCTTCAAGCAAGGTCTGCGTCTGCGCGAAGGGCAGCAACTACACTTCGAGTTGGGACGTGCCGTGGTCGGACAGATGGGGTCGCTGCTTACACGCGTGCTATATGTGAAACATGGCAAGCAGAAGCAGTTCGTGATCGTGGATGCCGGCTTCACGGATCTCATACGGCCCGCCCTCTATGGCGCTCACCACAAGATTGAGAACTGCACGGCAGCGACAAAGGACACTGCCGTGTATGATGTCGTGGGGCCCATCTGCGAGTCCTCTGATGTCTTCGCAAAGGATCTGGAGCTGCCTGAAACACATCGGGGCGACCTGCTGCTGTTGCGCTCTGCGGGGGCCTATGGCGAGACCATGGCCTCATGCTACAACTGCCGCACGCTGCCCAATGTAAAGATGATTTAACCTCAAAATAAGTAAGCCGATGCTATTGCTGTTCAAGATTCTCCTGTTAGCCGCCTTGCTCATCTGGACATTGGCCATCATCCCTGCCTACCAATATGGTCAGCTGGGGCGCAACCTCCTGAAAATCGACAAACGGCTGAACGCGGTTGAAGAGGACTTGCCACCACTGACTGTCATCATCGCAGCACACAACCAGGCACCCGCCCTGCGACGCCATTTGCCTGTCATCCTGAATCAGGACTACACCCGCTTCGAAGTCATCGTCATCGATATGGCTTCCACGGATGAGACCAAGGATGTGCTGGAGCGGCTGGAGCTGCAATATGCGTATTTGCGCCACACGCACACGCCCTCCTCGGCTCGCGACATCAGTGTGGAGCGTCTGGCTCTGACACTCGGCTTCAGGGCAGCATCTCATGAATGGGTCGTGATTACACGCCCTGACTGCGAGCCTATCTCCCCACACTGGCTCACACGCATCGGCGAAACCATCATTCATCCTAAACAGGGGATTCAGAGCCCACGGCTGAAACAGCCCGACATGGTGCTTGGGATGGCTCGCTTCGACGAGCAGCGCTCCACGTGGCTCGACTACAAGATGGGGTTCTATCGTCTGTGGAACACATTGGAAGGAAGTCGCCATGTGCTCAACGGTCATGCTGCCGTACGTGCAGATTACTGTAACATCGCCTTCCGCAAGAACTACTTCTTCGAGCAAGGTGGCTTCGCAGACGCGCAGGGCTTAAAAGCCGGTGCCGCAGAGCTCCTAGTAAACCACACATCCACGCCATACAACACGGCCGCGTTGCTGTTGCCCTCGGCAATGGTGGTGCAGGACATGGTCAACTCTGACAGCTTGTGGGCCAAACGACGTGTATTCTATGCCGAGACACGCCGCCACCAGCGCCACGCATTCCTCTACAGATTCGTTCAAGCGTGGCATCAGCTGATGCCCTGGCTCGTGCTCTTCGGAATCGTTATGCCGCTGATTGGCAGCATCATATTCCTTTTCGTAGAACAGGAAGCCGAGGTGCATCGTAACCTCATTGTGCTCACGGTTGTCCTTGCACTCCTATTGGTGACCTACACCATCACGAAGATTTCCAGCTTACGCATCACCACACGTGCTTTAGGCTGTCGCAGCTACTACCTCTCGTTGATACCTCTGGAGCTTCAGTTGCCTGTGCAGAACCTCATGTCCCGTATCACACGGCGTTTTTCTTCGAATAATGAGTTCCGCAAGAAATTCGTGTGAATCTGTAACTTGTAAATTGTCTAATTGTAAATTGTCAAATCGTAAATTTATACAATGTCTTCACTCATTGCTTGGTTTGGTGACCATCTCAACTACTGGACGATAACACTTCTGATGACCCTGGAAAGCACCGTTGTGCCCGTGCCCAGCGAATTTGTGGTGGCACCTGCTGCCTACAAAGCGGCTGACGATGGCGAACTGAATGTCATCCTCATTGTGCTGTTTGCCACCATTGGAGCCAACATCGGCGCCACCATCAACTACATTGTTGCACGCTTTCTGGGACGCCCCATCATCTATTCTTTTGCCAACAGTCATCTCGGGCATCTCTGTCTGCTCAACGACAAGAAGATACAGAAGACCGAGGATTATTTCAACGAGCACGGTGCTGTCGGCACCCTCATTGGTCGTCTCGTGCCCGGCATCCGACATCTCATCAGTCTTCCTGCAGGACTGGCCAGAATGCCCTACCTACGCTTCTTGCTATACACCACCATCGGCGCAGGAGCCTGGAACATCATCCTGGCTGTAATTGGTTACAGGTTGCAAAGTTACATCCCAGAGGATGAGCTGTTGGAGACGGTCGAGAAATACAGCCATGAAATTGGTCTCGGCATGGTAGCCCTCTTCATAGGGCTCATCGCCTACCTCATCTTCAAGTCAAGAAAAGGTAAGCAATAAATTCGTAAATGGCGGTTAGGAGAGTAAAATGGGCAAAAGCCCATTTTAGATATGACTGAATGTCATTTTGGCCCGAAAGGCCAGAGCAAGTGCCTATAGCGTTACCGCCCCAAGAACTTCGTGTTCAGATACTCCTGAAAGGCCTCCTTGTAGAGGTCGCCAATGGGTATGTCAGTATCTGAATCAAGGGTCACGCGGTTTTTGGTAACCTCTTGGATCTTGGTGAGATTGACAATGTAGGAACGGTGGATGCGCATGAAGTAGTTGGGCAGATACTCCTCCATCTTTTTCATGGACAGCAGAGTGATGATGGGCTTGGGCTGGTCGTCAAGAAAGACCTTAAGATACTCGCTCATGGCTTCAACGTAGCGGATATCCGGGATGTTCACATTGATGATTCGATGGTCGGACTTCAGGAAGAGCGTCTCCACTTGCGGTGCTGGCTTCTCGTCGGCCACGCGAGCACCCTCTACCCTATCCAATAAGCGCTGAGCTGCACGCTGGAAATCCTGAAGGCCAAAAGGCTTCAGCAGATAATCAACAGCATTCACCCGAAAGCCCTCGACAGCATATTCGGAATAGGCCGTAGTAAAGATAACAAGCGGCGGTACGGCCAACGACTTCACGAAATCCATGCCATTGAGGTCAGGCATATTGATGTCACAAAAGATGGCATCAACACAATCGTGTTCCAGAAAAGTGCGTGCTTCAACAGCACTCTGGCACTGAGCCGCAAGTTTAAGGAACGGAACTTTCTGAATATAAGCCACAAGTTGCTTCAGCGCAAGCGGCTCATCATCAATGGCAAGGCAACGAATCATAGAGAGGGATAATAGAATGGGGTTACTTGTTTATAGAAGAGGCAGCGTTAGCTCCACCAGATACTCTTTGGGGCTATCCTGGATGTTGAGGATATAGCGGTGACTATATAGAAGATCCAGGCGTTTACGGACATTGGCAAGACCAACACCGCCCTTCTCCTGGTTGGGATTTTCTGTCTTGGAGTTGCGGCAGACGAAGCGGAGATGACCATCCTTGGCCACAACTACGATCTCAATAAATGATATGCTCTGGTAGCTGATGCCATGTTTGAAGGCATTCTCGATGAAGGTGATCAGGATCAATGGCGGTACATGACGGTCGGGAACTTGGGATGGGATCGTGAGGGTGATTCTCACCTTTTCCGTATAGCGCAACTGCATCAGCGAGACATAGTGCTGAATGAAATCAAGTTCACGCGAGAGTGGCACACTCTGCCTGTTGCCCTCATAAAGTACGAAGCGCATCATCTTGGACAGTTCCAGAATGGTGTCCTTCGCCTGCTCTGGGTCGATATCCACCAAAGCGTGGATATTGTTGAGCGTGTTCATGAAGAAGTGCGGATTGATTTGGTAACGCAAGTACTCCAGTTGTTGTTCCAGATTCTCCTTCTCCAATTCTGCCAGCCGCTTCTGGTCGTCACGTGTACGGAAATACCCTTTGATGCCAATGTTGGCACCAAAGATGAGAATCAGGACAATAACGGCCATGATGTCGTGTTCGCCCACGATAGGCGGTGGCGGTGGCGGATTGTCGAACTGCGGACGATGGTGCTCCACTCGCTCGCGACTCGGCCTGTGGTCGCCATGGTCAGGACCAGTATTGCATTGGTACAACGTAAAGGCAGCAAGCAAACTGACAACAATTGCAATGTAGGCAGTTCGCCTGTGTTGATACACCAGCAATGGGGCCAACAAGAAATTATGGACAAGGAACAAGAATAGATAGAGCGCATAATGCCGCCACACGACGAAAGCGTCGTGCCAGCTGAACATAAAGCCTGCATCGCCGACAGAGCGAACATACAGACTCAGCAGCGGAGCTGCAAAAAGCAAGCTCCACACTGCCAAGTAGATGATGTTTTCCTGCCGTGACTGTTTCATCTGCCTGAATAGCTTGTTGATGCTTTACATGAAGATGAAGAGGAACCTATGGTCACGGTGTAGCTTGTGCCAGAAGTCATGTTGGGGCAACTCAGCAGATAGCTGAAGCTTCCACCCTCGCCAGGCCTTTTGCCACCAGGACCGCCGGGACCACCGCCACCAGATGATGGAGAGTAACCTGTCGGAACAGTGAAGGAGGCCAAAGAAGTAGTTCCGCTCTTCACGCTGACAGCAGTTCCTGCAGTGACGCTGCCTGAAGCGCTCAATACGCACTGCGAGCCCGTCGTTGCCGTAACGCTGTTGTTGCCGCCGCCAATGCCCATGACGGTGCCGCCCGTGATATAAAGATAGTAGCGCTCGGCTGCGTCAAGACCACACTCAGGCTGTCCTGCGCCACAGGCGAGAACGGTGCCGCCGGAGATGTACATATTGCCATTGCTGTCGATGCCGTCGTTGCCGTTGGAGATACCTGTAATGGTGCCGCCCTTCAAGTACATGTGGCTGGCGGAATTGATGGCGTCGTCCGAAGAGCTGAGAGCATAGACGGTGCCGTCAGTGATGGTAAGCGTGCCTTTGGTTTCAATGGCCTCATGGCTGTTGGATGTGGCTGTAACGCTGCCACCGCTGACTGTCATATTACCGTCGCTCTTGATGGCTTTGGGCTGTGCCTTGCTTGAGCTGTAAGAGTAGGTGCCACCTGTTGTCGTGGCTGTGATGTTGCCACCCGTGATGTCCAGCGTGCCATCTGCCTTGATGCACTTACCGCCGGAACCTGTAGATTTCAGCGTCAATGTACCACCGCTGATGGTCATGTTCCCATCGGCATTAAGACAGCTGCATCCTTTCGCATCTCTGTCAGTAGCGTCATAGGTGCCAGCACCGGACGTGGTAATATTGATGGTGCCATCAGTGATTTTCAGGTCGCCATCGGCTTTTACGCCCTTCGAAGCAGCGGCTGTCGTTGTGACCTTTAAGGTTCCGCCTTCAAGATACACGTTGCCACTGTCTTCATCCTCATGCTCTTCTGTCTCGCCTGTGGAAGAGGTCCCATCCAAATCACACTGGATGCCGTCATCGCCAACGCCGCTAATGGTTACGGTGCCGCTTCGCATCCGCATATACTCTTCGCAGTTGATGCCGTCGCCCACAGCCGAGGTGATGTTCAACACGAGGTTTTTTATGGAGACATACGAAGCACTCTTAATGGCATGATTCGTCTTTCCAACAACATTCAAGGTGCCATTGCCTTGAAGCTGTAGCTGCCCCTTGCTGTATATGCAAGCTTTCTGGGAACCATTGGAACCGTCTGTCAGCGTGTTGACCGTTTCTTTCTTGGCGGCCAACTGAATGCGCTTGGAGTTGGTAATCGTGATGGCTGCATCGTTAGGGTTTGTCAATGTGAGACCAGCCAGAGATACGGTACATTTATAGGAGCCACCTAAAGAGAAGGAACCATTGGTGGTGCTGCCACTCAGCTGATAGGTAATCTCGTCGTCATCCACGGCTTCCGTATTGCTTTGTACGATGGTGACATGAGCGCCATTGATGGTTGCTGTGACATACGGCGCTACGTTACCGGCAACCGTCACCGTTGCCGAAGAGCCATTGTAAACGATGTCAACAAGGTTGTCCGTCACAGATGTCTGATCAATGCTCATACTGGTGATGTCGCTGATGTTGAATGTCTTATTCTGAACCGTCAACGTAGAGCCATCCTGATATGTCATCTCACCTGTCTGGGATGAGGGGAACTGATAAGTCACATTGCCGACTTGCACGTTCAGCGTCTGTGCACTTATGGCAATCGTTAGCACAAGGGCTGTGAAGAGTGTATATATCTTTTTCATTTTACAGCTATTTTACTGATTCCTTCTTTTGTTTTGATAATATACACACCTCGTGTCAATTTGCCTTTGGACGATGTTCCTCTCAACACAAGCTTACCGCTGAGATCGTAAACTTCATCATCCTTTGAAAGCATGCGGTCAATCGACAAGTTGTCAATGGACTCTATGTCGGTTGTGGTTTCACTGGTTGTCGTGAAATACATCTTTGCAAGATTGGAGAGCGTAAACGTCTGTGAACCTGCAGTCAATGTTGTTTCGCTAAACGATAGCTTCAGCGACTCAACGGACACAGAGACTTTGGCTCCGTCGGTCATTTCAAACGTCAGGTAGGGATAGTCTTCAGCCTGGGCTACAAGTGTACTACCCCATACCATCAGTAGTAATACAAATTTTCTCATGAACATATACGTTTGTTGAAATTGAATGATTTTGGTGCAAAGATAAGGTATTCTCTACGATTCCACCAAATTTATTCAACAAAACGGTTGTTTCATTCAGCGGAAATCATTTGTAGGAATTCGTCTTCCGAAATGATGGGGATGTTAAGTTTCTGTGCTTTCTCCAGTTTCGCAGGACCCATATTGTCACCGGCAAGGATGAAGGAGGTCTTTGCAGAGATGCTGCCTGTGTTGTGCCCTCCATGCTGTTCGATGAGGGATTTGTATTCATCGCGTGAGTGGTGTGTGAAGACGCCACTAATGACGATGGTCTTACCAGCAAGGCGGTCGCTTTGTGCGGCGAGGCGCTCTTCGGAAAGGCTGAATTGGAGGCCGTGAGAACGCAGGCGCTCGAGGAGGAAGACGTTATCCATGTCTGCGAACCAACGAATCACACTCTCTGCGATGGCCAGACCAATGGTGTTCACGGCCATAAGCTCTTCGAGGGAGGCACGTGAGAGACTGTCTATATCATGGAATCGCTGTGCCAGAATCTTGGCTACGGTTTCGCCCACGAAGCGGATGCCGAGTGCGAAGAGGACGCGGTCGAAGGGAACCTGACGGGAATCGTCGATAGCCTTGATGGTCTTCCGTGCCGAACGGATGCGGCTGTCGTTGAAGCCACTGAGCTGGTCCACGGTAAGGTCGTAGAGGTCTGCGATGTTGTGGATAAGCCCACGTGCGTAGAGGTCGTCGATTGTTTCAGGGCCCAGAGTGTCGATGTTCATGGCGCGACGGCTGACGAAGTGTTCAATACGTCCCTTGATTTGTGGGGGACAGCCACTTTCGTTAGGGCAGTACCAGGCAGCTTCACCAGGGAATCGCACTAACTCGGTGCCACACTCGGGACAGCGCCTGATGAATTCCACACGCGGGCCTCGGTCGGGGGTGATGAAGGCTTCGTCAACAGCCACAATTTTGGGGATGATTTCTCCACCTTTCTCCACCAGCACATGGTCCCCCAAGTGCAAATCCAACGCAGCCATGAAGTCGGCATTGTGAAGGGTGGCACGACGTACGATGGTGCCAGAGAGCTGCACGGGTTCCATGTTAGCAACCGGCGTGACGGCACCAGTGCGCCCAACCTGGAAGGTAACTTCACGCAAGATGGTGCTCTGCTGCTCGGCCTGGAATTTGTAGGCAATGGCCCAGCGAGGTGACTTGGCTGTCATGCCAAGTGCTCGCTGCTGGCGCAGGGAGTTGACTTTAAGAACAATGCCATCTGTGGCGACGGGGAGGTTCTTGCGTTCCGTGTCCCAGTAGTCTATGTATGCATTGATTTCGTCTAATGTACGCACTTTCTGCATGTGCCGGCTTATCTGGAAGCCCCAGGAACGTGCTGCTTGCAGGTTCTCAAAATGACCGTCGGAAGGAATCTCGTCGCCAAGGAGATAATAGAGATATGCATCCAGTTTGCGCTGTGCTACGACAGCGGTTTGCTTGCTCTTGAGCGTACCGCTGGCGGCGTTGCGAGGATTGGCGAAAAGGGGCTCTTCGCGCTGCTCGCGCTCGCGGTTGAGGGCCTCGAAGCTGGCCCACGGCATCAATATCTCGCCGCGGATTTCGAAGGCTTGTGGCCAACCTGTTCCGGGAGCAAGCTGCAGGGGGATGGAACGAATGGTGCGGACGTTGGACGTGACATCATCACCCTGAATGCCGTCGCCTCGGGTGACAGCACGCACAAGAGCGCCTTTTTCGTAGTGAAGCGAGATGCTGAGGCCATCAAATTTCAACTCACAACAGATCTCGAAATCTTCACCGGAAAGCCCTTCGCGAACGCGCTCATAGAATTCTGCCACCTCACCCTTGTTGTAGGTGTTGGACAGCGAGAGCATGGGGCGCTCATGGAGAACGGTCTCAAACTCCTGATTAAGGTCGCTGCCTACACGCTGCGTGGGTGAATTGGGATCTGCGAGCTCGGGGTGAAGCGATTCCAGGTCAGAGAGCTCACGCAGCAGGCGGTCAAAGTCCTGATCGCTGATGACAGGAGCATTGAGAACATAGTAGTTGTAATTATGCTTATGGAGCTCCTTTCGGAGCTCCATAATACGATCTTGTTCTGTCATTACTTTCCAATCAAGCCTTTCCAGCGTATGAACCAGTTGTCTGTGTTAATGAGCTTGCCCTTGAGTGCGGGGTTGCGCTCTCCTACTCTGTTGGCAAGGTAAGCAGGATCATTATGGCGATATGCAGCTCGCATCAGATAGCCGAAGCGATGACCCTCGAAACAGGTCTCCAATGCAGACTCGATGTCAAGAAGACTATCGACGACCTCATACTGGCGATCCTTGAGGAGAGCCGTCTGGTTCTGGAACCAGGCCTTCTCACGAATCTTCCAATTGCGCTGATATTTCTCGCTGCATGCCATCATCTGAGAATTGTACTCATTGACGAGCGGGATGATCTCTCCAGGAGTCAGGCCCGTAGTTTCGGGAACAGGGATCCCCTCACGTGTCTCAAGTGAATCTACAAGATCGGGGTTGTTCTTCACGAGATTCTTAAGTAAGGTGGAGCCTGTACCGGAGCTTGCCACATATTTGGCAGGTTGGCGGGGGTAGCTGACAATGCTGGTGTCGGGATCTGCGTCCTTGGGATAGTAGTCTGGATTCAGGAAGGGGAATCCGCAGCCACGCTGGTGAATACCAATCTGAGTTACATATCGATAGAAGTCTGCATCGGAACCAAAGTATTCAATTTCAGGATGACCCTCAGTAGTCTGCGTGGACAGCTGAGTGCGGAAGATGTCACGTCCGGGGAAGCGGAAATAGCTGATAGCTGTGGAATCGTTCTTGTTGCAGATGGGCTTCACGAGATCTTCCATGACGTACTCATCCAAGCCCAGGGAAAGGATGTAGTAAGCCATCTTCTGGAAACCGGGATGATTCTTACCAGCGTAGTTAATAGCTTCAGCCAGTCGCAGATAGATGTCGCCTGTACGATAAATGATGATATCACGCGTGGTGGAACTGATTTGCATTCTGTTATCCTGACGGGAGATGTTGGCGAATTTGGAAATACCCTTGTATTCAGTACCCTCAACCGTTATGCTGTTGTAGAAGCAACCCAAGCGGAGGTCACCATCGAAGTAGCGCTGACGCATAGACTCCTGGATGGCCTCAGGAGAGAGCTTGACGAACTGGATGGTATTCGTACCAGCAGGCTGGTAGATGTCGCCGTATGTCTGTTGCTTGCTGTAATTGATACATGGCTGGGAAGGTTCTATGCTAGCGGGTTGCTGTGTCTCTTCGTTGAGGCAGTAGAGCTGCAACAGCTCGTTGTAGTGGCCTTCATTAACGACGGAGTCCATAGCAATGGCAGAAATGACATCGTCACCCAAGCCTCCAAAGCTGTTCGACCCTGTGTAATACCAAGATATGCCCTGGTTATACCAGCCGTCGGTGCTGAAGTTGCCGGCTGAAAAAGCCCAACGGTCACGATAGGGCGAGGTGACGTTGACGTGTTTATAGCCCGTGTTGACAATCGTGGTTCCTTGAGCATTGGGCGTCCAAATAAGATAGTCGTAGTAGTACTTGGCCGCCTGGAAGGCCAGATCGGGGTTCTGTTCCAAAGAAGCACGCCAGAGGTAGAGGTCGCCAAGCACCAGCTGAATGGGAATCACACTCATGCGCGAAGGCATGTTACCATTATAACCCTCACGACCAGGATTTCCGTGATAAGGATAAAGGTATTCCTGTGCCCAACCAATATAAGGTTCAAGATCGGTGATGAACTCCTGACAAATCTGGCGAAGGTTCATCTTGGGAGCGTTTGACAATTGGTTTTCGGCATCATCCAATGAGAGAATCGGTTCCTTCACAACAGGAATGTTCTCGCCATAGATTTGTCCCAACTGCAGGTAGAGCCAGGCACGAATGCTACGAACCGCAAGCGCCTCGGCACGCAGGACAAAATAGGTACTGGCGGCACCGTTTTGATAGCGTTTCTCGGAGAGCTCGGTGTTGGCATTGGCTAGGAAGTAGTTGCAGTTGTTGATGACCGCATAATAATCACGCGGATTGTTGTAGGGGTTGTCATCGGTGACAACGAAGTCTGCAATGTCCTTGAGGCTGGTGTTGGCCGTGGACGCTACGTTGACAAGGTCGCCACGGAGCTCGCCAAAGAGATTGGTGCGAACACCAATCTTCTGCAACTGAGCCAAGATGCCGACAAAGGTGTTGACAGTGTCGTTGGCGCTCTGCAACTTATGGTCACCCGTATAGAGAATGTTCTCGTTGCCAAGATCAAGCATGTCACTGCATGAGACGAATGCTGTAGCACTGCAAGTCAACAGCATCGCGGGGAGGATATATTTTAACTTTTTCATATCTGTAGCAGATTAGAGGTTGATTCTTAGACCGACATTGAACATACGTCCAGAGCTGAGGTAGCCACGGTCTATACCTTGATAGAATACGCTGTTGCCCATTGACATCTCAGGATCGGAACCCAGATAATTGGTGAGGGTGAGCAGGTTGGTTCCCTGAGCCCACACGGTGATACCCTGAATATAGGTGTTGTTGATGGGGAGCTTATAGCTGAGGGTGACCGTTTTCAGACGCAAGTAACTGCCGTCCTCAATCCATCGGTCGCTGAAGATGCTGTTGCCCATTGGGTCACCATAGACAGCACGAGGCATGTCCGTTATCTGACCTTCATGGCTCCATCGAGTGAGCATGGCAGTGGTCTGGTTCATGAAGCGGCATCCGCTCTCCAGTTGCTGACGCGTGTAGTTGTAGATATCACCACCGAGGCTGTAGTTGAAGCCAATGTCAAGGGTGAGACGTTTGTAGCTAAGACGAGTCCAGATGTTTCCGTATATGGACGGGTTGGCATCACCAATGAAGACACGGTCGTTGTCATCAATTCTGCCGTCGTGATTCTGGTCCACATACTTCACGTCGCCACTGGTGAAATAGTCCTTTGTGACGCCGTCTGCGCGCAGACGATAGAGACCATCACGAGCAGCTTCCTCAGCAGTGGCATAAACGATGGTTCCATTGTCTGTGGCAGCTGTCTGTAAGCCATAGAAGCTGTTGATGCTGTGACCCACTTCGCTTCGAATTGTTGCACCCAGGACGGTGTGATCTTCATAGGGAGCGCCATCAGGCAGTGCTGTGAGCTTATTGACATAGTGGCCTAAGCTGGCACCCAAGCTCCAGTTCCAATCATTCATGGAAATGATATGGCCAGAAAGATGAACATCGAAGCCCTGATTCTTCAAGCTGCCGCCATTGCTCCAGCTTTGATCAATACCGGAGAGGAAATTGAGGCTGCGCATTGTAATCAGGTTGTCTGTCCAACTGTGGAAATAGTTGATGCTGGCAGAAAGCCTGTTGTTGATGAAGCGACCTTCAAGACCGGCATTGAAACGACGCGTGGTCTCCCATTGCAACTCGGTGTTACCAATGTTCTCCAAGCTCAGGCCCGGAATCTGACCTAAATAAAGAGAGCTCTTGAAATAGCTATGGGCTGCATCATAAGGCAATGCATCATTACCGCTTAGGCCGTAGCCGGCGGTAAGCTTAACATAGTCAATGCCCTTGACATCGAACCACTCTTCATTACTCAGAATCCATCCAGCCTGTATGCTGGGGAACAGTCCCCAAGCAACGCCAAAGAGTTTGAGACCGCTTTTTGCATTATGGCCGAACTGCGAATTGGTGTCCATGGAGAAATCAGCTTGGACGTAGTAGCGATTAGAGAAGTTATACTTGGCTTGAGCATACCACGTGAGTGTGGCCCAATTCTCGATAGAACCCAGAATACGGCGATAACGTTCTTCAGTACTGGAGATAAGCGGCGTTTTATCATTGCCCGTGTTATAACCCGTCTGGCGCGTTAAGGAGTAGCTCTCGTTCATAAAACGGAAGCCGCCGAGGAGGTCTATGCTATGGCCGTCATAACGATTCTTCCACTGAATCTTGGTATCACTGAGAATGCCGTTCTGCTTGCTGTATAGCGAACCTATCATATTCTGCATCTTCTCCGTGCCAGTGTTTAAGGATGCCACACGGAAGAGAGGAACGCCATTCATGGGGATATAGTACTTCTCGTTGGTGTTAACCAGTGTGTAGCTGAAGAGCGATGAGAAGGACAGGTGTTTATTGGGCTTCCACGAGGGCGTGATGGAGAGATTCAGGAAAGAATTGTCGTAGTAGTTCTTGTTCTGAGCGGTACCGTACTCCAAGATTGCCATCGGATTCGCCAGCTCATAGTTGTCACTGCTGATCTGTGTCACCTCGGCCAGATAGTCTTCCTGCACAATGTCCAGGTGGGCGGTGCTGATGACACCAGGTCCATTGGTCCCGGCTACGAAACTGTAGGGGCTGAGCATCGGAGATTTAGCATAGCTGAGGAAGTTCAGAGATGTGACAGTGCCATTGTCATAATCTGCAGGAGAGCCTGTGTCATAGAGCTTACGCGTAGTATTGCTGAAAGAAGCATCGAAACGCACGCCCACCCAATCCGACAACTTGATATCTGTGTTGAAACGAATGTTCAAGCGGTTGAAGTTGGCTTCCTCAATCGTCTCAGTAGCATGGCTGTAGCCGATAGACAGCATGTAGTTGGCCACCTCGCCACCACCTTGAACACTAAGACCATAGCTCTGCTTGACAGCAGTTTGGAAGACGCCATCTGTCCAATCAGTGTTGTTGTTGTACTTGTTAATCCAATAGTAACGTGGATCATCAGAACGAAGGAACTTGAAAGTCTGCAGCGTTGTACCTGTAGTACTCAGCAAGTCACTGGCATAGGTCTTGAACTGAATTCCATCCATCATACTGTAATGACGGGGCATCAGTTCTACGCCAACATTTGCGGTAGCAGCGATGCGTGTTGCCAACGAAGTGTTGCGCTTGGTGTTGATGAGGATGACACCGTTTGCGCCCTTAGCGCCATAAAGAGCGGTTCCGTTCTTAAGCACTTCAACGCTCTTGATATCATTAACGTTGATATTGGAAAGAACATCGTTGTAGAAGCCTGAATGAAGCATCTCACGACCATACTGCATGTCGGTGATGACACCATCGATGACCACCAGCGGCTGGGCGTTGATCATATAACTGCCAACGCCCCCAACTTGCATGTAGCTGCCTGCAGCGGTGAGACCGCTACGTTGGTTCGTGAGTACATCGGCACCCAGCTGATTCTGTATCTCGGTGGCGATGTTTGTTGCGTTGGAGAACTCAAAGTTGGTGGCTCGAGCCACATTCATGATGTTGTCATTCTCATCGTAGAATGCAGGCGCAGCATCATTGTGAAGAATGATATCGCGCAACTGCCCACTCTTATTCAAACCTACGCGAACCGAGTTGTAACCTGGAAGCGTGACGTTCACGGCAGAGCAGTAGAGAGGCACTTTCATCGTGAAATCACCATTCTCGTCGGTGAGCGTGGAATAACCATCGCCAACCAACGACTGCACAAGCACACCAGCCAAAGGAGTATGACCTTGTTGACTAATCACGTGGCCCTTGATTTCACGTGTGGGCTCCTGCTTCTTCGCTGTCTTGCGAATATGCCGCACGACAGCCGTGTCTGCATCCTCTGTGCTTAAATCATCCTGTGCGAAACCGGCAACAGGGAGCACGAAGAGGAGAGAGAAACAATATATGTTCAGTGCTTTCATTCTTTGTATTCTTTCAGGTTAGACAAATCGGACAGTTTCAGGTCAAAGGCCATGGCCTCCTCCTTCGTAGCAAACGGGATATAGATAATGCGGTTGATGCGAAGCGCGTTTGTGTAAACCTTGTTCTTCAACTGAGTGGCACTGGCTGTCGTCTGTATGCGATAGCGCTGTGTAGCATCAATGCTTGCGAAAGAGTTGTAGGATGCGAACTTGAAGGGACCATAGGAGTCAGAGGGAACGGCCTTCTGAATGCAGATGAGGTCCACGTCTGTACCAGAAGCCAGGAACGTGGTGGCATTTGTGCTATGCTCTTCGCCTTCGGGAACAGAGACCGTCACTTCACGAGCAAACTCACCAGACTCAGGGTCTTCTTTGGAAACAATACCCGTGCCCGGCCTTTCCTGACGCTCGCTAAAGAAGACCTTAAAGGGACACGGCAGGATTTCATCGACATCATAGTCCTCGCGAGCATACTCAGGAACCATCACCATATAAACATTATAATATAGTCCGGAGAAGGTGTTCTGAAGGTAGAAGTAGATGTTGGACGTGTTGTTCGTCGTACTCTGATAAGAGACGGGACGAATCTCTACGTACTGTTTGTCCTTGAGCTCAGGAAATGTCTTCGTGGTTTCAACCGTAGAGATAATCGGCTCACCCGTTTCAGGATCTGTACCAACTACTTGATTTTCTCTCAGAAGAACATGTTCTACGATATTGCGTGTTGTCACAGAAACTTGAGGGCTGTAGGTATCAGCGACGCTCTTGTTCTGAATGAGACGAGACTTGTAGTTTCTGCGGTTAAGCGGCGAGATGTAACGCTTATATGCAAAAGTAAGCGAGTCAGGAATGCGGCCCTCAACATCGGTGTAAAGGAGACCATTAGAACACTGCACAGGGGTGAGACCTGCAAGGATTCCATTTTCTTCAAACGGCTTCTGGAAGACATTCAGACCATAGTAGTCTTTTGACTTCACATAGTACGTATTAATAATGGAGTCCCTGGAGTCGTTCTTCTGGGCGTTGACGTTGAAGAAACGGCCACGTGCAATAGCGAAGCGGGCGTTCAACTGGATAAGGGAGTCGCGATTAGCCATCTTGGGGTCGCTGACATAATTGAACCAGGAAAGATACTTGTCATACTCCTTTTTCCATACATCGTTGTGTGCAGCCAGATAGATGTATGCACTGTCCTCGCGCTGTATATAACCGAGAGCACGGTAAAGGGCGTTGGAGAGTACCATGACGGAGTCTGCATAAACGATTTCACCATCCACGATGTCCTGCATCACTGACGACTGTTCATCAAGTTCGTAGATATCGAACATCCTAAAGAAGTGGGAGGCGCTGTCCAAGCCCTGTTCCAGTTCCAATGCCTCACGTACATTGGGGAAGAAGGTTTCCTTGGTCTTTAACTTATACATGATTCCGTTGGAGGCAATGATGTTCTTTTCCAGATAAGGAACATTGTTCAAGTCCTTATCGGTCATCATCATATATTTGCCATTCCACATACGGACGGAATCCTTCGTCAACGAGCTGCAGGAGCGGCCTGAGAGCGCGATGTGGTTCTGCAAGAATTGAGTGATAGCATAGTTGTCTTTGTCCTTACGCAGATTTCCATTGTTATCAACTTCATGCTTTTGACTTTCATAAACAGCAATGATGCTGTCAGCCTGAGCCTTGGTGATAACAGGAGCCCACAAAGTGAGAGACTGTGGTGAGGCGAGGACGGCATCGTAACCAACATGCTTGGCTACACGCAGGAATTCAGACAACTGAGCATCGGCCTGAACATGTTCCAGTAGCGTAGGAGCATCAGCTGTAGTTCCAGCACCGCTGCCGTCACCGTAGTGGTCATCCCAGGCATCCGTGCATGAGAGCACGCATGCAGGAAGCGTAGCTGCGACAGCGAGCATTTTCAGATATTGTTTGGTTTTCATATTCTAATGGATATATAGAATCACTAATGAAATAAAGACATGATTTATAGGTCGTCCTCACCAGCGCCTTCCGAGTCTATACCGTAAACGCTCTTAGGAACGATTTCTATGTAATCAAACATCAACTCTGCACCACCTTCAGACCAAACACTGCGGATACGGATTTTATGTGTCTTATCGCCATCCAAAGAGCCCGTGTAGATAACACGACGGATGGTGTTGGCAATGTTACAGAAGGGGTGGGAATTGTTCAGAGACAAGTCGTCATCCTTAAACGGGTTGGCGTTATTGATGTTAATACAACGCACACTGGCTGGGCCATGATACCATCCTTGATTGTGCAGGTCCTTCTTGTTCTGTTCTGCTGACGCTGAGTATTTGGCACTGGCATCATCGACATACAATTGCTGCCAGCCTGTCTTAGCAACCCAACCGGTGGAACGCATATCGAGAGGAATACCCTGCGGTTTGCCATCCACATAGAACTGACCGATACCACGGCTGGGGATGAGTGCAAAGCCAAGTCGTATCTGATACTGGCCAGAAGGTACGGAGGGCAATTCAAACTCCAGGTCATAAAGGCCCTGGTCGGAACGCAGATTGAACTCATCTCCCTCGTAGCTCAAGTAATAGTTACGAGCACCTTGGTAAATGAAGTCTCCGTCAGCACTCGACACCACATTGTCCAGATAATTTGCAGGGAAGATATAGTTCTTACAGTTCGTGGTCTTACTCTCAGGGCTATCGTTGAGAAGATTCGTCTGAGTCGTGCGGATGTCGTTGTTCATGAGCTCAGGCCATAGTGTGTACATATCCAGACGCATGCGGGCATTGAACACGTGGTCACGCGTATCCTGACCATAATCAATCAAGCGGTCGATGTAATAGTAAATGCCATTCTCACAGTTCTGGTCGTTGGACATTTCATCCGAAACATTCTTATAGACCATAGCACCACGCTCATAAAGACCGGGACGGTCGGGATCATACATGTGGTTCAGATATACAACGCCGTCAACGCCATCCAGACTTGTCTGCTCATCATCCTTGTGGAACTTATTCCTGGAATATACACATTCCACCTTCATCGTAGAATGAGGGTTCATCGTAGAATACCATTCAGTGGGATTGATCAGCGTACGGAGGATGGTGCAGTTCGTGTAGAGCTTCTCATACACACCACGGCGGTTGAGCAGGTGGTAAGCGATAAGCTTGTGAAGGGGGTTACGCTCGTCCCTTAAGGCTGTGGCCGTTTTTGCATAATAGCTCTGCCCTGCCCCTTCGGGATAAACGGTGCAGGCATAGTCATACAAATCCTCCCATGTGTAGATGTTCTTGTTGTAATTGACATCATCGTATTCGCTGTAATGATTCAGCACTTCATCAGGAACGCAGAAGGCCGTGTAGCCGTAACGACGGGTGCGGGGAACCCAACACCAGTTGTTGTGGTTGTCAGAGTGGTAAAGGGCTTCACGTTCTTCATAATCACGATAATTGTAGGAAGGGTCTTCACGACGGACCATCTGGTCGTGCAAGCCAGTGAGCACCAGAGCTTCTGCAAAGATGGATACGTTCGGGTCACGACGAATGACATCAGGTAAGAGGTCGCTGGAGGCACGAACAACACCGTTAACAGGATGTACAATACCATTTTCCACAGAGTCGTTGGCCAGTTCATAAATAACTTCACCAGAGCCATTGACAATGAAGGTCGAAACGGCCTGTTTGCCGTATTTCGTGTCAATAGTTATAGGAACCTCTTGAAGCTTCAATGCACGGCCCAGCATATTGTTCTCTTCCATGAAGGTGATACCCTCCATGTCGGTAAGTGACAGGACATCGGTAGCAATCGTCATCGTGCAAACCAACGTATCGCATTCTTCATTGGAGAGATCTTCAACCGATGAAAGGCCCTGACGTGCCAGATAGCTGTTCACGGCATCGTTAGTAGGAGCGAAACATGTGTATGTTCCATAAGCAGAGAAGAGATCCATCTTCCCGGCTTTCTCTACCATACGTGCAAACTGAGAAAAGTTCTCGTTATTGCGCAGGAAATCACTCAGCATTTCTGCCTTATAAGTGTAGAGGCTGTCCTCAGGGATATCGTCCTTACAGGAGGTCAACCCCAACGCAAGGAATGTCAGGCCCATCAGCAGCGGCTGTATTTTGGATGAATAAACCTTTTTCATCGTCATATAGGATTTAGTTGTTGATACTGATTGATTCAGAATCCTTGTTATAGATACTCTTCTGAGTCAAGTTCGGATTCTTTTTGACCTCCTGCTTGTTATAAGGCCAGAACAAATGAGCCCAACTTGGGAATGGATTCGAAGAGCCACGGGAGCCACACTTAGCGCCGATGCCGTTGAAGTCTCCAAGATTACCACCAGCCTGCTTGCTATAGCGGATCATGTCAAACCAGGTCTTACCTTCGAACATCAGTTCTGCACGACGTTCTTTACGGAGCAACGTTTGCAAAGCCTCCCGGTTAGATGCAGCAGGATTGGTGTTATTCAATTGCTGTGACGTGGAGGTGATAGAGCGGTTCGCTACGACCTCCAGAATGTCGAAGGCCTTCGACCACAAAGCTTGGTTGGCTTCGGTGGCATCCGAAGAGCTCTTCATCAGATAGGCTTCAGCCTTCATCAACAGGATATCGGTCAGGCGATAGAAAATCCAGTTACGGTTCATCGCTGCTGGCAGTTCAAAAGGTGAAGATGTCGAGGAATAGTTTACATATTTGTTACCAGAGGTAGAAATCATGAAACGTGATGCAACGCCCTTGCGGATAACGCCCTCAGAGTAGGCTTCATCACACTGCATGCTACAGTAGTAGCGCGTATCTGTCAGGCAGCGGAAAACATTCCATTTTCCAGAGGTTCCCTGGGCTTCCGATACGATATCGCTCATTGGACGCAACAGACCGGCACCTTCATTTACAACGCCATACTTCTTGTCAGTGTTACCCGTACCATAGAGGAATCCGAGCGCAGTGTTCTTGATATAAGGACTACTGATACCTGTGTTGTTGAAGGACAGCTCGAAGATACTCTCAAAGCTGTTGCCAGAACCAAAGATGGCATTGAAGACATCATTAGGATTGTTCTGGGAACTCTTGTAGAGATAGGTAGTGAAGTTGCCCGACGAGGACGTCAGAGGCTCGGGAGCATAGGAGTTCAACATCATCGATTTGCCATAATTACGCTCGAAGTCGGTCTTCTTCACAGCCAGAATCTCATCAGCACATGCAATGACTTTGTCATAGTCTCCACGCCACAAATACATGTCACACAACATTGCATTGATGGCGGAACGAGTGATACGGTTGCAGTTGCTGTTGTATGTACCCAAATCCCCATCAGCGTTCGAGGTGGCAGCATAATGCTCAAGAGCATTGGACTTCACAGACTCGAGGTCTGAGATGAGCTCGTTGAGAACGGTGTCAAACGAAGAGGGAGCCAAATTCTGTACTTCGTCCTCTTGCTGAACAGCGTCACGATAGAAGGGGACAGCGTCAAACGCACGGATGAGATACCAGTAGCACAGGGAACGCAAAGCTGTCATCTCGGCGATGGTAGCCTGCAGGTCTGTTTGGCGGTAGGCCGGATCTTTCTCATGCACCTCAGGCGCCATGCGAATGATGGTGTTACATTTATTGATGACATAATAGAACTGTGACCAGCTTGTAAACTGGTTCGAGGGCATCAGGTTGTTGACGAGAGCTTGATAGAGGTCGTCGTGGTCGCTGGCATTGGATGAGCCATCAACATCAGGGCCACGCAGGTCACCCCATATCAGACAGCGTGCGATGAAGTCTTCAGACTGCATGGCCGTATAGCATCCTGCAACCATTTGATCCACATCGTTCTTCTCATCCCAGAAATTATCCTCTGTGACCATATCTCTCGGCGTTATCTCCAAGAAATCGCCACAACTGATCATTAGCAGTCCGAAGCATGCAATACATGCCTGACAGACAATGGATAGCTTGATATATTTCATAACTTGATAGTTCTTTAGGATGATTGATTAGAAACCTATGGTGAGACCAAAGGTGTAGGATTTCGAACGCGGCGTCTTATTGTTGTCAGTCGTGACACCATAGCCACCATAGCCAATCTCAGGATCCACGCCCGTGTATTTTGTCAGGCAGAAAAGGTTGTTGGCACTGGCATAGACGTTGAGTTGCTTGATATGTGCTTTCTTCAACAACTTCGGGTCGAAGCTATAGCTCAACTGCAAGTAGTTCAAGCGCAGGAACGTGCCGTCTTCCACAAAACGGTCGCTGACGAGCGTGTTGTAGTTGGTAGAGTTCTCGGCACCGCCATTCAGGGCACGTGGGATGGTAGTGATGTCACCTTCCTTACGCCAGCGGTAATTGACGGCCTGGCTCTGGTTGTTATTGCTCGTCATAGCTTCCATATCCAAGCGTGCCATGTTCAAGATGTCATATTTTACACGATAGTTGAACTGCGCATTCAGCGTAAAGCGGTCGTAATGGAGTTTGAAGCCGAAACCGCCCGTGAGCTTTGGCAATGAGTTACCCAGATAAACGATGTCCAACTGGTTGATATTACCATCGTGGTTCACGTCCTCATAGATGGCATCACCACCCTTGAAGCCGTAGCCCTGACGCGTTCCGTCCTTATATCCAAAGCGCTGCTGAATAGGATTGCCTTCAGCATCCTTGATATATTGGCCGTTTTCGTTGATGGCAATAGGGAATGTAATGCCACCGTCAATGCACTCCTGCAGATTGGTGAAGCCTTGGTTCTTCAGCGCTGACGGCATCTTACCACGGGCTATTTCCTGAGCCGTGCGGTAGGAATACTGATAGACGCCCTTGGAACGGAAGCCATAGATGGAACCGAAGGGGTTATCCACCTGAACACGCTGCAGGACGCTGCGGTTTTTCTCTTCCCAGTCAATATTCAGTGTCTCCAGAATCAACGGATCCATCTCGGTAATGACGTTTCGGTTGTTCGCAAAGTTCACGTTCAAGTCGAGGAAGAACTTACCTTTCTTCAACAGACGATCACCCAGGATCTGGAACTCCCATCCCTTGTTGACCATGTCGCCGACATTGCGGTAGGCCAGGTCGTTCCAACCATTGGAACTGGGGATGCCTGCTCTGGGCATCAGCATATCCTTCGTGGTCTGATGGTAGAGTTCTACTACGAACTTCAGTCTGTCATCGAAGAAGCCCAAGTCGAAACCGATGTTCCATGTGTACTTGTTCTCCCACTTGAGTTCTGTGAGCTTCAGGCCATTGGGATTCATGGCATAAGTTCCCATATAGGGGGCTCCCAATGAGAAGCTGTTCAAGTACAGATAATCAGCAATTGGTGGGTTACCAACCCAACCCCAACCCGGGCGCACACTGAGCATGGTCATCTTGACCTTGTCACGCATCACCTTCATCCAGGGCTCATCGATGATATTCCATCGGCCTGAAACGGCGGGGAACCATCCCCAACGGTTGTTCTGGCCGAATTTGGTCGTTGCATCCAGTCGCATGGAGAATGCCACGCTGTAACGGCTCTTGTAAGAATAGTGTGTTGAGAAGGTGTAGTAGAGGCTGCGCCACTCATTGAAGCCGCTACCCATACCGCTCGGATAAGCACCTGAAGTGACGGTTTCCAAGGAGGTCGGAAGACGATACACGTTGGTGCTCTGGCTGCTGGAGCTGCCGCTGACAAGTTGGAAACGGCCCATCGCTAAGAGATAGTGATCCTCGTTCTTGAAGTGGGGCTGGAAGGTCAGCGTATGCGTCGTCGTGAAGGCCAGGTTCTTGCGGCTGTAATTGTACGCCGAACCATTATTATAATAAGGTGTACTTACAAGAGAACGCGGGAAACTCTGGTCTGTATAGTCATTATATACATTCATCACCACGCGGCCGTTGTAACGAAGCTGGTGGCTGTTGTCATCCAGACCCAGCAACTTGTACTCCAACTCCAACTCAGGCGTGATGTCGTAGGTCGTCTGGTCGTTTACTGCGTATTCGGCTGAAGCCAGCGGGTTGTGAGAATCGCGCTGGTCGTTGAAGCGATTAGAGAAGGGGTCTGTACCGCCGACAATACGCGAATCACCATGATTCGTGAAAGCATAGCTGGGAACGATGTAGTACTCGCCTGTGTTGTATTCTTCGCCATTCGCATTATAATCATAGCGATACGGAGACAGGTTAGGCATCTTCGTGCGAGCAATACCCAGAAGGCCGTCGTAGTTACGATGATTCTTGGTATAGGTCAGCGCGAAGTTGGACATAATCTTGATGCGGTCATTGACGTAGTAGTCAAGAGCCATTCGCGTTGAGAAACGGTTCAGCTTTTGCTTGATGATGGTTCCGGTCTCATGGTCATAACCGCCAGAGATACGGAAAAGCGTCTTGTCATCACCACCCGAAATACTGACGTAGTGGTTCTGACGCAGACCCGTCTGTGTCACGAGATCCACCCAGTCTGTGTTCTTATTGAACATCAGATACTCTGAATCGCTCTCCACGTAGTTGAGCTCCGGGATAAGGGAAATGAGTGTAGATTGCGTTGGGTTAAAGTAGGCTTCCTTCAACAACATCGTGTATTGGTCACCTGTCAGCAAATCCACGCCCTTGGGCTGGTGGGTAACGGTGAGCTTTCCAGAATATGTCACTTGAGGTGCGCCTTTGTGACCACGTTTTGTCGTAATCTCGATGACGCCGTTAGCGCCCTGCGAACCCCAGATGGCAGTAGCTGCAGCATCCTTCAACACCTTGATGTCTTCGATATCCTCGGTGTTCACGTTCAACAGTTGTGCGAACTTCTCATCGTTGGCTGTAGCTGTGTCGAAGTCGCTCAAGTCAACGCTCCACACGTTACCGTTTACCACGATAAGAGGTTCATTGCTGGTCAGTGTAGAAACGGTGGAAGCACCACGCAGTCGCATTGAAGTGCCAGCACCAAGGTCGCCTGAGTTGGCCACGATATCCAGACCGGCGATACGTCCCTGCAGCGCTTCATCCACAGATGTGATGCCGAGGCCCTCGAATTCCTTTGCCGAAATACTCTGCTGCGAGAAGCTCACTTCGCGTTCAGGAATAGCCAGACCGGAAGTCTTGATTTTCTTCTTAGCCTTAACCTCGACCGTCTGTAGCTGCTTGGCATTTTCGGACATCTGAATCTTAAAAACGGTCTTATTGATAGGCAGCACCTGTGTCACAAAACCCATATAACTGAACTTCACCTTGTTCTTCTGGCTCTTAATAGGAAGAACGAAGTTACCGTTCATATCTGTTACGGTGGCGTTGACCATACGGTTTGACGCGTCAATCTCAACCACATTCACACCTGGCAGTACGTCGAATTCGTCACTGACAGTACCGCTGATGCGGCTGATTTGTGCCATCGCCAGTGAGGATACTAGCATCAAGCCCATTGTCATGAATAATTTCAGTGCTTTCATCTTCTATTGTACTTTATAGGTGATACTTTCGCTAAACGTTTCTTTACGCCTCCGGGAGCCGGTTCTGGTGTTGGGGTTGGGTCATTGGGAACGGGCAGCCACTCGGGATATACCGGAGCTGGGAAGTCGGCAGGCAGGAATTGGTCGTCGGAGTAGATGAGAGCCTTGTCGATGAGATGAGTGACCACATACGACGAGCTGAAGATATCCTTGGGATTCGACCATTTGTTAGACGAGAATGTGCCGGAACCGAAGAGATACTGACGAGACATCTGATTGCTGTTCACGCCATCGTCGATGACGTTGGCCGTTATCGGGTAGCCTTGAGGCTGGATCTTAAAGGTTCCGTTACCCACGGTGACATTCAACCTGCGGAAGCGGTTCAACTTCTCGTCGATGGCTGCGGTCTCAAAGATTCCTGTCGTGTCAGCACCACCGATATAAAGGGAACCGTCCTGGAAGTGGAAACGCAGGAAGTTGTCGATGACATCCTGCATCTGCTGGATGCGACTTTCGGCGACTTCTGCCATCGCGTCGATTTCAGCCTGACGGGCGTCATGTTCGGTTTCATCTGTGATAAGCGGCAGTTCAACCTTTGTGTAGTCATCCAGTGCAGTGATGAACTTAGCCCATTCATCCATTTGTTCCGTCGTAGGAAGCTTACCTGCATTCACGAGTGCATCGATTTCAGAATTCTGAGGGATGTACACCGTATAATGGTAGTTACCAAAGAGTCGGATTGGATAACTGATGGTGGGGTGTGAGTCCATGCTCTCGTTAGCTTCTACGAAGGAGGCCTCTGTCAACAGACGCGCAAAGGAAGCGTATTCGGGATGAGCCTCCGTGTTAGTCATGAGCTGGAAGGGAGCGGTGATCGTGCTTTGGGGAAGAGCACTCAACACATAAGTGACACCATTACCCTTCTCCGTCATGTCGAAGGTGAGTTCAGGAGATACTGAAATGAATTCACCCTTCTCATACTGATAAGAACCTGCCAGACCCGTTACGGTGTTGCCGGACATCTCAGCAATGATGGGGCCACCAGCCTTGGTCTGATAAACCGTCTGTCCAGCATGCATTGCTTTGGCGCCACGCTGGCCATGTACAACAATACTGTTGTCTAAAATGTCGTATAAGCGGTTGGCTATCGTCTGTATATCGGGAGATGTGGTTTTGGTGGTCATGTTGCCCTCTTCATCCAGCAAATAAGCCTCTGCATACAGCGGATTCTTCTTCTTGGCATCAATGTAGAAAATAAAAGCCGCAGGCTTCTTTTCAGCATAGGAATAAGGATCCACGTAGTAGCCAAAGGCCTTGTCAATACCGAGGAGGAAGCTATAGGTGCTGCTCATGGAGCTCAGATAAGCATCGAACTCGTTAAGTTTCCACGCCACGCGGACAGGATCGCTCTCGGACAACAACGTGGGATCATAAGTGATGATGCGGTTAGCAATCTGCATCTTCTTGGACTCATCTGTCTCGTCGGCAAACAGAAGTGCCGGGAAGCTCACAGACTGGTGCTTGGGAGCTGCGAAAACGCTGGTCAGCTCATACACTGCACCATTACAAGCCAGGAAGCAACTATCCACATCACCGGTGGTCAATCCCATGTCGTCCGAAGCAGTATTCTTCACCGTTGTGAACTTGCTGGGAACTGTGCTGCGGAAACTGGTTTGCATGCAGTTGTCAAGGAAGGGAATGACGAGGTTGTCAGGAACCTTGTTCCAGTCGTAGTCGTACTTGGCACCAATGACAGAGCCATCACCATGAAGGTACTCAATCATCTTTTCATTGGTTGGGACGAACATCGCTGCAGCATCATTGGCCATAGAGATGTGGCCGTCGCCGGTATAAAGCACATATTGATTCCATCCTGGATCAAAGCCACCATCGGAACCAGAAGCGCCCAAGCGGTTGATGACGTCAACCTCTGTGCCGCCGTCAGGTGTGTAGGCTGCAAGTCCGTGGTTCTGCGAGGAGTTGAAGTAGCGTTTTGTATAGAATGTATCGCGCGAACCATCCTCGTTAATCAGAATACGATAAATTTCCGGGTAGCTGAAGCGTTCCAATAATTCCTTGAAGATGCTGAACTGAGGCTTGGAATTGATAATCTCTGCCATATTGGGCAGGGGTTCCGGCACTTCATCCAAGATATGAATATAACCATTCTGACACGTAATATCCTGCAGATAGGTCTTACCGGCATCTTTATCGGGCCAACGGTTATCGTTCAGGGAAATAGGATGGCCATTGATGTAGCTTCGGTCGGTGGAATTAGAGGCACCATTTGTGATGCGGGAGAGGTCATCATCAGTGATGCCTGTTTGCGACATGAACTGCGGTAAGAAGTGTATCATGGGTGCTTCCGTCGCATCCTTGAAAATCTTGATGCTCTTCTTATCACGCACATCAGCCCAATAGTCTATCTGTTCGCCATCCTCCGTTACGCGGTTCGGATTAATGGCAGGATAGTCTGTATCCTTCAATACAGGTATCGTGTCTTCCAACTCCACACGGGATTCGCGACGCATACAGACGCCCTCTGAAGGGTCAGTCGAGCCATTTGGCACATTGTCCAATAGCTCAATCAGGTATGCACTGTTAATCATCGAAGCCTTTAACAGGGTCTTCTTCTCAGCCTTAGACAACTGAGAGACTGAAGTGAGGCCTCGTTTAGAGAGGTAACGTCCCCAGGCAGCATCATCTGCCACGAAGACCGTCATGCTGCCCGTCAGACGCAGCAGCTCTGGATAATGGGCATCTGCGAGGTCCGGGTCGTTGATCAGCGCCAATGTCTGCGTGAACTGACCGCGTTCCTCCAGCTCTTCGTAGATGCTGCTTCCTAACCATTCAGGCATTCCGGTGAGCAATTCGTCTTTACATGACGAAAAGCTCATCGTGCCGCCGAACAGCAGTAGAGCACCAAACACGGCACTCGCCCCTTTTGCGAGCCGCCGCTTGAGAATACTGTTTTCCATTCAGTTATTTAATGTTAATTAGTTGTTTTCTTTTTGGTTACGATGCCCGCATGGCACGCTGTAGTAGGAATAAAACAATCTATCTTTCGATTTATTGGTGTCAAAATTACACAAAAATTGAATAACGTTACATAAAAAACAAAGAAAAAACAAAGAATGTGTTCTATAACATAAAAATCGATTATACAAAAGACCATGCTCTTCAAGCCGAAAGAGCAAGGTCTTCAAGCCGAAAGAGCAAGGTCTTCATAAAACAAGACCATGGCCTTCATTTTTTAAGGTCAAGTCCTTCATGCGATAAGGTCAAGTCCTTATAAAAAAAGGAAACATCCTTTCTTGGCGAAGGGATGTTTCCGATACCTATTATATATATGATGATGAATGCTACAGGACTCTAATACTGTTCGTCAGCGTTGGGGAAGTCACGGCTCTTCACATCCGAGACATAATTGCCTATGGCATCGGTCATCACATCGAAGAGATTGGCATAGCGGCGCAGGAACTTGGGCGAGAAACCTTTATTCATGCCGAGCATATCGTGAACCACCAGCACCTGACCATCGCAGGCGCCACCAGCACCAATACCGATAATGGGGATGTTCACGCTTGCAGTAACATCTTGTGCCAGCAGCGCCGGAATTTTCTCAAGCACAATGGCAAAGCAGCCCACATCCGCCAACGCCAACGCATCGTTGCGCAACTTCTCGGCTTCGGCGGCTTCCTTCGCGCGCACGGCGTACGTACCAAATTTATTAATGCTCTGCGGTGTCAGTCCCAGATGACCCATCACAGGGATTCCAGCATCTAAGATAAGCTTCACGGCAGGGATGATTTCCACGCCTCCTTCCAACTTCAACGCATCACAGCCTGTCTCCTGCATAATCCTGATGGCATTGCGTACTGCATCCTGAGGATCCACCTGATAAGTTCCAAAAGGCATATCGCACACAACAAGTGCTCGCTTCACACCACGTACCACGCTGCGAGCGTGATAGATCATCTGGTCCAGCGTGATGGGGAGTGTCGTCAGATTACCGGCCATCGTGTTCGAGGCACTGTCACCGACGAGGATGACATCAACACCAGCGCCATCTACAATCTGCGCCATCGTGTAATCATAGGAGGTGAGCATAGCTATCTTCTTGCCGCCCTGCTTCATCTCAAAAAGGCGATGTGTGGTCACCTTTCGTGTATCATCTACCAAATAACCAGCCATAATCTTTGTGAAAATAAAGAGTATTTTTGTTTTTTTTTAAATTTTGGGCGCAAAATTACATAATTCTCAACATTTTTACACTATCTTTGCACGCAAATTTTGACTTTTAGGCATAAAATGTCCGAAACCGAGCATAAAAAAGCAACTTTGGACCACGTCCTTAAATACACAGGCGTCTTCGGCGGTGTACAAGGACTCATCATGCTCATGAGTGTTGTGCGCAACAAAATTGCCTCGGCATTCCTGGGTACTGCCGGCTTCGGGCTTATTGCCATCTACACCAGCATCAGCGACTTCATTCAGAGCAGCACTAATCTGGGGATTCCACTCGCATCGGTACAACACCTTTCTGAACTTTTCGAGACGGGTGACACAGATCGCATCCACCACTTTGTGCGTGTCGTTCGCACATGGAGCTTCTGGGCCGCCATCTTTGCCGTTCTACTCACATTGGCCACAGCGCCATTGCTGTCGAGTTTGTTCTTTGACGACGACCCCAGCCGTGCAAGGGACATTGCGCTGTTATCGCCAATGGCGTTTGCGCTGACGATTACAGCCGGCGAGATATCCATCCTAAAGGGCCTTCGCCACCTCAAGCGTGTTGCCCTTGTGTCTGCCATCAGCGCAGTATCCACTCTTTGTCTCACGGCACCCTTCTTTTGGGCAATGGGACTACGTGGAATTATCCTCTCACTCATTGTAAGCACTTGTGCCGTCACATTCATCCATCTGGCTTTCACGGCCCCGCTTTTCCCCTGGCGTATCTCGCCGCTCTCACGTTCTGTCTTTCAAGAAGGCTGGCCACTCCTGCGTATAGGTATTCCCTATGTTCTGGCAGCCCTTGCCGGCACAGGGTGTGCGGTACTCCAACAAGCCTTCATGAAAAAGGAGAGTTCAGAGGAAACGCTTGGTCTCTACCGTGTAGCCTACACCCTTATGGTCAGCTATGCAGGCATTATCTACTCGGCTTTTGAATCGGACTACTTCCCCCGTCTTTCCAGTGTCAACCACGATGTCGAAGCGCGTAATCAAGTCATCAACCAGCAGATTCACGTGAGCATACTCCTTGTATCACCCCTGCTCATCGCTCTCGTAACATTCCTGCCGCTCATCATTCTACTCCTTTTCAAGGATTCCTTCCTGCCGTCTGTCGAGATGGCTATTCTTCTCTCGCAGTACATGTTCTTCCGTGGCATCACCACGCCTATCGGCTACACCGCATTGGCTCGTGGCGAATCGAACTTATACCTTATCATGGAAGTCATCTATGACATCTTCTCTCTTTGCTGCGTCTCGCTATGCTTCCATTATTTCGGCCTATGGGGTGCCGGTCTCGGACTGACGCTGTCAGCCGTCTTCGACCTGATCTTAATAGGCACCTGCTACGGCTCGCATTTCCATTTCCGCTTCTCTGTTGACACCATCCGTCTGATCATTCCACAATGGATTGTAGTCACATTGTCAATGTTTTCCTGCATCTTTATCAACGGCCCTTTGCAATATGTCATAGGACTATCACTGCTGACGGCATCCTGCTGGTATAGCTACCGCATTCTCTCCCGAGAGTCTGAAATCATCAAGAAATTCAAGCAGAAGTTACAACTATGACGGAAGTGGCCATCCTCGTAGCGGCCTACAATGCGGCAGCTACCCTACCCCGCTGTCTTGACTCACTTTGCGGTCAGACGCTCACTGACATTGAAATCCTCTGCGTGGATGATTGCTCTACGGATGACACATGGTCTGTCCTGCGCCGCCGTGCGAGCCTCGATTCCCGTATTCATGTGTTGCAAACATCCGTCAACAGCGGACAAGCGGTTGCCCGTAATTTGGCATTGGAGCACGTACACGCACCTTATGTCTGTATGGTAGATGCTGATGACTGGCTCTCGCCGGATGCCCTTGAGCAGGCTGTCACCGTCTTCCGCCAACACCCACAGACGGACTGCTGCGTATTCCGCCTCATGCTCCATCATGCGTCCGACGGCAGCGAGCACGACTATGGACTCCCACAAAGCCTCGCTCAGGGACAGCCCCTCACAGGCGAAGAGGCACTCGAGTTATGCCTTGACGGCTGGAAACTGCACGGTCTCTATCTCACTCGAACTCGCCTCCATCGTCAGTACCCCTTCGATACAGCCACACGTCTGTACAGCGATGACAATTCCAGCCGTCTTCATTATCTTCACAGCCGTGAGGTGCGCGCATGCGAGGGAACATATTATTATTATCGCCATGAGGGCGCAATGACTGACGAGACCCGTTTCAACATTCACCGCTTCGACATGATGGAAGCCAACCTCTCCCTGCTCATCACGCTCAAGAAGGAGAATGTGCGTCCCAAGCTTATCCGTCGTTATGAGGGCAGCCGTTGGATGACCTTCATCTATTGCTTCCGTCTTTATTTGGCACATCGCGATGAGATAGATGCTGCAACATCAGAACAGATTTCCAAACGCCTCCATACCATTCTCCACACATTCCGTCCTTCAAGATTGCCTTTCCGCTACCGCTGGAAGCCTGGCTACTGGCTAACACTCAACATGGCACTTTTCTGCCTTCAGCAGCAAGCCTATCAACGTCTTTGGGTTAAAGGAATCAAAAAAATCATATAAGTTTTTTCCATTTCATTTTGTATGTGAATTAAAATCACTACTTTTGTCGCCGAAAACATATTATTGACACACTCATTCATGACAAGGAACCTGTTTTTGGCGACGTTGCTCCTGTTGAGCATTACCGCTCCCCTGCACGCAGCACTAACCACCGACACTGAGTACTACCTCTGGCTCAACATTTATGAGAAGCTGCTCGGCCAGAATGAAGATGGCTCAGCCCCCGCTATCTCAGCCTACGGCTTGAACGCAGATGGCAACTCCTATGTCTTTATTGCCGAGGATTGTGGCAAAGAAGGTTATGTATTACTGCGCCAGAAAAGTAGCGGACGCTATTTTGCAGCAAGTTCCTCAAACAACTGGAGTACGGTCTTTGAGGACACTCGATCCACCGACGACCGCTTCTGTTGGAAGGTCAGCGAGGGAACTTATTCCTACCTAATCAACAAGAAGAATGGCAAGTATCTGGGAGTTGACGGAGCACACAAGGGTTCCAATTATGTTTCCGTGTATTACGACAAGCCCAAGGGCAGTCACTCGCAGTTCTCCGTAATCCCCGTGGTGGGTGCAGACTGGGATGAAGCTCGTGCCGCTTACGTATCCCCTGAATACACCAATGCACAGGGCGTTCGTGAAATTGACTACTGCCTCGTTAAGGATCTTCAGATTGACCGCGACGATGACATCGACATACACATCACCGCTAACACGAATCCCATTCAAGGTTCTACATCCAAAATCAACCTTGGCAGCGATAGCACCTGGCTCATCATCGACAATATTGTTCCTTCAGAGGTCACCAGCAGTTTCCTGAAGTATGTCACCATCAAGGGCAAGAAGGCCACGAAGGACTCCAACTGCCGCGTTGCCATCTACCTCAATGGCGCAGCCATCATCCCCCTACCCTCTGCGCCGATGACCTGTGAGAGTACAATCGGCCAATTCACCCTCTCAGCCGCCAACCACACAGACCTAAGCCGGAAATCCAACACCATCACATCCTTCACCCTCCGTCGTGGCTACATGGCGACAGTTGCCACTGGCACCAAAGGCACCGGCTACAGCCGTGTCTTCGTTGCTGACCACGCCGACCTTCAAGTGACGCTTCCCACAGCACTCAACAAGCGCATCAGCTCCATCTACATCAAGCCCTGGCAATATGTCTCTAAGAAAGGTTGGGGCTACACAGGTGGCAGCACTGGTGGCTCCCGTGTGCGGGCCACATGGTACTGGACCTGGAGCGCAGGCTACAGTTCCACCACTGACATGGAGTATGTACCTTGCCGCCAGCATCTCTACTGGCCCAGCGCTTCTGAGGTGAACAGCAAGACCGCCACAGCAGCACTCTCCCTCAACGAGCCAGAGCACAGCGAACAGCACGAGAGCAGCGATTGTTCCTGCGGCGGTACGATAGACCCCTGGAAAGCTTACACCATAAACTCTAGTTTCTTTGCTGGTGGCGGACGTATCGGTTCTCCACAGCCCACCGACTTCAGCTACCTCACGCAGTATTGCCAGTATATCGACAACATGGCATCGCGCTGTGACTTCGCCGTCACCCACGCCTATTGGAACTTCAGCGGCTACTCCGAAAGCAGTTATGCCGACTGGTTCGCGAGCCAATGCAAGTCCATCTGGACTTCCACCGGTCGTCCCCTGTGGATTACCGAGATGGAAGTCGGCTCTTCGTGGGGCAACAAATTCTCCGACTATGAATCCTACCGCAAATATGTGCAGGTGCTCCTCCAGAAGCTCGATGAATGCGACTACGTAGAACGCTACTTCCTCTATGCCGTTGACTACTGGGTCACCTATCTCTACTACGATGCGAACCCCACGGGCAGCCTCACGCCTGCCGGTCAGGTCTATCGCGACCACCGCGCCACCTTCGCCTACAACTCTAAATATACCAAGATTCCAACCTGGTGGGCTCCATCAGCCAAGACACCCTCGCTGCACGTGAAGCAGAGCGCCTCCACGGGTAAGCTGACATTCATCATCAACAATCCCAACACCGACATGACCGATCGGCTCCTCATAGAACGTCAGAACGCTGATGAATCATGGAGTACGTTCTACGAGCTCACCGACCGCTACCGCCTCGACAACGAGTCCCTCAACATTACGGGTGTTGACCCGCAGGATGTCAATCTTGATACGGACCACTTCCGCGTCACCATCGTCACGCTCAACGGAAAGACCGTCAACAGCTCTATGGCCGATGCTGGCTACGTCAATAATCCAGGCATTGAGACGGGCAGCAAGTCTTCAGTCGATGGCTGGAACTGTACGCGGGATGCTGCCAACGGCTTCACGAAAGACACAGGCGACACCTACTTTGAAGTGTGGGATGCGAATGCCAACACCATCAATTTCGACTACTATCAGGACATCACCGACCTCGACAATGGTGTCTATCAACTCTCTGCCAACGTCTTTAATACGGTGGACGGCGTTTTAGGCGCCTCCGTAAATGGTGCTGTGGTGCTCTACGCCCAGACCAACACTCAACTCTACGCCACGCCCATCACCGAGGACATCGCCATTGATGGCAAAGCCCTCGACATCAGCGAGATTCCTCTTACCGAAGTGAAGAACATCCTAGTCACTGATGGCCGTCTGCGCGTGGGCGTCCGCAATCTGGGAATAATGGGTGCACGCTGGGCTGGTGCCGACAACTTCCAACTCACTTATGTCGGAAAGGCCTCCACCATTGACAAGGCTACAGCACGCGTAGAGAACGACCTCGCGCTCTATGCCCTCATGCCTGTCATCCTCGAAGGTGACATCGACCCTGCCCTGCTCACGCCCTACTCTACTCCGCGCGATGCCAGTCGCTTCATCGTCAATCCGGACTGCAACCGCAAGAACAGCTATGGCTGGACAGCTACTAACGTGGATGTAAAGACAGACAGCGAAGCCTACGACGGCATAGCCTCCAACAGCTACTGGAACATCTGGAAGTCGGGCGCGTTCTCGTCTTCCCTCAAGCAAGAGATCACGGGCCTGCCGGAAGGCACCTACACCTTTGGTGCCATTCTGCGCGGACAGGATACAGCAGACTTCACTCTCACCGCCAAGACGGTCAACGACCAAGCCACGGCCTCGTTCACCGGCACCGGAGCCGTTCCTGTTGAAGGTGCCAAGTATCCGCAAGGCTGGCAGCAAGTGACAACAGGTCCTGTCAAAGTCTCCACTGGCGAGACACTCACGATTACCATGGAGATGAACGCCTCCGGCACAGCCTGGTGGAGTGCCGATCACTTCACCCTCACGCTGGTTGAAGTTCCCGAGAGCGTCACCGGCATTGCTGCAGTTCATGAGAACAGCAATGTCTGCTCCACTGTTACAACCAGGGGACTCTACGATCTCTCCGGTCGTCAAATCTCTATGGATAACCTCGTCAATCCGCAGATTAAGAAAGGCCTTTATATCCTCAACGGGCGCAAAGTCATCATCAAATAATGAAGATTCTTCTCGTTGGTGAATACTCGAATGTCCATTGGACATTAGCAGAAGGGTTAAGGGCACTCGGGCATGAAGTCACCGTTGTCTCCGACGGCGACGGATGGAAAAACTACCCCCGAGACATCAATCTTAAGCGCGGTAATTTATCTTCAAGACTATCCACTGTCAACTATTTGCGCAAGCTTGCATGCGTTTTACCCCGTCTACGAGGCTTCGACATCGTACAACTCATCAACCCTGTTTTTCTCGACCTACGCGCCGAACGCATCTGGCCTTTCTACCGTTACCTTCGCCGTCATAACGGCAAAGTCTTCCTTGGCGCTTTTGGCATCGACCACTACTGGGTGAAAGTGGGAATGGACTGTAAGACGTTTCGCTACTCCGACTTCAACTTCGGTTCCCAACTACGCGACTATCCTTTCATGCGTACGATGGTTGCCGACTGGCTCCATGGTTCCAAGGGCGACCTCAACCGCCGCATCGCAGAAGACTGCGATGGCATCATCACAGGACTCTACGAATATGATGTCTGCTACCGTCCCTTCTTCCCCGACAAGGCACATTACATTCCCTTCCCCATCAACCGCTCTTCAGTCACCCATGCCCACACTTTAAACCTTCAACCTTCAACCCTCAACTTTTTTATTGGCATCCAGCGTTCCCGCTCGGCTTACAAGGGAACAGACATCATGCTCTCTGCTCTCCAACAGCTGAAATCTGATTACCCTGATAAGCTCAACATCATGACAGCTGAAGATGTTCCTTTCGTCCAGTACCAAGAGATGATGAACGACAGCCACGCTCTTCTGGATCAGCTATACAGCTACACCCCTGGCATGAACGGTCTTCTGGCAATGGCCAAAGGTCTTATTCTCATCGGTGGCGGCGAACGTGAACACTACGAGCTCCTCGGTGAACAAGAGCTACACCCCATCATCAATGTGCAACCCACAGAAGAAGATGTATATCAGCAAATCGCCACTCGTCTTCTTTCTGGAAATGAAGACATCCATCAACTGCAACTCGACAGCATCGAATACATACGCCGTCACCACGACCATCTGAATGTGGCCAGGAAATATGAAGATTTCTACTTAGCGCACTAAACTCAGGGCAATACGCCAGGCACCACGTCCGCCAATGGCAGTGTAGCAAGCCAACAGCTCACCCCATCCACGTAGCCAGATACTTGGATGAGAAGCACACTCCTTCGCGAAGTCGCGGAACAGCGAATATCCCTCTATGTTTCTTTCGTGAGCCAGCTTTCCACTCATAATCTTCGAACGGAGATAAAGTGCATTTCTGAGACGCCTCCGTTCTTGATTCTTCACGCTGCTAACCATGTTGATATCCCTCTTGACAGCTCGCATGGCAACAAGAATCGGTTCCAAGGTAGCAGAAAAGCTGCTGCCCGTCTGGCTCTCTGCATGAACTATGACCTGATGAAAAGCCGCGTCTTTAAGCCACAACAATCTGGGCTTTCCCAAAAGGACCCTCACACCAAGTTCCCAGTCATCCCACGTCGTAAGGTTCTCATTCCACGCACCTATTCTTCGCAGATAGTCTGCACGTAACACCATACTCTGTGTACTTAGCATGGAGTTGAGCACGTGAACATAAGCATCGGAACAAGCACTAAAGGGTCGCGGTTTCGTGCAATCGTTCACTTCCTGCCGCACAGGCACACACACAACATCAACCTCGCCATCCAACACAGGAAGTACTTTGGCTATGAAATCATTTGAGAACAAGTCATCACTGTCAAAGAAATAGATGTACTCTGTCCTGCACTCCTGCAGTCCCCTGTTCCTTGCTGTCGAGGCGCCATGCTGCAGTTCTGTGAGCACGCGAATCGGGAAACCATCATCACGGTGTTCCCATGCCCAGCGCTCACACACGGCTAAGCTGTCGTCAGTGCTGCCATTATCTACAATCAGCAGTTCGAAACCGCGATGAACAGACGCGGCGATGCTATCCAATGTCCCTCGCACCATCTTCGCCCGGTTCCACACAGGCACCACGATACTCAGTTTCATAGCCTCACACGAGTTGCGTTATTTTATATCGTTTTATGCGTATTCCTCACATACTTCACTCCATACCAAATCTTCTTGAATAGAGGGATGAAGCGGGTCTGCATTCGCAGCGCCAATGATGCCGCCTCGCGCAATGATCTCAGGAAAGCGCCAGGCAAAGAGCGGGTGTAACCATACACAGCACCACGCGAACGCAGCACTTTTGTTTCATTCGTGAGCGTTCCTGTGGTACAGGGCCTTGTGTAACCGATATCTACAGGAGCTATGACCACTTTCAAGCCTTTCGCCATCATGTCTGCCAAAAAGATATCTTCCTCACCGCAGCTCAGCTTCTCTGCGCCCAATCCAAAACGGGTGTCAAAACGGATGCCTGCCTGATAGACACGCGGACGCAGTGTCATCTCCCACGATGCAGGATAGTAGTAGCGGGGCTTATGGCGATAGTTCATCAGCTTATCAGGATACTTCTTGAAATAGCGCCGGTTCTGGGTGCTACGCATCCGCATCAACGCCAGGTCCACGTCGGGATGTTCGCGATAGAACGCAAAGATACGTGGAAATGCCTCACTGTTGAAACGTTCATCGTCATCGGCAATCACGAAGACGGCATCTTCCAACGGGTCTTCAAGCATCTCCATCGCAGTCTTCATCGCATGGTTGCGGCTGCGTGACAGCCCCTTTCCGGGCAGCGTAACGATTGTCACATCCTTGCGCTGTTCCAGTTCATCCGTATCAATGTCTTCGATTTCGCCGTGGTGCGAGTGCTGCCACACGACGACATAGTAAACGTCATCCATGGGTTCGCTTAGCACTTCGGGCACGCGTAGTATTCTACGGTCGATGGTTGAGAGCAGAATGAATATTTTCATAGCTTATGAGATATTGAATTGATTGATAGCTGCAATGACATAATCCACCTCGGCATCTGTCAGCATCGGTGAGATGGGCAGACTCAGGATTTCCTTATGAATCTTCTCTGTTACGGGCAACTTCAGTGAGTTCAACTCCATCAGTGCCAACTGCTTGTGCGGGGGAATGGGGTAATGGATGAGCGTCTGTATGCCCTGCGCTTTCAAATGGGCTATCAGCTGCTCTCTGAAATTCGTGCAAATGGGGAAGACATAGAACACGTGCTCTTCCTCGTGTGCTGGCATTGTGGGTTTCGTGATGAGCAGGTTGTCAATGCCCTCTATATATCTGCGGGCAATCTCCCTCCTGCGGTCATTGTCGGCATCCAGCCGAGGTAGTTTCACATCCAGCGCTGCAGCCTGCACTTCATCAGTGCGGGAATTCAAGCCTGGCAACTCATGCACATACTTCTCCTTTGAACCATAATTGCCCATCATCCTCACCATCTGTGCAAGTTCGTCGTCGCTCGTTGTCACGGCTCCCGCATCGCCCAAAGCTCCCAGATTCTTCGCGGGATAGAAACTGAACGCCGCTGCATGACTCAGCGCACCTGCACGGATACCATTCTGCATAGCACCGTGAGCTTGTGCTGCATCCTCTACCACTAAGAGATGGTGCTCTGTAGCGAAAGTGTTGATGGCATTCATATCACACACGCGACCGTACAGATGCACTGGCAGCACGGCCACCGTTCGCTCTGTCCGCAACGATTCCAATCGGCTCACGTCCATTAGGAAGTCACTCGGATTAGGTTCACACAGCACCGGCTTCAGCCCAGCCTCCTGAATGGCAAGGATTGTGGCGATGAAGGTGTTTGCCGGCACGATGACCTCACTGTCATCCGACCACCAGTTCAGGCGCTTGCAGGCTCTGAGAATCAGCGTCAGAGCCTCCAGCCCGTTGCCACATAAGATGCAGTGGCGGACTCCCACATATTCAGCCCAATGGTGCTCGAAGGCTGCCACGCAGTCACCCTGCAGATACCAGCCACGTCGTACCACACGTGTCACAGCATCGCTCAATTCCGGCTCAAAGCTATTGTTCAGGCGTTTCAAGTCAAGGAAACTTACGCTCTTTGGTGTGGCCTCTTCGATGGGCAGCATTTGACAGATAAGCGTGCGGTCGAGTTCCACCTCATACGTATCGTAGCAGACAGCCCGTGCGCCGAAGCCCTCTTTCTGGAAGATGAGCCCGTCGTTCAGCCATTGACCTCCATGCTCCGTAGAGATGCCGAAGTCCAGGTATGCCATCTGCTTATAGCGTTCGTTGATAAGATGCCGGAACAACAGGTCCAGTGCTCCCAGTTCTCGTCCGGTCTCTCCTGAAGCGATATACTGGATGTGCGCCACCTGCCGCGTCACAAACACCAAACACCCCGCCACGACCTCACGTTCCTTTCTCACCAGAAACAACTTAATCTGCTGCGGGAAGCGTGACATCAGCAACTGCATCTCCTCAAACGAGTGCACCGGTGCAACATGATGATGTTCCTTCAGCACCAGAGTCAACAACTCCCAGAACTTACGCAGCGTAGTCCAGTCGTCTTCCACCATGCGATCTATATACAAACCGTTGTCAATGGCTTTGCGAGCGCCCCGCAATCTGAGCTTTCGCATCTGTAGCGGGTTCTGCATCGACACCACACTACTCACGCCACGTGTTTTCAGCTGCGCTTGTGCACGGAACAAGGCATACAAATCCTCCTGTGCCGCACACGTACTATATATATAAGGTATAGGTTTATACACCAGTCTTCTTGCCTGCAGATAATCCACATACCATCTCAGTATGCTCTGCATCATCGACAGCACCTGCACCTGCGTGGCACTGCTCGTGTAGATCAGACCGCCGTAGGTCAGACCCTGATGCGAGTAGACGCATTTCTCCTCTTCAACCCAGTTTGCAGGAAACAGCGCCACCAGCTCCGTATCCTCGTACAGCATCAGTGAGCAGTCCGAGAAGCGGTCAGCATGATAGTCCATGAAACGTCGCTCCAGCAGGAATGTCCCATTCTTAGACACCTCTACAAAGCGGTCCCAATCTTCAGCCAACTGTGGTCTATATTGTACAATCTCCATAACTGTTAGGAAAATTATCCATTCTTCATTTTATACCACGAATCCTTTTCATGGCAATAGCCTTCAGGACGATAGTGCTCGCTCGCTAACACCACCAGAACCGTATTCGGCTCAAAGTCGTATAGTTCACACCAAGCACCCGCAGGAATCAATACCCCTTCATTGGATGCCCTCAGCGTCACTTCCTCACGTCCTTCAGCCGTTTCTATCGCGATGCTGACGCCACCTGCAACAGCAAATACCGCCTCATGACATGACCAATGAGCATGACCACCGCGTCGTTGACCTGCAGGCACATCTGTAATCCAGAAGACACGTGCAACTTTAAACGGAATATCGACACCCCCCTCCATGACAGAGAGAGAACCCCGTTCGTCCACATTCTTAGGCACTTGCAGGCACCGAACGCCTAATAACCAATTTTTTTCTTGTGCCATAACTTGTAAATTTTGGTGCAAAGATATATTTTTTCTTTGAAAATACTTGCACAATTCCCAAAAAACATCTACCTTTGCACCGCATTTCAGAAAAACAACCTCTGGATGTGCGATCTAACGAAGCTTGGAAGTTTGGGTGAGTGGCTGAAACCACCAGTTTGCTAAACTGACGTACGGGTTACCGTACCGGGGGTTCGAATCCCCCAGCTTCCGCGAAGTTCAAATGGCGCTTTCGTCTAGCGGCTAGGACACATGCCTCTCACGCATGGAACACGGGTTCGATTCCCGTAGGCGCTACTAGGGAACCTTTCCGAAGGTTCCCTTCTTTTTTCAAAAAGCATGGCTCGCTCCTACTTTACCAAAGAGAAATCAGCCAGCCAGCACAATGAAAGAGACGAGTTAATCCTCGTTAGCGCTCTTACATTACAATCTAATAGCCAATAAGTTACGTGTAACTCAAAGGCACTTAAGATTGCGAAACAATCACTTATACATACTCTTCTCATAAGGCCAGTTAACCAAATTATTAACTGCGCTCTTTGATTTGTTTTCAAGCGGTTTTAAGCGGTTTGAATCGGCTTATTTTTGTTACAGGTTTTGTTACAAGTAGCTGTAACAAAGCTGTAACAAAAAAATTTGCCCCAAAATGAACCAAATTCAGCCCTTAGACCCTAAAAGTAGTAAGATTTAATATCTTTTAACTTTTGAAGCGGATTCAATCAAGAGCCCAAAAACCTACGTAAGACTATGAGAACGAGTCATGTAGATGTCATTTTTGACAAAAGAAAAAGAGTTGCCAAGTGTGGCAAAGGATTGGCTGAGTATCGCCTTTATCTGGCTGATGGGGTCAGAAAGTACATCCCCATCGCTGAAATTACCCCATCTGAGTGGGAGCATTTCACTGAGAGTTTTGTTATCCAGGAACAGATCTCGAAGTACGAACAAATGCTTTCAGCTATGGAGTATATGGGAAAACCTCTCACCTTGGATAACGTCAATGAGGTTCTTGGCGTTGAAACAAGGAAGACTAAAGCTGAGAAACAGAAAGAAGAACGTGAAAAGAAGGCGAAGTCCAAGAACAGCTTCATCCTATTTTTCTATGACCAGCTGGCAGCAGAGAAGATTCAGCGACGCACCGTACAGGCACGCGAAGTAGTATATAACTCATTACTTGCCTTTGGCCGCATCAAGAACTTTGAGGACTTGACCCCTGCCAACATCCTCGACTACCACAATTGGCTTCAGAAGGACGGCAAGCGCAAGGCCACTACCCTGAAGCACTATCACAAGCGTCTGCACCGCTATGTGCTAAAGGCTTTTGAATACGGCTATATCGACCGTGACCCCTACAAGCTTGTGAAGATACCTACTGGCCAATATGAGGAGCGTCGCCCTCTTAATGAGGATGAGATCAACCTACTTCGCTCCCTGCGCCTTCCCCTGAAAGAGGAAAAAGCCCGTGACCTCTTCATCTTCTCTTGCTTCACTGGTCTTGCCTACTGTGATGCACAGCTCTTCGATTTCCACACAATGACAGAGAAGGAAGGTGACCTCTATTACATCGATGGAAAGCGTCTGAAGACTGGCTCCACTTTCTACACTCCCATCCTCGAACCTGCTATGGAGGTGCTGCAGAAGTACAACTACCGCTTACCCCGAATGAGCAATCAGAAGCTCAATGACTACCTTCACTTGGTTGAGAGCCGTGCATGTCTGAATAAGAAGATGACTTCTCACGTTGCCCGTCACACCTTTGCCACCTGGGTCCTGGCACACGACGTACCCATTGAGAACGTTACCCGTATGCTTGGCCAGAAGGATGTCCGCACGACTCAGGTGTATGCCAAGATCCTCCCCACCACCATTCAGCGGCACGCAGAGACTTTGAATAAAAGCATCAAGAGCCGTCCGACAAGACCAAAAGCAAGGCCGAAGCCACAGCCACAACCACAACCTGAAGCCGTCATTCAGCCCGTCAACACCTACAGCTACTCCTACGACAACAATTCACTTTACATAATTTTGTAGAAAACACCTTTCATCTTCCGCGACATTCCATTTTCCGTGAATGTCGCGGTTATTTTTTCACAAATGTAACGGAAGCCGTCAATATGGAAGATGGCTCGTGGATTAGGTACGTGGTCAGACAGGAAGGAGAATGTGTACTTCTTCTTCAAGTCCACGTTGTATGCCGGATAGTTGATGGCATCCCGCCCATCGAACCGCAGGGATGACGGATATTGCCTATAATGCCAGTTGGCATCTATCATGATAGTATCCACCCAGGGCATCGGCACCTCGTTCTGCGGCACCTGTCCATCCCAATAAGCCAGGTATATCTTATCGTAGTATTCCTTCACGCCCTGTTTCTCCCCCTGTGCAATCATTGCCAGCGGAAACGGATTCACCAGCTTGGAGGCATCGTTTGCTCCAAGATTGTCCTCTGCCGTCTCGTCGTAGTTGTTCATCTGTAGGAACAGCATGAAGCCGTGTTCCGCGTCCGTCTCATCCAGCCATGCGGGAACCATCTTCAGCTCATCGACCTTCTCATCCTCTTCACCCGTCATGCTGCGGTCACCGAATATATTGATGGGAACCGGAGCATAGTTGCGAGAATAGACCCAGTATGAGCCACTTGGCTGCACCTCCCCATTCTGAACTACCACCCCTTCCCTCGTCACCATCGACGTATTGCGGAAAGCGAAGTACGTATCCACTGAGCGTACATAGTGGATGGCGTTGATGAGCTGCATGTTCTCTTCCTGTTCCTGACTGTCGTTATACTGCATGATCAGCGTATGCAGGTCATGGCAGGTACTGAGGAAATCGTTCATCGTCGCGTATGTCCTCACCCTGTCCCACAATGTCCTCAGCACCCACGGGCTGGAATAATACTTCCAGGCATTGTGGTCGCAGTCTGCAAACTGCCTTTTCCTTGCAGGCAGGAACTTGTCATTATTCTCCGAGGATATATCCACCTTATACTCATCAATGACCGTCTCGATGACCTCATCATACAGCTCATGTATGATGCTGGAGGTATATTTGAACGTCACCACCTTGTTCTTGTGGTCGATGTCAAATTCCGCATTCAGCAGCCGTTCAATCTGACTGAGCAGTTCCGTAATGCTCCAATGCGGCATCGCTCGGGCAAATGAATACACTTCCCATGCCCCGGGCAGTGTATTACAGATGAGGATAAACCGATGGTACGACTGTTCCCAATCCGTAAAGTCGTAGGTATATCCCATCGCCATCAGGATCTGCTTGACGGCATAGATAAGGAACGGCTGGAAAGACAGGCGCATCGAGTTCTGTCCGTTGCCGTATCGATATACCCAGGTGTAGTTCCCATGGTCGCCATCATACCTTGCTTCATTCTGTATGTTGCCCGAATAGCTGTTGACCCACGGCAAGGCAGTATAGGTGATGAAGTTATCTCTTATTGCCCACACTTGGCCGGGCGCGAAGTTCCTTGCCAACCCTCTCGGGTACTGGCCCCACTCAAATTCATTGATGAAGGTATTGTCAAAAGTACGCTCGAAGTTCTGCGCCGAGCGTCCTTCCAGGAACTGTGTCTTCACCTCCTTCTCCGTTACCTCCGTGATGGTGACAACACCGCTTCGGTACAGTGAGCCGTGCATCAGGACACAGTCATATACCGTTGTGTCCTTGGCCACGTCCTTTCGGTCAATGTTACCGAAGATGGCGCGGTTCTGCGGACAGTCGGCCAGCGGAAAAGTCATTGTCAGCGTATAAGAATCGCTGCCTGTGAACAGTCTGTTCTCTGAGATATAATCGAAGCTGCTCCCCTTCTTCAGGATGGCTTCCTTGTCATCTATCAGTATAGTCATACCTTAAATCTTTTACGTGCGCGTGTGCGCGAATCATTATATTATCTCTGTGAGCGTGGTGTCTTGTTCCGCATCAGGTTATCATATTCCTCCTGAGCCTGTTTCGTCCCCTTATCCCCCTCAACCGTGTTGACAGTGACAAACGGCTCATTCAGTCTGCGGTTCAGCTTGTCAATAGCCGATGAATAAGAAGCGATGGCCGCTGCCGTTGCCGCCATCGTCTTCTGCAAGCGTCCGTCCGTGCTCTGACTGGCAATGACAGCCGGAGCCGTTATAGAGCGCGAGACATCTTCACTGCGCAGTGTACCGATTGTGTTGGTTCTCTGCGCATAGTCCAGCGCATCAATCATCGGACGTGCCACTGGCGAATTGACCAGCGCCTGTGAAGCCACCCATTCCCCTGCATGGACTACGCCAACTTCCATGTCCTTCGGTCCCTTGGGCGTATAGCCACCTTCGGCATATCCCTGTGCCTCCGATGCCTGTTGCTGTTTCTTGATGGCCGCTATCTGTATAGCACCTGCAGCCACGGCCATAGCCGCTGCAATAGGTGCCAGGATATAGCCAATCATAGGCACCTGTGCCGCAGAACTGTAGGCATTGATAGCCGCCATCGCCGTCTGTGCCACGGCCTGAATCACCTGCATGGCAAACATCTTTCGGTTTGCCTCGTTCTTCATCTTGGCTATCTCCTGTTCCTTCTCCCGTTCCAGTTTCTTCACCTTGTACGTATTCCCCTCGGCAAAGGAGATTTCAGCATCGTAGCGACGTGTGATGGCCGCAGTCTGTATCTCCAATTCAGACTGTATGATGTCCGACAGTCCGCTGAAGATGCTGCTCATGCCTGACACAATCGTATCGAAGCTTTCAAGTATGGCCTGCCCTCCGTCTGAGTCCATCCATTCGACCACTGCCTGTGTACTCTTCTGCATCCCATTCAGCTCTTCCATGCCATACTTGCGTATCAGTGCAGCCTTGGCTTTCTGATACGCCTCTTCGATGCGCAGTTTCTCCTTGGCATTGTTTCCGGCAAGGCGTATCTCATCCTGATACACCTGCTGCAATGCCGCCAGATCCTGGGACAATGCCTGCTGCCTCTCTGCGAGGTTCAAACCGAAATAATCCTTCTTGATTTTCTCTAACTTCTGCTGGTGTTCCTTCTCTTTCTGCTCATACTCCCTGCGTCTGCGCTCGGCATCAGCCAACAGCTTACTATGATAATCCTTCTCAGCCTGTAGACGTTCCTTCGTTCCTTCCTGATAGATGGCTACGACCTTGCGGGCGTGTTCCAGTTCCAGCATCTGAAGGGAACTCTGATACGTCTTAGTATCCATTTCCCCATCAATGTACCGCTTCTGAAGGGCTATCCGGCTTTCTTCGTATGCATCATCCTCTTCCTTTCGGGTACGTTTCAGTCCCGCTTCCGTCTGTGCCCGAAGTGCCTCATAATAGCCAGCCTCGATGCTTATCCTTTCCTGATCCGTGAGGTCTGTATGTTCCAGCTTCTTGCGGTTGAACTCCACGGCTATCTCTTCGAGTCGTTTCTGGTACTGTTCATAATCAGCTTCGCCCTTGGCGTAGGCAATTCTGATCAGTGCCTCTTCCCGCTCTCTCCATTCCTTTTCCTGTTTGAACTTATCGCGGTTCTTCTCGTCCTCGTCTTCATCTTCATCTTCATCTTCATCATCGTCACCATCCCCTTCTGCCATCTTTATTGCCGTTGCCTGGTCTGCAAGGGCTTGGTTCTGTGCCGTGAGGTCATCAATGATACGGTTCAACTGCTTCACTTCCTTTTCAGCCTCTTTGAGCTGAGACCGGAACACCCGATAAGCCGTAGGTGAAGCGTTAGCCTTACCTGCTGCTTCATCGGGATTGAGTCCTTCCAGGTGTTCGTACAGTAGCGCATCCTGAAGGTTTGTCGGAGCCTCCTTCTGTATCTTGCGCAGACGTTCCTCGGCCTCAGGCAGCTTTGCCAATGCCGCCTGTATCTTGGCCGTGTTCTTCAGCTGTTCCACATAGATGCCAAGCACCTCGGCGTTATGCCCTATCAGTTCCCCTTCGTCACTGAGGCTGGCGTGGTAGTCCGGGATGATACTTTGCAGCTCCTCGATGGCCTTGCGTCTGTTGTCAATGCTCAAAGTCTCATTCTCTATGGTGGACTTCAGCAGTTCAATACGCTTGATGTCCTCGGACGTATTGCGTCTGGCTTCCGACTCAATATCAGCAAGTAGCTTCTGTGCCTTGCTCTGCTTATTGAACGAAGAGACGATGGCCACCCCTGCTGCCACAACAGCCGCTGCCAGCAGCGCATATATATTTGTCAATGCCGCTGTGTTCTTCTTCAGATCCGTCATAAGAAGGTTCTGTTTGGCATAGTTGCCTGTCAGTTTGGCCATACCCACCTGCAAGGCAAGATGAGCTGTCTTCAGATGCGTGACGACAACCTCATACGCCTTGGTAGCCGTTGTGGTGATGGTGGTCCAGGCATTGAGAGCCTTCAGTTTGATGGTACTCAGGTTCACCACTACGGCATAGGTGGCAATGGCAGCTGTTGTAGAGACGATTGCTTTGCGATGTTCCGATATGAATGTCACTGTGGTACTGAGGAAGCGCAAGGTCAATGATGTAGAGGTATAGATATGCTTCATCACCGGAAGAAGCTTTTCGCCCAGCTCCACAGCCAGCTCATTGACCCGCTTACGGGCTTTCTCAATACCCGCCTGTGCCGTGTTGTTCTGGATATCGTACATCTGTGTGACCTTGGTCGCACTGTCGAAAGCCTTCTGTGCCTCTTCCTGCTCCCACTTCACCATGTCAATGTTATTGGCCAGCGTAGCCATGACCTGTGAGGCACGTGCTCCGTTTTCACCCATGTCCTTGAAGACTGGAGCCAGTGCGTCCATGTTGCCAATCTCCTTGAATCGTTCAAGAATCATGATGAAGCCAGCGTTGGCATCCTCGGCCATGACCTTCTTGAACTGCTCTGCATTCAGGTTCAATGCCTTGGCAAACTTATCACTCTCCTTATAGGCATCCATAATCAGCTTCGACACAGCCGTTGCCGACATCTCCGCTGCCTGTCCGTTGGCATCGAGGACGGCACCGATGGCGATAAGCTGCGGCAGTGTCATCCCTGCAGCCTTACCCACACCACCCATACGGCGTGCGAAGTTAGCCAGGTACTCACTTCCAGCCGTACAGTTCTGGGACAGTTCTGTTATCGTTGAACCGATGGCCAACAGTGCTTGTTCCGTGCCAAGTTCATCCTTGATACCGAAGATGCTACTCAACTTGGAGAGGACAAGTGTTGCCCCGTCACCGATGTCAGCGAGTGCCACATTGATCTGGTCGGCACCACGGACATAGCCCATGATATCCTCAATTGTCTTCATGCCCAGCTTACCTGCATCCTCAGCGTACTTATTCAGTTCGATGAGCGATGTTCGGGTGTTCATCTTCTTCATCTCCTCGTTCAGTTCCTTGACCTTTTCCATTGGCAAGGATGTGAACTTACTGACATTTGCCATCTCCTGTTCCAGTTCCGCGTAGGCATTCACGGCCGAGCGTCCGGCCATGACAAGGCCAGTCACTGCAGCAGCAGCCGTGGCGATGGTTGCTCCCCATTCGTTGAAGCCCCGGTTCAACCGTTGCAGCAGGGATTCCGACTGTCTGAGTTCCGCGTTTACGCGGTCAATCTCAGCCTTTACCCTCTGGATCTTCTGCACCTGGATATTCCATGCTTCGCTGTCCCGCTCTATGCCGTTGAGCTGGCGGCGAAGCACTGTCAGGGTCTGATTCAGCTGCTTGGGTGTTGCCCGGTCCAGGCGTCGCAGGACATCTTCTGCCGATGCCGTTGCTGACTGAATCTGTTTGATTTGTGCGTTGGTCTGGTTGAGTTCCTTTTGGAGGCGTTTCAGCGTGGCCTTGTCCCCGCTGCGACGGGCTTTGTCAATGGCCGCTTCCAGCTGCGTGGCCTTCTGTTTGAGGTTATCCAACATCTCCTGAGCCTGTCGGCCATTGACAGTGAGGGTGACTGTAGCGTTTGTGTTTAGTTCGGACATGGTGCGATGTGTTGTGTTATAATCGCTGCAAAGCTACCTATTCTTCCGCGCAAGCGAAAAGACAGCTTTAGCACAAAAACGGCCATCGGCTACCTCTTTCCCCGCAAAGCCGGGAACCATGATAAGGCTCAGAAACGGGCATTTTCGACATGCCCGAAAAGCCTGTATTCATGCGGCTTTGCGGCCATTTTTAGCCATCAATTTTTCACGATTCCTTCAATTTGTCCTAAGTTGAAGTACCTTAACTTGCTAAAAATGAGTTTTCTGGGGGTGTCGGGGGAATGAAAATTCCCCTGACTTCGCGCTATGCACCCCCCGACCGCCCTGCCTTCGCCCCTCCCTCTCGCCCTCCTTGACCTTTGCGGAATATGTAGGCGGTCTCTTTGAGAATACCCCCTTCTTGGTCTCAATGCGTTGGCTTGTCTTGTTGGTCTCATTGTTGCCGCCACCTTCAAACTTGCCGCCCTTGGTCTCATATCGTTGGACTTGCCTTGATGGTCTCACAATAACCTCCCGCCCTCTCACGCGCTCACGCGCTGACCACCGCCACCCCGAAAACAGCCTTTAGGGTCTCATATCGTCATAACCGCCTCAATGGTCTCACAATAGCCTCCCGCCCTCTCACGCGCTCACGCGCTGACCACCGCCAC
>SUYG01000021.1:0-11588 GCA_015060555.1 Prevotella sp.
AAGTCTAATGACGAATGGCGAAATGGTTTTTTATGTTTTTCCTCAGCGTGAGTCAGTGCTTCGCAGAAGCTGTTATTAGCTTGTGGATGAGTGTGAAAGCTTGCTTTCAAACACCCAGACACAAGGTGAGAACGTAGGGCGTAGCCCACTGACACATGATGAGGTGTTTTTATTGTTTTTGTTCAGAATCATTTAAGTTCAGATTCAGGATTACGAGAGGACGTGAGTAATTCGTGTAATTTGTGAAATTCGTTGTTTAAGAAAAAATCTGCGTCATCCGTGCAATCTGTGGTGAGAAACACATTTATGTTCAGATTTGTGTCAGATTTATGTTCCCTTTCTCTCTTCAACTTGAATCTTGCATCTTGCATCCTTCCGTGTCATTCGTATGAAAAGAGGTCGTTTTGTGCGCTTTGAGGCTGAACTTGTGGGCATAATCGGGCCATGAGAGCAGAATTTCGAGCGATTTAAGACTTTTTAACGATGCGCAAGCCCCTCCATCCCCGATTCTTCGTACCTTTGTATGATTTTAGCGCAAATTGACTAACAATAATCAATAACTAATAACTAATAACTAACGAAATGAAACTAAAATCTTTAATGGCCCTCGCCATCGCCTTGCTGTGCTCGGCTGGGGCGTGGGCGGATGATGTACCGTTCCTTAGGGAAAAGAGTTCTTTTGGGGGAACAACTGTTTCTTCACTTCCTACATTTGTACCCAATGGTACTACCTACACTCTTGAGTTAACTGGATGTGTTGCAGAACAAGAAATCACCGTTCCTGGTGGATCGTTCTCCTATACTCCAACAGCCAGCGGAACCGTTCGCTTTGTCAGAAATGGTGGAGATGTGGTTTATGTTTATGAAGGAACTACATATAAAGGAACGGTCTCTGTTTCTACACCTGATGCTCCCACATATCCGACAGGATTAACAACAGCAAATGCAGGGGAACTGAACTTGATACAAAATGGTGGATTTGAGGATATAACAGCTGGAACATATTCGTCGGGCAGATATAAACCAACTCACTGGACTCCTTATAAAAGTGACAAAGGCACCCCTGGTGATGGAACATCTGTACGCTCAGGATCAGAAATAACGGGCTCTTATAATATGTTGATGCACGCTGATGGCTATTATCTCACCCAACAGTTAGCTTCTGGTGTAATGAAAAATTTCACTCCCTATCAGATATCATTCAAATATAAAGCTAATGCTGATGGCCAAAAGGGTACTAAGTATCGTTTCGATGTTGGCAGCGAAGAATTTAAGTCGGATTACTTTAAGTCAGCAGACAGCAATTCTTCAACAACAAGTGTTCAAACCTTTACAAAAACATTCATAACCCCTGCAGACATAGTTAATCAGCCTTATGTCGAATTATATAGTACAACCAATAAAGGTAGTGGAGCTTCACAGAAGCTTGACCGCTTCGACGAGTTCATCCTTGTTGCTGCTAACGGTGGTGGTATAGGTATCACAGGCGCCACGGGGGCGTCCTTCCTTTCAGGTTCTGCTTATGCACCTGAAGGCGCATTTGGAGCCGCAACATCCTATTCTCTTGCTTCACCTTATTCGACTTCATTAGTTACGAATGGGACATTCGATTTAAATAAAAACGGATGGAACTCAAATACAGGTGCAACAAATAATAATACCGCTAATAATCAAACGGGTGCCTTTACAGGTAATTTCTACCAAAACTGGAATAGCTCAGCCTTTACAGGAAAAATGTATCAGTCTGTGGAAAACATCCCCAATGGTACATATAAATTGAACATCTGTGCTTTCGTTAATGTGGTTGATGCTGAAAAAGGACAATATGTCTATGCCAATGACAATAAGAGCTATGTTTACACCACAACTCCCACGGCTTATACCGTTTATACTAATGTTACTAAAGGGTCTTTGGAATATGGCTTGAATCAATCCACGGCTGTTGCCAATTGGATGGGTATTGACAACGTTTCATTGGAATACTGCGGTCCTGATGATGTAACAACAGCAGGATTCGAGGCTATCTATGGTGCTACTACAAATCATCTTGTTGACGGAAACTATGCAAATGTAACAGGTGAAGAGAAAACAAACCTGCAAACAGCAGTGAATGCTAGTCCGGCAGAGACAATCGATGGTTACACAACAGCATCCTTCAACATTGGCTATGCAGATTACATATTTATGTCTGCGAAGCCCGAGTATGACCGTTATGTAGCTGAAAAGGCAAATGCTGATCGAATCGCTACAAGTATTGCTAGCGAAATTGTTGCTCCAACGACCGCTGCGGGCTGTGATGCCGTTATCAACAGCATTCTTGTAGCTGAATACAACTATGTTAGCAATACCGGTAACTTCAATGCTAAGCAGGCTGATGCCTATGGATTGGCAATAAAAGATTGGACCTTCACTGGTACTTATAATGGTGGAACTACTGATACGAAAGGCTCGAATAGCAATGAACATTGGAGCGGGACCACTGTGACCTATTATGAGCAAGGAACAAATGGATGGACAAATGGCAATTGGGTTGCAAACTATAACAAAACAGTAACCCTTCCTGCAGGAACATACGTTTTACGTTTGGCAGCACGTGCTTCTAGTAATACAACAGCCACATTGAAAGCAACCATTAGTGAAACTGTCTATACAGAGGCTTTGCCAAGTAAGGGCTCAGCAACCAAGGGTATCACGACCGATGGAGTAGCTAGCTTCGGCGATGGAACATTTGCCAATACCACAGGCAGAGGATGGCAATGGCGTTATCTCGCATTTACCCTTGATGCTGAAACTAGTGTACAATTTGATATTGATGCTGCTGCCAGTCCTAAAAATGAATGGTGTAGCTTTGGTGATGTAGAGCTGTATTCAAACGTAAACACATCGGCATTCGAGACAGCTTTCTCAGGCTTCACAATGAATCAAATTGGATTTGATAAGGATGAATATGCGCCTTATAATAATGTTGAGGTTATTAGCGCTTATACAAAAGCTACTGCCATCCATGATGGAACGCAAGCTCCTAGCACGCAAGCAGAGCTTGATGCTATCACAGCGGTATTGAATTCACCTTCCTGGACAAAGAATGACGAAGAGCTCAATGCTTTCTATGATGGCAATTTCGCTATCCAGGATGAACACACCACTAGTCCTACCGCACTTACTGGCTGGAACAATCCTCAGGGTATTCGTCAACTGATTAAGAATACAACGACATATCCGGGCTTGAGTTCAGCGACAGGAGAAGCTGCTGTCTTTGCTTGGGGTAACACCACCATGTATTATGGTGAAAAGGACGGTTACACATTACCTTTGAATGCTTATACTATCTATGAACTATCCTTCAAGACCTGCGGCTGGAGTGATGGTGATATGGGCTATGTAAACGTAGATATAAAGAATGCTGATTCAGAGGGTCTTGGCACAGTACGTACCGTAGCGGCTACTAAACGAATCACAGCTGAAAACCCATGGGACGAGTTTAAAATACTGTTTGCAACGGGAGACGCTGGTAATTACAAGCTTGGTATGTGGACCAGCAAACACACCGTATTCACCGACCTCAAACTAGTGAAGGCTGCCTCTCAGACGCTGACATTGCCCTCGGCTATTAATTATGCACCAGGCACTTATCCCACAGTAGCCCTTGACCGCACATTCTCTGCTGACAAGTGGAACACGCTCTGCGTTCCCTTCGCTTTCGGTCAGTCTGACTTCGCAGAGGTGAAAGAACTGAGTACCATCGCTGTCAATGGTGAGAATGTCAGCATGACACTGGCTGACGCATCAACTATCGTAGCTGGTAAGCCTTACTTGGTGAAGGCAAATAATAATGGTGATGTCCTTTCTGCTACAAATGTTACCCTGTCTGGTGAAGGTGTGCAGGCATCATCTGTTACAGATGGTGGCTACACTGTGAACTATGTTGGCACATACGTTGATGCTATATTGAATGCAGAAACAGCCGGTGGCAATGCCTTCATCGTAAAGGACAATGCTTTATATCATGTTGCAAATACAGGTACTGTGGGTGCTTATCGTGCTTACTTCACAGTTACTGCTGATACTCCAGTAAAGGCTCTGAACTTCGTCTTCGATGAGTTGCCGACTGCTATCAACGCTGTTGAGGCAGCCCAAAACGAGAAGGCTGAGATCTACAATCTTGCAGGTCAGCGCCTGAACAAGGCTCAGAAAGGTGTGAATATCATCAACGGCAAGAAGGTGCTTGTGAAGTAAAAGAAAAAAAATTAAAATTAGAAATTGAATTATGAAAAAGAAAGCATATATCAGTCCTGCCGTTAATATTCACATCTTAAATATGAAAGACGGCATCTTAGTAACTCTCTCTGCTGAAGGGCTCGCTAATGGTGGTGATACAACAGAAAGTTGGACGAGTGACACCAAAGGCGGTGGCGACTGGGATATCTGGGGCAACGGTTCCGATTCGGACTACGACGATTACGAATAATAATCTAGCGCACACCGCGCAAGAGAATATGTGCAAAGGAAGCTCCGCAACGATTGGGTTGCGGAGCTTTCAGTTTGATAAATCTGACTGAAATCTGAACTTAAATGAATTAGACACAAATTACCATAATAATCATAATGAAAGGGAACAGAAATCATTCATAAATCTAGACTTAAATGTGTTTTTAACCACAGAGGCGCTAAGGAACAAAGACAAGTCCTATTGTCATCATGATCTGGAAGTACGGGGAGCCAGCCTAAACGCTACGCAGGTTTAGGCTTAGGCTAAGGACACAGAGGAAGCCCCTCTCCAGCTCCCCCCGTGGGGGGGAGGGTCTTGCAAGCGAGAGGGGGAGAGTCAAGAGTTTAAGGAGTTTCTTCATTCTTCATTCCCATGGTTTTCCTCAAATTTCTCCTTTCTCGATATTTTTTCTCCCATTCCTTTTTCACTTTTCAGTTTATTCTCTACCTTTGCGGCGTGAAACCTGAAAAATTGGATGAATATGAGCACACAGGCAATGAACAAAGTGATTGTAGATTATTTCAAGAAACAACCCATCTTGAAAGCATGGCTCTTTGGCTCCTTCGCCCGTGGTGAAGAGACACCACTGAGTGATGTGGACATCCTAGTGCAACTTGATCATTCAAAGCCCATAGGGTTGAAGTTCTTCGGTATGTGGAATGATCTAGAACGATTGCTTGACCGCAAGGTAGATTTAGTTGAAGAAGGTGAGTTACTTCCCTTCGCAGAGGAAACTGCTAACCGCGACAAACAACTGATATATGAGAGAACCGCTTAAAGATCGCATCCGATTAGAGCATATCATCGAAGCCGCAGATAATATCTCACGCTATACGGGTTTGTCTGACGAGGAAATAGAGAGGCTGTAATTGCTGCCGTTTATGAATTGCTGCTTTCTGGGACACCCGTCGCGAACCACAATCCCAAGCTGAACTGACGGAATAAATATTCTGATCACGAATTATTCTCACCACAGATTGCACGGATGACGCAGATTTTTTTGGACAACGAATTTCACAAATTACACGAATTATTCACGTCCTCTCGTGATCCTGAATCTTGAATCCTGAATCTTAAACTTCTTAAACCCCTTAAACTCTTAAACTGCGCGACAACGCTGAATCTTGCATCCATTCTAACCACAGAGGCACAGAGGAACAAAGACAGGTCCTGTTGTCGTCTTAAACTGGAAGTACGGCGAGCCGCATGAATGGCGCAAGCGCAAGCATTCATGCTAGGCAAAGGACACAGAGATTTTAAAGCTTCCTTGTCAAAAAATAGGAGTGAATGTTCTTTGAATAAAAGAAAAAAGCTACCTTTGTGCCATCAAAACAAATTAGAGATATGAATGATTCAGAAATTGAAAGCCTAAATGCCCTGAGCCATGAGATAATTGGTGCCGCTTTGGAAGTCCATAAGTATTTAGGGCCTGGATTGTTGGAAACCGTTTATGAGGAATGTCTATTATATGAGTTACAACAGCGAGGGTTAAAGGTCGCACGCCAGGTTCAGAGGCCAATCATGTATAAAGGTGTATCCATAAGCCATCCCTTAGTCATAGACATTTTGGTAGAGGATCAGGTTATCTTAGAACTCAAGGCCGTTTCACAACTATCAGAAACGAATGTCGCTCAATTGCTCTCCTATCTCAAGCTGTCTGAACTCCGGCTAGGATTGCTCATTAACTTCAACACAGCTCATTTGAAAGATGGTATCCGCAGGGTAGTTAATGGGTGGCGTATGCCTTAATCTCTGTGACCTTCGCCTAAGACAAAACCTGCGAAGCGTTTTGGCTGGCTCTCCGTACTTCCAGATCATGACAGCAACAGGACTTGCCTCCGTTCCTCTGTGCCTCTGTGGTTAGAAAAAACATTGAGCCCCTTGAACTCTTGAACCTCTTAGACTGCGCGCCAGCGCTGAACCTTGCATCTTGAATCCTAAATCTTGAACCTTGAACCCCTTGAACTTCTTTAACCCCTTAAACTCTTAAACCGCGCGCCAGCGCTGAAATCTTATTTGCCGCTGAGGAGGGTGCGGGCGGATTCGATGAGGGTGTCAAGATTCTTTTGGCGGTCCTCGGGGGTGAGGGAGACGGGGATGTCGGGTTGGATGCCGAACTCGATGTGGTGCATATCACGGTCGTACATGGGACAGGCCGAGAAGCGGACACTCCAGCCGTTGGGGAGCTCCGAGGAGAAGGGCATCCCGCTGCCGCCGCCGGTCTGATCGCCCATGACGGTGACATTTGGGCAGCACTTCATGTCGCGCACGAAGTTGTTGGTGGCGCTGTAGCAACGGCGGTTGGTGAGGACGACGGTGGCTTTCTGCCAGCGTACGCCGTCGGAGGGCTCCAGGTACTGCTTCACGGGCTCCGAGAAGTCGTTGTGGCCGGGGCCTGTCTTGTGGCTGATGTAGCCCACATGGAGGAGTTCGTTGGTGAAGCGCTGCGCGAGGGCTTCGGCGGTGGTGAGGTTGCCGCCACTGTTGTTGCGCACATCGAGGATGAGGCCGCTGCAGGACTGCAGGGCGAGGAAGACGGCGTCGAGGTTGCCCTCGCCGATGGCGGTGGTGAAGCTGGGGCAGACGACATAGGCGATGTTGTCGTCGAGGATGCGATAGCTGATGCCGGAGGCTATCTTGTAGTCGGTGCCGAGGTAGGCGTCCTGCAGGTCCTGGTAGAAGTTGGGCGGGAAGTCCTCGTACCACGACCAGTTGCGCCCCACGTCGGCCGGGGTGTAGAGGTTGACGTGGCCGTCGCGCAGTTCGCTGAGCATCTCGGTGAGGACTTCGAAGAGCTGGGCGCTGGTCATGTCATCAGAGAGGCGTGCACGGTAGCGGCTGCGCACCTCGTTCCAGTCGAGGCCTATGGCCTGGCGCTTGTAGTCGAGGAAGCAGTAGTGTTCATCGACAATCTTCCAGAGGGCGTTGAAGTTGCCTTCGGGGGTGTTGTCGAACTGCTCTTCCTGGGCACAGGCGGCGAGCAGGAAGATAGCAAAAAGGAAGTAAAGAAGCTTTTTCATTGTTTTGCGACGGCAAAAATAGGTAAATTTGACGATTTGACGACTTACGAACTGACAATTTTACATTTTTTGTGAAAAGTTTAAGTGTAAGCATGAAAAAAAGTGGTTTTCCTATGCGCGCAAACGAAAAAAATGTACCTTTGCGGTGAAATTAGGAAAAAAGACATAAACCAACTGACTAAAAAATGAGAAGATTTCTGCTTACAGCAATGGTAGCACTGTTGTCTGTCGTAGCACAGGCACAGGCACTCACGCCCCTTCCCAGCTTGCATGTGGAAGGTAAGTGGCTTGTCGATACGTACGGCAACCACGTGGTGTCGCATGGTGTGATGGACACGCCGAGTATGTGGTTCAACAGCAACCGCTGGACGGGCGGCTACAACGAGACAGGCGCCAAGAATTGTAGAGCCTACTTCCACAAGGTCTTCGACGGCCTGCAGCAGGCCAAGTGCGACGTCTTCCGTTTGCATCTGGATCCAGCATGGACCAACGACAACAATGTCAATGCCCCGGGATTCGTGACCATCAACGGTAACGAAAGTACTGACCCCTTAGGTCAGAAGGTGGGCGGCGAGGCCAACATTCAGCACTTCAACATAGAACGCCTGAAGACCTTCCTCAAATCCCTCTATATCCCCTTGATGATGGACGCCATTGACCACGGACTGTACGTTGTGGTGCGTCCTCCAGGCGTCTGCCCCGGTGAAATTCGCGTGAATAGCTACTACCAGGATTATCTGCTGGATGTGTGGGATGTGGTGTCTAAGGACGAGACCATTCAGGCTTACGCCGGTCAGATCAGCATCGAGCTGGCCAACGAGCCCGTGAGCGTGAAGAATGCCAGTGGACAGAACGACGAAAAGGCGCTGCGTGACTTCTTCCAACCTGTCGTCAACAAGATTCGCGACAATGGCTTCAAGGGTGTCATCTGGGTGCCCGGAGCCGGCTGGCAGGCCAGCTATGCCGACTACAAGAAATACCCCATCGAGGACGTGAACTTCGGCTATGCCGTGCACGACTACAACGGCTGGTACGGTTGCGACGACAAATATTACACACCTGCCGACGTGCCGGCCAGGACACAGGCCAAGATCAATCAGTTCCACAACCAGGTGCCCGTGGTCGATACCAACCCCGTCATCATCACCGAGATCGACTGGAGCCCTGTCAAGGAGGGCACCGGCCACTACAACGAGCACGGCGAATGGGTGGAGTCGAACTGGGGCACATGGGCTACCGGACGAACGTCGGTGTGGGGCACCATCACGAAGGGGGTGTACGACCACTATGGTAACATCTCCATGACGTTGTCCGGCTCCGACTGCCTCCTGGATGTCCCCAGCCTGCTGCAGACGGGCGTCGCCTCGCCAGCCTTCGGAGGCTTGGAGGAAGCCTGTGGCAAGGCGTGCTTCGACTGGTACGCCGAGTACGCCAAGGTGAACAACCCCGTTCCCGACTATGTCAACGAGGCCCCGATGGGCGACCAGGGCGACGGCACCTACAAGAACCCCGTGGTGCGCGCTGACTTCCCCGACCCCGACGTAATCCGCGTGGACGACACCTTCTACATGGTCTCCACCACGATGAGCCTCTTCCCGGGTGCCACCATCCTGAAATCCAAGGACCTGGTGAACTGGGAGTACTGCGCACAGCCGCTGCAGCAGCTGACGAACACCGACGAGGCATACGAGCTGAAGAACAACAAGGACGCCTATGCCAGCGGCATGTGGGCTCCCTCAATGAAATACTACGACGGCAAGTTCTATATCCTCATCAACGAGAAACGCCCCATCGACGGCTGGAACCTGAACGGCTGGCTGCTGACGACCACGAACCCCGAGGGCACGTGGTCTGCCAAGAAGCTGTCGCGCAGCTACTATGACCCCGGAATGCTCTTCGACGGCGACAATATCTACGTGGCCCAGGGCATCGGCAACATCTCGGTGTGTGAGGTGGACGCGAACTTCAACTGCAAGAAGGAGGTGACCGTGGTCAGCGGCAAGGACGGACTCGAAGGATGTCACTTCTACAAGAAAGGCAGCTACTACTACATCTACGCCACCTACGGCGGATGGCCCAGCGGACAGGTGGTGTTCCGCTCCACAGACCCCTTCGGCCCCTATGAGGAGAAGATGCTGGTGGAGAAGGTCATCGACGGCAAACCCAACACCATCCACCAGGGCGCCCTCGTGGACGACACCAAGGGCAAGTGGTGGACCATCATGCAGCAAGATCTGGGCTGCCTGGGACGCTTCCCCAACCTGCAGCCCGTGAAATGGGTGGATGGATGGCCTGTCGTGGGCAACGAGGGCGTGCCGTATGAGAGCTACACCAAGCCCGCAACGTCAGAGGCTTATCCCCTCATGAAGCGCCTGCCGACCACAGACAACTTCCGCAGCTACCCCCTCGGCATGCAGTGGGAGTGGAACCACATCCCCGACCAGACGGCTTGGAGCCTCTTCGAGCGCCAAGGCTGGCTGCGCATCAAGACCAATCAGGTTGTCAGCAGCCTGCCGCAGGCACGTAATATGCTGACACAGCGCATCTTCATGAATCCCGACAAGGCCACGACAGGAACCGTGCGCCTGGATGTCAGCCGTCTGCAGGAGGGCGACCGCGCCGGCATCTGCATCTTCCAGGACCCCTATGCCGCCATCGCCATCGAGAAGAAGAACGGCGAGCCGCAACTGGTGTGGTGGCAGGATAAGGTGAAGGATGCCGGCAGCAGCTTCACACCTGCCGAGAAGACGAAGGCCGTGACGCTGACGGACAACATCGTATATCTGCGCGCTGCCATCAAGTACGGCGAGAACAAGGCACGCTTCTACTACTCAACCGACAACAAGACGTGGCAGCAGCTGGGCGACGCCACCTCGCAGAGCTTCAACCTGAGCATCTTCTTCGGCTCGCGCTTCGGCCTCTTCTGCTACTCCACGAAGATGGCTGGTGCCACGGCAGACTTCGACTGGTTCTCGACAGAGGACAGCTACGACGAGGATGAGCTCTATCAGCCGCTGATTCCCACCATCGACGAGAAGATGTACACGGTGAAGAAGATTGTGCCGGCCAGCAAGTTGCTTGAAGCATCCATTGGCGGATGGAACGCACCCGGCATCACGGCCACCTTCGCCGACAAGCACACGGAGAACGTCTCCACACAGACCTTCTTCGAGCCCGACTCCGCAGGAGTGGTGGATTTCAAGAACGGACAGATGGTGGGTGTTGGCCAAGGCAGCACCCGCGTGAAAGCCTCCTTCGTGGATATGCTGGGCAACCAGGTGGACACGGCCTTCACGGCCAAGTCAGGCTACTTCCCGCTTGACCCGCTGTTCATCACCACCGACATCTCCGGTACCAACACCTTCACGCGCAATTCCACCAACGGCATCTTCAGGTTCAGCGCCGAGGGTCAGGCCGGATGGACGTACTCCAAAGGCATTGACATGACGCCCTACAAGTACCTCGTCATCCTGCTGACCAGAAGGCAGACGGCCGACGCGCACGTGAACCTATATACTACGAACAGGCTGACAGGCACCTGCTTCTCCTCGGAGAAGTTCGGCGACAGTCTCACGATATGCATCAACCTGGACGAGGCCATCGTCACCTCCAAGACCAACCAGGGCAAGCCGCTGAACCGCAAGTCCATCAAGATGGTGACCTTCACAGGTTCCGCTGCCAACAAGGCCCTCTATGTCAAGGATATGTTCCTGACCAACGACACGCAGTACGATCCCACGGGCGTCTTCGACGTGACGACCAACCGGCAGGAGGCTCCGCAGGTGGATGTCTTCTCGCTCTCCGGCCAGATGCTGCGCAACGGTGTACAGCGCTCGCAGGCGCTCAGCGGACTGCCTGCCGGCATCTACATCGTGGACGGCAAGAAGGTGATGGTGAAATAGTGACAGATTAACAGATTAACGAGTTAACAAATTAACAGACTCAACTTTCGGAAGTATAAGAGACCACAGATTTAACAGATTAAACAGATTCAAAGCTACTTGTTATCATGAATTGTTTTACATATTGCGCAGATTTAGAGCGAGACGCTTTGCGGGTCTCGATTGCATTCATCTCTG
>SUYG01000022.1:0-53270 GCA_015060555.1 Prevotella sp.
ACAGAGATGAATGCAATCGAGACCCGCAAAGCGTCTCGCTCTAAATCTGCGCAATATGTAAAACAATTCATGATAACAAGTAGCTTTGAATCTGTTTAATCTGTTAAATCTGTGGTCTCTTATACTTCCGAAAGTTGAGTTATTGATATTTTGTAAATTGGTATTTCTCGCGCAGCGCCTGCTGTTTGTCAGCGGGGAGGGAGGTGAAATAGGCTTTCCAGCCCGGGCAGAAGTTGATGTGCCAACGCCAGAAGCGTCCCATCAGCGAATTCGGCTTTTTGTCGTAATTAGCTCTGAATTTGCAATTCTCACATTGATGTGCCATAATCCATTTATTTTTTTAGGGTGTTAATGATAGCGTCTAACTCTTGGGCCAGCTGCTGAAAGTCTGCAAACTCCAACGGACAGGTGGCCAGCTGATCCTTCATGCCGGAAGGCACCAGCTCGAACGCTTCTTGCTCCAGCTGCTTGCCCTTGGCGGTCAGGCTGACAATCTGTTGCCGCTTGTCCTGCTCGCCCTTCTTGCGGCTGACGATGCCCTGCTTCTCCATGCGTTGGAGTAGGGGGGTCACAGTGTTCGTCTCCAACAGCAGCCGGTGGGCGATGTCGTTGACAGGCTGGTTGTCCTTCTCCCACAGCACCAGCAACACCAGGTACTGCGGATAGGTGATGCCCAGCGCCGTCAACAGCGGCGTGTAAGCCTGTGTCACCAGCCGCGCTGCCGTGTAGAGCCGGAAACATATCTGATTGTCAAGTTGCAACTCTGTGTACATACGCCCAACCTTTAACCCTTAAACTTCTTAAACTCTTAAACTCCTTAAGCTCAAGCCTACGCCAGCAAGGCTTCAATGTCCTTGGCAAAATCCTTGGGCTCTGTCGTGGGAGCATAGCGCTTGATGGTCTCGCCGTCCTTGGAGATCAGGAACTTGGTGAAGTTCCATTTGATGTCGCTGTCCTTCTCCACGCTCTTGCTGATGGTCTTGAAGAGGGCTTTGGCAGCCTTGGCCTTCAGTCCGTTGTATTCCTCCGTGGGGGCCTGTGCCTTCAGGTACTCAAAGATGGGTTCTGCGGCAGCGCCGTTCACATCCACCTTCTTCATGATCTGGAAGGATACGCCGTAGTTCAGCTGGCAGAAGCCTTCAATCTCGCTGTCGCTGCCCGGATCCTGTGAAGCAAACTGGTTGCAGGGGAAGCCGATGATGACCAGACCCTTGTCCTTGTACTGCTGGTTGAGTTCCTCCAGTCCTGCGAACTGAGGGGTGAAGCCGCACTTGCTGGCTGTGTTGACAATCAGTAACACCTTGCCCTGGAACTGAGCGAAATCCAGCTCCTTGCCTTTGCTCGTGAGCGCTTTGAAGTCATAAATCTTTGCCATTGTCTTATAGATTTTAGTATGTTGATAATGCTTGTTTCCCGTTTGCGCCGGCAAAGGTAAGGACTTTTATTTATATCGCAAGCGATTTATTCAAAAGTTTAAACTTGTTTAACATTGGGTCGTGTGCGATATGTCTCTTTACCCATTTTGGCAGATAGGGTTTGCTGAGGCCGCACAATCTTGTACCACAAGGCCTGCGAGCATAAAGCCGAAGATGGCGGTGATGTGGGCGACGGTGCCGTTGCCCTTGTCGTCGGGGTCAATGGGCTTCTTGTTTTGAAGGAGTTCGTCGGAATAGACACATTGGAACTTCCGCTTCGGAAACTCTTTGTCGCGCTTGAAACGGTTGCGGAGGGCGCGTGCAAGCGGGTCTCCCGTCACCTTCCAGAACTCGGTAATCTTGATGCGTGTGGGGTCAAGCTTCAAGGCTGCCCCCATTGACGAGAAGAGTTTGGGGCCTCCGCCATTCCCCGCTGAACGCGATGCGGCCGTGGCCATCAGGATGAGCAGCGCCTTGTCCTTCAGCGAGTCGATGGCATCGATGATGTAGTCATAGTCCTCCAGGCAGAACCGCGAGGCTGTCTCGGCGGTGAAGAACTCATGCCGGGCCGTGATCTCTGCCGAGGGGCTGATGCTCGTCAGACGTTCCTTCAGCACCTCCACCTTCACCCGTCCCACGCTCTCTGTGGTGGCCATCAGCTGGCGGTTGATGTTCGTCACGCTGACGCAGTCCGAATCCACGATGGTCAACTTCCGGATGCCCGAGCGCACCAGACTCTCGGCACACCACGACCCCACGCCGCCCACGCCGAAGATGATGACGCGCTTCGCTGCCAGACTCCTCGTCGCGTCATCGCCCAGCAGCAGCTCCACCCTTTGAAAAATAGCTTCTTCCATGGCTATACCTATATTATATATGTTTGATGATTCGGGCGGGATTGCCGCCGACGACCACATCGTCCGGCACATCCTTCGTCACAACAGCTCCGGCGGCAACGACGGCATTCCTGCCGATGGTCACGCCCGGGCAGATGATGGCACCCATGCAAATCCACGCATTGTCTTTGCAGCCGGGCCCCGTCGCATCAATCTTTTCAAACATACGAATAACTGTGTAATGCTTTTGTTATGCGGCGCAAATATATGAAAAAATCCTCCATACCATTTGTGATGTGGAGGATTTTTTGTGATTATTTAGGATTTTCCAAAGGGCGCATGGATGGTGATGGAGGGCGTAGAGAAAAAAATTTTTTTCAAAATAGTTAGCACATATCACCAATTCGCCCCCAGAAAACGGTCATCAGGTCTTACGCAGGACATAGACGCGATGGCTGCCGCAGCCACGACAGGTGATGCCGGACTTCTCCTGTTTCACCAGCTCTCGCAGCTCGCGCTGGGCGCTGCTGCGCGAGAGACCCGTGATCTCGGCATAATCGCTGACGTGCATGAAAGGGTTTTTCGCCAGGAATGCCTTGGCTCTCGCGATGCGCTCATTCTGCGTCAGATCGTCGATGGTGATGCGAATACCCTCGCGACCTCCCTCGCGCTGCAGCTGCTGGCGGCTGAAACGTGAATCCACGTGGCGGAAGAGGTCCTTGTCGAAACGGTAGTTGATGTGGTGCAGCACCAGATGACGTGCATTGGGCTCTGTGACTTTGGGTACGCGCTCTCCGCTCTCCTTAGCCTCTTCGGCAGCGGCTTGCTCGTCCTCCAGCCGTTCCTTGCGCTCTTGATCCAGGCGGATGCCAATCGAGAAAGTGCCGATGCCCGGCACCGTCACACCATAGCCGTTGCCCAGCAGGTACTCCAATTCGTCTGCCACATCCATCAGCACACCTTGGATGACGCTCGCCGCATAGCCCCTGCGGCTGGCCACCTTCTGGATGAAGGCGGCTCCGTTGTATGTGTGCTTATGGCACAGCTTATAGACCGTCCGCGTTTTCTTCATGTCAAAAGAATCGCGTTGTTCCAGTTTGTAGTATTTCAGCATATATTTAAATAGGTATTCGTAAGCGGAATGAGAATGCGAAAATCGGCGTCTCGCGAATTCCGCGGCAAATTTACGAATACTTCCTGACACAAAAAAGCAATTCATAAGAAAGCTTCTTCTACAACTCCTTAAATAAAGTTAAAACCATTGTGTGAGTCGAAACACCCACTTTGTGATTCCTTAAAACCATTGGTTGAGTTTAACAAATCACCGTGTGATTTCAAGTATATATCATGGAGCATGAAGGTTTAGATAAGGAGGTAAAAGGGTTTGGAGCATGAACTTCGGGAGTTCTCTCCAGTATGTCTTTGGCTGAGATTTATGGCGAAGCGAGCGAATGTATATGCCTCGTTTTCAGCGAAAAGAATGTTTCAAAAGGGTATTGCAGGATCGAAAAAAAAGTATTACTTTTGTCCCCGAAATCCGGATACCTATACAACTCATTAACAAAAAGACATCAAATCAAAACAACAAAAAAATCATTAACATTAAAACTTTAAACAAAAAAATGATGAGTACAACCAACAACCCCACTCAGCTGTTCCTCCAGGAGGGATATGCTTTCCGCCGCAATGTGCTAAGCGGCAAGATTGAGTACTGCGAATTGCACAACGAAGTAACTAACAACGTAGCTGCTAACAACGATGGCGCAGGCAACGTCGCCCTGGTCTTCCGACCCTTCACACAGGAGGACCTGAACAGCGTCATCATGGCAGCCCAGGAGGCGATGCCCACGAAGGCACGACTGCATCAGGAACTGAAGACCATCATCTATTCGCGCTCTACGCCTGAGTATGACCCCGTGCGCGAATGGCTGCAAGGACTGCCCGCTTGGGACGGCAAGAACCACGTCGGCGCACTCCTGGACCGCCTGCCAGGCCTGCGCAGCGAGCAGCGCTACTGGATGAGTGTGTGGCTGCGCTCGATGGTGGCCCACTGGCTGCAGGCCGACCAGTTGCACGGCAACGAGGTAGTGCCCACCTTCATCGGCGACCAGGGTTGCGGCAAGAGCACCTTCTGCCGTCTGCTGCTGCCTGAGCCGTTGCGCGAATACTTCCTCGATCATGTGAACTTGGGCAATAAGAATGACAAGGAGATGGCGCTGACCAACAACCTGCTCGTCAACATCGACGAACTCGACCAGGTCCGTCGGTCCAAGCAGGCAGAGCTGAAGCAGCTGCTCTCGAAGTCGCGCGTCAACGGGCGTCCCATCTATGGACGTGTGCAGGCCGACCGCTCGCGCTATGCCTCGTTCGTGGCTACGACCAACAACCACCATCCCCTGCATGACCCCACGGGTTCGCGCCGTTTTCTGTGCATCGAGCTGCCCTCCGGACAGCGTATCAACAACGAGATGCCCATCGACTACGAGCAGCTTTATGCCCAGATCCTCGCAGAGTACAATGCCGGCGAACGCTATTGGTTCACGGAGGAGGAGACGCGAGCGCTGCAACGCGCCAACGCGCCCTTCCAATCGACCATCGACCTGGAGCGCATCGTGCAGAATTGCTTCCGGCTGCCTGCCGACGACGAGCCCTGCAAGCCTGTTCCCATGACCTCTATCGTAGAGATCGTGGCGCGCCAGTATCCCTTTGTGGAACCCACCCACTCTACGAAGGTGCAGCTCGGCCTCGCCCTCTCTGCCTGCGGCTTCAGGATGGAGCGCGACAACCGCCTCCATTACTACTACGCCATTCCCCGCGATGCCGCTTAACCATTTGATTCGGGGAGGCTGCCAATCGGCAGCCTCCCCGTTTTTTTGTCCGTTTAGTGATATGTGCTAACTATTTTGAAAAAAAATTTTTTTCTGTTGCCCGCATATCCTCAATACAAAATTGCCGCCAATGCTCCATCGTGGACATTGGCGGCAGCGATATGATGCCCACTGCCACCACCATCACGTTGATGACAATCGACAACAGCGGCCGGTCAATGAATCTCTTGATGCTCATCACATTCTTTGCACTAATTCTGGGCACAAAGATAGCGTTTTCCCGTGCGATATAAAATAACAATGTGTGCGAAACGGGAAAAACCGAGAGTGAACCGACGTAAAAAAATGCATGAAACGACACATTTTTATTGATAAGAAGACATAAAATCATCGTATCGCGTGTAATTTAAGCAAATTTTGTCTAAAGTAAGCCCTACTTATAACAAAAAGAAACGTTTTCTTGGTAAAATTCACTACCTTTGTACCCACAAATTGTAAGACGTGATAATATGGCACACCAACAGAACAAGCAATTCAACACCTATAAGGAGGGGGGCGATTTGGAAATCCTGAAGAGGTGAGGACAATTCTGCGGGTGGAGAAGATGGGTGAGCTGGCATAGTAAGTAATGCCAAACGAAACCGCAAATGGGCGGATAGAACATAACGTATAAACGAAATAAGGAAGCATTCTACAACGATAAAAAGCGGACAAGGCATAAACTTTAGCATTTGCCCGCATTTTTTTGCAATAAGGGGTATTTGATTTTGCCTTTCGAGGGTCTTATAGACAGAATGAGACAAAACAAAGAATTATGGACTACGGTAAACAACGGTTTGAACGCCTGTTCAAGGACAGCTATTCACACATGTATCGCATGGCATTCTCGATGGTTAAGAATACTGATGATGCGAAGGATGCCGTGCACCAGGTGTTCACTCAAATGTGGAAAGGCAAACCCGAAGTGAGCGACTCTCGGGTCAGAGGCTACCTATTGGCTGCGACTCGCAACCAGTGCCTGCACATCTTGCGCCAGCGAGAACTGCGGCGACAGATGGAAGAGGAACTTCAGAGAGAAGCGGAAGAGAGTAATAATGATGAGCGTGAGGAATTGATGCGCGAGTTGCAGCAAGTGATTGATGACAACCTGACGGAACAAGACCGCCGCGTACTACAGTTGCATTACGACGAGGAAATGACCTATCAGGAGACGGCATCAGTGCTGGGCATCAGTGCCTCGGCGGTGAACAAGCACATCACACGTTCATTAGACAAGATTCGTAAAACCCTAAAAATTGCAAAGTAAAATGAAACAGGAAGATATTGACAAGAAGATAGGTATGCCCGACGTGGATGCGGAATGGGCAAAGTTCGAGCGCGAGGTCATCAATCCGAAGACTGCATCGCGGAAAACGTTTTATTGGGGTATTGCAGCCTCCATCGCACTGGCGGCAGGTTTTTTCCTCTTTGGTGACAATACCGAGAAGTCGCAGCAGAAAATAGCGCAACAGAATACCCACACGATACAGACATCTTCTGCGGAAAAGACGATAGTAGAAACTCCTGTTGAATCTATAGCTTCGCCCGAGAAGGATGAGCCTGTCAGAATTGAGACCAAGCAGCGTCCATCTACAGGGTTGCTTGCCGAGGCCACACCTCCAACGACTGAGGAAGCGGTAAATGACGAGCTGCAAGGACATATTGCCGGGCTAAATGGAAATGATATACCAGACAGTGTGAGACAGGCAAGAAGGGACAGCGTTGAAACAGAGCGAAACCTCCGCAGAGACTCCATGCTGATTGTGGTAAATGGCTCGCCAATTTTTGGCGGATGGCGCACTATGGCACAACATAGTGGATTATCCCAGTATCTTTATAAACAGCATCAACTGCTCTCTGACGGTGATCTTGATGCGGAATGGAGGATTATCAATACCATTCAATCTCCATACAGATATGGTGAAGAAGAGCGGAAACGCCGATGCTTTGAGACATACGGCGAGTGTGCCAAATACGGCGTTGTGGAGGTGACAACCATTCCTGACACGTACTGCGATGACTATATAAGTAAAAATCCAAATCTGAAGGAAGAGCGTCACCACATTGAGGGTTATGTATATGACGAAAACAACAAACCACTGGCCGACACTTGGGTGCAAATCAAAAATAAAAGCATTGGCGCTGCCACCGATTCTAAAGGTTATTTCTCTATCTGGTTGCCCCAAAAGGATGTTGAACTGAAGGCCAGTCATATCGGCTATGTTCCCTGTGTGGTTAAGACCATTAAACCGATGCTTACCATCCAGTTGAAGTCGGCAACACAACTTAGAGAGGTTAAGGTCACCCCCAAAAGAAATAGTTAGAGAAATACGAAACAACGCATCATCTTACCAAATACCTTTTGTACCTTTACGGTCAGTAAACAATAACCATCATTTGCGATACGGAGGATTTTTTGTGATTATTTAGGAGATCGCCAAAGGCAACTTCCCCATTTTTAGTGATATGTGCTAACTATTTTGAAAAAAATTTTTTTCTGTTGCCCACATATCCTCAATACACAATTGCCGCCAATGCCCCATCGTGGACATTGGCGGCAGATCGTTATGATGGATATAGTGTTTTACTTCACCAGCACCTTGCGGGTTTTTCCGTCAGCGGAGCGGATGATGTTCACGCCGCGCTGAGGCTGAGTCAGGAATTGGCCTGAAAGGTTGTAAAACTGGCTACCTGAAGCCATTTCATACTCGATGTTTTCGATGAGATCAACGGTCATTGTTGTCTCCACCTCATCCCAATCATAGTACTTAGTGATGTCTGTCTCCGACAGTCTCATGTTCTTCAGGACAATGGGATATGAGCCATCGGTAAGACCTTCAGCAATATTCACTTTTAAGGTGGCTATCTCGCCGTTTATCGTGCCTTGGCAAATATTATTCTGTATAAATATGCGAATGTCGCAGTCCTGAAATAGCACGTCGCAAAATCATACAAAAGGCCGCACCCCGAGGTGGAATGCGGCCAATATTGCGAAAGAGTCTGGAGGCTATGGAATAAGTACCTTACGCCCCTTAATGACATAAATGCCGCGGCGGAGCGACTGAAGGCTATCAGTAGAGCCTACACGCTGCCCTGCCAGATTGAAAACGTCATGGCAAATGGCTGGCCGTGCATCGATGCCTTGTACGGAAGTGAGCGTACCGTTATCAGCAATGAGGATGCTGAAGTCGGCTTCCTCGAAAGAAATCGTCTTCAGTCCTTCGGCAGTGAAGTAGGCCGTATGAGAGGAGACATCGGTGGACTTCGAAACGAGTGTAACAATGGGCTCAAATTCCTCTTCGTCGAAACCGAGCACGGCGGCATGGTCGCTGACTGTGAGCGTCAAGGCAGAGAATGTGCCTACAAGTCCGTTCTGATGAGTAGCCTGATTGGCAATGTTGGAGCCCAACGTAAACTCGGCCGCGTCGCTTCCGCCTATCAGGATGGCAGGAATACCGGCAGGCAATGTCTCTATTTCCTTCAGGCCGATATAATGAAAACCGTCGTCCTCATACTCACCAGCAACAGTATAGGCTTCGACATTTTGGAACGAAGTAACGTCTAAATTGAATACGGCAGCATACGCCTCATCTTCGTTCAAGTCGCGACGCAGCGGAGCAATATCGCCCCCCTCGGCCACCTCTACAATCTTCAAAGCCGACTTGGTGGCCAGACGATGGTCGGGCCAGCCGCGCATCTCGTACCATTGGGCAGGGTTGGAGAAGTGGAGCGTGTTGGGGTTGTTACCGCCATAGCAAGTTCCATCGTAGAGACTATAGGAAGAGAGCGTACAGAAGCCGGCACCCAAAACATCGATGTGGAAAAGACCAGGGTCGGCACTGAAATGAGCCATACCACTCCACGGCAGATAGGGGATGAAGAGTCCGGTTGCCTTGTTCTGGATGGCGTAGGCACTGTCGCCCACTGCGATGAAGCGGAAATAACTGAGTTCGGGATTCGGAAGGTCGGCGGGGTCGGCAGAATAGAAGTTGGCACCCTCACGGATTTCGTCCTCGTAAGGATAAAATTCAACCATACCTGGAATGCCGTCCTCGGTGGGAGCGTATGCATTGATAGCCACTGATGCCACACGCCCAATCAGGCCTTCTCCTTCGGTATAGCCAAGGGCCGTATATTCATCAGCGTTTGCAAACTGGAACTGATACCACTTATTGGCCTCGGGCATGACGACAGTTGCATTCAAACGGTCGATTTCCGACTTGATTTTAGCGGTTGCGGCATCCACTGCTTCTTGTGTATAGGAACCGCCGGCAAGCAACTGGGCACCTGCCTCCACAGCATCTTCCAAGTCCTTCGGCATAACACTGCCGTCGTACAAGCCCACCTGACCATTGCCCTCAAGGTAATTGTCCAGGATGTTGCGAGCTTCTGCCAGGGCATTGGTCAACGCTGACGGGTCGGCAAAAACGCCTTGGAAGGCTGCAAAGGCTGCATTCAGGTTGCTGAGAGCAGTCTTCATGTCGTCAAGGTCATCTACAGTTACAACGTCGGCATATTTGTTGGCATTGGAATAGGCTGCAAGGAAATTCTCGACAACCGTTTTTTCCATTGTGGAGGCCTGACAAGTGGCCGTCAAGCGGGCACCGACGAATACCTTCAGTTCCGAGAAGCAGAAGAAACGGCTCCCGTCCTTGTTGCCGTCGTTGCCATAGTTGGAGAATCGCACATACTCGTAGGTGCCGCCAAGGTCGAACGGCCCCATCAAATAGGGGTTCTCCGCATTTGTGGTCGGAGTAAAGAAGTTGTAGCCATAGAAAATAGGAGTCCAGCTTTTGCCGTCATGGCTGGCATCGACATCAATCTTCGTAGGATTGTTGTAGTTGCCCTTACGGGCAGATATCTGGAATGTAACATCTGAAGCAGGCTGGGACAGCTTCATGCTCAAGTTGTGGAGCGAGGTGCGGGTTGCCCAGTCAGTGGGTGTCTTGTCCTCGTTATATGCAGTCCATTCAATGGTTGCACCTGTCCATGTCGTGTGGAAATAGGTTTCGAGGTTGTTGTCGATGAGGGCACCAAAGCCTTGACCGTCGTTGCCCCAACTTGCTCCATGCCTTTCCTCTTCAGGTGCACCATCCAACATGGCAGAATTGCTCTCGAAGTCATCGGGACTCAAGGGTGTCACATCCACTACATCGTCAGGTAATTCGTACTCGAAGGCAGACTTTGTGGCGGCACTGACTTCAGCTATGCGAGCTATGAGTTCATGTTGCAGTCGCATGAGTTCCTGTTCCTTCTCAACCGAGCCCATCAGTTCGTCAAGCACACTCTGCGGAACTGCACGAAGCAGCCACGCCGACTGAGAATTTACGTTTCCAGGCCATCCCACGATGCGCCCTGCAGTACCGGCACCGTTGTTGTGCCCTTCGGGATGGAAAGGCGAGCCCCCAACGACGGGAATGAGGTTAAACTGAGCCTGTCCCAGAGATACAAGACGGACGGCAGCCTCGGCATTGTCGCCCATCACCACAGCATTGCTCTGCGTGAGCGATTGAACATAGGTGTCGGTGAGTAGGTTCTTAATGCTATAGTCCCCATCCTCAAGTTCGGTGAACTGCCAGATGTAGGATGCATTCCCAGCGTCAAGAGTATTCCATCGGGGCAGATTGTCCATATAGACAGCCTTTGTCTGCTCATCAGCCCATGTATATGCGCTGACAATGTAGTAATAGCCACCGCTTTTCACCTTGTTGGGACCCTTCAGTATTTCGGCCAGCGCATTTTCCAGCCTTTCCTTGGCAGAAATGAGGTCTGCTACCGTATAGCCAGGCTTCATCAAAATGTCGTCGATATTGCATTCTACATAGGCGGCGTTGAATTCGATAGCCACAGATTCGGGATAGTAGCCTGGTTCCGTACCGCCCATGACACCATCTATACCATAATATATAGTTGCCTGCTGGTAAAGTTCGACAAGGTCGCTGATGGCAGCTTCCTCTTCGTCGGCCTCCACCTCGGCCGGGTAGAGCGTACACCATGTGGTGCCATCCGTCCACGAGGCTACACGTGGTGTCCAGGTGTTGTTGCTGCCATTATAGTTGTTATTGAAGTAAACCCATGTACCATCGTTGGCCAAGGTCACCATGTGCAGAACATCTTCGGGGACGACAGCGTCGTCGGCAGTTACCGTTTCGTTGACAGGCACAAATGCCCATACGGCTGCGATGGTTTTGTCTTCAGTTAGGAAAATGGCCGACTCATAGGCTGCCGCTTCTTCCTCAGACTTTGCCAAATACTTTCCCGTGAGGTTGTTTTTCAGGTAGAAAGCCGGATAGCCCTTGATTTCCGTACCTGCGGTCTCGGCTGTGAACACAAAGGCATCACCGGCATTCACATCGTCCTCGTAGGCGCGTACGATGAGTTCATCCTCCTCACCTATCCGAGGCCGCTGTACACCCAGCCAACGTGGGTAGTCCAGCGGATTGCCTCCGTTGCCATTCTGGTACTCGCCTTTGATGAAGAACTGGTCACCGTCCTTCACCTCAGTCATGGCATCGTAGCCCGGATTCAGTCGGGCCCAAGCCACACTGGCACCGACAAACAAAGCCAGCGCCATCGTCATGAAAAGATAAAACTTCTTCATAGGTCTGATTTGTAATTAAGGTTGAAAATAATTGTTTCTCGGCGCAAATTTACGATGCTACGAAGTGAGGCAAAAACAAGTAATGCCTTTTTCGCAAATCAATACATGGCGCAATACAAATCAGGCATAAAAGCGTACAAAACGGACTTCAAGATTCACCCTTCAGTTTCTCCCTTGCCTCTTCTATTAGCCGCTCATGGTACTGCTTGGGCGTACAGCCGAACTTGGCAGCGAAGAGTTTGTAGAATGTGCCCCGGTTGTTGAAACCGGCCTTGTAGCAAACTTCTTCCATGCTCTTGCCCGTTTGTGCAAGCAGTTGGCGTGCACGCTCCAATCGAGCCTCGCGTATCATGTCCTTGGGAGTGAGGCTGGTTACACCCTGTAACTTTCGGTATATGTTTCGCAGCCCGATGCCCATCTCCTTGGCAATAAACTGCGTAGAGAGTTCAGGGTTAGCCAAATTGTCGTTGATAATTTTCAACATTCGGTCGAGCATCTCCTTGTCCTCTTGGTGAATGTGCTGGCCATCCACCACTTCGAATGCACTGAGCGAAGAATTGAAGTAATCCTTGAGCAAGACGTTTCGTTTCAGTTGGTTGCGCACGACGGAAGTGAAGTACTCCAGGTCGAAGGGCTTGGTCAGGAATACTTCAGCCCCAGCGTCTGCCGTGGCACGCCGTGTTTCCTCACTTTGCGCCGACGAGAGCAGGATGACAGGAATGTGACTCGTTCCATTTTGTCGTTTGATGCGCCTACAGAGTTCCACACCGTCAAATGGTTCCATGATGATGTCGGAAAGCACCAGTGCCACGTTGGTTTGCATGATGCAGCCGAAAGCCTCTTTTGGGTCGGTGAAAGACAATACGTTATACTCCTTTCGCAAGATGTCGTTGAGGAACCAAAGCATGTCTTCGTCATCGTCCACAACAACCACGGTGGGCCGCGTTTCGTCAAGTTTTATGCCTGAGTGCTCCAGTGTGGGCGGTGCGTTTTCCTCATAGTGTGCAACCGTATAATCCATGGCCTGCAAAGGAACTTCGCCGCTCAGTTCCTGCCGGGGCAGCGTTACAGTGAAAGTGGTTAGGTTGTTTTCGCCCTTCACGTCGATGTCGCCACCCAGTGCTTTCACTAAGCCTTGCGTGATGGCCAGTCCCAGTCCGTTGCGGGCAAATCCGCGTTTCCGGCTGTTGTTCTCCAAGTCTTCAAGGATGGTATAGCGGTTGAACATGCGGTCAATCTCTGCTTGACTGATGCCATGCCCCGAATTGCTGATGGTGAGTTGCAACTTGTCGTCCTCTGTCGTGCGGAGGGTTACACGGATGGTGCCGCGTTCGGACACATATTTGAAGGCATTGGATATGAGATTTATGGCTATTGTGGAAAAAGCGTTGAGGTCAGTCGGCCACAACAGGTTGGGCTGCGCCTTCGCCTTGTAGTCGATGTCTGATTTCTCGGCCTCTACGGCAAAACTGTTCACGATGTCTGCAAAACGGCTCGCGATGTCGGCCTCGATGACGTGCATCTCACGGTTGCCTGTGTCAATACGCCGATACTCGATAATCTGCTGGATGAGGTCGTTTAACCGGACTGAGTTGTGACGAATGATGCTAACATACTCCTTCACCTGCGACGGTAGTCCTGTCATTGCCAGTATGCGCTGACAAGGCCCATCGATGAGAGTCAGCGGAGTGGAGAACTCATGCGTGAGGTTTGTGAAGAAGCGCAACTTGCTCTCATACACCTCTTCGCGGTGCCGCTCATTCATACGCTCTATCACATATTGCTGACGACGGCGTTGGCGGCGCACGTAGCGGTAGGCCACGTAGGCAATCAGAGCCAAAGTCAGTAGCCAATAGAGCACCTTCATGGGCCAAGAGAACCACCAGGGTGGACGGATTCGGAAGGCCAGTTCATAGGCGGGGCTGACGTATTCGTCCTTATGGTAGCGCACTTGCAAGGTGTAGTTTCCCGGACGCAGGTGTGAGAAAGATACGGAATGAGCATTACCATTCTGCAGCCACATGTCGGAGGCACCCTTTAGACGATACTCAAAGATATAGTCTCCAGCATGAGTGTAATCTACGGCATCGTATTTTACAGTGAAGGCATTTTGGTTGTAAGTCAGTTCCACGGGTTTGTCGCCGATGAGGGGATGAATGTACAAGCCACCTGTCAGGAAGAGTATATCATGGAACAGAATTTCGGGATAGGACTCGGCTATCTCGTCACGTTGGGGAGAAACCACGACAAAGCCGTTAGTTCCACCAAAGTACTTCACGTCACGCTCAGCATCGTAGTATGCGGCACTTTCCACAAACTCCGATACTTCAATCTCGTTGCCAATGGCGTAGTTTTCACACGTTCGGGACTTGGCCTTATACAAGGTCAGCATACGTGGTGAACTAAACCATACATCGCGTGTGCGCGTATATATAATAGAACGTACAGGTGTTGGCTCCAATCCCCATGTTTCTGTAAGGTTCTGGGCAGAGGCTCCAGGAGTCCTGGGCTGCAATACGAGGCCTGCAGATGTGGCACACAAAACACCATCCAGAGCCAACGTATTCACAGAAACCACGTCGTTGCGCGCACTCAGCCGTTGGTCGTGGTCGAAGTGTATTGTCTTTGTCTTCAGGCTACTCCCGTCCACCCGAGTCACTCCGTTTTCACGGCTGGCCAGCCACATGTCATGACCATCGGCCTGGGCCGCAAGGAACTGGGAAAGTTCCCAGTGCGCCGGGTCGTAGAGCAATTGGTGTACTGCCTTCGCCTGTGGCACATCGCCTGCCCAGGCAAGTTCTATGCAGTAGACTCCATGTCCCCAAGTGGCTACCCACAGCCTTCCGTCTGTTACCGCAATGCCATGTACGTTATAGACAGGCAGTTCATCCAGGACCAGCACACCCATTTTGTGCCGGTCGGGCAAGTAGTAGTTCACCCCTCGTCCGTCCGTCCCCATCCAGATGACACCGTTCTGTCCCTCCGTCATGCAGTAGACCGAGTTGTGCAGCAAGGCACTGTTTTCTACTGTATAGTTTACGATGCCACTGCGACTGCCATCCTCTGGATGATAGTCCTTGTAGCAGACGAGCCCGTCGCCCTTTGTGGCCACCCAAAGGTCGCCATTTCGATCGCACTGTATAGCCCGGACGGGGGATGAGACCTCAAAAGGCAAATCACCGAACGTCTCGGTTCGCATCTCGTATGGAGCTTTGAAGAAGTAGCGTATGCCCTCGCCATCAGTTGCCACCCAAAGAATATCTTGACGGGAATCGTATTTAATATCAAACACACCAGAGTGTACATCCAGAGTGCGTTCTTCCCATAATATAGTTCCGTCACCTTTTGAAGGGCACATACGCACGGCCCCATTTGTTACGAAACCTATCACCACCTCTTGTCCATAGCGCACGATAGTGGATATATCTCCGCGCTGTTGCAATAGTTGGGTCACCGAGAACAGATGCTTGGTCTTTCCTCCTCGCAAAGCCACTTGATAGAGTTCATTCGTCTGGTCGACATAGAAACACTGGTCACCGTCAATATGTGCAATCAAGATGGTACCCGACGGATGCTCGGTACGTTTTTTCAATTGAGGGCGGATATTTCCGTTTCCGTCCGTCGTAAGCAGAATTTCATACAATGTAGTCTGGGTAACCACGTGCCAAACCCGCTCACGGTCTATGCTCATGGCCAGGATGTCAGCATACTTCAGGTTCTCGAACGAGAAGGGTACAAACTGCCTCGTTTGGGCATTGTAGAATAGCAACCCTCGTTCCTGCGACACCGCTACCACCTCGTTGTGTGACGAAACGGCAAATTTGTACATACCGTTGATTTCCGGATATCGACGCAGTTCCTGCTCTCCCGCCTGCCAGGCAGCAAGACCGAAATTGGAGTGAAACCATAATTGTCCGAGTGCCCCTCCTTGAATGCCTTCAACAACATGTCCGTTTAGTGCCGTGAAGAGACGCCCATGCATGTCCATTGCCTTCGAATTGTTTCCTTCCAAAATGGACACACCGTTATAGGTTCCCACCCACATATAACCTAAGCTGTCCTGATAGAGTGACATGACAAACATACTCGACAGCCCATCGCGGCTAGTGACAGTCCGCATAGTGAGCGATTTCCCCATGCTGGGGAACATCAACAAAATTAACAAAGTTGTGACAATGTGAATTTTCATGATTTCGTACATTATATGAATTTAAATTGTCACAAAAGTAGTCATTATCCATCTTGTATACAAATGTTTTGCCGAGAAATGACATAAAGTCGTACATATTTGTCTTAAATGTCTATTACAATTTAATAATATAACCCATAACTTTGCACAATCGAAAACTAACTATATATGAAATTGAATTGCAAAAGATTTGTGAGTACGTTACTTGCCACAGTGCTGTTGTTCCCAGGAAGGGCGGCCGTCACCAGCCTTCCCATCCGTGCCCTGTCGCCCAACGGACGGCTGGCTCCCGACCTCGACAAAATCACCGTAACCCCGACTCGACAGACACAGAAAATCATCGATGGCTTTATGAGAAATAGTATCATCGAATCCAATAACGAGCGAGCCTTGCGACTGGAGAACGGCCACATCGTCTGCATGACTTCCGACAGCGGTGTGCTGACACTCTTTGATGCTGGCGGCCACACAATACGAACTATCCCCGTCAGAGCTGGTGAAACACGCATAAAAACAGAGGAACGTGGACTAGTCATCGCCAGTCTGAACGTTAATGCGCGTGCTTTTGCCCGTAAATTTGTAATCAACTAACAGCATAAAACATGAAAAGACTATTCAGCATCGCACTGGCCGTCGTGGCCCTGACCCTGGGCAGGGCAACGGCGGTGGCAAAGACCGTGAAAATCGCCTCCCCCAACGGACGGCTGACCGTGAACCTCCGGGCCGACAAGGGCCAGTTGGGCTGGACGGTGAGCCGCGACGGGAAGCCTGTGTATGCCACTTCGGGTGTCAGCCTGACTTTGGGCAACACGGCTTTGACGTCCGGTTCGTCAAAGAACAGCGTGCTGGGCGGCAAGGCCCTTCCGAAAGGCGTGAAGCAAACGCTGGTGAAGGAGACTATCCGCCCTGTGGTGCCCCTGAAATTTTCCTCCATTGAGAACCGCTACACCCTGGCAACCTTGAACTTCGGGCAGTACCAACTGGAACTGCGCGTCATGGACAATGCCGTGGCTCACCGCTTCGTGACCAACCTGAAGGGTGAGGTGGAGGTCATGGACGAGCAATTCACCATCTGCCCCGTCGAGGGCTTCAGGGCACACATACAGCCCTGCGGTTCGTTCAACACATCCTATGAAGAGGCTTACCAGCACAAGACCATTGCTCAGTGGCACCAGGACGGCAACCTGGCCACCGTGCCAGCCCTGCTCTCCGGGGAGGGCGACACGCAACTGCTCATCGGCGAGAGCGACGTGGACGACTATCCGCGTCTCTTCCTCAGGGCCAGCGAGCAGGGCATCACCACCGCCTTCCCCAAAGCTCCCCTGAAGTGGGAATCCTGGGGCGACCGAGGCGAGAAGATCACCGAGGAGGCCCCCTATATTGCCAAGACGCAGGGGGGCCGTTCGTTTCCCTGGCGCTTCGTGGTGGTGACGGACTCCAAGGGCCTCGTTGAACAAACCGTGCCCGTGCAGTTGGCCCGCCGCAGTGCACTTGCCGACATCCAGTGGATTCGGCCCGGCAAGTTCTCGTGGGAATGGTGGAACGGTGCAGCCCCCTTTGGTGCCGACGTCGATTTCAAGGCTGGCTGCAACTATGAGACCTACTGCTACTTTGCCGACTTTGCGGCCAAGTTCGGCATAGAATACATTCTGCTCGATGAAGGCTGGGCCAAGTCGACCCGCGACCCCTTCCACGGCAACGATCAGTTGCGCCTGCCGGAACTGATACAATACTGTAAGGCCAAGGACGTGAAGGTGGTGCTGTGGCTGCCCTGGCTGACCGTATGGCAGAACATGGACACCCTGTTCAAGACCTATGCCGAATGGGGCATCCCTGCCGTGAAGATTGACTTCATGGACCATGCCGACCAATGGATGGTGAACTTCTACAAACGCGTGACCCAGGAGGCTGCCAAGTACAAGATAATGATAGACTGGCACGGAGCCTTCTCGCCTGCAGGCCTCGAATACGAGTATCCCAACCTGATCAGTTACGAGGGCGTGCGCGGCCTGGAGCAGATGGGCGGCTGTCGTCCCGAGAACACTACCTTCATCCCCTTCATCCGCAACGCCGTGGGCGCGGCCGACTTCACCCCTGGCGGCATGAACAACATGCAGCCCGACCACTATCGCGCCGACCGTCCCAATTCCGGGGCCATGGGCACGCGTTGCTTCCAGATGGCCCTGTACGTGGTGCTGGAAAGCGGCGTGCAGATGCTGGCCGACAACCCGACGCGCTACTACCAGAACGAGGACTGCACACGCTTCATCGCCAGCGTGCCCACCACGTGGGACGAGACACGCTGCCTGGCCGCCGAGGCTGGCCGTTACGTGGTCGTGGCCAAGCGCAAGGGCCACCGATGGTTTGTCGGAGGCATCACGAACGGCGAGCAGGAGGAGCGCAGTTTCAACCTGCCGCTCGACTTTCTCGAAGCCAGTCAGCACCGCCTAACGCTCTTCAAAGACGGAGCGAACGCCGGCTATCAGGCCATGCACTACAATAAGATAGAAGGAAACGTCAGCAGCACCTCCGTCCTCGAGGTCCGTATGGCCAGGAACGGCGGCTTTGCAGCAGTCATCGAGTGAAATCCCTAATCCCTAATCCTTAACCCTTAACCCTTAATCACATAACATGAAGTATATTCTTTCCCTCGCCCTGCTACTGGGCCTATCGCTGAATTGTTCAGCCGTCGAACTGCCTCAGGGCCGTTTCCCCGAAGCCAAGAAGGACGTCCTGACCGTGAACAACCGCCCCGCACCCAAGGAACGCCTGTTCCGAAGCGAGGCCGTGGAAAAGAAAATCAAGGAGGTGGCCTCGCAACTGACCAATCTGCGTCTGGCGTGGATGTTTGTCAACTGCTTCCCCAACACCCTCGACACCACTGTCCACTACGAAGAGAAGGGCGAAGACGGACTGCCCGATACGTTCGTCTATACGGGCGACATACATGCCATGTGGCTCCGCGACTCCGGTGCTCAGGTCTTTCCCTATGTCAGGCTGGCACCTAAAGACAAACACCTGCAGCGGATGCTGGCCGGTGTCATTCTGCGCCAGTTGAAGTGCATCTGCCTCGACCCCTATGCCAATGCATTCAACAAGGAGCCGCGTCCCGATGGCGACTGGATGAAGGACCTGACCCAGATGACTCCCATGCTGCACGAGCGCAAGTGGGAGGTGGACTCGCTCTGCTACGTACTGCGCCTCTGCTACGAATACTGGCAGCAGACGGGCGACGAGAGCGTCTTTGGCACGCTGTGGACCGAGGCCGTGGAGAAAATCCTGGCCACCTTCCATGACCAACAGCGCAAGACCGGCCGGGGCAACTACCGCTTCCAGCGTCGCACCGAGCGCCAACTCGACACGATGAACAACGACGGTTGGGGCTCTCCCGTACGCCCCGTCGGCCTCATAGCCTCGGCCTTCCGCCCCTCGGACGACGCCACCACGTTGCTCTTCCTCGTTCCCTCCAACTTCATGGCAGTGCACCAGTTGCGCAACGCTGCCGAGATTCTGACCCGGGTCAACCGCCGCACCGACCTGGCCCGCCAGTGCACCAACCTTGCCGACGAGGTTTACCAAGCCCTGCAGCGCTACTCCATTCACCAGCATCCCAAGTACGGCCCCATCTATGCCTACGAGGTCGACGGCTTTGGCAACCAGATGCTCATGGACGATGCTAACGTGCCCTCCCTCCTGGCCATGGCCTACCTGGGCGACGTGCCTGCGACCGACCCCGTCTACCAGAACACGCGCCGCTTCGTCTGGAGCGAAGACAATCCCTATTTCTTCCGGGGCAAGGCCGGTGAGGGCATAGGCGGCCCACACATCGGCTACGACATGCCCTGGCCCATGAGCATCATGATGAAGGCCTTCACCAGCCAGGACGATGCCGAGACGAAACGGTGCATCGAGATGCTCATGCAGACCGATGCCGGCACGGGTTTCATGCACGAGTCGTTCCACAAGGACGACGCCACCCGCTTCACCCGCAAGTGGTTTGCCTGGCAGAACACGCTCTTCGGCGAACTCATCCTGAAACTGGTCAGCGAAGGAAAGATTGACCTGCTGAACAGCATAACGATAGATAGATAAAAGAACATGAGACTATTCATCACCACGGTTGTATTGACTGCTTTCTGTCAAACCAATGCGCAGGACCTTCGGTTACAGGCCGACAATATCGAAGAGATTGTTGCAGCCATGACACTGGAAGAGAAAGCTCACCTGCTGGTGGGTGCCGATGACGAAGTTGGCGAACGAGGCAACATTGTCACAGGTGCCGCTGGCTCTACCCACGCCATACCCCGACTGGGCATTCCCACCATCGTGCTCACCGACGGCCCAGCTGGTGTGCGCATCAGTTCACATCATGATGGTATAGACCAGACTTACTACGGAACCGGCTTCCCGGTAGGCATAGCCCTCGCATCGACATGGAACACCGAACTGGTGGAGGCCGTCGGGAGCAGCATCGGCAACGAGGTTCTGGAGTATGGTTGCGATGTCCTGCTGGCACCAGGCATGAACATTCATCGCACGCCCCTTTGCGGTCGAAACTTCGAGTACTACAGCGAAGACCCTGTGCTCTCCGGACGCATCGCTGCCGCCTACGTGCGCGGCATCCAAAGCCAAGGCGTGGGCACAAGCATCAAGCACTTCGCCGCCAATTCGCAGGAGACCAACCGTATTAACGTGGATGAAGTCATCTCCCAACGAGCACTGCGCGAATTATACTTACGCCCCTTCGAGATTGCCATCCATGAGAGTGACCCGTGGACGGTGATGTCGTCCTACAACAAGATTAACGGCATCTGGACACAGTCGAGTCGCGACCTTCTTCATACTATCCTACGCAACGAGTGGGGCTATAAGGGCCTCGTGATGACCGATTGGACCAACGAACGACGTCCCAGCTATGAGCGTGTGACAGCCGGCAATGCCCTGCTCATGCCAGGTCACAAGTGGCAGGAAGAGGACATCATCGCCCACGTGAAGGATGGTTCGCTGCCAATGGCTGAGATGGATGCTCGCGTGCGCGAGATGCTCCGCCTCATCGTCCGCGCCCCCCGCTTCCGCGGCTATAAGTACAGCGACCGACCCGACCTTGAGGCTCACGCCAAAGTGACACGTCAGAGTGCCACAGAGGGCATGGTGCTGCTGAAGAACAGCCTCTCCCCTAGTTCCATCTTGAAAGGAAATAGTGGTTACACACTGCCGTTGAATCAAGGTATAAAGGTTGCTCTTTTCGGCATAACTAGTTATGACTTCATTGCCGGCGGTACAGGTTCTGGCAATGTAAACAAGCCCTACGTCATCGACTTGAAGACCGGCTTGGAAAATGCTGGCTATAAGTTGAACGATGAGGTCTCTCGTCTCTATAATACCTATAAAGCCCATGTGGATGCCGAGCGTCGTGCCCGTGGAGCAAATGGCGGTCGCTACGCCGAACTGGCTGTCGGCCGCGAGGTGCTGAAACGTCAGGCTGAGCAGAACGATGTGGCCATCTTTACCATTGGCCGACAGGCGGGCGAGGGTGGTGACCGTCATATTGATGGCGACTTCAACCTAACGAACGACGAATACGAGATGTTGCAGAACCTTTGCCTTGCCTTTCACACCAAAGGCAAGCCGGTCATCGTCATACTGAACATGGGCAATGCCATCGAAACCGCTTCGTGGAAGGCGATGCCCGATGCCATCCTGATGGCGTGGCAACCTGGTCAGGAAGGCGGAAACTCGGTGGCCGACGTGCTCAGTGGAAAGGCCTCGCCAAGCGGCAAACTTACTATGACCTTCCCCAACACCATCAGCGACCATCCCGCTTGCCTGAACTTCCCGACAGGCCCTGCCGCCTACAGTGATCGACTCCGCAATCAGGCTTATACCTTCCACGAAGAGGGCATCTACGTGGGCTATCGCTTCTTCACCACTTCTGGCCGCGCGGTCAGCTATCCTTTCGGCTACGGACTGAGCTATACTTCTTTTCAGTACAGCAACGCCAAAGTGTCATCAACAAAGGATGGGGTCACGGCCAGCATCACCGTGACGAACACCGGCAAGAACACTGGCAAGGAGGTGGTGCAACTCTATGTGAAGGCTCCGCTGGGCTGCTTGCCCGACAAACCTGTCCGCGAGTTGAAGGCCTTCGGCAAGACACGCGAACTGCAGCCTGGTGAGCGCCAAACGCTGACATTCAAGATAAGCAGTTATGAACTGGCCTCGTTCAACGAACAGCAGAGCCAGTGGGAAACCGCTGCGGGACAGTACGACGTGCAGTTTGCCGCGTCCTCAGAAGATATCCGTGCACATGCTACTTTCCACCTGAAGAAGACGCTGAGATGGCCAACACATCATGTTCTACAACGCAATGACTTGTGGAAGTCGCCTACGGGTCTGTCTGCTGTATAGGAAAATGATTGGATTTCATCCTTCGTTTCCTCGCCATGGCAGAGAGTTGAAGCAAGTTTCGCTCTGCTCATTTGACTTAACGGAAACGTTCATCTAAACGAAATGAAGATTTCTCTTTTCCTTTCCCTCTTACTGCCTATAATGGCAGCGTCGGCACAGCCTCCAGCCTCGCTCGTGCCCACCACGCCCTCTACGGCCTCCGACTACTACTGCACATGGAACCTGCAGGGCTACGTTTGCAGCTACGGCGCGGGGGCAGGCAGCAACGACTTGAGGCTGGAAATCAACGAAGACAACCTCTTCGGCTGTCAGCTGGGCTACAAGGTTTGGGGACATGAACAAGCCAAGACCACGCAGACAAGCGGACAGCCACCGTGTGAAGTCACTTGGATTGTGCCTTCTCGCTATCAGGGGTGGCTTAGCCATTATCCAATGTTGCATGCTGACCTTACCTTTGTATTGGATGACTCGTGGGACATTCCCCATGGGCCAGGCCCCGATGGTGCCAGCAAGCGTCCCCATGGTCGCAATTATGACAACGAGCATCTGGCCACGATGGCCATTGCACCCGATCGTTTCCCTTCTTTCCAAGGTGATGACCTGCAACGTATGACTCAGTTGGTAAAAGCTGTGAAGGAGCAAGGTTGGCGCAGCCTAGGCGGATGGGTGTGTGCACAGAATCCCATCGGACTGACACACGAATATACAGGGCTGGAGAACACCTACGAAAACTCACTCCGCTGGACAACTGAGCAGGAAGAGCGTTTCTGGAAACGTCGGCTCGGCGAGAGCCAGCGCGCTGGCTTCAACTATTGGAAAGTAGATTGGGGCAACAAGGACCGCGACGAGCAGTTTCGTCGCCGCCTGAGCCAGTGGGGCCGCGAGGTGGCTCCGGAAGTCGTCATCGAGCACGCCTCCTTCCAGGACGGCGGCACGCACCATCCCGACTTCATAAGCTTCAGCCAGACTATCCGCTCCTATGATGTCAACAACCAGATAGCGCAGGCACAGACCCTGCAAAGGTTATATGACCTCGGTCAGCAACCCGATGCCGAGCGGGAGGGCTGGGGCATCATCAACTGCGAGGACGAAGCCTATATCGCAGCCGGTCTGGGCTGTGCCATTGGCGTGATGCGCCACCCATACGTCGGTGCCCTGCCAGACGGACAGCCCGACATCTATTTTGCCGACTGCGGCCCCGGATCGCGCCAACTGAAGAACCGTCTCAACGAGACTGTGCGTGCCGTGCGCTGGCATCGCATCGCTCAGCCTTTCGGTCATAAACGTGACCAGTGGCGGGCTGACAGCATGACCTTGCAGGAAAGTGGAAACGGGAAGAGCTGGCAGGCCCCGGCCCGCATGAGCCGCCGTATGCCGCTACCCGTAATAACGGGCGACGGCGCCTCTGTTCCAGACCGCCCCTATGTGCTCGCTTCGCTCTATGACAATGAGTGTGTAGCGGTGGCTATCATCAATCGCAACATCAACGGCCACTATCAGCAGCAGCACGTCGATGTCAGCGCTCAGCCCCTGCGCTGGGACCGGAAGGTCGGCATCTTCGGCCATTGCCGTTCGCTCACCCTTAACTACCAAGGTGGCCTGCCCGCAGGAGCGTTCACCGTCTATGCCCAGGACCTCGCCACCGATGAGCCGCCCACGGCCATCCCCTACACGCTCACCCCCGATGGCAGGGGAATCATCCTTCAAGTTGCCGATCTCGAAGCCCTCTGTCAAGGGCATGACTACCCCTACACAGAGGTCGAGCGCGAGGTGGGCAAGGACTACACTGACCAGAGCGATCCCGCCGTAGTACTGCTCATCGTCAAGGACGAGCAACAGACGACATCGCCTGTCTTCAATAATAACTATTAAAATTTAAGCCGTTAAAACTAAATAAAACTTTATCTTCCTATGAAGCAGTTAATCGTTCTATTAGAGTTTTTAGTTTTCTCCTCGATGGCATCGGCTAACGATGTTGTAGTGACCAATATGGGTGCCAAGGGCGATGGTCGCGCCAATTGCACCGTGCAGTTGCAGCGAGCCATCGACAAGTGTGCCGAGACAGGCGGTGGCGTGGTCACCTTACCCGCAGGTCGCTACCTCACGGGCACCCTGCGTTTGCGCAGCCACGTGCAGCTGCATCTTCAGCGCGGAGCCGTCATCCTTGGCGATACCCGTGCCCGCGACAAGAGCGTCTATCCCGTGCGTGCCCTCATCTATGCCGAGGATATCGAGGATGCTGGCATCAGCGGACCAGGCATCATCGACGGTCAGGCCAACACCCAGGCTTTCCTCTCTCAGGGCTTCCGGCTGAACGACGACATCCGTCCGCTCGGCCTTCACTTCCTCCGCTGTCGCGACCTCTCGTTCTCCGACTTCTCTGTCAAGAACGCTGGCAGCTGGACATTCCGCCTGCAAGAGTGCGACGGCGTGCGCGTCCGTGCCATCAGCATCCGTTCTCTGGCGCAGGGCAACAACGACGGCATCGACGTAGATGCTCGCAACGTCACCATCTCCGACTGCCTCATCGAGGCCGACGACGATGGCATCTGCCTGAAGAGCGACAACCCAGACTTCATGCCCGAGAACATTTCCATCACCAACTGCGTCATAGCCTCCAACTGCAACCCCATCAAGTTCGGCACAGCCTCTTACGCTGGATTCCGCAATGTGGTCATCTCCAACTGCGTCATCCGTCCCACCTCTGAGACCAACATCTGGCACTGGGAGAACCACTATGACGACCTGCCTGCAGGCGTACTGACGGGCTTGGCCGGTATTGCTATCGAAAGTGCCGACGGCGGACTCATCGAGCACGTCAGCATCAGCAATATCACGATGGAGGGCATCATCACTCCCATCTTCATCTGCCTCAACGAACGCCGCGGCGACGGCAAGGGGCGCATCCGCGATGTCAGCATCTCCGATGTCACCGCCACCGCCTACGGCAATATTCCCTGCCTCATCAGCGGCGTGCCCCGCAGCCGCATCAGCGATGTGCGATTGCGCAATATCCGCGTCAGTCATGCTGGTGGTCAGACGCCCTTGACTGAGCGTCTGGCCGAGAACCTCAATGGTTATCCCGAGAACCGTATGTACGGTCGCCGCAATCCAGCCTGTGGCCTCTATGTGCGTCATGCCGAACGAGTTACGGTGGAAAACCTCATCGTCGAGCAACGCAGCGATGACCAGCGTCCGGCCGTTGTGGCCGATGATGTACGCGGGCTGGACGTCCGCCGTCTGACTACGCGAGGTGTCAAAGGCGCTCCTGTCCAGAACATCGAGAGTACGGGCATAAGCCTCGATGATGAGGCCGTTCTGCCGCCTCATGCCCCCAACCGAGGCCTCGACCACCTCAGCTTCTTCTATGCCGGCGAGAGCACCAAGCACCGGATGTACATCGTCCGCGACGGGCGCATTGCCTGGAGCTACTTCGACCCCGAAGGGCGCGGTGAGATCAGCGACGCCGTGCTGCTCACCGACGGCCACATCCTCATGGCTCACCAACACGGCATCCGCGAGGTGGTACCCACGCCCGGCACTGCCGACGGCTACACCGTGGCCTGGCAGATGGACACGCCGAAGGGCTATGAGATCCACAGCATCCAGCCCATCGGGCGGGACAAGATTGTTTACATCCAATGTGGCGACCCCTTCACCTGCGTCGTCCGCGAGATTCCCAGCCTGAAGCTCATCCGTGAGTTCAAACTTCCGATGCGCGATGGTGGCTCCCATGGCCAGATGCGCTGCTTCCGCCTCACCCGCAAGGGCACGTTGTTACTGGCCTCCATGCAGTATGGCGCCATCATCGAGTTTGACAGCTATGGCAAAGAGTTGCGCCGCCTGGACCTGCCCGGAGCATGGGGCGTAGAGGAACTGAAAAACGGCAACATCCTCGGATGCTCGAATCGTGGCTTCGCGCGCGAGTACGATAAAAAAGGTAAGGTCGTCTGGGAGTACGACTGGTCGAAGAACCCTGCCTACAAGGACATCAGCACCCAGAAAGCCCATCGCCTGCCTGATGGCAACACACTGATGAACAACTGGTTCAACGAGTGGAGCTCGCAGCGCATCGATCCCGAGCACCCCGACGTGCAAGCCATAGAAGTGACGCTCGACGGCCGCATCGTCTGGGAACTCAGTTCCTGGTTCCCGCCTGCTGACCTCGGCCCCGCCACTACCATCCAACCCCTTGACGAGCCCGTAGACCGTACGAAGATGCGCTTCGGTGACATCAAATAAATATCAAGGAAAGATGAACAGACTTAGGAAATACATCTTTGCGTTGACACTGGCCATGTTGCCGATGTGTGGCTGGGGTGGGCTGCGCTTGCAACAGGGGAATTTTGCGACAGCGCAAGCAAGCGTGGTACATCATTCATGAATATTATAAGCAACACTAAATAATTGTTATTATGAAAAAGATGCTTATATCCCTTATTGCACTGCTCCTTACGACCTTCGCAGGAGCCATCCCCCGCAGTGAATATCCCCGTCCACAGTTCCAGCGAGCTGACTGGCTGTGTCTGAACGGCACGTGGAACTTCGCCTTCGACTTCGGACAGTCGGGTCGTGAACGCAATTGGCAGAAAGCCACCACCTTGGAGCGCCAAATCACTGTGCCTTTCTGTCCCGAGAGTCAGTTGTCTGGTATCGGCTACACCGATTTCATCCCTGCCGTGTGGTATCAAAGAGAGATTGACATCCCATCGGAGTGGTTTGGTCGCCAGGTTCGCCTGAACTTCGGAGCCTCCGACTACGAAACCCATGTATTCATCGACGGACACGAGGTGGGCATCCACTATGGCACAGGCTCGTCGTTCTCCTTCGACATCAGCCGTCAGGCCAAGCCCGGCACGAAGCACAATCTGGTGGTGTGGGTGAAGGACGACCTACGCAGTGGCCATCAGTTGGGAGGCAAGCAGAGCCAGCAGTTGAACAGCAATGGGTGCATGTACACGCGTACCACCGGCATCTGGCAGACGGTGTGGCTGGAGCCTGTCGATGCAGAGGGACTGGAGTCGGTATTCGCCGTGCCCGATATTGATCAACAACAACTCGTCGTCCATCCACGCTTCTTCCACGAGTCGGCAGCCAACATGTTGACGGTCAAGGTCTATGATGGCAAGAAGCTGGTGGCCCAGACTGCTGTGTCGTGCTACAACGGTGCCGTGGCCGTGCTGCCCATCAAGAAACCGAAACTGTGGTCGCCCGAATCGCCCTTCCTCTACGATGTCACCTACGAGGTGAGCAATGCCGCCGGCGTGGTCGTCGACCGTATCCAGTCGTATGCCGGTATGCGCAAGGTGCATGTGGCGGGTGGCTATTTCTATCTGAACAACCAACCCTACTATCAGCGCCTTGTACTCGACCAAGGCTTCTACCCCGACGGCATCTGGACAGCCCCCTCCGACGAGGCGCTGCGTCGCGACATTGAGTTGGCCAAGGCTGTGGGCTTCAATGGTGCCCGTCTGCACCAGAAGAGTTTTGAGGAGCGTTACTACTACTGGGCCGACCGTCTGGGCTACCTCACCTGGGGCGAGAGTGCCTCGTGGGGCATTGACGTGAACAGCGACCTATCGGCGCGTAACTTCCTGGCCGAGTGGACCGAACTGGTGGAGCGCGACCGCAACCATCCCTCGTTGGTCATGTGGACACCGTTCAACGAGACTTGGGGAAGCAATGGCTCTGGCGTCTATAACCGCATGGTCGAGAATGTCTACCGCATCACCAAGGCCATCGACCCCACGCGCCCCGTGAACGACGTGAGCGGAGACGGCCATGTGCGTACTGATATATGGACTGTGCACGACTATGAGCGCGACTACGACCGGCTTATTGAGCACTTCACCTTCCACGAGGGGCAGGAGCCCTATCGCAATCAGGGCGACAAGCCCTATCTGGCCAAGTACGACGGTCAGCCTTACATGGTCGATGAATTTGGCGGTCTGCCCTGGATTCGTCCGGAAGAGCGCGGCAGTTCGTGGGGCTACGGCCGGAACATCGACGACATAGAAGAGTTCTACCGTCTGCTACAGGGCGAGGTGGATGCCCTAAAGGCCTGTCCCAACGTAGTGGGTTTCTGCTACACCCAGATTACCGACGTGGAGCAGGAGAAGAACGGCATCTACTACTACGACCGCCGGCCCAAGTTCGATACCAACCGCCTCAAGGCTATCTTTGAGCGCATCCCCGCAACCATAACCGATGCCAGACAACTTCCCGTATATCATCCAGCCCAATGACAATTCTAAACGATAGCCTATGAAACCATACAAATTTCAACCTTATCTGAAAACAACCATCTGGGGTGGTTATCAGATTGCGCCCTTCAAGGGCTTCTACAGTGCTCAGCCCAATGTCGGCGAGAGCTGGGAAATCAGTGGCGTTGCAGGCCACGAGAGTGTCGCCGTCAATCGTGGGCTTATAGATGACGTTGATGAAGGGCTCACACTCGTAGAACTCATAGATAAGTACAAAGGCCTGCTCGTAGGACAGAAAATCTACAAGCGTTTTGGCAATAAGTTCCCCTTGCTGGTGAAATTCATCGACTCGCGTCAGGATCTTTCCGTCCAGGTGCATCCCAATGATAAATTGGCTATGGAGCGTCATGGATGTGCTGGCAAGACGGAGATGTGGTACGTCATTAAAAGCGATGTAGGTGCAAAGATATATGCCGGCCTCAACAGAAACATCACTCCAGAGGAGTACGAGCAACTCGCTACAGCCGAACCCGTCAACGGCCGCTCGCCTATGCAGGATGTCATTGCCACCCATGAGGCTCATGAAGGCGACCTTTACTTCCTGCCTGCAGGACGGCTCCATGCCATCGGAGCAGGCAATTTCCTTGCTGAAATACAACAGACAAGCGACATCACATATCGCGTTTACGACTTCGGGCGGAAGGACGAGCACGGCAATCCGCGTGAGTTGCACATCGAACAGGCAAAGGATGCCATCGACTATCAGGTGTGGCCTGCCTACCGCACCTCCTACGACAGCACCAAGCCTGTTTCGCAACTGATTAACTGTCCCTATTTCGTTGTCCACCGTGTGGTAGTGCAGGTGGCTCAACAGGTAGATTTCCACTGTGACTCGTTTGTCATTGTCGTCTGCCTTTGGGGAAAGGCAAACATCAATGGTGTAGATATTCGTCAAGGCGAGACCATACTTGTGCCTGCTGTAGAGAACATCCTATACATTTTCGGAAATGCCACCTTCCTCACTGCTACGATGCCTTGACAATGCACAGAATCTCAACTTTCAATCTTCAACTTTCAAATTTCAATTCACAATGCATAGAGCACAACGAATCATAAGCATATTGCTGTATTTCTGGATGCAGGTGTCGGGCCTGGCCGTTGCCGGTCGTCTGACCAGTTATGTCAACCCATTGCTGGGCACAGCAACACTGTGGGAACCGGAGGATTTGGGCTATGTCCGCACGTGGAAGCAACGCACGTGGGGTGCCGAGGTGTTCCCCGGAAGTTCGTTGCCGAACGCCATGGTGCAGTGCACGCCCGCCACCATGTATCACAGCGGTGCAGGATACCAGTACGAAGACCCCACCATCCTTGGTTTCGGGCATACGGCCAAGGGACATTGGGGTGGGTTGCATGTGCCGCTACTCCCGGCCACGGGTCGATATTCGGCCACCGACTACGCCTCGGCCTACAGCCATGCCAATGAGAGTGCCCACCCGGGTTACTATCAGGTGTATCTGGAGCGCTACCATGTCAACGCCGAACTGACCACGACCCTGCGCTGTGCCCTGCACCGCTACACCTTCCGCGCCGAGGACGAGAAGCACCTGCTGGCCGACCTGACGCACTCCAACAACGACGTCCGCGACTGGAGCATCCAGCGCGAGGGTGACCACGCCTTCAGTGGTTCACAAAACGGCGAGGGGCGCATCTACTTCTACGCCACGACGAACTATGCCATCCGCGACATCCGTCAGCGACAGGAGCAGGGCAACGTCATCACCGATATCAGTTTCCTGGCCAGCAAGGAGGCGACACCGCTGGAAGTCAGGATAGGTTTCTCGTTTGTCAGCATCGCGAACGCCCGTCTGAACCTCGAGACCGAGGTGGGCGGGAAGGACTTCGGCGAGGTCCGTGCCGAGGCCGATGACACCTGGGAGCGTGAGTTGCAGAAGATACAGGTCGAGGGCGGCACCGAACGCCAGCGCGGCCTCTTCTACAGCACCCTCTACCGCTCACTGCTGTGGCCCTCGCTGCGCAGTGACGTCAACGGCGAATACCGCGACGCTCGCGGCGAAGTCGTGCGTGGCGACTTCCGCTACTATACCGACCCCTCCTTCTGGGACGACTACCGCAACAAGGACATCCTGCTCGGTCTGCTGCGCCCCGATGTCATGTCGGATGTCATCCAGAGTTGCATCGACCGCGGCGAGAAGCGCGGTGGCTACTTCCCCACCTTCTTCCACGGCGACCACGGTTCGGCCGTCGTGGCCGGCAACTGGCTTCGCGGTGTGCGTGGTTTCGACCTCCGGCGGGCTTATACCTTATTATATAATAACGCCTTCAAGCCCGGCAGGGGAGGCCGCCCCTATCTGGAGGAATACCTGCGGCAAGGCTGGATAGCCGAAAAAGACACGACAGACGTGCCCACCTGGGACGAGTACAAGGCAGCCGTGACGAAGACCGTAGAATACGCCTACGACGACTATGCCACCGCCCTCATCGCCCACGAGTTGGGAGAGAAGAAGACCGAGAAGGAATTGCTGCAACGCTCCATGAACTACAAGCACCTCTTCGACCCCTCGACGGGTTTCTGGCGCGGGCGCATAGCCGACGGCACGTGGATACGGGACTTCCGTCCCGGCTACCCCTACTTCGCCTACCAGTACCGCGAGGCCAACGCCTGGAACTCGCTCTTCTTTGCTCCCCACGACCCCGATGGTGTCGTCCGCCTCTACCCCTCGCGCCGCGCCGTAGAGCAGAAACTCGACTCCCTCTTCACCCTGCCCTGGGGAGGCTACGAGGTGCACAACATGACGGGCTTCATCGGCAACTACTGCCACGGCAATCAGCCTGGCCACAGTCTGCCCTACATGTACTACTTCGTGGGCCGTCAGGACAAGGCTCAGGCCATGGTGGACAGCATCATGGAGCGGTTCTACGACATGGGCCGCGAACGTCTGGCCTACGCCGGCATGGACGATGCCGGCGAGATGTCCTCGTGGTATGTGCTGAATGCCATCGGCCTCTACACCTATTCCCCTGCCGACCCACAGTATCTCGTCACGGTACCCCTCTTCCCGCTCGTCCGCTTCACCCAGGCCGACGGCCACGTCACCACCATCCGTCGCGAGGGTCATGGCCGGCGCATCACCGCCGTCAGACACGACGGGAAAGCCCTGAAGGGTTGGTTCCTGCCCGATGCCGTGCTCAAGCGCACAGCCACACTGACCATCACCACAAAATGAAGAGAGAACTAAATACCGGAGATATTATGAAACGATTGTCTATACTTCTGTTTACCTTGCTGCCCTATGCAGCACAGCCGCTGTCGGCTCAGGTGGAAATTGGCAAGACCTATCGCATCGTGCCTGTCAGCAGACCTCAGTCTTCCCTCCTCGTCAAGGACGCCCAACCTGGGGCCAATGTTGCCGTGGTGCTGTGGACAGAGACCCATGTGCCAGCCCAACAGTGGACCATTGGACGCGGTGGAACGAACGGATTCACCCTCTGCAATGCCTACACCGGGCTATACCTTGGACTGAAAGCCAACACACGTGGCGGCACATTGCTGACCGTGGCTTCGGCCAGCAGCGGGCGCTGGCGACTGGAAGCCGTGGACGAAGCGCAGTGCATCTACCACTTGCGGCCCATGTCGGGCAGCAACTACCTGGGGGTGGCGGACACAGCCGACGGCTCGTTGCCTGCCCTGTCAACTCCCACGGAGGACAGCGACCAGGAGTGGCAGTTCGTAGAGGTGAAAAGTCCCGCCAGCGAGTTCAATGCAACCGTGCGCAGCGAGATGGCAGACCGCTACATCGCCTGCTTCGCCCAGCAGAAGGGGGATGCTTACCGCACCTTCAACAATGGAGGATGGGGCGAGAGCGAACAGTTGGAAGTCATACTCGATGCCTACGAAATTACCGGGAACAAAGATTATCTTGAACTGGCAACGATGATGTACGACTGGTTCTACGACCGTGTGGGCAGCAACTGGACGGGCGGTTCGAACGGAAACTACGACTGGTTCGGCTATGACTTCAACGACGACGTCATGTAGCAAATCATAGCCGTAGCGCGCCTGGGGTGGCTGACGGGCGACACCAAATACCGCAAGATGGCCAAGTACAACTTCGACCTCATCTACAAGCGTGCCTTCATGCCCGAGTTTGGCATGATGCGCTGGGCCGAGCAGAGCGGCGACCGCTACAGCACCAACTCCTGCATCATGGGCCCGACGGAAGTGGCCGCCTGCTATCTGGCCATGATCGGCGCCGGCGAAGAATACTTTGAGAAAGCACGCGACCTCTATGCAAATCAACGCCAGTATCTGGCCAACGTCGAGACAGGGCAGGTGTATGACAGTTTTGTGTGGGACCCTGCCACGGGTGGCGTGGCTCTCAACGAGAAGGGCGAAGAGCGCTTCAACCGCTGGGCCAGCACCTACAACCAGGGCACTATGCTCGGAGCCGCCGTGCTGCTCTACGACCACTATGGCACACCACAGTATGCCGCCGATGCCGATAAAATCATGGAATACACCGTAGGCCGTATGTGCACGGCCGACGGCATTATCAGCGTGTGCCAGGTGAACGACGGCGACCTCTGCGGTTTCAAGGGTATACTCATGCGCTATGCCCGTCGCTACGTGCTCGACCTGAACCGGCCGCAGTATCAGGAATGGCTCAGCAAAAACGCCTTCCGTGCCTACAACAACCGCGACGAACGCGGTGTCACCACATCAGCGTGGCTCACCAAATCCAAGCGCGAGGAGGCCACCAACGCCTTCAGTTGCTCGTGCGCAGCCAGCGCTGCCGTCAACGCTGTTCTCGGACAGGTGGAGAAAAATGCCTATTCACTGCTGCCGGCCACGGCTTTCGACTATCAAAGCGGCATCTATGTTCACTCTGCCAACGACGCCACGCCCACCATCAGCCTCAAGGACAACACATGGGTGGTTTATGACAACATGCGCTTCGGCAACACGCCAGCCCACAGCATCGCCATCGGCGTGGGGCAATATCCATATACAGGTACAGCCACCGTCAGCGTCTATTTAGATAAAATGGCAGGTGAACCCATAGCCACCATCCCACTCTCGCAAGGCAATGCCGACAACTACGTCTTTGCCGACATACAGCCCACGACCGGCATCCACCACGTCTTTCTCCGCTTCGCCTACAGCACTCGCTCGCGCACAAACGCCTTCCAACTCACTTCTCTCCAGTTCTCCACGCAGTCGGCCCAAGAATTGAGCGACGGCATCATCGGCATCCGAACCGGGAAGCTGGAGGACGGGAACGGGGACTGCGAATCACACTCGCCCTCTGGGAAAGAGGCTGTAGGGAAATACTTCGACTTGCAAGGCCGTCGGCTAAGCCGTGCTCCGCAACATGGGCTCTACATCAGCGAACATCGAAAAAAAATCTATTGTCACCACTAAACGTAACGCCCATCACTCCCACGGGGCGCGCATCACTATCGTGTCCTTCCAGTTTGACCGTCCCTTCTTCTGCGCGTTCCGATGAGCCGCGATGGCATGGTGGGAAAATGCCCAGCAAGAGCATGAGGCGAAAGAAAAGTTTTTGTTTACGAAGCATAAAAACTTGATTTGAAAAATTAATAAAAAGGTTAATAAAAAGATTATAACAACTTAAGTTCGCAGCAAAAAAAGTAGACCGAAATAAAGTAAGAAACAAGCACAGACACAGGAAGAACGCTGCGACGACACAAATCCGTACACATTTGTCACGATGTGTTATGTCTGCGAATGATAAAATATGGTATATTTGCAAAGAAAATTTTAAAGCAACCAAATAATATGAAAAAGAAACTTATGTTCGTCCTGCTTGCGTGGCTGACCCTGGGCACGGCCAAGGCAGAGGACTACAGCACCCTGGTGGAGAGCGACATCCGACCTTGGGTGGAGAGCGTGGGACAACTGTTCGGACTGACTGCCGAGGGCCGCGACAGCCTCCGATGGGACGAGAGCCTCCTCGTGGCCTGTACGCGAGAGCAGTACCAGCGGATGCTGGCTGTAGTCAACAACCCTGCCTACTACCACTGTCCCACGGGGTACTACCGGCTGCGGAGCGAACGCGGCGGACACCTCTACATGGAGGGCAGCACGCCGCAGACCAACGCTGGGGCAAGTTACGGAGCCGGGCTGACGTCGCTCGTGAAGATTGAACGGGCACACGACGGAGGCATGTACCTGAAGATGCAGGGTCTCTACCTGCACACTCCGTTGAAGGACACGCCAGTGACACTGAGCGTGGTGCCCGAGAGGTTCTATCCTGTGGTGGCATCTCCGGGCGGAAAAGTGGCCTTCACGACTCGGAAGGGGGCCTACTCGACCCTGCACTGCGGCAATTCGAGCGTCATCGGTTATACACTGGCCGACGCAGCCTCCTACTGGACCGTCAGTGAGGCCAGCGACTTCACGCTGGTGGCTTCGGTGTCCAGCGGCGGCATGTACTACCACACGCTGTTTGCCCCCTTCGCCTCCACAGTGCAGGATGGCACACAGGCCTTCACCCTGGCCGAACACGAGGGTAAGGCCGTGGCCACGGCTGAACTGACCACCGTGCCCGATTCCACAGCCGTCCTGCTGCGCTCAGCGGCTCGGAGCATGAAACTGAGCATCGCCGACGACGGCCACGACCCAGTGCAGGGCAACCTCGGCCTGCGCAACGAACTGGCCGACCTCTCCTATTACTATTTTAATAAGGCTTTCCTGCTCTATAGCGGCGAAGGAAACAACAACTACACCTATTACCGCGAGACGCTGTCGACCCGAAACAAACTCTACTTCTGGCAGCAGGCACTGGTCATACTGATGGTGGAGGACCGCTACGACTTCCGTGGCGACCGCTCTACGGCCTCGCTCATCACCGACCTGCTGGATGCCTTCTCGGCACAGGAGGGCGGTTCGGGCAACAATACGGCGGAGAGCAAGGATGCCCACCAGCGCGGACTCAGCGACTGGACGTGGAACGAATACAACGACGACTTGCTGTGGGCTGGGCTGGCCTATATCCGAGGCTACCTGATTACTCATGAGGAGCGTTTCCTGGAACAGGCCAAGTGGACGTGGGACTTCATGTACAATCGCGGCTGGGACGATGCCCTGGGCGGCGGCATCTGGTGGAGCATCAAGAAGGAGGAGAAGTCGGGCCTCTCGAACAACCCCGCCGTCTGCATGGCCTGCTACCTCTACGATGCCACAGGCGAAGAGCAGTATCTGGACAAGGCCAAGGCCATCCACGCCTGGGTGTGCTCAAAGTTGCGCAACTCTGACGGTAGTGTGTGCGAGAAGATAGATGCCGACGGAACACGAAACAACGGCTACAATGTCTATAATATGGGCACCTTCGTAGAAGGAACAGCCAACTTGCAGCGCCTGACGGGCGAGACACGCTACCGCACTTTGGCGCGCAAGACCATCGAATACGTGATGATGAACAGCGTGGACTCGCGCGGCATCATGTCGCGTCGAAAGGTGGACGGCACCTGGCAGTCGGAATTTGCCCGCGGCATGGCCTTCTACCTCCGCTCGAACCCCAGCGACTGGACCTACCGCGGCAAATACACCAGCAGCGGAGTCTCCATCAAATACTTCGACTGGATGCGACGAAACGCCGATGCAGCTTGGCAGACGCGTGAGAAAACGACGAACCTCTCCGACTGCGAATGGAACAAGCAGACGGCCATGTACCCTTCGGAGGGAAAAACATGGGAGTGCGATGTCATGGCCAGTGCCGTGGTGATGATGAACGTCACACCCGAAGTGGTGCCCGGTTCTGCCGATGAGGTCTATGTGGACATCGACGACCGCAGCGCGGAGTTTGCCTACGTGCCGGAGGAAGATGAGGAATCGGAGGTCTTTGAACCGACTTTCGACGTAGATGAGGACGGCATCATGCGCGTCTCTGCTCCCATCAAGATTGCCTGCGTGGGCAACAGTATCACCGAGGGCTACGGCAACAGTTCGCAGCGCGCCGCCTGGCCTGCACAGTTGGAGCGTCTGCTGGGCGATGGCTATCAGGTCGGCAACTTCGGCAAGAGCGGCTACTGCATGGGGAAGAAGACGGACTACTCCTATTGGACGACCTCCAACTTTACCAATGCCAAGGCGATGAATCCCGACATCCTCATCATCGCCCTCGGCACCAATGATGCCGACCCACGGCGCTGGGACGTTACCGGCGGAGAGTTCAAGCAGGACTATCTGGATATGATAGAAACGTTCCGTGCCAATGGGCGTAACCCGATACTCTACTGCACGCTGGCTCCCCCCATCTTCCCCACGGCCACCAGCAACCAAAACAAATACATAGAGCAGAAACTCATCCCCATCGTCAAGGAAATCGCCGCTGAGCAGAATGCCTATATCCTTGACTACCATACCCCCATGATGTCTCACAAGGAAGCCTTCCCCGACAATGTTCATCCCAACGATGCCGGAGCCATCCTGCTGGCTGAGATAGCCGCTGGTGTCATTCGCGGAGCACAGACTTTGCAAGGAACCGTGGCTGTTGATGGCGGAGCGACAGCTGAAGGCACACACGCCGTAGTCGCTTCTGGTTCACAAGTCGTGCTTGCTCCCATCTCTGGAATTGATGGCACATGGAAATGGTCAGGTCCTTCAAACTTTACATCCACTGAACGCGTGGTGACGCTCTCCAACGTCCGCACGGGAGGTACTTATACGGTGCAGTTCACCGATGCCGAAGGTCATCGCTCTGTGCTCACCTTCTTGGTCAGCGTGAAGGGTCAGAAGGCTGGAACCGTCACTCCCTACGTGCAGGTGCTGGGCGGCGACTGGCAGCAGGCGAACGAGCTGACCGTGCATCCGGGACAGACGCTCAACTTCGGCCCACAGTGCTCGGCATCGGGCACGCTGACCTGGCAGTGGCGCGGCCCTAACGGTTTCGTTGCCACGGGGCGTGAGACCACCATCTCGGCCATGAATAAAGCCAAAGCGGGCATCTATGGTGTCACCGTCACCGATGCACAGGGGCGCCAGTCAACCGCCACCTGGACCATTCACGTGGAAGGAGAACTTGACTGCGACGAACTCGTTCCTTACATCAACGCCGGCAGTTGGGAGAAGACAACGACAGCCGCAGTCAGTGCGGGAGCCAACGTCACCTTCGGCCCTCAGCCCACCGATGGCGAATGGACGTGGACAGGCCCCAATGGCTTCACCTACATGGGACGCGAGGCACGAGTCAATGGCTTCAATGCCTCCAAGGCAGGTGAGTACGTAGCCACACGCACTACCGAGGCCGGCTGCTACGACCAAATTGTATTTACACTCACCCTCAAATAGTTTTGAATTATGAGAAAAGTAATCATTATACTCATTGCCTGCCTTGCCTTTGCCCATGCAAGTGCGCAGGAGAAGTCGGATGGAGGCCTGCTCGTCGGCACCAACCTCAACCTGCGCGCCACCGCCAGAACAGCCGCCGTGCTGAAAGCGGGAACAGACGGCCTCGGTTTCTATCCAGTCACCACCACGACCACCATCAAGGCCAACACGGCCTATCTGCCGGAAAACCGACAACTGATCATCGACCTCGCCACGCTCGACAGCCCGATGACGGGTGTCCAAGCGGCCGAAATGGTAAATGGTAAATTGTCAAATGGTAAATGTTACGACCTCAGTGGACGAGAAATGGTAAATGCTCGCTCGGCCAAGAGGAACGCTTCATACTTGAAGAGTTTACCTCGGGGCATCTATGTGACGAATAAGAAGAAGTTTGTGGTCAAACCTTGAAGGCCGATGAAACAAACTATTGTCTTTGCACTGCTGTTTTGCTCACTCCTGCATGTTCCTGTGTGGGCAATGTCCTCAAACATTCCCGCCGCCACGAGTGTCGCAGGTTTCTTTGTCGTGGAGGGCATGGGGCGCAGCGTGTGGTCGATGAATCCCGGCTGGCTGTTGCATCGCGGCGATGTGGTTGACGGGGCGTCCATATCGCTCAACGATAGCGGCTGGATGCAGGTGAGTCTGCCCAATGGCATTGAACTGCTGCCGCAGGATGCCAGCGGCGGAAAGAACTACCAAGGTCCTGTCTGGTATCGCAAGCATTTCGAGGCTCCAAAGGATGCTCATGGAAAGAAACTCTTCATCCACTTCGAGGCCATCATGGGCCGCTCTGAGGTGTGGCTCAATGGCGAACGCCTCGTTGAGCACACGGGCGGCTATCTGCCAGTTATCGTTGATGTGACCGACCGCCTGCGCATAGATGGCGAGAATCTGCTGGCCGTGCGTGCCGACAACAGCGATGATGGCAGCTATCCGCCGGGCAAGCCTCAGTCGCAGCTCGACTTCGCCTACTTCGGTGGCATCTACCGCGACTGCTGGCTCATAGCCACCTCCAAGACTTACATCACAGACCCCAATGTGGAGCACATCACGGCGGGCGGAGGACTGACGGTGAGCTGCGCCAACGTGTCCGACAAACAGGCCAATGTCAACATCTCCCTGCACGTGCGCAACGACCTGTCAAACCGCTTCCATGGCAAAGCTGAGCTATGGCTTCAGTCGCCCGACGGGCACAGCGCGGCCCGCCTGAGCAAGTCGCTCGATATCCCTCAGAATAGTGCGCAGACCGTCTGCGGTGCGATGACAGTCCGGCAGCCCGCTCTCTGGACTCCCGAGACCCCAAACCTATATTATATATACGTGCGCGTAAAGGATGCCCGTGGGCGCATCGTTGATGGCTACCGTCAGCGCATCGGCATCCGCAGTGTCGAGTTCCGTGGGAATGACGGTCTGTGGCTGAACGGCAAACCCTACGAACCTAAGCTAATCGGCGGCAACCGCCATCAGGACTTTGCTGTCGTGGGCAATGCCATGACCAATAGCCAGCATCGCCGCGATGCCCAGAAGTTACGTTCCGCTGGCATGACCATTATCCGCAACGCCCACTACCCGCAGGATCCGGCTTTCATGGATGCCTGCGACGAACTCGGCCTCTTCGTCATCGAGGCTACGCCAGGCTGGCAGTACTGGAACGGCGCCCCGGCTTTTGCCGCCCACGTCTATGACGACATCCGCCAGATTATGCGGCGTGACCGTAACCACCCTTGCCTGCTCATGTTCGAGCCTATTCTGAACGAGACCAACTTTCCCGACACCTTTGCCGTCAGTGCTGTACGTACAGTTCATGAGGAATATCCATGGGCACCCATAGCCTGTGCCTGCGATAGCCGACAGAGCGGGCGGGAGCACTTCGACGTCTGGTACTGTCATCCGCCTACGGGCAACCCCGGCTGGTCCGACAAGGAGGAGGACACCACCAAGACCTATTTCACCCGCGAGTTCGGCGACATCGTCGATGACTGGAATTCCCAGAACTCCATCGGCCGTGCCGCACGGGCCTGGGGCGAGGTGCCGCAATTGCTACAAGCACTTCACTACGGCAATCCGCCCTATCAGTACACCTCCATTGAGACCATTTGGCAGATGTCACGGAAACACCTTGGCGGCTGCCTCTGGCATCCCTTTGAATACCAGCGCGGCTACCATCCCGATCCGCTTTATAGCGGACTCTTCGATGCCTTTCGTCAGGAGAAATACGCCTACTACCTCTTCGCCTCTCAGCAGCGGGAACGCCCCATTGTGTTCATTGCCAACGAACTCACTCCCTTCTCGCCCGCAGACGTCACCGTGTATAGCAACTGCGATTCTGTACGCCTGACCATCCGCAAGGGCGGGCAAGTGATGACCCTGTGTCCCGACCGCGAGCATCTGTCCATGCCCAGCCCCATCCTCACTTTTCCTGACGCATGGAGCTACATCGACGATATGAACCACAGCCGTAACCGTGGTACTGACGACTACTATCTTGCCGAAGGCTTCATGGGTGGTGAGGTCGTGGCGACCCACAAACGTTTTCCTGCCCGCCGCCCCGCCCGTCTGCAACTCCATGTTGATGATGGCGGTGAGCCACTGCAAGCCGACGGCAGCGACCTTGTCACCATCATTTGTTCTGTCGAGGATGCTCACGGCAACGTGCGTCGGCTCAATAACGAACGCATCCTCTTCACCGTAGAAGGTGAAGGTCAACTTCTTGGCAACGAGCAGAATGGCGGCAACCCCGTCAGCGTCAGCTTCGGCACCGCTCCTATTCTGCTTCGTGCCACCACGACACCCGGCACTATCCGCGTGAGAGCACAGCTCGTCTATGAGGGCAACGCCAGCGTAGCCCCCGCTGAGATTACCCTCGCCTCCGTAGCTCCAACCTTCCCTTTGCTTTATGATGTGCGAGCCACTCCCAATACCGATGCGCCTCAGACCGCCGTGCGCCACATCAACCCTCACGTGTCTTCTGCGACGCAGGTCACTCGCGAACAGCTCGACGAGGTGGAGCGCCAGCAAAAAGCATTTCAATAATCATAAGACATACCTTATTCAATGAAACATCTTCTTATTACCATTGCCTTGGCCTTCGCAGCCAACGTCTTGTATGCCCAAGATGACTGGGCCAACTTCCGCAAGTACGAACAGAACGACCGCGAGTTCATAGCCGCTCCCAACGATGGGCGTCGCGTGGTATTCCTTGGTAACAGCATCACCGAGAACTGGCGCAACATGCGTCCCGAGTTCTTTGTAGATAATGGTTTCATTGCCCGTGGCATCAGCGGACAGACCTCCTACCAGATGCTGCTCCGCTTCCGCGCCGACGTGATAGCCCTGAAGCCCAAAGTGGTCATCATCAATGCCGGCACCAACGACATCGCACAGAACAACCATCCCTACGTCGAAGACCGCACCTTCGGCAACATCGTCTCGATGTGTGAGATAGCCCGTGCCAACAAGGTGAAGGTCATCCTCTCCACCATCACGCCCTGCGGCGGCTATGGCTGGAACCGCAGCATCACCGATGTCCCTCAGAAGATAGAGAGCCTGAATGCCCGTCTGCGCGAATATGCCCGTCAGCACAAACTCGGCTTCATCGACTACTACTCGCCCATGGTCGTCACCGACGGCGCCAAGAAGGGGTCTATGAAAGATGAACTGACGCAGGATGGCTGCCACCCTACGGTGGCGGGTTATGAAATCATGGAACCGCTGGCATTGGCCGCCATCCGCAGATTCGTAAAATAACTCAAGTATTGTCTTTCCTATTATCGAATACAAAACATGAAACTTGCCATCACCCTTTTCTTTGCTCTATTTCTGAGTAATAGTTATGCCGGACAGCGAGCCACGGAGTTCGACATCCATTGGATTCAAGACCAGCACGTGCTCAGCGTGAACCGTGAGGCGGGTCATGCCACACTCATCCCCTACGCTACGAAGGCTGCCCTGCTGGCCGATGAATATCACCAGCGCCCGTGGGTGACACCCACCCAGGCCATGACGCTCGACCTCAATGGAGAGTGGCGTTTCCGCTACGTGCCCGGTTCCAACCAAGGTCCAGGTGCCAGTGAGTTCCAGGCCGAGGACTACAACGACGAACGCTGGGATCTCATCCGGGTCCCCATGAACTGGGAAATGGCAGGCTACAGCAAGCCCACCTACAACAACACGGGCTACCCCTTCAAGAACGAACCGCCCCGCGCTATGGACGGCTACGAGGAGCACGGTGTGGTGGGCAACAATGCCACGGGCTTCTACCGCCGCACCTTCGACCTGCCGAAGGGATGGGCAGACAAACGTGTTTTCATCCACTTCGATGGTGTGTATAGCTGTGCCGCAGTGTGGGTCAACGGCCAGTTCGTAGGCTACGGTCAAGGCTCTAACAATGATGCCGAGTATGACATCACCACCGCCGTGCGTCTGGGCAAGAACCAACTTGCCGTGCGAGTCTATCGTTGGTGCGATGGTTCTTATCTCGAAGGGCAGGACATGTGGCGCATGAGTGGCATCCATCGTGATGTCTATCTCGTGGCCAAGCCTCAGACCTTCGTGCGCGATCACGTCATCACCGTGCTCAACCAGAGTGCCGACGGTCGCAGCGGCCGCCTCAACGTGGCGCTCGACATCGATAATCGTGGTAAGCAGAAGGGCAGTCGCACCTATCGCCTCGAACTCCTCGATGCCGAAGGAAAGGTTGTGGCACAGCAGGAACAGAAAATCAAGCTCACTGCCAACGGCGCTAAACTCAACCTGACCACCACGCTCTTGAACGACCTCCATGCTTGGAACACCGAAGAGCCTTACCTCTACGAGGTGGTCATCAGCCAGCTGAACGACAAGCAGGAGGAGATGGTATTCTCGACCAAGTACGGCTTCCGCAACATCCAACTCATAAACACAGACACAGACAAATATGTGACCGTCAACGGCCACCGCATCTTCTTCAAGGGCACCAACATCCACGATGCCCACCCGCTCTATGGCCGCTATGTCGATGTGCCGACCATGCTTCGCGACGTGACGCTGATGAAGCAGGCCAACATCAACACCGTGCGCACCAGCCACTATCCCCGCCAGCCCAAGATGTACGCCATGTTCGATGCCTACGGCCTCTTCGTGATGGACGAGGCCGACCTGGAATGTCATGGCAACCAGGGCCTGACGCGCGACACATCGTGGACAGCGGCCTTTGTGGACCGCGACGTGCGCATGGTACTGCGCGACCGTAACCATCCGAGCGTCATCTTCTGGAGCCTCGGCAACGAGAATGGCGAGGGCGGTAACATGGACTCCTGCTACGCTGCTGTCCGCCAACTGGATTCACGCCCCATCCACTGCCACGGCAACGAGAGCAGCTCGGACATGCACTCCGAGATGTACACCAGCGTCAGCGGCACCCACCACAACCGTAATGGCTGGGGCGGAAAGCCCTTTTTCATCTGCGAGTACGCCCACGCCATGGGGCAGGCCGTAGGCAACCTCGTGGACTACTGGCAGGAGATAGAGCAGAGCAGCGGAATCATCGGAGCCTGCGTCTGGGATTGGGTGGACCAAGCTGTCTATGACCCCGTTAAGGTGATGACCGGCGACACCATTGATGCCCATGGTTTCCACGCCTGGACGGGCGGCTACGACTTCGACTCCTACGTCGAGGACAACCCCGGACGCTACAACGACAAGGCTTTCCAGGGCAACTACCTCAACAACGGCATCGTCACTCCCGACCGCGCTTGGACTTCCAAACTGACAGAGGTGAAGAAGGTGTATCAGTATGTGGAGTTCAGGCCAGCCTCCGCCTCCTCCTTTACTCTCAAGAACAAGTACCCAACGATCAACCTTGCCGACCGCTTTTATATTAAAGGGACGCTCGCGCGCGATGGTCATCCTGTTCAGGACTTCCGCATTGACGACTTCGACGTTCCTGCTGGCAAGACGCGGACAATCGCCTTGCCCAAGTTCTCTCTCCTGAAAGAAGGAGCAGAGTACACACTTATTCTTTCTCTATGCCTTCGTGAGGCACAGCCTTGGGCTCCTGCCGACTACGCTTTGGCTGACGAGCAGTTCATCCTCCAACCGCGCTCAGAAAAATTACCGCCAGTCACCGCAGATGGTGAATTGAACATTGCTAATCGCAAGGTTACTGGCAAGGACTTTGAAGTGGAGTTCAACGAGAAAGGACAACTTTGCAGTTACATCTACAAAGACCATCAAATCATCGCCTCCTCAACTGAGTACAACGACTTCCGCCGCATTGACAACGATGCCGAGGGCAAGCAGTACGAGAAAAACACCGATGATGGTGGCGACCATCGCTACGACTATGCCGCAACGGGCATCGAGAATCACGTCATCACTGTACCACTCGCTGCAAATGGCAATCGGGCCACCATCGACATGCAAGGCAAAGGTTGGAAAACGAATTATTCCGTCCGCTATACCGTTTATCCCAATGGAGTAGTAGACATGAAAGTCACCTTCGACCCGCAGCGTCGTGGTCTCCGTCGCCTTGGTCTCGGATTTCAGTTTGCCGATGGCTTCGATGGTGTGGAGTTCTATGCGCGCGGCCCCTGGTCGAACTACAAAGACAGGCAGACCGGCAGCTATCTGGGCCGCTATCACACCACCATCGATGGCATGATTGAAGAGAACATCCACCCACAGACCTACGGCGACCATCAGGACTTGCGCGAACTCATTCTCTCCGGCACTTCCCCCGTCAGACTCCGCATTCAAACCGAAGGCTCTGTTGCCTTCTCCCTCAGTCACTTCGACGAACTGGAGTGGAACCAACGACTCCACTATGAGCGCCTACACTGGGCCGACCTCACTCACTACGGCCAGACCTTCGCGCACTTCGACCTCTGGCAACGCGGCATCGGCAACAACAGTTGCTTCTCCGACTCCTGTCTGCCAAAGTATGAAACACCCTACCCTGGTAACAACCAAGGCAGCGACATGACCTACACACTACGCATCATCCCCGAAAGCATTGAATAAGTAAAAAAAAAGAAATCTCCGGCGGGGCTAAACTTTTTACGATAGGTTTGCCTTGATGTGGTACACTCCAATCAAACGAAGTGACGAATCTTATTGCAGCTTGTAGAATAAGGAGTAAAGTACGGGGATGATGATGAGTACAATAATCGTTCCTGCGATGAGGCCGCCCATGATCGCTGCGGCCAGCGAGCCAAACATGTCATCGAAGAGTAGCGGCACCATACCAGCACGCCCAGCATGACCAGTATTGCCAGGGGATAGTTGGCAAAGAGGTTTTCCATCGACATGTCGGTAGCTTTCTTCTCGCCGCCCCAGATTACGTCGTAGCCAGAGGGGATGTGTAGCTTGTCAATCTCCTTTGCCAGAATCTTGCGCGCCTGCTTATCCCATCACCACGTCGAGCACCATCATCAGGACGAAACCGATGGCGAAGCCGATGGTGCTGAGGTTGCTGTGCTTCCCCTCTGATGCTTCGGGGATGAGTTCCTCCACGACGACGTAGAACATGGCGCCGGCGGCGAAGGCCAGGAGATAGGGTAGGGCGGGTGTCATCAGCGAGGCCAGCAGCACCACAGCCAAGGCACCAACGGGTTCCACGGCACCGCTCAGAGATCCGATGATGAAGGATTTCCACTTGGAATTGCCTGCGGCACGCATGGGCATAGAGATGATGGCGCCCTCGGGCACGTTCTGGATGGCAATACCTATCGATACCGCCAGCGCGCTGGCCAGCGACAGTCCAGCGGCTCCACCTTCGGCGCCGGCGAAGACCACGCCCACGGCCATGCCCTCCGGCAAGTTGTGGATGGTGACAGCCAGGGCCAGCATCGCCGTGCGTGAGAGACGTGAGCGAGGACCCTCGGGGGTGTCGGTGCCGATGTGAAGGTGTGGGGTCAGCTCATCGATGAGTAGCAGGAAGCCCATACCCAACAGGAAACCCACGGCTGCCGGCACCACCGACCAGGCACCCTCGGCCGCTTTCATCTCCATGGCCGGGATGAGTAGCGACCACACGGAGGCGGCCACCATGACGCCCGAGGCGAAGCCGAGCAGCGATTTCTGCATGCGCGCCGACATCGCGTCCTTCATCAGAAACACGAAGGAGGCGCCGAGCATGGTGCCCAGCAGGGGAATAAGGAGTCCGATAATCAATGGTTCCATGTTTTGTGCGGCAAAGATAGTCATTTTTCATGACCAATGTCCCTTATTAGGATAAAAAATGCATGAAACGACACATTTATTAAAAATAATGTGTATCTTTGCCCTCGTAATTATAAATTGAGGTTATGAAGAGAATGGTTTCCTGCTTTGTATTACTGATGAGCGTACTGGCGCTTTCATCGCAAGAGCTAAATGCTCCTATCCTTGGCGGTGAGTTGAGTAACTCGGCCGCGACATCGGTGCCCGACATTGACGAGGTGATGCCACGGATGCGGGTGTTGGGACTTAACACGGTGCTCGTGCCGGCCTATTGGGAACTGATGGAACCGGTGGAAGGACAATTTGACTTCACGCTCATCGACCGCACCATCGACGTGGCTCAACGGGAGCACTTGCACGTGGTGTTCCTTTGGTTCGGTGTATGGAAGAACTCGATGTCGTGCTATGCGCCAGCATGGTTCAAGCAGGATACAAGGCGATTCCCACGGGCGATGACCGCCGAAGGAAAGCAGATGGAGATTGCATCGTGCTTCAGCGATAATGTGTTGCAGGCCGACCTGAAAGCCTTCTCAACACTCATGCGTCATATCCGTGAGAAAGATCCACAACGCGAGGTGGTCATCATGATGCAGATAGAAAACGAGATTGGTATGCTGGAGTCGGCACGCGACCATTCGCCCTTGGCAGAGAGTGCTTATAAGAAGGAAAAGTGGGCAGAGCGCTACGGCACGGACGAATATGCCGACGAGAAGTTTATGGCATTGAGCTATGCCCGCTATGTGGAGCATCTGGCCAAGGCAGCTCGCGAGATCCATGACATGCCACTCTACGTCAACGCCGCCATGAACAGCCGTGGGCGTCGTCCTGGCGAATATCCGTCGGCAGGGCCGCTGGCACATCTTATCGACTTCTGGCATGAGGGCGCGCCCAGCATCGACCTACTTGCCCCCGATATCTACGATACGGGCTTCAAGTCGTGGTGTGCACAATATGCCATACCTTTACGTCCGCAGGATGGTGGGAAAGTGCAGAATCGTCTTTTCATTCCTGAGACCCGCTGCTGCGAGAACAGCGGAGTCCGCGCCCTCTATGCCTTCGGCGAGCATCAAGCCATTGGTTTCTCACCCTTTGCCATCGATCAGGCGAGCCCAAAGGAAACGGAATCCGTTACCAAAGCCTACAACCTGCTGCGACAGCTTTTCACGCCCCGCTCTTCATTTTCCATGTCTAAGTCATGGGGCTTGCTCTTCGACCGGGAGGAACGCGAGCGCATCATCGATGACGACGGGATCGTGATGACGTGTCGCCATTACTTCACGCTTCCTTGGGATCCCCGTGCCACCGACGGCACAACATGGCCCGAGGGCGGTGCCATACTCATCCGTCTTGGCAAATTCGACTATCTTTTGGCTGGCAGTGGTGTGGTCATTGACTTCAAAACTCCTTCTGAGAAGAGACAGACAGAGCAGAAAGCGTTAGGCGAGGATGGCTTTGCCGAAGCGGGTGGAGGCATAGGTCAGAAGGCGGGCATGCGTTTTAGTGGTAAGCGTCTCGGCCTTCTCTCCGTCGATGAGGTTGCAATCGCTGATGGCGGCATGATGCAGTACCTCCGACGTCATAATGGTGACCAGACCCACCAAGGCCGTCACGCCCGAATCGGTGTCGGCGAGTGGAAAATCCTCCACATTAAACTCTACGAATATTAAAAATGGATTTTTATGAATGCATTCTTTGAATATTTCAAGAATATCCAGGAACACAAGGGTACGATGGGCTTTATCCACACCTGTCCCGAGCTGATGGCGTGCGTGCGGCATGTGGGTTTCCTGCCGCTGCTGGAGAGTGGCATACCGGGCTATGCTGCCGAGAAACTGATGGCCGAGGAATGCCGCTTCACGCAGTTTGAGGACGGGACTTGGGAGTGGCCGCTGTGGCAATGGAAAGGGTCGGTGATACGCGAGGGCGTCTGCGTCTATGGCAAGTTCTTCGCGGGCAAGGCGGGCTTCGTCAGCCGCGAATGGTGGCCAGACCTTTACAACTGGCGGCGCAGCCAGCACCCCGTACCGGCGGAGGGGACGATTGAAGATGGCATCCTCATGACGTTGCGCGAACAGGGCAGCATGATTACCCGTGACCTGCGTGCCGCCTGCGACTTCACGGGAAAGAATATGCGCTCGAAGTTCGATGCATACGTCAGCCGCCTGCAGATGGGAACTTATATCGTCACCGAAGACTTCGTCTATCCTGTGGATAAGCATGGACGGGAGTATGGGTTCGGGTGGTCGCTGCTGACCACGCCGGAACGCTTAATCGGCAGGGAAGCCTGCCTGTGCGACAGGTCGCCGGAAGAGTCCTTCCAGCGCATGTCTGACCATCTCCATAAGCTGCTGCCCGATGCCACGGAGAAACAAATTACAAAGCTTCTAAGATGAATAATTTTGATTGGAAATGAACATTGAACAAGTCCGAGAGTACACGTTGTCACTTTCTGGAGTGACTGAAGACCAGGCGTTTGGTGAGGACATCCTTAACTTCCGCTTGGAAGGTAAGATATTCGTCTGCCTGTGGTTAGGCGGTGGCCGGTATGATATGAAGGACGGAGTTTCGAGAATCGCCTTGAAACTGTCACCGGACAGGAATATCGAACTCCGAGAACAATACGCTGCTGTGACACCAGCCTATCATTGGAATAAGACGCATTGGAGCGACGTCTATTATGAGGAAATGGACAAGGCATTCGTAGAGGGCTTGATAAGAGAGTCCTATCAGCTCATTGCATCGAAGCTCCCCAAGGCCATTCGGTCAAAGTATTTGTCTTCATCAGATTTATGTTGACGTAGAGAGATGAAATTGAGGAAACGGAAAATCAAGTATGCAACCATCTTCTTTATCTGCTGGTTTGCCCTCCTGGCCTTCCTCGTAGATGGAGTCCTGAAGTTCCAGACTTTGGTGGACTATTTCGGCTCCTACACATGGGTGGAGACAGCCTTGCTGCTATTGGTCATTCTACCTACATGGGCAGTTTATACATTAACAAACGAAAGATAAATCTGGATTTTCATGCCCACAGACAAGAATCTCATGGCAATCATTCTGGCAATACTCGCTGTCGTCCCTTATGCCATCAGCACGAGCGTCTCGAGGGTGAAGCTCCAGACTGTTGCATACCTTTTTTTCCTGATAGCCATTACCCTCTCCACGCATGCGCAAGTGAAGCGCGACAGCACAATCATTCAGGTGGAGAGTTACATTCCAGACAGTGTGCCCGGTAACAATATTGTATCACGTCATCTGAACTGGGTGCAGGGCACTGTATTAAAGTTTATCCTTGACGACCCTTATGAGACCATCAAGAACGACACGAACTATATGGTCAAGCCTCATGAGAAGTTGCGCTTAGGGACTTCGTTGAATCTTGCTGGCGCAAACATGACGTTAAGTGGCAAGATGAACGAAAACTACACATTCCAGATGCCCCTTAACGCCCAGGCTAAAAGTTCTATCGGCTTAAGCGTATGCTACAGAGGACTCTCCATTGGCTTCTCCTTCAGCCCGTTCCATTTGGGTGGCAAAAACAGCGACACGGAATTTGGACTCAGCATGTACAACAACCGTTGGGGCATGGATGTCATATATTATTCTGCAACGACCTACAAGGGTACGTTCAGCATGAAGCCCAACAAAAATGCGGATTCTACTGCCGTGGACTTTTCCCTTGACATCCCCAGCGGTAGCATCCAGCAGAACATATACGCCATCAATGGTTACTATGTATTCAACTGGCGTAAGTTCGCATTTCCTGCCGTATTCGACCACTCGTGGCTGCAGCGCCGCAGCGCAGGCAGTTGGATGCTGGGTATGACGCTGATGCACTTGAATATCAAAAAACTTGTTGATACCGACCCCAACCAGCTTCGCTTCAAGCTATGGTATGCCGCTTTGGGTGGGGGCTATGGATATAACTGGGTGTGCCGCCACCACTGGCTAATCCATGCTGACATCTTCGCCGAAATCATACCATATGTCATCGGTAATTCCGTCATAGGCGAGGTGACAAAGCGCTTTCCAAATAAATGGCCACCGGTGATGCTCGTCGGACGTTTCGGAGTCGCGCATTATTTCAACCGTTATTTTATTGCCTTCAACACACTGTTCAACGAAATCACTATAGGACAGAACACGGATTTACAATTGCGCACCAATAAATGGGATCTTTCCTTTGTCTTTGGTGTACGATTCTAAGGCATACATCTGATACCGTCCTCTCATGCTTCGTGGCATGTGTGCCAGACAAATATCACACTTTGTGCGTCAAATTAGCATTCGCGTCTGTTTGCGGTATTCGGCGTAGCCTGGTTTGTTGGCGAGTTGGCGCTGCTCCATGAGAGGGATGGAGATTCCGAGGAAGAGAGCGGTCATGGCGATGGCTCCGAGGATATACCAGTCAAAACCGTTCAATGCACTATACATCATCCATATCCCCCACCAGAACAGAATCTCACCGAAATAGTTCGGATGACGCCCCTGTTTCCAAAGACCTACGTTGCATACCTTACCGGGATTGGCCGCACGGAAATCATGGCTTTGTTTGTCTGCGATGAGCTGGATAGTAGGTGCAACAAGACAAAGCAGAAAAGCCAGACAAAGCAGAACCGTGGAAAACAAATGCCCGTCATTCGCTGATAGGGTATTCGTATCAAACGGTGTTTCAAACAGCTTCAGTCCGGGTAGCATGGCGGCAAAGACAACGAGCGTTGGCATCATGTTCAAGCCAAACAGGTTGATGATGTGAAAAACCAACGGGTGTTGGCTGCGGTACTTGGTGTAGCGCCAGTCTTCGTGACCGATACCATTGAAGGTGATCCTCCAGTTGCGCGTGAGCCGCCAGCCCCAATAGCACGTAGCGATGAGCAGCAGACTCACCGGTAGGGACCATACGCCGGTATAGAAGGCCCACAACAGATATGCAACAGGAGGGAAGACGCTCCAATACGGGTCATAGACGGAAACGTTCTCATAGAGCAAGCCGAATGCCCATACGACCACCGTCGCCAGCACATCAGCACATAGAAGCGCGATGAGGGGAGTCGTGGAGAGTGGGCCGGAGGTTAGCGCATGGAACAGCAGCCAGCCTGCCGCGCCTGCAAGGATGTATATAGCGCCTATCAGCGCCACGCTACACCATTTTGAATAATTCCGTTTCATATTCGTTTATGCCATTATCTTTTCTGCCATCTTTTTATCTGCCTCAAAGGCTCTTGGCGTGCGGCAAAGATACATCTTTTTCATGATCAATGCGCCTATTATGATAAAAAATGCATGAAACGACACATTTATAAATAGTATCCGTAAATATGTAGCCGTCTAGGTGCAAAGCTATACGTTTCCATTTGAAAATGCAAATACAAGTATAGCAAATACATTCGCAACTATAAATAATTAACCATTATTTGCAGTTGAAGATGAAATTAGGTCTATAAAGGTAGTTTAACATAATCAGTTGAAGGATTTCAACAGAATTAGCGTACCTTTGCAGACAAATCAATCGGAGTTTACAGTTCCGATTACTAAGAAAATGAATCGGTAAATTCCTATGTAGCCGACCAATGCAGAGACTAAAGATACAATGACGCTGACATATATCTTCCATAGCGGCTTCGTGCTCGAAACGGAGCAATCCATCCTGGTGTTCGATTACTGGATGGATCCAAGCGGCGTGATGGAAAGTGTGCTGCGGAGCGAGAAGCCAATGTATGTATTCTCCAGCCACTTCCATGAAGACCACTTCAATCGTGACATCTTCGAGTGGAAGAAGCAAAAAGACGCTGTGACCTATATCCTGAGCAAGGATATCCTTCGCCATAGGAGGGCGAGCAGGGAAGAAGCCGATGTGTGGCTGGCCAAGGGTGCAACATGGGCGGATGAAAGGCTCACGGTCAAAGCCTTGGGCAGTACGGACAGCGGTGTGTCGTGGATTGTGGAGACCGAGGGTAAACGCATCTTTCATGCCGGCGACCTTTGTAACTGGTATGCGAGATTCCTGCCTGGAGCTGTGCCGGGGCAGACGATATATAGCGAGGAGTTCGGAGAGAACATCGACCCCATCGCCCACGAGAAGCAGTTTTTGGGCGAACTGAAAGATATTCGCAAGGTGGCCGACAGTTTCGACATCGTGATGTTTCCTGTGGATGGTCGCATAGGCAATGGCTACACGCTCGGCGCACGACAGTTCATCGAACGTTTCAAAGTTGGTCTGTTCGTCCCTATGCACTTTGTAGCCAGCGGCTTTGAGTCAGCCTGGCGCATGAAGGAGTTCACGGATGCAAAAAATATTCCTTTCTGGGGGATCAGCCATGAGGGAGAAACGAGAGAAAGTCGTCGCCCTTGTCCGCAGTTTCAGACCTATTTCGATTGATGAGTTTGACCGTATTGCTGTGCCATTGGTCATATAGTGACATAAATTCCAATTTTAGCAAATCACATGAACATAGAAGATTATCGTGAGTATTGCCTATCGTTGGGCGAAGACGTGGAGGAGAAGCTTCCTTTCACAGCTTTTCATCATGCCAGTGGTGTATTGGTCTTCTATGTTACGGGCCACATGTTTTCGTTCTTCGATTGTGATAATTACAGCGTGATCACGCTCAAATGTCAGCCTGAACGAATTGAAGAACTGAAAGTACAGTATGACTGTATCGGCAATCCGTACAACGAATCGCCCAAACACTGGATAGGCATCAATCCCGCTACGGCTCCTGATGAACTGCTGAAGGAGCTTACACGAAACTCCTACGAAATTGTCAAGGCGAAGTATAGGAAAGTAAGGAAGAATGTTTAACTGAGCTTAAAGAATTGTCAGCATAGTTTAAACGAGTTTAAATTTCGTGCCAGATTGACAATCACAAAAGTCATTCTGGCACGGATTTGCTTGATAGGCATGAACTTTGCATTATCCTTAGTGAAAGCCGAAGCAAACAAGCCGAGGCAATCAAAAACAAATAAGTTAAACTAAAAGTATAATTAGGAGGTAATGATTATGTTGAACGGATTAATGAAAAACAATGGTTGGTTCCCAACGATGTTTGATGATTTCTTTAACACTGATTTCATGCCTCGTGCCAACAGTACAGCACCCGCAGTCAATGTCAAGGAGAGTGAGAAAGCCTACACGATGGAGCTTGCAGCCCCTGGCATTAAGAAGGAATATTGCCGCGTAGG
>SUYG01000023.1:0-89599 GCA_015060555.1 Prevotella sp.
CGTGGCGATGCGCTCGCAGAACTCCTTCGGTCGCGCCGGGAAGTTACACTCCCATCGCAGCAGCCAGTGCACCCCCGCCCATTTCTGCTTTGTGTCCAGCGCCTTCCCGTCTCCACATATCGCCTCTATCGCCCGCGCTATCTGCGCATCCGAATATCCCTCCCCCCTCTCCTCCCTCATCTCCCCTCCCTCACGGGGGAGGGGTCGGGTGAGAGGCCGTTCGAGGGCGTAAATATACTGCTTCTCCACCCTGTCCACATGTTGGCTGCCGCTGGCATAGATGTTGATGATGTTGCCGCCATGTTGATGATCAGCCTGGTGCAGTCGCTCCAGCACTTCATTCAGCTTCTTCAGGACCTCGGCGGGCAGCACGTCGCCGAGTCCACCCAGTTCTCCCAGGTCTTCTCCGTTGATATTCATATTCCTACGAATTAAAGATGATAAAAAGAGGATGATGGAAAAAACGGAGAGCGTGGACTTCTTACTAGGCAATAACATCAACCCTATCGGGGTCGCAATCCCCACTCGCAGATGTTATGCCAAAAGCCCACGCTTCCGTAAGGCATGCGTGAGCCGGCAGACATCCTTTCCTGCGAGTATTGCCTGATGCATTGCGACTTCGATAGGGCTGCAAAGAAAGCTGTCTATGCTCTTTGGGCGCAAAGTTACTCCATTTCTTTGAATCGCCCAAAACTTCCTGTATTTTTTAAGGACTCATAGCTTTTTTCTAGTCAAGAGGGCTATTATATTTCATACCTTATATTTTATATCTTATATCTGTGCTTTGCCCTCACTTAACCAGAACCTTCTTCCCATTGTGGATATAGATGCCGTGAGGCAAACGACGAGTGTCTAATGACGAATGACGAATCTGGCGGCCGGAGAGATCATACCATTTACAATTGGACAAATTACAATTTACGATGGAGGGGGCGGAGATGCCATCCACATAGTCTTCTAATGGGAGCACGGTGCCGGAGAATACCTTTTTGAATTTTGAGATTTCTGAGGGCTGTGCATAGATAATCATAGATTTGCTGACGGAATAGAAGGTGTCGCTGCGCAGTTCTTTTGAGAAAGTACCTCTAACAACTAAGGCGTCAATATTTGTCCATCGGAACACACTTTCTGCAAAAGAACTCACGCTCGCGGGCAAGTCTATGACGCGTATGTTTCCGCAATTGTCGAAAGAACCGGCAGCTAAAGATTTGAGGTTTTCTGAGAACCTCACGTTTTCCAGATTTCTGCAACCCTTAAAAGTGCCGAAGAACGTTTTCTCTACTGAGTTGGGCATAACCACTGACCGAAGTGCAAGATTATAGGCAAAGGCATCACCGCCGATGGTTGTAACGCCATCAAGGATATGATACGATGTCCGCTCAGCTCCTGCTGGATAGGCATACAGCCATGTCTTTTCCTTGTTGAAGAGCACACCGTCGATGGAACACATCCATTCATTCTCTTCATCCACTTCTATGGATTTCAGATTGATGCATCCCGAAAAGGGATTCTTACATGCTTCATAACCGAAATAATGATGTATTTCACGAACAGTCGCTGGAATTTTGATTCCTGTTAGCGTCTCACAAAATGCAAAAGCAAGCCACTCAATACTGGTCACCGTATAGGTCTCGTCACCATATTGAACGGCTGATGGAATCGTTAAGTCACCAGTCCAACTGTTCTCATTGGCGAGCATGGCCTCATGTGTAGATTCATCGAGCTCATAGTATAGGCCATTGATAAGTACTGGCTCTGCATAGGCAACATGCAGAGATAGTATAAGAAATAATAGAAACGAAATGTGCTTCATACGATGAGGTTCTTAATTATGTTGGAAGATGAAGGCAAATGCTAATAAATGCGAACATGATTATCCGCGAACTTCTTCATTCGTCATTCTTCCATAGTTCCGTAGATTCGTGATTCCATTGTTCCGTAATCCTCCTACCTCACCACCTTCTTCCCATCGCGGATATAGATACCGTGGGCGGGTGGCGTGGAGAGGGGACGGCCGGAGAGGTCATAATATTTACCATTTACGGATTTACGATTTACGATGGAGGGGGTTGAAATGTCAAGGATGACGTTGCTAACATCGCAGGAATAACGTTCGAAGTCGCTTTCTATAGAGAAATGCATAGTTTTATTCCCGACGGGGTATGTGAGGTATTTGTTTCCCTTAAAAGGACCTAAGTATGTTCCTATATCTACTCCGTCCACATAGATGGAAAAATCATCCTTTACATCTTTGAAATATATTGCCAGGCAGCCTTCTTGCCATTCCGCCCATATCTCTGACGGTTGTCGGTTGTTAGCTATCTTGTTCTCATAAGTGAGCGGAACTTCATACCAAACGGGGGCGGGAGTCCCTGTTCCCCAAATATAATTCCCATCTTCAATGCAGGATACTAGACGGTTTCCTGAAAACCTTATTCCAAAACATGGATCTCCCCAGAAACTACACCTAAAGTAATCATCATCCACCTCACCGACACTTTCAACCCAAGTGAACCATGTGTGATAAGGTAAGTAGGTACTTAAGAAAGTCTGTATTCGTAGGGGCCCGCTCCAGTCGCGGCCTCGCGGCTTTGCCCCAAGGCCATAGGCTAAGTCAATGGTTTCCTGTAGTTCCATATCATAGTAGATGAATTCTCGAGTACTATCTGCAGGTACCATATATGCCCGGGTGCCTTCATCTCGTAAGGCAGCAGTATAAAGAAAAAAACGAGAGTGCTGCATATAGAGCTTCTTGTAAGCTGTTTCGTTGATGACAGTATCGCCTTTTATGACGTATGAGTAATAGAGATTATTACAATAAGAGTCATCATACTTGAAGTACCACACTTTACCCTCTGTAGCTAACGGGCGATAGTTGTATGTATCTTGGGCATAAGTGCTTGGAACGATACACAAGATGAATATCATTAAAAGAAAGGTCTGATGTCTCATAACTTATTTTTTAGGTTAGATGCCGCAAAAATAGCACATAATGTTTATACCGCCAAAATAACTCATAAGAATCATTCTTACGGGACATTAGTTATTGCCTCAATGGTCGAGTCGATTGTTAGTGAAGCACCTTTTTTCAATGTAAAATTATTCTTGATTGTGGTACCTTGGGGTGCTCTGATAACCAGCCGACCTTGTTCAACAGAAACGGGACCTATGGGGTGTGCTGTAGTCACATCTCGAACGTCAGCACATTACCGTCAATATATACGGTAGGCGCAAGGACGGGGGATTTGGGGCGAGGCGTACCAACAACTGTAGGATCGATATATCCTCTGGTAAAGGGGATTGGGTTGCCTGGTGCATTGCCTGCGCTCATGAACGCGGGCATCACGAGGATGCACATAATATTTGGTTTCAACTTGCGCTTGTACGGAAAGAAATGTAGAAATGAACAGAGCAAGCGTAAGAAGCTGTTTCATATCACTATTCTATTTTAAAGTTAAGTTTGCAATACAATTTTATTTCATTCTCAAAATTGGAGTAGGCTTCTGTATAATAGCTCCCTTTCGTGAGCCTCTTTGCTGTAGGTTTGAATACGAACGGGTAAGTCGGTTTAATCACCTCTTCACTATACCACGGACATTGATAGTGCTTGGGGGTGTTGGGCCAAAAATATTTCATCTCCATTGTCCAATCTTCTATATAAATCCATGAGATGCCACAGTCTTCTCCCTCTGAAGTATAGACACGGAAAGTGTCATAACCCCAGAAGCCGGGACCCTCTGGAAAGTAGATGGGCTGATCCGTTGTGTTCTCAATCTTCAAGTCAAAGATGATTTCCTCTCCTTCTGCGAATACGGCTGTGGTATCGCCCTTTGAATTGAGTAAGCAATAGGTCATGACAACTCCATCTTGTTCCATTGAGGAAATTTTGTCCTCGTCTATTGATTCAACATGATTCGGATTGCCTGGACTCAGATTATTTGTTTGGGCATAACGGGGGGTGCTTGTTGGGGCATTGTCCTCGTTTTTTTCGGAGCAAGACAACGTCAGCAACGCCATCGATGAAATGGCCGTTAAGAGTGTGAAAATGATTGGATTTTTTTTCATCTTAGTTAGTTGTTGATTGGTTTGACACTGCAAAGATACATTTCATTGTCTTATCAGCAAAGAAATTCCTACGATTTCTAATTTCGGAACGATGTATTATGAGTTAAGAGTTGTTTGAACATACCTTTTGCGGATTAAATGTTAATAGTCGTGCAAAAGTATGCACTTTTCAATAAATCCCCCAAATATTCTTAGCAGAAATAATTCACCAAAAATTCACCAAATTCGATATAAACACCTCATATTATTATAGTTCCATCAGTTTTGCAGTCTTGATCTGTCGTATCGGTGCCACCAGCACCAGCCCGCAGATCACCCAAACGAAGATGTGCTTTTGTCTCTCTACATTCACGGATGGGTCTGAATGTAATCCTTGATTTTAGCCATGAGCACCTTGGATGGCTCAATCTTCTGTTCTACCTCTTCCCGTTCAATGTCGATAAAACAGTTATATTCCCCATCCTCACGGAGCTTCTGTAAATGGGAATAGAGACGTCCGTCTTCTTTTGAGAATACCCCCGTTTTCACGTAGAAAAGGCTGAACTTGCCTACGGCCCCACGATGCGTGCCAACTTCATGTTTGTCATGAATCAGCAAGGCACTAACAGCGTGGAATAGTGCATAGTAAAGCCTGTTCGCAACCAATTCCCATTGCTCTGCTTCTATCTGCACTTCCATCTGTGCCCACGTCTTATCTGCTTTCTCCAATTCAAGCGTGACGATTACCTGTCGTTCTTCTTCCCTAAGACTCATATATTTTCTTTTTATCTTGTTCGACATTGTAGTAGAACATGGTGTGAGGCCCTTGTTCCCATTGTTGTCTGGTATAAGCTCGGGCACTGATGTCCTCGCCGATATCCCATCCCATATCTGTAAACGGGAAGGTGAGGTCTTCTGCTTCCAAACGTTTTAGCTTGTCACGATTCAAAAGGATTAACAGATCCCAGTCGGAATCGGGCTTTGCTTCCCCGCGAGCACGTGAGCCATAAAGGTACATCGTGCTTCCAAGAGGAAGCACACTGGCAGCTACACCCTTTATGCGGTCTAACACTTCTTCGTGGCTCATAGCATCTCTTTTATTGTTCTGTGCGGCAAAGGTATGTATTATCTTTTGAACTACCAAATTTTCCTCATTTTTTCATCTTTGTCTTTTTGATATGTGAGATGTTATTGGACAAATGTGTTGCACGTAACCAACATTTTTTTTGCCAAAAGTGTTGCCTGCGCGCAACACTTTTATTACTTTTGCTGCGTCAAAACAATCATTTATGGACGCTTTATTCAGAAAACATGACAGATTGTTGGCTATGTGAGTGCCACCTGCTCGGCTTCCACCTTATGGCCGATGAAGATGGTGGCAGAGGGTGAGAAGGTGGCGGGGTTTTCTGTCGTCAGGAAGCGGATGGTGCCCTGTTGCGGATGGCTGGCTGTGGGTGTGCGGGTGATGCGGCAGTCCATCTCGGGGTGGCGGTGGAGGTAGTCGGCGAGACTGCGGGCTACGTAGTCGCCTTGTGAGATAATCTGTACGTGCGCGGGCGTGTAGGCGCGTACCTTATCTAATAGTAGGGGGAAGTGTGTGCAGCCGAGGATGATGGTGTCGATGTCGGGGTCGCGCTGCAGGAGTTCTTGGATGTCGCGGCGAACGAAGTAGTCTGCGCCGGGCTTGTCGTATTCCTGGTTCTCGACGAGGGGTACCCACATGGGACATGCCTGGCCTGTGACGATGATGTCGGGATGGAGCTTGGCCATCTCCAGCTCGTAGGTGCGGCTGTTGATGGTGCCTTGTGTGGCTACGATGCCTATGTGGCGTGTGTGTGTGATGTCGCTGACGACCTCTACTGTGGGTCGGATGACACCCAGTACGCGCCGTGTGGGGTCGTCCATCTTCGGCAGGTCGCGCTGTTGTATGGTTCTTAGCGCTTTTGCGGATGCGGTGTTGCAGGCAAGGATGACGAGCGGGCATCCCATGTCAAAGAGCTTGCGGACGGCCTGCAACGTGAATTCATAAACACGCTCGAAGCTGCGTGTGCCATAGGGCGCACGGGCGTTGTCCCCCAAATAAAGATAATCGTATTGGGGCATCAGGCGGCGGATCTCACGCAACACGGTGAGACCGCCATAGCCGCTGTCAAAGATGCCGATGGGGGACAACTCCTTTTTAGGGTGTTTCGGTGATTTGGTTGGCAAGACCGAGGCGGATGAGCACGGCTTCGGTGATGTCCACGCCAGCCTGAGGATGTACGAAGGGTACTGCGTTCTCGTCGGTATTGAGGACGAAGAAGAGTCCACGTTCGCCAGCCACGGCTTTGATGGCCTCGGTGAGCTTGGCGGCCACAGGTGCCTGGAGCTCGGCTTCGGCCTGCTGAAGGAGTCGCTTTGTCTCGAGACGGAATGCCACGCTCTTGTCCATGAGGTCTTGCAATTCGAGCTGGCGCTTCTGCATGATGCTGGCCGGGAAGTCCTTCTGTCCTTGCAGGAATTCAGCGAACTTACGCTGGAATTCGTCTTCGGCACGCTTGGCTTCGGCGTCGTACTTGGCTTTGAGCTCCTCGAAGGCTGCTTTGGCCTGTGTGTATTCAGGCATCTGCTCGAAAACGGTGTTGTAGCTGATGTAGCCGAACTGTGGAATGCGCACCTCCCCCTCCTGTGCACTCATTCCCATGAAGGGAAGGAGCGCAAGGAAAAGGGCGCATATAGCTTTGAGTTGGATTCGCATGTGTTAACGTTTAAGGGTTAACGGTTAATGGGTTTAGATGCCGAGTGCCTTCTTCAGTTCGGGCGTGATGTCGGTGCTGAGCTTGGTGCTGATGAAGGGGATGCCCATGGAGACGTCCATGATATAGACGTAGCCACCAGCTTCGCCAATCTGCTTGACGGCAGCGAGGACTTTCTCGGAGATGGCCTGCATCTTCTCGGCTTGTGCTTTCTGGTAGGCCTGCTGGTTGTCTTGCACGCTCTGCTGCATACGCTGATAAAGGTCCTGGAGTTCAGCCTGGCGACGCTGACGGACGTTGTCGAGGAGGTTGGCCTGTTCTTTCTCGAACTCCTCGCCTTTCTTCTGGAGCTCGTCTTGCATACGCTTCAAGTCGTCCTCGTACTGTTTGGCGAGGTTCTGCAGCTCGGTCTGTGCGGTTTGGTATTCGGGCATGAGAGGTACAATCTCGGTGGTGTTGAAGTGTCCGAACTTCTGTGCTGACATGGTGAGAGGTGCGAGCAGCATGATAGCTGCAAAGAGGATTTTTTTCATTGTTGTTTTTTGTTTTTAAAATGATTTGATGATTGATTCTTATTTGGACTCTTGCCGGACGGCAAGGGAACTGCGGTTATTGGCCGTAGCCGAGTTTATGAAGGACATCGTTGGAGATGTCGATTTTGGGAGAGGCAAAGATGATGCCTGCATCGGAGGCACGGTCGAGGACCAGGCTGTAGCCCTTGAGCTCGCAGATGTCCTTGACGGCGTTGTAGATCTCGTCCTGGATGGGCTGCATGAGGCTCTCGCGCTTCTTGAAGAGTTCGCCCTCGGGACCGAAGTACTTCTTCTTCAGTTCAGCGGCTTCCTTCTCCTTGGCAACGATGGCTTCCTCGCGCTGTGTTTTCTGTTCGGCGCTGAGGAACACGGTCTCGCTCTGGTAGGTCTTGTAGAGTGTCTCGGCTTCCTTGCTGAGCGCCTCAATCTCGGCCTGCCATTTGCGTGAGACCTGTGCCAGCTGCTCGTTGGCACGCTCATAGGCGGGCACGTTCTTGAGGATGTATTCCATATCTATGAGCACAAATTTCTGTGCTGCTGCCTGCTCACTTACACCCAGTGCGAGGGCGGCGAAGAGGATGAAGAATAATTTTTTCATAATGATGGGTCTAATGGGTCTAATGGTTTTAATGGTTTTATGGGTTTGATGGGCAGTGGGAATAAAAGGTTTAATTTTCCCTTTCCATTTTTCATTTTTCACTTTTCACTTTTCATTTCCCACGCTCCCCTTTAGGGGGTTCGGGGGCTTTTTTCTCCCTTAGAACTCCTGTCCGAGGACGAAATGGAACTGACTGCCGCCGTAGGTGCGGCTGCCGAAGACCTCGTCGAAGCCGTAGGCCCAGTCAACACCGAGCAGTCCCACCATGGGCAGGAAGACACGCACGCCGACACCGGCAGAGCGCTTCATGTCGAAGGGGTTGAAGTCCTTGATGTTGTTCCATGCATTACCACCCTCCACGAAGGCGAGGCCATAGATGTTGGTGGAGTTACCGAGGATGAAGGGGTAGCGGATTTCGAGTGTGAAACGGTCGTAGGCGTAGCCGGTGTAGCCACGGGGTGTGAGCGAGCCGTTGTCGTAGCCGCGCAGGCCAATGGTCTCTGTGGCGTAGCTGTAGCTGTAGCCGCTCATGCCGTCGCCGCCGACATAGAAGGTGGAGAAGGGTGACTTCTTATCCTTGTTGAAGCTGCCGAGGATACCGAATTCCACGCGTGTCATCAGCACGGGGCACTTGGTGCCGCTGGTGAGGGCAGTGTAGGTACGGCTCTTGAATTTCCATTTGTGGTACTCAATCCAGCGGTACTTGGTCTGGAGTTCGCCCATATAGGATGATGCCTGTGGGTTCTGAGCCAGGTTGGCATAGTCGATCTTGTCGAAGAGGGAGTAGGGCGGAGTGACACCGACGGAGAAGGTGAAATCCGAGCCACGACGGGGATAGATGGGGTTGTCGGTGGAGTTACGTGAGAGGTGCAGGTTCAGACTGATGTCATTGCAGCCGCCATTGCTGACGAGGAAGTACTCCCAGTTCTTGAGCGAGTAGCGTGTGTAGCTGATGTCGGTTGAGAGCGTGAAGTAGTCATCGGGCCAGCTAAGGCGCTTACCCCATCCGAGTGAGAAGCCATAGATCTGGATGGACTTGTCGGGGTCGTAGAAGTTTTCGTAGTAGTTGCCTGTGTTGGTGCCGTAGCCGTAGAGGTAGTTGTAGTAGGAGTTGTAGTAGGCGGAGTTGTAGTAGCGGTCGCTGACATCGGTCTGCTTGGAATAGAAGGCCGAGAAGGAGAGCGAGTTAGGACGTTTGCCGCCGAACCAGGGGTTGAGGTAGTTGATGGAGTAGGACTGGTAGTAGCGTCCGTTGGTTTGTCCGTTGATGCTGAAGCTCTCGCCATTACCCTTTGGCAGGACACCACGGCGCAGTCCTCCCTTGGTGAAGAGGTTGCGCAGGGAGAAGTTAGTGAACTTCAAGCCGATCTTACCGATGACACCCGTCTGGCCGTAGCCCAGAGAGAACTCAATCTGGTCGCTGGACTTAGGCGACAGGTTCCATGTGAGGTCCACAGTACCATTCTCGGGGTCGGGCACCAGTTTGTAGTCGATGGCTTCGGGGTCGAAGTGTCCCATGGATGCAATCTCACGGTAGGAACGTTCGAGGGCGCTCTTGGAGAACAGGTCGCCGGGCTTGTTGCGCAGTTCTCGGCGGATGACGTTCTCATAGACCTCATCATTACCGGTGATCTTCACGTGGCTGATGTATGCCTGCTGGTTCTCCTCGATACGCATTTCCAAATCTACGCTGTCGCCGACGATGTTCACCTCGACGGGGTTGAGCTGATAGAAGAGGTAGCCATTGTTGTAGTAGAGGTTGCCGATGGCGTCTTCATCCATGCTAAGACGTTTCTTGAGGTGTGTCTGGTCATAGACGTCACCCTTCTTCATGCGCAACTCCTGGTTGAGGAAGTCGGTGGTGTATATCGTGTTACCGACCCATTCGATGTTGCGGATGTAGTATTTCTGTCCTTCTTCAATGAGGATGCTGATATCTACGTTGTTCTCATCGTGCGGTTTTACGCTGTCATAGACGATGCGTGCATCGCGATAGCCAAGCTGGTTGTATTTTTCGATGAGTCGTTCCTTGTCCTCCTTCCAACGTTGCTCGATGTACTTCTTGGAGCGGAACCAACTGGAGATCTTTCCCTTTTCGTGGGTTTTCTTGAAGGCACCGTTCTTGATGAGCGTACCTTTGATCTGCGACATCTTCAAGGCGGTGTTGCCGCGCACATCAATGCTGTTGACCTTCACCTTGTCCTTCTTCTCCACGTTGATGTTCACGATGGCGTGTCCGGGTGCCGCGACATCATCCTGTTGCACCACTTCCACGACGGCGTTCTTGTAGCCTTTCTCGCTGAAGTAGCGCTTGGCGAGGAGCTTGGTGCGGTCGATGATATTGGGTGTGAGCTGTCCGTCGCGGATGAGGCCGAGTTTCTTTTCGAGGTCTTCCTTCTCGCTCTTCTTGACACCATTATAATTAATCTGCGATATGCGCGGGCGTGCGGCGAGGGTGATGTGGAGGTATGCGGAGTCGGCGATGAGGCTGTCCACGCGGATGGAGACATTGCTGAAAAGTCCGTTCTTCCAGTAGCGCCGAATGGCCTTGGTGATTTCCTCACCCGGGAGGTTGATTCTCTGTCCTTTGGACAATCCCGAGAGGCCGATGAGGACGTAGTCGTCATAGGCTTTTACGCCCTCGACGGTGATATCTGCGATGGTATATTGTTGCGGCGTGCGGGAGTAGTCGATGACAGGATTCACGATGCGTTCTTCTGTCTGGGCAAAGAGCCTCACCCCCGTCCCCTCTCCGAAGGGTGAGGGGAGAATATACCAAAGGAGGACAATGGTCAGGAGTCTATATACAAGGGCTTTATTCATTGATTTGCGTTTATTTGTTCACTGGTTTTGCCGTAGCGTCGCTCGCGGTTCTGGTAGTCTGCGATGGCACGTTGCAGCTCCTCAGCGTTGAAGTCGGGCCAGAAGGTGTCACAAAAATATAGTTCGGAGTAGGCAATCTGCCACAGGAGGTAATTGCTTATGCGCAGTTCGCCACCGGTGCGGATGAGCAGGTCGGGGTCGGGCATAAAGTTGGTTTGCATGTAGCGCCCCACGAGTTCCTCGGTGATGTCCTGTGGCCGGATGCCCTCGGCGGCGATGATCTGCATAGCGTTGGCAATCTCCCAGCGTGCAGAATAGCTGATGGCCAGCACGAGAGTCATGGCATCGTTCTTGGACGTGTGCTCGATCATCATGTCTATCTTCTCCTGCACGTCCTGGGGCAGACGCTTGGTATCTCCGATGACACGGAAGCGGACGTTGTTCTTCATGAAGATCTCGTCCTCGAGGTTTTTCAGCAGCAGCTCCATGAGGGCACGGACCTCCTCGACAGGGCGGTTCCAGTTCTCGTTGGAGAAGGTGTATAGTGTCACGTACTTCACACCCAATCTAACACATTCCTCTGTGATGGCCCTCACGGTCTCCACACCTTGGATGTGTCCGGCAGCGCGCGGCAGCCCTTTGGCTTTAGCCCAACGTCCATTGCCGTCCATGATGATGGCAATGTGCTTGGGGATTCTATTTTTGTCCAGTTCTACCATATTGGTGGTATGTCTTTGTTTCAGTCTATATAATTCAATTGTTGCACTTTCTGTATTTGGGTGCGATGTCGTATGTTAGCGTCACCATCAGCTTTGTGTAGCAGTCCTTGTTCTTGAACAAGCCGCTTTCGATGCCGTAGGGGTCTATCAGGTGGGTGTCGTAGTCGGCATCGTCGAGCTTGTCGGTGGTGGTGAAGTTGAAGGTCCATTCAATGCCGAGGTTCAGTCGTCGGACCACTTTGAAGCGGAAGCCGGCACCGATGGGGAGACAGAGTCCGGCACATGCCTTGGCACCTCCTCCCATGCCAATGGTGACACCGGCACCCAGGAGCACGTAGGGCGACCAGCGCTTCAGCCCTTTGTAGGCCGCTCCCATGCCGTAGCCCAGGAAGTTGAGTTCGAACTGTGCGCCGGCATCCACGAAGTTGCGGCTGAAGTGGATGAGGGCGGTGGGCTGTCCGCCTTCGGGTGTTCCGCTGTTTGGGTCTGTGGGGATATAGAGTCCCTTGGTGTCGCCGCTGATGTGCCCCATGGCGATATGTGTTTTCACGACCATTCGCGGGTTCAGGTTGCGTCGCCAGATGACAGCCCCCATCATTCCCGGGTGCTTCATGAAGCCTCCCGAGGCATCGCCAACGTAGCTGCTGATACCTAAGCCGCCACCTATTTCCTGCTGGTACTCCAGCGGTTCACCGTCCTGAGCATGTGTGCTGAGGACGAGGGTGAGCAGAAGGATGAGTGATAGGAATCGTCGCATGGGCAGAGCTCTCTCGGGGTGTTATTCGCCGTAGTTGTTCACGCGGGCTCTCCAGATGCGGTTGCCGGTGAAGAACCAGATGTATTCGCCGGCAGCGGTGGCTGCGATGTATTCGTTGTCAGCCGGGCGCTGCGAGTCGCTCAATGTGAGATAGGTGTATTCGTGCCAGGTATAGCCTTGATCTGTCGAATAGTAGGTGGTGGCCGATTTGCCGATGGCGATGATTCGAGGTGTTTCTTCCCCGTTGATCTGCTTTTTCGTGCTGGAGTAACTGACGAGACTCTTTCCCTGGATGCTGGACCAGGGGAGGGCGTAGCCGGAGGGGTTGGCGTAATAAGCCCAAGGTTCGTCGTCATCGACAATCAGGTTCCAGACGGCAGATGCCGAGGATGCCTGTCCGACCAGCAGTACGCGCGAGGTGCCCTTGGCCTTGGTGAAGGCCACGCTGGCAAAGTCGTCGGTGGGGAAGAGGCTTTCCTCGCCATCGAGGTTGATGATGTCCCATGTCGTTCCGTCCGTGGTAGAGCAGATGTCACTGCCGTTCACTAAGGCGTAGAGTGCTTTCTCCGATGCAGCCAGCAGCTTCACGCTTTGCACCTGGCTCTGTCCGACGGAAGACCAGGCTCTTCCATCCTCGGACTGCAGGAGTGTGCCTGTCGTGGTGCTCATCCACAGTTTGCCATTGTAGGACTGAAGGCTCGTCACGTCGGCACCGGCAGCTCCTGTGCAGGCGGCATCGGTCCATGTCGGGTTCTGCGTTGAGGCGGTAGTGGTCAGGAAGATGTTGCCGTTGGTGTCGGTGCTCACGATGGCGAGGCCGTCATGGCGGGCAACAGCCTTGCGCTGGGCACGGCCTTCCAAAGGGTTGGCGACACCCTCCTTGGGCATCATCTGCTCCCATGTGTAGGCTTCGGGGTTGTTGTCGCGAACGGTGAGCGACATTGTGTAATCCCGTGAGCTTCCGCCGTTGGTGGCGACAATACGGAACACGATGGGCTCCGTGAAGTCCAAGACGTCGCCGTCGGTGAACTCCATCCACCCATCCTCTTCGCTCTGCTTGCGGTAGTAGGCGTTGCCTTCGCCCTCGATGGTGAGGGGCACGATGGTGCGGTCTGTGTTCTGCAGCAGCGGTGTGGTGTTGGTGATGGTGCCCGTGAGCTGGTTGATGGCTATGGGATAGTAAGCACCGGAATAAGTGATGGTCGTGGTCTCTGTCTCGCTGGCTTCGTTGGTAGAATACTCGTAGCGGGTGAGCGTTCCCAGTGTGATGTCGTCAATGTAACAATAATCATTGGGTTCTTCGGTCTCTTCATCTTTTTTGGAACAAGCCATGAAAGAGGTGATGAGCAGGGACAAAAGAAGCCCTTTGACAAGGATATTTTGATACTTATTCATATTGCCTTTCGTAAAAACGGCGCAAAATTACACATTATTATATAAGTAACGAAATCTAAGGCTCTGAAAAATGCTTGCGCGGCGTAGTTATTAGGCAAAATTAACGTGAACGGGGCGCCCTTTAGGGTCTGTTTTCATTTTGGGGGCCTTTATGCCGTCGTTCAGCACGATCTCTGAACGCTCGATGAACACCTCGTCCCACAGGTCGGCATCGATGAAAGATTGCAGGGTTTGTGCACCGCCTTCGACTAAGATGGATTGGAAAGGCTTGATGCTTTCTGCAAGCGGCAAGCCGCTTGCAGAAAGTACAAGCTTTTCCGGGCTCTTCCCCGGCCACAGCCTTGTCGTCAGGCTCGGCTGATCCAGCTCCCAGGTGCGCCGTCCCACGAGGATGGCTTCGTGCAGCGCTCGCAGGCGGTGTACCAGCATCTGTGTCCATGGCGTGGAGAACTTTACGGCATCCCCGTCCTTCTCACGGCTTTCGCGATGGCGGTCGATGAACCCGTCGGCACTCTCTGCCCATTTCAGGGTGATGTAGGGACGGCGCAACGCATGGAAAGTCATGAACTTACGGTTTAACCATCGGCATTCGTCCTCCAGCACGCCCACGACGACCTCAGCCCCCGCCTCCCTCAGGCGTGTAATGCCGCGTCCTGCCACTTTCTCATTGGGGTCTAAGCAGCCTACCACTACGCGTCGGAAGCCTTTCTCCACCAGTAGCTCAGCGCATGGCGGCGTCTTGCCCCAATGCGAGCATGGCTCCAGACTTACGTAGATGGTGGAGTGGGGCAGTAGCGCCTCGTCCTCGGGTCGCACAGAACGCACCGCGTTGACTTCGGCGTGGGGACCGCCATAACGCCGGTGCCAGCCTTCGCCGATGATGCGGCCTTCGTGTACGATCACCGCTCCCACCATTGGGTTCGGTGCTGTTGTGAAAGCCCCGTGGCGAGCCAGCTGCAGGCATCGCCGCATATATTTTTCGTCTTGATCGTGCATAAATTGTAAATTGTAAATTGTCAAATCGTAAAATACCGCTACCTTTGCGCCATGAATCATCGCGAACTCATAGCTGCATTGACACCTCTGCATGGAGCGGGCGAAGCCCGTGCCATCGTGCGCATGGTGATGGAAGAGCGCTTCGGCCTCTCCCAAACCGACCTTTTGCTCGGCAAAGATACGACATTATCTTCACGTGACCGCGCAGAATTCAAAAAAATTGCAGAACGACTCCTCACGGGTGAACCTGTGCAGCATGTCTTGGGCTATGCCTATTTCTGTGGCCACCGCTTCCGTGTCACCCCAGATGTCCTCATCCCACGCCCTGAAACAGAAGAGCTAACCCGCTGGGCCATAGATGAGTTGAATACCCTCAACCCTCAACCCTTATCCCTCAACCGTCCCCTTCAGGGGACAACCCTCCTCGACCTCTGCACCGGCAGTGGCTGCATTGCCATCAGCCTCGCACTGGCTTTTCCGCAGGCTCATGTCGTAGGCGTCGATATCAGCGATGCAGCTCTCTCCATCGCTCGCGACAATGCCCGCTCCCTCAACGCCTCCAACGTAGATTTCCTCGAATACAATATCCTTTCAGAGGACGCCGAGTCCTCCCCCCCATGGAGGGAGTTAGAGAGGGGCTTCACCCTCCTCGTCTCCAACCCTCCCTATGTCCGTGATTGTGAGGCTTCAGAGATGTCGCCCACCGTTCTCGACCATGAGCCCTCGTTGGCTCTTTTTGTTCCCGATGACGATCCGCTGCGCTTCTATCGTGCCATTGCAGCCATCGGGCAGCGGTGTCTGCTCCCTGGCACCCCGGTGTTGATGGAGGTCAACACAGCATTGGCCGGCGCCACACGTCAGCTCTTTATAGATGCGGGCTACCATGATGTGGAAGTACGTGATGATCAGTTCTCCCGCCCGCGTATGGTTAAAGCGGTGTTATGACAATAAGCTGAGGATTTCGTCCATTGTGAATCCGCGGCTGGCAGCGAAGCGGATGAGTTTCTGGCGTCGGGCATAGCGTTCGCTCGTAACACAGCCCTCTTCCTCGTCCTCTTCCTCAGCCGCCCATTCAGCCTCCTCGTCGCACCCATCTGTCAGATGCATTCCCAGTGAACGAGCCTTCTGTTCCAGCGCTTCCTTCAGGATGCTGCGGTACTCGTCGCCCAGCTCCTCGTCGAGGGCGCTGAGGGCCTTTCGGACGTCGCTTTCGGGCAACCCTTTCATGCGAAGGGCCTGTTGGATCTTGACCCGTCCCCAATGGGCAAAGCGCAGTTTGTCGCGCGCGAAAGCGCGGCAGTAGCGGGCTGTGTCAAGATAGCCGGCATCATAGAGCGCATCAATGATACGTACGATGTCGGCATCACACATGCCAACCTTCTGCAGTTTCTCGCGAATCTCGCTTTCGCAATGTTCGCTCACGCTGCAGAGGGCTGCCATGCGGCTAAAACCTTCGTCAAACGACAAGACCTTCATGTAAACACGTTAACACGTTAACATGTTAACACGTTAACTTGTCAACCCGTTAACTTGTCAACTTGTCAACCCGTTAACTTGTCAACTTGTCAACCCGTTAACTTGTCCTTTAGTCTTCCGCGCTGAAGTCTTCCTTGCCCACGCCACAGATGGGGCAAACCCAATCCTCGGGGAGGTCTTCGAAAGCGGTGCCGGGAGCGATGCCGTTGTCGGGATCGCCCAGTTCGGGATCATAAACGTAACCACAAGGGTCGCAAACATACTTTTTCATAGTCTTCAGAGATGGTTTTAAGAGGTGAATATTGTGCGGCATAGAACCGCGTTTTTTGTCTTTCGGGTACAAAAGTAATGTTTTTCCGGCATAAACAGTACATTCTGTCGAAATTTTTTGTTCGTAACGTGATTTATTTCTACTTTTGTGCTCATAAAACGCGAAATATGGTATTTAAAACCTACTTCTTTTGTGCGCATGAAACGTAAAGTATGGTCTTTACTGTTGCTCGTTATGGGCAGCATGAGCATCCAGGCCCAGGGCTTGAAAGATGCCTACAAAGAGTTCTTCACCATCGGCGTCTCTGTGAATCAACGTAACATCTCGAACGCTGAGCAACAGGATCTTATCCGTCAGAACTTCAACAGCATTACTGCTGAGAATGACATGAAACCACAGCCTACGGAGCCTGCCGAGGGTAAGTTCGACTGGCGTCGTGCCGATCGTATCGCCGACTTCTGTCGTGCCAACAACATCCCCTTGCGTGGCCATTGTCTGATGTGGCACAACCAAATCGGCCGCTGGATGTATCAGGATGCCAACGGGAAGCCTGTGTCCAAGGAGGAACTCTTCCGTCGCATGAAGGCGCACATCCAGGCCATTGTGACGCGCTACAAGGACATCGTGTATTGCTGGGATGTTGTCAACGAGGCCATCACCGACGACCCCCGTGCCGAGGTGCCCTATCGCCAGTCCCCGCTTTACAAAATTGCCGGTGACGAGTTCATCGCCAAGGCATTCGAATATGCCCGCGAGGCCGACCCCAAGGCACTCTTGTTCTATAATGACTATAATGAATGTGACTCCGTCAAGAGCTGCCGCATCGCGGATATGGTGGCGAAGATGAAGGCCAACGGCGTGCCCATTGATGGTATTGGTATGCAGGGACACTACAATATCTATGGTCCTACCGAGGCCGAGATGGACGCTGCCCTTGACCGCTTCAAGAAGGTGGTGAAGCATATCCACGTCACGGAGCTCGACATCCGTGTCAACCGCGAGATGGGTGGTGCCTTGCAGTTCAGTCGCGACGGCGGTCAAGTCACGGATTCCGTTGACCAGGCACTTGCAGACCAGTACGCTCGCGTATTCCGCGTCTTGCGCAAGTATGCTGATGTGGTCGATAATGTTACGTTCTGGAACCTCAGCGACCGTGATTCCTGGTTGGGCGAGCGCAACTATCCGCTGCCCTTCGACAAGCGCTATAAGCCGAAGAAGGCCTACGAATATATCATCAACAAGAAAGATCCGTCTCAGGAACTGTCACGCTAAGGCGCTGTGCAGACTGATGTACGAAGGCGCATAGATGCGGTTGGCCACATCGCGTGAGAAACCGTTGAACCCCAGCAGCCATACCCCTCGCCTTGAAGGGTATGGCTGCCTTACATATTATATCAGACATCTGGGTCCTTACCTCAGGCATCAGCCCTATCCAGTCCTTGGCGAAACGGCTATATCTACTGTAGCTGAGGGAGAAGCAGAGTATAATTAAGCCTTCTTAAAACGTTAAGGTTAAGGTTATCGTTAGCGTTGAATTAACTTTTGCTTTGATTTTGAGCGCAGCGACCAGTTGTAAGACACTACTACTCCCTCGCCTTACCCTCTATAGAGACTACGCGCAGACACTATAGAGGGTACACTGAGGGGAGTATAGAGCCCCCTTTCCGAACCCTGCAGGATTTTCGCGAAAAGGGTGCAGGGTTCTGTCCAAAACCCTGCACCCTTCGGACAGCATACTTATAGGGAAATTTCTGAGCGCTACAGTGTAAGCACAGCAGATTGCATCGCATGATGCAGCAGGCTGGAAAATACTTAGTGCGGTGTGCGATGTTTTTTTGTTAAGAAATATTTAATTCTTGTGCACCCCTTGTCCTCCATTCGATGTTCGCAGTAGTCAACCAAAGCAAATATACTTCCGTTAACTTTCGCCCATGCTGACCCTTTGCGTACCCCCTTTCCCTCATTCCCTCAGCTTTCTCTCAGCCCCTGCGGCTTGATATCCAGCAAGTTTGAGGGAATGAGGGAATTTTCTCGTCAAAACATCCATGAAACTTCAGCAGGCTGCATCTGATGCAGCCTGCTGGATTTCTAAACATGAAGGGTAGTGGTGTCCTACCATTCGAAGTCGATGGAATTCTCTTTGGAGAGAGCATCGCAGTTGGTATCTGCTTTGTCAGAGGTCTTGCGCAACTCAGGGTCTCCGCTGACAGCGAGCATCTGCATCGGTGCCGTGCGCAGCACCGTCAGGCAGGGCTCGTTGTATGGTTTCTTTTGTTCAATACTCATCTTGTTTATCTTTATTTATAGGATTTCTATTTGCTTTGAAAGTCTCTCACTCCATGGGAGGTGGGGTGGGTCTTTTATTGGCTGTTTAAATACAAATTGATGATGGCCACAGCGTCAGTGATGTCTATGACGCTGTCATGGTTCACATCGGCTACTCCTGCATTGATGCCACTTTGGTCACTTGTCAGATACGCATTGATGACTGCCACGGCGTCCGTCACATCCACGCTGCCGTCACCATTGGCGTCACCAGTCTGCAGGGTTTGCGGGTTCGCACCTTCCGGGGAGGACGGATCGGCGGGATCGGCAGGGTCATAGACGAAGCGGGCGGTGAGGGTGGTGTTCTCGTTAGGCATCAGGTAGTTGAACGAAACCACATCACTAACTTGAGTCTCTCCGTTGTACCACCCTTTGAAGACATAGCCCTGACTGGGGTAGGCGTTGAGGCTGACATAGGTGTCGTAGTCCACTTTCTCGCCGCTGGTGCGGTTGAAGCTGCAAGCTCCTTCCGATGAACAGACGAGATACAGGCGATGCTTGTTGATGGTCACAGGATCCTGCGGGTCTTCGGGTGTAAAATTGTAATGCGCCACGAAGGCTGCGTTCTCACTGCCGATGGTATAGGTGAAGGTAGCAGGTTGTTCTATCCGGACGCCATTCAGGGTCCAGTGACTGAAGACGTAATCTGTAGATTTCGCCGAACTGCCGATGGTCACAACCGTTCCTGTCACATACTGCCCTGTGCCACTGACATTGCAGGAGGTGGAACTGGCGGCGGTCACCTTCACCTTGTACTTCAGCCAAGGCTCGGGTGGGTCGTCGCCATCGTCCACCAAGCTCTGTGCCTGCATACTGCTCACAAGGAGCAGTAGCAAGCCAGAGAGGAGGTATCGTAGGTTCTTCATTAGCAGGGTCTTTAAACGTCAAAACTTAAACGTTAAACGGACTTCTACTTCACAGAGACTTTTGCACTTGCGCCATCCACGCAGACTACATATACACCGCTCTTCAGGGCGATGAAGCCATTGCCGATGTGTTGTGCTGCCTGAGCGCCACCGATGGTATAGACATTGGTGGTCTTGCCCTCGGCACCACCGATGGCTATGCCACCCTGCTGTGTGCCGATGACAGCTCCTGTCTGCTTGCGCAGGGCTGTCAGACCCGTCTGATCGCCAGCAGCACGCAGCAGGAAGCGTCCGTCGAACGTACCGGCCTGTGTGTCGAAGTCATAGGTTCCCAGGCTGAGGTCGAAGGTGGTTCCTAACTGAGTATCTACGAGCACCATCGGCTGATCCATGCGTTCGGCTCCGATGCTGAGGCGACCGGCTTTCTGAGCTACGTAGCCCAGGCGGATGTCGCCGGCCGACGGACGTTCGTTGATGGCAAACTGTGTCGTGCCATCCACGGAGTAGAGCTGAGCCGCCGCATCCGTGGAGAGGAATTTGGCGGCATCATGCTCCAGCTCGTAGGCGTGCTGTGCACGTTCGTTCAGCACCACGCGGGTGCGGTCAATGATTGCGGTGTCGTTGTCGCTGATGTAGAGGTTCATGAGCAGTCGCTCCGGGTTCAGACCGCGTTCACGGCGAGCCTTAGCCTGTGCGGCGTTCTTCTTCTGGCTCTGCTGGTAGGTCTCGCGTCGTTCCTCGTTGAAACCGATGAGGTCGGTGCCGCTGGGCTTCTGCACGAAGAAGGCCTCGTAGGGACGCAGGTGGTAGTCGTCGTCGCCAGGGGTGTAGGCGGTGTAGGTGCTGCCGTTCCACACGGTGATGGGGGCTGTGAAATCCGACTCCTGGAAGTCATAGTAGCAGGAGTAGGGGTTACCCACGAAGTTCCAGCTGGCATTCTGAATGTTCTCGCAGACGTAGGCTGCAAGCTCCTTGGCACGGTTGCCGCCAAAGCGGGGATGGTGGAAAGTGATGGTTAGTTTTCCAGCTCTCGTCGTACGGAAAGCATAGCCTTCGAAAGCTTTCAGCATATTACCTTCCACGGTCTTCCATCCCTTACCCGTCGTTGCACGAAGCAGACCCTGGTATTCCTTCCAGACGTAGTCGCCGGGATAGCTGCATTCGTTCACCTTCACGTCGTATGGGAAGCAGAAGAAATACCATGTGTTGGCACTCACGCTGACCTTGACGTTCAGGTTGTTGATGTCGAGGTTCCCAGTGTTCTCGCCATCATCCTTGGCGATGATGCTGGCGCCAGTGCCGTTGCCCGTGATGTCCTGGTCCACATCGCCGAGGTTCTGCACATCCTCTTCGCCCTCCTTGATGAATCCGCTCTGGGGACGCAGATCGGCGTTGGGAGCCGTGTCTTCATCCACGCCGTGGAACTGGTCCTTGCCGTCGCCTACCTCATAGTCCTCCGTCAGATAGAACGAGTCATACTTCGGGCTATATTCATCATGCTTCAGGAATCCGCTCCATCCGTTAGCCCAGTAGTACTTCTCCTTGCTGGTTGCCAGCTCGGGAACATAGAGTGTGGCCGCATTAATCTGTGTCGGGAAGGTGTCATCGGAGATGGTGAGGGGAACGGGGGTCTTCACGGTGACGGATTTGATGGATGAACAACCGGTAAAGGCACCACTACCTATTGACTCAATGCCTTCGGGGAATTCGATGGAGGTGAGGGAGTAGCAAGGCTTGAAAGCAGATGCTCCTATCGTTTTCAGATTCTTCGGGAGCGTAACTGTCTTCAAAGACGTATTCGTGAAGCAGTAAGAACCAATTTCAGTGAGGGATTCTGGGAATTGTATCGTTCCCAATGTAGAACAAAAATTGAATCCACTCCATCCAATAGTCAACAATCCTTCATTCAGAATCACCTCTTTCAGGTTTTTGCATTCAGAAAAAGCATATCGCCCGATACACGTCGTGCCACTTGGTGACTTGAAAGAACGCAAGTTTGTCTGATAAAACGCTAAGGCACCGATGATATTGTCTTCGGAATGATATCCTGTGTAGTACTGATAGTCGTTCGCTACGATGGTGGCACCGCTCAGATCCAGATAGCGCAGCGCCGGCATCTTCTGTCGAAGTATCATGAAGTCATAGCCATTGATGGTGCCATTGACTTTCAGCGAATAGACATCCTCCACATTTGCTTCGCCTATGACCGTCTGAATACCCGATCCGTCATCTCTGGCCGTTACATTCACCGTAGCATCATTCCACTCAGATGCTCCAATGATTCTGGTAGCAAAGCCTGACCAGTTTTCAGCAGCCCGATAGGCAGCTTTGGCGCTGGCAGGCACTACAAATACAGTATAATTATCGCCTAAGGAGCCGCTAATCGCCGGAGGGGTCTGTGCTGCAATATTCACCATTTCAACACCCGAGAACGCCCAGTCTCCAATGGACGTGACCCCGTCGGGGATGTTGATGGATGTGAGGCTGGAGCAACCATAGAACGCGTCGCTTCCAATGGACGTGACCCCCTCAGGGATGTTGATGGTTGTGAGGCTGGAGCAACCATAGAACGCGTCGCTTCCAATGGACGTGACCCCCTCAGGGATGTTGATGGTTGTGAGGCTGGAGCAGCCAGAGAACGCAGAGCCTCCAATGGACGTGACCCCCTCAGGGATGTTGATGGTTGTGAGGCTGGAGCAGCCAGAGAACGCGTAGCCTCCAATGGACGTGACACCCTCAGGGATGGTGATGGATGTGAGGCTGGAGCAGCCATAGAACGCGTAGCCTCCAATGGACGTGACACCCTCAGGGATGGTGATGGATGTGAGGCTGGAGCAGTTATAGAACGCACATTCTCCAATGGACGTGACGGTGTAGGGGGAGCTTCCGTTATAAACAATAGCCGGGATTGTCAGGTCGTTGGGGATAGTACCACTAATGCAAGAAACTTGCCAACCTTTACACAAAGTGGCATTATTCCCAGAAATGTTAAAGTTCCACACGGTTCCATTAGCATCAGCCCATTCAAGGGCCGATGCGGTGATGCTGGTTAAAAGTGCCAGCAGGGTAAGAATAAGATGTTTAGGTTTCATAGTTGTATAGTTTTAGAAGTTTATAGTTCAGAAGTCTTAGTGGCTGCCATGATCCTATCATAGCTTGTATATGTTTGACGCTGGATAAATGCGCATGAATTCCCGTTCTTATCTACCTTGTCGTTTTGGATGGTCGGATCAAACGTGTGTATGTGCTCCAACAAGAACAGTTTCCGTTGCTGAGGCATATAACCAGGCTCGGCATCTATAAAATATGACGGTGATATCTTAGGACATTTTTTAATATCTGTGCTTTCTATTGGCTTATCTACAATTCGGAACAATTCCTTAATCCTATTTTGATGATAGAAAGCCATATAACGAGCGTCATAAAAGAAACGATTAGGCTGACAAGAATAGAAGTTGTACTTTAAAGCGATGTTCTCACCCCAATGTCCGCCAACAATGATAACATTGTTATCAGCTGGCTCAATTTGATGTGTTTTATTTGCGTCGCTTGCCTCTTGAGCTGTTGCTTTCTTTTTCGTCTTAACTTTCTTTTTCAGAATATGTGCAATCAGCATGATCAGTTGACGTATCAAGAATTTGAGCAGCTCATCAGTCAGCGTAGGTAACAACGATTGAAGCACATCCGAAACCTGGTCCCAACTCATCCATTCTACTAAACCGCTTAGCATTTCAAGCCTTTGCGGCTTCGCATTGTCAGGAGTCAGGTATAAGAGATATTGACCATTACTGGGATTAGCTAATTTACAATGATTCTGTAATTGGTCTTCTCTAATAGCATTTGGAATTATTTTACTCTCTATGAATATCTGATAATGGCAATCACATGTTATCTCTCCATCAGGACGTGAGTCGCCCTGAAAAGATTGAGGGATAACATTGACTTCATTGCTTGGCAAGTCTAAGATGTCGCCAAAGAGGTTTGCAATCAAAGAGTGACCTCCGTAATGTAAGACCTGAAGCAAAGCTGCTGTCAGTCTGTCCTCATCGTTTTTGTACTCTCCAAAGATGGAAAAGTCTGTAATAGTTTTGAGTGATAAAGTATTTTGATCCATATTTGGTAAATGACTTATGATGATTAATACATTTTACTTAACAACTACCTTACGCGTACCTTGTATATATATGCCGCGTGAGGGAGAGAGGACTTTTCGACCAGAGAGGTCGAACATTTGACAATTGGACAATTTACAATTGGACAATTGTTCTGCAATGCCAACGGCATCGTCGAAGTTGAAGGCGAAGGCTTTGACGCTGGAGGGGGGAGGGGTGAGGTAGCAGCGGCCGGCGGGGAGGCTGAAGTTGACATCCTCGGCATCGTAGAACATGGGGACGGAGCCTTGTTTCTGGAGGATGTAGCCGGTGTTGACGGTGGTGCCGGTGAGAACACCTGTGAGGTAACCGTCGGCGAAGATGTCGGTGACGTTGTTGGCGTCAGAGAGTTCGGCGGTGCCGGAGAGGTTGCCGGAATAACCGTTCTCGGCATAGACGATATAGGGCGTGCAGGCTTCAATGCTTGCAGCAGGTGTCAGCGTCAACAGGTCACCGTCAAGGCTGTTGCATGTATATGCCTTCAGTCCGCTGGGCAGCTCGGCATCGAACGGCAGAATCAACGTCCCGACCTTGTTGGCCGCTGAGACATTGACAGGCAGCGTGCGCGAAGTGGGGATGCCTGTCGTGAACGGACGGCAGGCGAAATCAGCAGGCACATACTTCACAGCCGCCGAAGTGGTCAAGTTCAGGCCTGACAGCTTCACGATGGGCTTGGGAGAGAAGCTGGAGGTAAGCGCATCGTTGTCTATGCTAACATAGACCCTGAAGAGTTTGCCAGAATTCTTTGTAAAGTCTTCGTTGATGTTAGAATGGCATGCTACACGAAGTTGGTTTGTAGTCGGTTGACTGCAACTAAGCGAATGTGAATATGTTGTTACATCCTTGTAATCCTCCAATTCATCATCCCATACAGGAGTTACGGTTGCGGGATATACAGCTGCAGCAGTCTTGAGCATCTGCACTTTTGGCTTTGTATTTACATCCAAAGCCACACTGATTCCTGTCGGCAGGAACAAATCCAAATTATAAGCTGAATAAAGACGTGAACCATCAACTCCCACATCGAAATAAGTTCCAGCGGGATTTGTCGCCAAGTCACTCACCGTAAACGTGTCATCCGTGGGAGTTTGTGCCCCTGCTGTCAACGGTAGCAGTGCGCACATCATAAATAGAAATAGAATCTTTTTCATGAAGGTATGAGTTTTAATTAGTTTGTTTCTTTTCAGAATTTGTACACAGCAGTGTGGGCCTTTCAGCATTCTTCTACTGGAAGGTCCTGGAATTACCTGTGATAAAAAGAATGAAATCAGCCCACACCTATAATTAATAGGGTATGCCTGCGAGGGTTGGGCAGGGTACACCTATAACATCATAGGAGGACGCCTCTCAGACTTTGTTCCTATCACGTGAGTAAATTTTCCAGGTTTACCAGTGGAACGAAGCATGATGCTCCTCGCTTTGCGATCGATGGCTTTTACCTCATCGACGCTGCAAAGTTAGGAAACTTTCGTGAAAGCCGTACCATCGTGGGCTGATTTTTTTAGTTTGACATTGATTTTAGTCTCATTTTGTCCTTTCCGGACCTATTGCGGGCGCAAAGGTACGGTAAAAGGCGGAAAGAAACAAGGGTAAAATCAGTCCAAAAGTTGGTCCAATTGGTCCAAATCGCTTTTTGAACGTAAAACTGACGTAAATCTGGGCTTAAATCTGCCACAAATTGTGATAAATGGGCTTCTTTAATGATTCTTTATCACTCATGATACTCCTCGAGGTATTCGAGGTGGTTGATGTCCAGGTCGTCCTGGGCACGCTCCCAGATTTGGCGGGTGCTATCGGACTGAGGGGCTAAGCGATAGACGCCGAGATAGACGAAGGTGGTGTCGAAGAGGTTTTTCATGAATGTGATGAGCACAGACCTATTGCGTAGGGCGTTGGTGTAGCGCTCTTTGTTGTACTGGGCTAATTTAGCGAGGGAGGCCGAGTCGGTAGGATAATCGTCGGGGTGGTAGTAGGTGGTGATGGTGGGCATCAGACGAGTGGGGTCGCCTTCGTTATGCCAGACATGATGGTGATATTCGGGAGCCCAAAAGTAGATATAAGGATACTTGGGGTGTTGAATCCAGTATGGGGTGTACTCGTCGAGCGCTACATCGAAGAGCTTGAGGTAGTCTTCTTGGCAGGTGAACTTAGTGCCCCGATGCAGGATGTCGGGTTGTGGGGAATGGAGACCGCGAATGACGAAGGGGATAGCGATGAGAAGAAGAAAGAGCGAAAGAAGGAAAAGTGAAAGAATGAAAAGTGAAAAATGTTTCTTCTTAGGGGGTGAGGGGATTCCCGAGGGTGGCCCCTCGGGCACGGCAGCCTCGTCAGGAGATGGGGCCTCGTTCGGCGACGGGGTAGGGAGACCCGCTCCCCGCCCTCCCGTCTGGGAGGGAGCCTCGCTTCGCTCGAGGGATGGTGCGGGGGTGATGTCGGCATAGAAGTCTGCGAAGGAGGGATAGTCGATGAATTGGGCGAGGAGGTCGAGGGTAGATGGACGGGGCGAAGAGGATGTGTCATGCAGATACCCCCACAGTCGCTTGAGTGTGGTTGGACTGATGTGCTGATGAAGCTTCTTGAAGATGCTCTCGGCGAGGATGTCGAAATCCTTGGGCGTCCGTAGCTTCCTACCAATAGATGCTTCTATGGATTCACGGAGGAGGACTATGGCGGTGGGGGAGAGCATGGAAAATATTCGTTAGGCCAGGGAACTGTCACGCTAAGATCGCATCAGCGAGGGCTTCGAGTTGTGCGAGGTCCTCGTCTTTCATCTTGCCGCGCAGGGTGACAATGGGTTCCACGATCTCCACCTGCTTCATCCCTTCGAGCATCGGGCGCATGGTCTTGGCGGCACTGGGTGCCCACGAACCGTTCTCCACGAGACCAACGCGGCGGCGCTGGTAGGCCTTGATGTCCAGATGGTGCAGGAAGTCGTACATCGGGGGGAAGACACCGGCATCGTAGCTGCTGGCCATGCAAATCATCTTGCCGTAGCGGAAGGCATCCTCGATGGCTTCGCCTAGGTCATCGCGGCAGAGGTCGCTGATAGCCACCTTCGGGCAGCCCTTGGCCTTGAGAATCTCCACGAGGCGCTCGGCGGCAGCGGCGGTATTACCGTGGATGCTGGCGTGAGCGATGAAGACGCCCTCGGTCTCTACGTCGTAAGCGCTCCAGATGGTGTAGAGGCGCACGGCCTCGGCAAGCTTCTCGCCCTCGAGCACGGGACCGTGCAGGGGCAGGATCTTTTGGATGTCGAGGGCGGCGGCTTTCTTGAGCAGCGTGCTGACGGGTGTGCCATACTTGCCACATATATTAAAGTAGTAGCGGCGAGCCTCACATGCCCAATCGTCGGCATCTGCGTCATAGACGCCAAATTTGCCGAATCCATCGGCGGAAAAGAGCACTTTGTCGGTGGCATCATAGGTGACCATTACCTCGGGCCAGTGCACCATCGGCGCCATGATAAACTGCAGCGTGTGGCGCCCCAGCGAGAGCGTGTCGCCCTCCTTGACGGTGATGATGGCCCCCTCTTCTGCTCCCGAGAGGGTCATATATTGTGGCATCATCTGCTTGGCCTTAGCGGAGCAGACCACCTGCAGCGTGGGATAGAGGGCGCAGACCTCGGCGATGCCGCTGGCGTGGTCCGGCTCCAGATGCTGCACGATGAGATAGTCGGGCTGTCGGCCTGCGAGGGCTTCTTTCAAGTTGGCCTTCCAGGCTTCGAGGGTGCGGCTGTCGCTGGTGTCCATGATGGCCACCTTCTCATCGAGGATGACAAAAGAGTTATAGCACATGCCGTCGGGCGTGTGGTACTGGCTTTCAAATAAGTGCTGTTCAGGATCATCGACGCCGATGTAGCGGATGCCTGCGGTGATGTTTTTGATCATATCATGTGTGTTTTTAAGCTTTTTTCTGCGATTGCGCGGCAAAGATAGCAAAAAGTTCTTTCTTAGTGACTGAAACGGTAAAGTTTTTTGCTTTTTGTCATTAAAATGCGGCATCTGAAAGATATTTTGTAAGCATCCTCGCGCACGTATCATAAATAATGTGTACTTTTGCGCGATTTTTAAGAAATATATTCAACACCAAACACCCGTCTTTGAACTTTGAACTTTAAACTTTGAACTTTAAACTTTGAACTTTGAACTTTGAACTTTAAACTTTACACTTTAAACTAAAATAATGGCAGATAGTTTACACATTCAAGAGCTGGAGCAAGTGGTGGTCCGCTTCTCTGGCGACAGCGGCGACGGAATGCAGCTCGCCGGCAACATCTTCTCCACGGTGTCAGCCACCGTGGGTAACAGTATCTCCACCTTCCCCGACTACCCCGCAGACATCCGCGCCCCGCAGGGCTCGCTGACGGGTGTCTCAGGTTTCCAGGTGCACATCGGTGCCGGCAAGGTCTATACGCCGGGTGACCTGTGCGACGTGCTTGTGGCCATGAACGCCGCTGCCTTCAAGACGCAGCTGCGCTACGCCAAGCCCAACGCCACCATCATCATCGACACCGACGCCTTCGGTCCTAAGGATCTGGAGAAGGCGGAGTTCAAAACCCCCGATTACATCGCTGAGATGGGCGTTAATCCCGACCGCGTCATCGCGTGTCCCCTCACCACGATGGTGAAGGATGCCCTTGCGGACACGGGGATGGATGTAAAGAGCGTCCTCAAGTGCCGCAACATGTTCGCTCTCGGTCTCGTCTGCTGGCTTTTCAGCCGCGATCTGGACGTGGCCTTCAGCTTCCTGCGCGAGAAGTTTGCCAAGAAGCCGGCCATTGCCGAGGCTAACATCAAGGTCATCCAGGCGGGCTACGACTATGGTCACAACACGCACTCCTCAGCCATGAACGTCTATCGCATCGAGTCGAAGACGAAGGTGCCCGGCCGCTACATGGACATCACGGGCAACAAGGCCACGGCCTACGGCTTCATCGCCGCTGCCGAGAAGGCTGGTCTGCAGCTTTATCTGGGCAGCTACCCCATCACGCCTGCCACAGACGTGCTCCACGAGCTCTCCAAGCATAAGAGCCTCGGCGTGAAGACAGTGCAGTGCGAGGATGAGATTGCCGGCTGTGCCAGCGCTGTGGGAGCCTCCTTCGCAGGCGCCCTCGCCGTCACCAGCACCTCCGGTCCCGGCATCTGCCTGAAGAGCGAGGCCATGAACTTGGCTGTCATCATGGAGCTGCCACTGGTGGTGCTCGACGTGCAGCGCGGCGGTCCCGCCACGGGTCTGCCCACGAAGTCCGAGCAGACGGACTTGCTGCAAGTCCTCTTCGGCCGCAACGGCGAGAGCCCGATGCCCGTCATCGCTGCCCTCTCGCCCACCGACTGCTTCGACGCTGCCTACGATGCCTCGAAGATGGCGCTGGAGCACATGACGCCCGTCGTGCTGCTCACCGATGCCTTCATCGCCAACGGCAGCGGCGCCTTCAAGCTCCCGAAGCTGGAGGAGTACCCCGACATCAACCCGCCTTATGTGCCCGAAGAGCTGAAGGGCCAGTGGACACCCTATATGCGCGCCGAGAACGGCACCCGCTATTGGGCTGTTCCAGGTCGCGAGGGCTTCACGCACATCCTCGGCGGACTGGAGAAGGATAACAAGACGGGTGCCATCAGCACGAATCCTGAGAACCACGACCTGATGACGCGCCTGCGCGCTGAGAAGATAGCGAAGATACAAGTCCCCGACCTCGAAGTGGAGGGCGACAAGGACGATGCCGACCTCCTCATCGTGGGCTTCGGCAGCACCTACGGCCATCTCCACGCTGCGATGGATGAACTTCGCGCCAGCGGAAAGAAGGTGGCCCTCGCACAGTTCCGCTACCTCAACCCGCTGCCCGCGAACACGGCAGAGGTACTGAAGAAGTACCCGAAGGTTGTGGTGGCCGAACAGAACATGGGCCAGCTCGCCGCCTATCTCCGCATGAAGGTAGATGGCTTCGTCCCTGCCCAGTTCAACCAAGTCAAAGGCCAGCCCTTCGTGGTCGCTGAACTCGTAGAAGCATTCAAAACAATAATGAATAAATAATAAGGAACCACAGATTGCACAGATTACACCGATTTTTTCTTTGAATAATTTGATTAAATATTTCTCAGATTAAGTGCGAAACGCTTCGCAGGTTTCGAGTGCTATCAATTGCATCTGGCATCATGTAAGGATCTTATATGGAGACGTTCATTCACAAAGAGGAAACATACAAAATAATAGGTGCAGCCATGGCTGTTCACCGTTTTTTTGGTTGTGGATTCTCCGAAAAAGTCTATCAGGATGCACTGGAGATAGAATTCAAAAGCTTGGATATTCCTTATCTTCGTGAAGAACCTCTCTATGCTGAATACCGAAACATACAATTGAAGACGGAGTTTGTTCCTGATTTCATCTGTTATGATTCCATCATTGTAGAGCTGAAGGCTGTTCACGAGCTTGAGGATTTCCAACGTTCGCAGGCTATCAACTATGCTCGTGTGGCCAATATGGAAATCGCTTTATTGATAAACTTTGGTGAACCATCTCTGAAATATGAACGTTATGCCGTTTCAAATCTGTGAAATATAATAATAAATTCTCATCATTAGGATATAAAATCTGTTTAATCCGCGAAATCTGTGGTTCAAAAAAGAAAAAAGAATATGTTTACAGCACAAGATTATAAGAAAGGGCAGCCGCGGTGGTGTCCGGGCTGCGGAGATCATTTCTTCCTCGCCTCCTTGCACAAGGCCCTCGCTGAGATTGGTGTGGCGCCGCACAATGTCGCCGTCATCAGTGGTATCGGTTGCAGCAGCCGTCTGCCTCACTACATGGCCACCTACGGCATGAACACCATCCACGGCCGTGCTGCCGCTATCGCCACGGGCGCTAAGGTGACGAATCCCGACCTCGACGTATGGCAGGTCAGTGGCGACGGCGACGGTCTTGCCATCGGCGGTAACCACTTCATCCACGCCAACCGCAGGAACATCGACCTGAACATGATCCTGCTGAACAACCGCATCTACGGTCTCACGAAGGGACAGTACTCGCCCACGAGCCCTCGCGGTTTCGTCAGCAAGAGCAGCCCCTACGGCACCGTGGAAGACCCGTTCCGCCCCGCTGAGCTCTGCTTCGGCGCCCGCGGTCACTTCTTTGCCCGTGCCGTGGCCACCGACGCCCCAGGCACCATCGAGGTGCTGAAGGCCGCCCACGACCACAAGGGCGCCAGCGTCTGCGAGATTCTGCAGAACTGCGTCATCTTCAACAACGGCACCCATGACAGCGTCTATGACAAGGAAGGGCGCAAGAAGAACGCTATCTATGTGCGCCACGGCGAGAAGCTCGTCTTCGGCGAGAACAACGAGTTCGGTCTCGTGCAGCAGGGCTTCGGCCTGAAGGTGGTGGAAATCGGCAAGGACGGTTACACGCTGGATGATGTCCTCGTGCACGATGCACACTGTGAGGACAACACGCTGCAGCTGAAGCTCGCCCTCATGGGCGACGGCGACGGCTTCCCCATCGCCCTCGGCGTCATCCGCGACGTGGAGGCTCCCACCTACAACGATGCCGTCACGGCGCAGATTGCAGAGGTCAGTGCTCAGAAGAAGTACCACACCTTCGCCGAGCTCCTTGAAACCAACGACATCTGGGAGGTCAAGTAAGAAGTACCACAGATTACACAGATTAAACAGATTCTGTTCCTATTATCGTCAAAATTTGATTATTCATTTCACAGATTTGTATGCGAAAGGCAATCCCTCCTGTTTGCGAGCTATTTCCATCCCGTCATTCAGCACCTGCGTAGCGTGCTGCCTGGAATCGGTGTAATATAGAATAAAATTTGAAATCCATAGGACTTTTAATCTGTTAAATCCGTGTAATCTGTGGTTAAAAAGAAATCATATGAGTGGTGAGGACCAATATATAAGTAGCACTCAGAACCCCAAGATCAAGCGCTTGCTGGCGCTCCAGGAGAAATCCTCGGAGCGCCGCAAGAGCGGCTTGTTCGTGGTCGAAGGTCGCCGCGAGCTGCAGCATTGCGTGGAAGCGGGGTATGAGATAGAGAGTGTGTTCGTAGAATTGAAGAATGAAGAATCTCGCTTCGCTCGGAATGAAGAATTAAAATTACCTCCCAATCCTGAAAGTAACTCTCATTCTTCATTCTTCACTCTTCATTCTTCATTAAAGAACATCTTCACCGTCTCCCCTCATGTCTATGAGCGCATCGCCTACCGCGGCAGCACCGAGGGCATCATTGCCATCGTGAAGGCCAGACATTTCACCTTGGAAGACATCAGCTGTGCGGCCCTCCCCCCCACGGGGGGAGCGGGGAGAGGGGCCCTTTTTATCGTCCTCGAATCCGTCGAGAAGCCCGGCAACCTGGGTGCTGTGTTGCGCTCGGCCGACGCTGCCGGTGCCACCGCCGTCATCGTCTGCGACCCCCTCACCGACCTCTACAACCCCAACCTCATCCGTGCCTCCATCGGTGCCTGCTTCACCGTGCCCACGGTGGCTTGCAGCTCTGAGGACTGCATCCGCTTCCTGAAGGCCCACGGCGTGCAGATTCTCACCGCGCAGCTGCAGGACTCCCATCTCTACTATGACACCGACATGACCGGCCCCACGGCCATCGTCATGGGCACCGAGAGCACGGGTCTCACCGACCAATGGCGTCAGGCCGCCGATGCCCACATCCGCATCCCCATGCTCGGTCGTCTCGACTCCCTCAATGTCAGCGTTTCGGCCGCCATCCTCCTCTTCGAGGCTGTTCGTCAGCGCGAAATAAAGGGTTAAATGACACTTTTTCCCGTTTTTCCTTGTTCGTTTCGCACAAAAGGGCTACTTTTGTGCAATATTTTACGTAAAGTTAATTTTAACCATATCTATTAACCAAATTAAAAACGACAAAATGAAAGTCAAGAATCTTTTGGCAGCAGCAGCGCTCTGCCTCGTCAGTGGCACCGCCTCCGCACAGGTGAACAACTATGGCGGTCTTTATCTCCAGTACAATCCCACATGGCAGATTGCCAATTACGACAATGTAGAGACTGAGTATATCAATGGCTTCACGCTGGGCTATTTCCGTTCCATTGGCCTCGGTGGTGACAATGTACCCTTGTTCCTCGAAGTTGGAGGCAACCTGAAGTACGGCCTTCACACTGAAAAAGCTGCTGGCGTTCGAATTAACGATCACCTGTTGTCCCTGAACATTCCTGTTAACTTCGGTTACAGCATTGGTTTGGGCGACAACCTTGCTTTGAATCCCTACGTGGGTATCAATTTGCGTCTGAATCTGCTGGGTGTTGAAACTTATGATATCAAGGGAGTCGATAATATCAATCTCTATTCCAAGGACGATATGGGCGATGCCCGTTATAATCGCTTCCAGCTTGGCGGACAGATTGGTTTCAAGATGATTATCAGCGAGGCCTTCTTCGTAGAAGCTGCTTATCACATCGACTTCACACCTATCCAGAACTTTGCTGTCGTTGGCGGTAAGGACTTTAAGTCACGCACCCATGGCGTCAACCTCGGCTTCGGCTTTGCATTCTAATCAACTTTGTTCAGAATCATCATTTAGAAGCGCTTGCCCCCGGCAAGCGCTTCTCTTTCTCCCTTTCCCACAGCATGAAGCGAACGGCAATCATAGGTGGCGGCGCAGCCGGTTTCTTCCTGGCCATCAACCTGAAGGAGATGGCGCCAGATATAGATGTGACTATTTTGGAGCGCAGCCAACACGTGTTGTCGAAGGTGAAAGTCTCGGGCGGCGGTCGCTGCAACTGCACCAACTCCTTTGAACATGTTGCGGATCTCTCGGCCGTGTACCCGCGAGGCCATCGTCTGCTGAAGCGCCTCTTTAAGCAGTTCGGCCCTGCCGACGCTTACGCCTGGTTTGAGCGGCATGGTGTGCCCTTGGTGACACAGGATGATGACTGTGTCTTCCCTGCCTCGCAGGACTCGCAGAGCATCATAGACTGCTTCCTGCGTGAGGCGCGGCGCCATCAGGTTCACATCTCCACGGGCTCACGAGTGGCCTCGCTCAGCGACCTGCAGGGTTATGACTACGTCGCCGTCTGCACTGGCGGTTCGCCGCGTCCAGAGGGACTGCTGTGGCTGGCCGACGCGGGGCATGACGTGGTGCCGCCCGTACCCTCGCTGTTCACGCTCAGCATTGCCGACCCAGCCTTCCGCGAGCTGATGGGCACCGTGGTGGACCCTGTCAGCGTGATGCTCCCCGGCACCAAGCTGCGTGCTGGCGGTCCGCTGCTCATCACGCATTGGGGTGTCAGCGGTCCTGCCATCCTCAAGCTGTCGAGCTATGCCGCCCGGCACCTCAGCGAATGCGCTTACCAGGTGCCGCTGAGCATCAACTGGACAGCGCGCACTGACGCCGAGATCGTGCAGCTCTTGCAGGATCTCCGTGCTGGACATCCCCAGAAGCAGCTCAACAGCGTGCGTCCTGCCCAGCTTCCCGCCCGGCTCTGGGACTATCTGCTGGCGAAGACGCTGCCCTCGCGTGTGCAGGACCGCTGGGACAGCCTCGGACAGAAAGACCTGAACCGCCTGGCCAATGCCCTCACCAACGACACCTATCAGACGGCAGGCCGTGCTGCCTTCCGGGATGAGTTCGTCACCTGCGGCGGCATCGCCCTCACGAGTGTGTCCCCTTCCACCTTGGAGAGCCGCCATATTCCCCATCTTTATTTCGCCGGCGAGGTATTGGACATCGACGGCATCACGGGCGGCTTCAATTTCCAGGCCGCCTGGACCACCGCTTATGCCGTGGCCTGCGCTATTGCAGGGGCATAAGCAGTGCCGCAGACCTTGGTTGGCCTGCGGCATTGTCTGATATACATTAAATATTCTTTGCTTTCGACTTCCGCGCCGCCGCGCTGCAACGGGCGGCATTGGAAACTCACTGGTAGTCCTCGCCGTTGAGGATGTTCTGCGTGTTGGCGGGGTCTCGGTCGGCCTCGCGGTACCAGTCGGAGTACTCGATGTAGTGTGCGGCGTAGGTCTTGTTGAGGGCTTGTGCCTGCTCGGGATCTACGCGCTTGATGAACTTCGCTGGCACGCCGCCCCACAGCTCACCGTCGGGGATGTGTGTGCCTGAGAGCACCAGCGCGCCGGCGGCTACGATGGCGCCGCGGCCTACGATGGCGTGGTCAAGCACGGTGGCTCCCATGCCGATGAGGGCACCGTCGAGGATGGTGCAGCCATGCAGCGTCACGCTGTGCCCCACGGTGACATCCTCGCCGATGTTGACGGGTGCCGTGCCGTTGAGGGTGTGCACGCAGGAGTTGTCCTGTATGTTGGAGCGGTTGCCGATGCTGATGTAGTGCACGTCGCCGCGCAGGACAGCACAAGGCCAGATGGTGACATCGTCACCCAGCGTGACTTCGCCGATGATGACGGCGCCGTCAGCCAGGTAGCAATGCTTACCGAACTTGGGCTTCAAGCCCTTCACTACTTTTACGATAGCCATGATGTGAGGGGGCTTGTGATGCTTATGCCTCGCGCTCAAGCCATGCGATGGCCTGGCCCTTGATGACTTTCTTGCCCTGGAAGGCGGTGACATCTACGAGTCTTCCTGTGAAGGGGGCAGTGAGGGGCACGAACTGGCCGTACTGCGTCTGCAGGTAGCATACGGTGTCGCCCTCCTTATACTTGGTGCCAATGGCGGGTTCTATGCAGCGTGTCACGCCGGCATCGCCGCTGATTTCATAGAGCACCTGTCCGTTCTCGGGAGCCGCGATGGCGTCGGCCTTGGCGTGCTTGAAGGCGCTGAGCTCCTCCAAGGATACCTTGGGACCTGCCGTCGTCTGAGCCTTGGCCACTTTGGCCTTCTCGAGGTCGGCGAGGAAGTTCTTCTTGGCCTGTCCGCTCTTGTAGTTGCGGTACTGTTCGGGGTGCATGGCCAGCTCGTAGAGCTCTTCGTCGTCCTGTCCGCGGTCCCATCCGTTCTCCTCCATCTCCTTGATGAAGTCGGGGAGGGCGTTCTTCAGCAGCGTGTGGGGGTCGGCATCGGTGAATTCGCGGCCTTGCTTCTTGGCCAGCTCCACGAGTTCGGGGTCGATGGTGCCGGGAATCTTTCCGCTCTTGCCCAGAATCATGCCCCACATCGAGTCGTCCATCATCACAAAGCGGCCCTTGCCCTGCGCCATGGTGAGCAGGTTCATGAGGGCGATGTTCTTGACATACTGCGAGAAGGGCGTCACGAGTGGTGGATAACCCACACGCGGCCATACATAGGCCACCTCGTCGAAGAGCTTCACGAGGATGTCATCCTGCGAGAGTTCGGGCTCACCCTTGGCTTTCAGTGTCTGGTTGATGACACCGTGGATGCCGGCGAGGTCGGCCATCATAGAGCCCATCATGCCGCCGGGGAGACCGCAGCCCAGCAGCAACGAGCTCATGAGCTTGTTGCCCGGGTTGATGAAGTATCCGAGCCAGTCGTCGATGAACTCCTGCGTGAGGGCGCGGGCCCGCATGTAGGCATTCATGTTTATCTCTTTCACCTCGAAGCCCTCGTTCTTCAGCATCGACTGCACGCTGATGATGTCCGGGTGCACCTTACCCCAGCTGAGGGGCTCGATGGCGGTGTCGATGACGTCGGCGCCATTGTTGCAGACCTCCAGGATGCTGGCCATGGAGAGTCCGGGGCCGCTGTGGCCGTGGTACTGGATGATGATGTCGGGGTGCTTGGTCTTGATGGCCTTGGTGAGTGCTCCCAGCAGTGCGGGCTGTCCGATGCCGGCCATATCCTTGAGGCAGATTTCCTCAGCGCCGGCGGCGATGACCTGGTCGGCGATGTTCAGGTAATACTCGACGGTGTGCACGGGGGATGTGGTGATGCAGAGCGTAGCCTGGGGCGTCATGCCTGCTGCTTTTGCCCATTTCACTGAGGGGATGATGTTGCGCACGTCGTTGAGGCCGCAGAAGATGCGGGGGATGTCCACGCCCTGGGCGTGCTTCACCTTATATTGCAGCTCGCGCACGTCGTCGGGCACGGGGTACATACGTAGTGCGTTGAGGCCGCGGTCGAGCATGTGTGTCTTGATGCCCACCTCGTTGAAGGGCTTACAGAAGGCGCGCACGGCAGCGTTGGGGTTCTCGCCCGCCAGCAGGTTCACCTGCTCGAAGGCACCACCATTGGTTTCTACGCGGTCGAAGACGCCCATGTCGATGATTGCGGGCGCGATGCGCTCCAGCTGGTCCTTGCGGGGCTGGAACTTGCCTGAGCTCTGCCACATATCGCGATAGACCAGGCTGAATTGGATTCTTTTCTTCATGAAAAAGCGTTTATGTTGCGTTTTTGTGGTGCAAATATACGGAAAAAACCGCGTTCGCGCTGCATAAAACGTCAAATAAATCAGCCCGAGCCGTCACTTTTTACTTTTTTTGTGGTAAAGTTCAGAAGATAATGCCTACCTTTGCCTCCGTCGCCGTACACCAGCGTGCGGCACACCTGTTCGTGAACCCCTTTTTTTAGATCATGATGAAACGACTTTTACTCCTGCTGATCTCTGTGGTCATCTCCGTCGCAACAAACGCCGATGGAATCGGGAAAAATGAAGCTTTGATGAAGGCTCAGCGGCTGATGCCCGGCAAGCGGTTTGTGGCAGCTGATGCCGATGCTATGGCGCCCTCTGTGCCAGCTAAGCTGAAAGGGAAGAGCCAGCCGTACTACATCTTCAACGCTGTCGATGGAGGCTTTGTCATCGTCAGCGGCGACGACCGTGCCACCGACATTCTCGGTTATTCCTATCAGGGGCATTTGGACACGGCTGCGATGCCGGCCAATCTGCGATGGTGGCTTCAGGGCTACGCCCGTGAGATAGAGGAATTGGAAGCGATGTCTCTGGCTGCTGAGCAGGCTGAGGATAAGCCTGCCGTCACGCCCATCGCCCCGATGATTATGACCCAATGGAATCAGAATGAACCCTATAACAGCTGGTGCCCCGATGGCAGCTACGTGGACTACTACGAGGATGGCTACAACGCGGCCAACCGCTGTTTTGCAGGCTGCGTGGCCACGACGATGGCGCAACTCATGTACTACTGGCAGTGGCCTGCCACCTGCGGCGCGTTGGACAGTTATGAAGTGGATGAGCACACCATCAAGGGACTACCCGCCACCACCTTCAAATGGGACCTCATGCAGAACACCTACAGCCGTACTGCGAGCGGGGATGCTGTCGATGCGGTGGCCGAGCTGATGCGCTACTGCGGACAGGCTATACAAATGGGATATGGCGTTGACAACTCCAGCGGTAGTGTGAGCGCCGAGCTCATGGCCTCCACGTTCCAGTACAGCCCCAATTGCTGTCGTCTGTATCGTGACAACTACACCGCTATCCGTTGGGCATCTATCATTTACCGGGAGTTGGCTGCCCATCGCCCTGTGGTCTATCGCGGTGATTCGGATACCAGTGCCCATCTCTTCCTGATCGATGGATGCGATGCCAGCGGACTCGTACATATCAACTGGGGCTGGAGCGGCAGCTACGACGGCTACTTCTCCCTCTCAGCCGCCAACCCGGGTGCCAACAGGTCTTACAAGTACAATCAGGCAGCCTTCATCAACCTGCAGCCCGCCGTGCCCGGCGAGAAGATACGGCCAGCCATGCAATGCTGCATCGACGATTCGGAGGAGACCTTCCTGCACTACCGTTCGGAGTCCGCTACGCTGGGAGGCACCGTCGTGGCGCAGTACACACTCGAGCCCGATGCCACGCAGAATGCGGAAATTGGTTGGGCGCTGTACCAGGGCGACACCTTTGTGAAAGTTCTCAGCAGCAAGGCTGTGACGATTTCCGCTGAGCAACAAGATCACTTCCTCAACAACTCCAGCGTGATCTTCGACGAGACTGTGCCCGCCGGCAACTATCTGCTCTGTCAGATTTACCGCTTCGAGGGCGAAACAGAGTGGCTGCTCTGCCACCCCTATCGCGACTACGCCTATATGCTGGTGTTGGAACTGACAGACACCTATTTCTACACACGGCCCTACAACATGCTCACCGACGGCATCACCACCATCGGCTATCAAGCTGCGGAAAACGGAGGTCGCAATGGCGCAGAAAGTGTGGGAAACTCAGCAGGAACCGGCTCTTGGTACAACCTGCAAGGCATTCAGGTGCCACAGCCCCGCAAGGGTCTCTTCATCAAAGACGGCCGCTCGATCCTCGTCCCCTAAGCCTTATGCCCTCAAACCTGATCAATCCATCGTGATGGCACAATCAATCCATCGTGATGGCACAATCAATCCATCATGATGGCACAATCAATCCATCGTGATGGCACAATCAATCCATCATGATGGATTCATCAGCACAATGCATTTGTGGTCATACATATAGCGATGATGCGTGGAGCTGTATCCACTTCTCTGACTGAGGTCCTGAGAAAACCCAACTTGAAAGATGTGGCCATAGTCCACGCATCAAGAAGGGCGTCCGTCAGAAGACATCGATCGAGAAGACATCCACCCACGGGAAGATGCCGAGTGTGCTGCTGATCTTATTGATAGAGTTGAGGGCGAACCAGATGCCGCCCGTCTCGTGGGCCGACTGCCCGAACTGGCTGCCCCAGTCTTTCACTTCCATTTTTAGGTTGTAGAGGCCTTGCCCGTCGTGGGCGAAGGCGTAGAAGAGTTCTGCGTTGGCGACGGGCACCGTGAGGTCTGATTTGTTGTGCACGAGCGTGATGTGCTCGTCCTGTAGCGGTGTCCAGCCCGAGCAGAGGTCTTCCTGCTGGAAGGCTGCCATGAATTTTTGTGCGGTGGGCGACGCGAGGTCGCACATCTCCTCGGTGAGGTAGTCCGATGCGGGGATATAGCCGATGAGGCGGTCGAGTGTTCCTACGCTGTACTCCTTACTGTAGAACCAGTCGTCGATATGGCTGAGTAGCGGTTCTTTGAAGATGTTTGCGTGCGGGATTCCGAGGTGGAAGTATTCGTTGAAGGCGAGGAGGACGGCCACGATCGTGGCGGGGTGGTCGCTGTAGTCGCGCTGGATGAATTGGCGATAGGTCTCGCAGAGGTCATAGGTGCCGCCGCCGGTTATGGTGTGGGTAATCTTCAGGTCGGGGTGTTGCTCGGTGATGACTCTCACGACGGCCAGGGCCGTCTGTCCGCCTTGTGAGTAGCCTATGTTGAAGAGTATCTTGTTGTCCCATGTGAATCCCAGCGTCGGCAGCAGCTTCTTGGCGGCGAGGAGGGCGTCCACGCTGCTCTGCGCGTTGGGGATGCCAATGCCGTAGGCCTGGTGTTTGTCGGCGGTGGCGCCGAAGCCATAGTGGTCGGCGCTGATGATAATGAGGCCGCTGCCCACGAGGATTTTCTCTGCCGTCTGCTCGCCGCCAGTGGGGGAGTCATCCTCCTGGAAGGCTGAGACGCGGTTGTAGATGACGAGTCCGCGCGCTTTCTTCTTTAGATGTTTGACGACCTCGTCGCCGACGGTGATGGCCGCCGAGAGGATGGCGGGGTTGCCATAGGGGTCGGTGGAGTGATAGTTGAAATGGTAGGCGGTGAGCTCGGCTTGGTCGTTGCGCACGGTAGCGGTGAGCGTGGGCGCCAGCGGGTCCTCTTCTTCGGGCTCCTCGGGTTGCGGCGGCCTGGGCATGGCGGAGCCGGGGGTAGTCTCGTCGTCGGCACAGGAGGTGATGGCAACGGGGACTGTAGCGAGGACCACGAGGAGGGCGAGGATGGATAGAAGTCGTTTCATAATGGTGTATGTGTGTGCTGTTTGTTGAATTCTGTCTGCAAAGATAGGGATAATAAGTAAAAGAGAAGAAGAAAAACGCTGAAAAGTGCATGGAACCACGGAATTATGGATTCGCGAGGGGAAGGCTGAACCGCTGGCAAAAGTGGCTACGCCACGGTAAAACACGAACCGTGCCATAGGTGCTTTAACCCAATCCAGCCCAAGGTGGGGGAGATTTGGGTGAAAATGTGGGGCGGGGATGAAAAACTCGCGTACCCTGAATCTGGGCAGTGGTTTTATGGTGGGGTTTTTGCTATAGAGACCATGGAAAAGGAAAAAACGTATATCTTCTAAACTTTTTATCGTTTTCGTGCGGCAATATGATGAATTATCCCTACCTTTGCAGAGTTTTATCGCGTACGTACAATAATAAGTATATGAAATATATCTTAGTTACAGGTGGTTCGCGTGGCATCGGACGTGCCATTTGCCTTAAACTGGCGGCCACGGGAATGCCTGTTATCATCAACTACCAATCCAATACGGCAGCAGCCGAGGAGGTGAAGGGGCTGATAGAGGCTGCAGGCGGCCAGGCAGAGCTGCTGCCGTTCGACGTGGCCAAGCAGGAACAGGTGGAGGCGGCTCTTGACGCATGGGAAGCAGCACATCCGGAGGATTACATCAGCGTGCTGGTGAACAACGCCGGAATCCGCAAGGATAACGTGATGTTCATGATGTCCGACGAGGAGTGGCACCAGGTGCTGGACACCTCGCTGAACGGCTTCTTCTACATCACGCGCCGTGTGCTCAGGCACATGATGCCTCGCCGTCGCGGTGGCCGCATCGTGAACGTGGCTTCGCTCAGCGGGCTCAAGGGTATGCCCGGCCAGACCAACTATAGCGCCGCCAAGGCTGCGCTGATCGGTGCCACGAAGGCGCTGGCACAGGAGGTGGCGCCCCGAGGCGTCACGGTGAATGCCGTAGCCCCCGGTTTCATTGATACAGACATGACGAAGGAGCTGCCCGTAGAGGAGCTGAAGAAGCTGGTGCCCATGCAACGTTTCGGGCGACCGGAGGAGGTGGCTGCGGCCGTAGCCTTCCTGGCATCTGACGAGGCCAGCTACATCACGGGCGAAGTCATCAGCATCAACGGAGGACTTTATACGTAATGCAGTGGCATTACGTGAATGACGAATGACGAATGATGAGTGAGGAATGAAGAATGAAGAATGAAGAATAAAATTTTCTTTTGTCCCCTGAATCCTGAATCCTGAATCTTGAATCTTGAACCCTGAATCTTGAACCCTGAATCTTGAATCTTGAAACTTTAACAATTCATGAGCAATAGATATAACGATATAGAAGGAAAGGTGGCCGGTGGTCGCCGTATCGTCATCACCGGCATGGGCATTTGGTCATGCCTGGGAACAGACTTGGAAACGGTCAAGGAGTCGCTCTACCAAGGCCGCTCCGGCATCGGCCTGCGGGCAGAGCGCCTGCAGTACGGCTACCGCTCGGGCCTCACGGGCATCGTGGAGACCCCTGTCATCACCAAACAAATGCTGGACCGCCACACGCGTGCCGGTATGTCTGAGGAGGCACAGTATGCCTACATGGCCAGTCGTCAGGCCTTCGCACAGGCCGGCATGGACGACCAGTACCTTCGTGAGAACGAGGTGGGCTGCATCTTCGGCAACGACTCGTCGGCGAAGCCCGTCATCGAGGCTTCCAAGATCATGGAAGAGAAGCACGACTCAGCCATGCTGGGCTATGGCATCATCTTCCAGTCCATGAACTCCACGGTGAACATGAACCTCTCGACCATCTTCCATTTACGCGGCATCAACTTCACCATCAGCGCAGCCTGTGCCAGCGGCAGCCACAGCATCGGGCTGGGCTACATGCTCATCAAGCAGGGCCTGCAGGACATCGTGCTGGCAGGCGGCGCCCAGGAGACGAACTATTACTCGATGGCCTCCTTCGACGCACTCAACGCCTTTTCCGTCCGCATGGACGAGCCTACGAAGGCCAGCCGCCCCTTCGACCGCGACCGCGACGGTCTCATCCCCAGTGGTGGTGCAGCAGCACTCGTGCTGGAGGACTATGACCACGCCGTGGCGCGCGGCGCCAACATCCTGGCGGAAATCGTCGGTTACGGCTTCAGCAGCAACGGCGGCGGCATCTCGGAGCCCAGCGACGAGGGCAGCGTCATCGCCATGCAGCGCGCCCTGAGGGATGCCGGCATGACACCAGCCGACATCGACTACATCAACGCCCACGCCACCTCGACGAAGCAGGGCGACATGTATGAGGCCATGGCGCTGAACCGCCTCTTTGCCGGACAGCACGCACTCATCAGCAGCACCAAGAGCATGACGGGTCATGAGTGCTGGATGGCAGGCGCCAGCGAGGTCATCTACAGCGTCATCATGATGCAGAACAACTTCGTGGCACCCAACATCAACCTCGAGAATCCCGATGAATGCGCCGCGAACCTCAACCTCACGGCCAAGACCGTGGACACCGAGCTCAACGCTATCCTCTCCAACAGCTTTGGCTTCGGCGGCACCAACTCGGCGCTGGTAATCAGGAAGGTGAGATGAGAAGAAAGTATAAAATATAAAATATAAGATATAAACGGGATTTAAGATAATAAAGATAAAAACATGAAACACCTAATGACTCTGCTGCTCCTAATGGTTGCTTCCGTGGCAATGGCGCAGGACATCATTGTAAAGAAGGATGGCAGCATTCTGAATGTGTACAACCTGGAGGAGAGTGCCACCTCTTACTTCTACACGCTGGAGCCTTCGTCCGGGGCCTCAGTACTCAAAATCAACAAGGACGATGTCTTCTCGGTAAAGAAGAAGGATGGCGAAGCCCAAGTCGTCAACCCTGCTGCCGCTGCTGCCGCACCCGCCGCTGCTGCCGCACCCGCTGCTGCTGCCACCACGCCTGCTGCTGCCAGCAATACGCCAGGGCAGCGTGAGCCCGTCACGGCCAAGCTCACCACTTCCGTTCGCACAGAGAAGGGGCGTCGCTGTTTCTCGGCCTGCACGCCGGATGGCCATGAGCTGAACTACCGCATTATCTCCGATGCCGACGCCACTGTGGAGGTTACCAAGGGAGAATACCACGCCCGTGAGTATGTGATTCCCGAATACATCGACATCGAAGGCAAGCAATATACCGTCACGGAAATCGGAGAGAAGGCATTCTTCCGCGAGAAGACCGTGCGCAGAGTGCAGTTTCCCCTAACGCTGAAGCGCATCGGTGAATCGGCATTCACCTATGCCAACCTGGACCGCATCGACATCCCCGAGGGTGTTGAGGAACTCTGTAACTATGCCTTCGCTGGCACCGGATTCAGGGTCACCAGTCCCGTCATCTACATCCCCTCCTCTGTCACGAAACTTGGGCGCAGCTGCTTTCACGCCTGCGGCTCCAACACTAGCTACCGCGGCTTCTGCCAGGAGACATTCACCAATATGCCCGACTTCATCAACGAGGGCAACTGCAAGAACTATGGTATCGACGAGGAGGCTGTGGAAGCCTACTACAGGCGCAAGGCAATGAGTAAGTAAACAAACACAATAAACCCCTATTATTAACCCTTTAACAACAAAACAAAAACTATGAAACGTACTCTTTTAACAGCTATCATGGCTGTAGCAGCTGTCGTAGCATTCGCAGGCAACCCCATCAAGGTCACCGGTGGCGACAAGAAATTCTTCAAGAATGCCGAGGGCGGTATGCTCCTGGAGGTATCTTATGACGGTGCCACCTTTGACGGCAAGATGCCCCTGACCGACAAGTACAGCGACATCCCCAACAAGACACGCATCTCCTACGACGGCTTCATCGAGGAGTTCGGCGAGAAGAACAAGAAGATCACCTTCGTGACCACCCCCGCTGAGGCTAAGTACAAGATGACCATCAAGATCACCAAGATTGACGAATTCATCAACATGTTCGGCTTCGTGGCAGGTCCCTGCATCCGCGCTTGGGGCATCCTCACCGTGACACCCATCGAGGGCGGTGAGCCCCTGCTCGTAGTGGACATCGACGAGGTTGACGGTGGCTCCTCTGTGACCACAGACCGCGCCTGGAACGACTGCTTCGGCGAACTCGGCAAGCGCATCGCTAAGCTGAAGTAAGGTCAGATAGTCAATCGTAAATTGTAAATCCGTTAATTGTAAAATCCTTCATGAATCTCACTCCTGCCTTGGAGAAGGCATACACGAAAGAGCCGCTGTCGGCTCGCGAGGCACAGCGTCTGGCGGAGTTCATCGCCTGGGGACCTGTGGTGTTTCAGGCTTCACGCCTAATGGTGAAATTCGGCATCCTGGACATGCTGCGCGATTCCGACCAGGGACTGACGCGACAGGAAGTATGCGCGAAGACAGGACTCACGGACTACGCCGTGAAGTGTCTGCTGGAAGCCTCGTTGTGCATCGGCACGGTGTTGGTAGATCCTGCCACCGACCGCTTCACCATCTCCAAGACAGGGTGGTTCCTGCTGAATGATCCAGCCACTCGGGTTAACATCGATTTCAACCACGATGTTAACTACGAGGGCTGGTTCCATTTGGAGGAGGCCCTGAAGGAAGGACGCCCTGCCGGGCTGGAGCATTTCGGCTCATGGCCCACCATCTACGAAGCCCTCAGCGAGCTGCCCGCACAGGTGCAGAAGAGCTGGTTTGGCTTCGACCACTTCTACAGTGATTCCTCGTTCCCCGAGGCACTGAAGATCATCTTCGACGAACACCATGTCCGCTCGCTCTACGATGTTGGTGGCAACACCGGCAAATGGGCGCTGCAGTGCGTGGGCTACAACCCCGATGTGGAAGTCACCATCCTCGACTTGCCGCAGCAGATAGGAATGATGCGCGAGAACGTGGCTGGCAAGACCGGCGCCGAACGCATCAAGGGATTTGGCATCAACCTTCTGGACACCGAGGCGACCTTCCCGCAACGTGAAGGCGGCCTCGATGCCATCTGGATGAGCCAGTTCCTGGACTGCTTCAGCATGGAGCAGATTGTGGGCATACTGCAGCGTGCCAAGGCCGCCATGACGCCGCACACGCGCATCTATATCATGGAAACATTGTGGGACCGCCAGCGCTTCGAGCCCGCAGCCTTCTGCCTGACCATGACCAGCCTCTACTTCACGGCGCTGGCCAATGGCAATTCCAAGATGTACAACACCGAGGACATGCAGCAGTGCATCCGTGAAGCCGGACTGGAGTTGGAGCAGATCCACGACAACCTGGGACAGGGGCACAGCATTTTGGTGTGCAAGATGAGTGAAAAGTGAAAAGTGAAAAATGAAAAGTGAAAAGTGAAAAATGAAAAGTGAAAAATGGAATTTTCACATCGAAATAACGAATTTAATTTTGAAATAGTATAATTGTAAAATTACATCATGACAAGACAAGAAATTGAAGAGAAGGTGAGGAACTTCCTCATCGAAGACCTCGAAATCGATGAGGAAAAGATTACCGACGATGCCAAACTGAAGGACGACATGGGCATTGACAGCCTCGACTTCGTGGACATCGTCGTCATCGTGGAAAAGAACTTCGGCTTTAAGATCAAACCCGAGGAGATGGCTGGCGTCACCACGCTGCACGAGTTCTGCGACTACATCGAGAGCAAGGTGGCTTAACCGCATGGAGGCACAGCACTCAGAATGGAAAGGTACTACAGGCGGCACACCTTGGATGCAGAAGTCCTTGGTGTATGCCCTCGCCTGGCTACCCCTGCCCTTTGTCTATTGCGGCATGGCCATCTTCGTGGTTCCTTTCTACATGCTCTTCAACCATCAGGGCTATCTTAGCCAGTACCACTTCTTCCGTCAGCGCCTAAGCCGTTCTCCGCTGCGCGCCTTCTTCGATGTCTATCTCAACCACTGTCGCTTCGGCCAGATCATACTGGACCGTTTCGCGTTTTATGGTGGCCGGCGTTTCAAGCTGATTGTGGAGGGCAACGAGCGCTTCATGGCGATGACGCATGAGCCTCACGGTTTCATGCAGCTGGGCGCTCATGTGGGCAACTTCGAGTTGGGCGGCTACATGCTCACGCAGGACCGCAAACCCATCAACGCCCTGGTCTTCAGCGGCGAGACGGGCACGGTGATGGAGAACCGCACGCGTGTGTTCCAGCATCAGAACCTGCGGCTCATCCTCACGGGCGAAGGCATGGACCACATCTTCGAACTCAACCGCGCGCTGGCCGACGGCGAGATTGTCTCCATGCACGGCGACCGCGTTTTCGGTTCGCAGAAGACGGTGTCGGTGAAGGTGCTGGATGCTCCTGCGCAACTTCCCTTAGGACCCTACCTCCTGGCAGCCACGCGTGAGGTGCCTGTGTTCTGCACCTTCGTCATGAAGGAGACCACCAACACCTACCACGTCTTCGTGCGCCTGCTGGAGATCAACGCTGAGGAGACCACGACCGTGCGGCAGCGGGCGGCGGCACTGGCACAGGCCTTCGCCGACAACCTCTCGGAGATCGTGCGCCGCTATCCGCACCAATGGTTTAACTACTACGAGTTTTGGCAACATGAATGAAATAGATTTCGCATCCATCGATGTGCAGGAGCTGCTGCCGCAGCGCCCGCCGTTTGTGATGATCGACAAACTGTTGAACTTCGATGAAGTGAACACCACCACCTGCTTCCAGGTGCGCGCTGACAATATCTTCGTTGAGGGCGAGGTGTTGAACCCCTGCGCGCTGGTCGAGAACATCGCCCAGACGTGCGCGGCACGCATGGGCTACATCAACCATTATATCTACAGGGAAAATGTCAAGTTGGGATTCATCGGCAGTGTGCGCGACCTCATTATCCTGCGCGATGTAAAGGTCGGCGAAGTCTTGACGACTGCCATCGAGGTGATGGAGGAAATCATGGGACTGACGCTGGTGCGCGCCACCGTCACAGTGGCCGGGGAGACCATCGTGACGGCAGAGATGAAGATAGCACTCACCGACATCGATGCTGCGGCGTAACGGATTAACGACTTCACAATGAAAGAACTCAAGGCAAGCAAACTTTTCGATATCCGCTTCAGCGAGGTGGACTCGATGAATGTCGTCTGGCACGGCTCATACCCGCTCTACTTCGAGGATGCGCGCGAGGAGTTCGGACGCAAGTATCAGCTGGAGTACCTCCGCATCGCCGATTTCGGTTACTTCGCGCCGCTCGTGGACCTCGAGTTCCACTACCGCAAGCCGCTGCTCTACCAGATGCGCCCCCGCATCGACATCACCTATCACCCCACTGAGGCGGCGAAGATCATCTTCGACTACGAGATCTACGACACCGCCACAGAGGAGCTCATGGCACACGGACGCAGCGTGCAGGTGTTCATGGACAAGGATTACCATCTCGTGTGGACCAACCCCGAGTTCTACCAGGAATGGAAGCGGATGTGGGGAGTGGAGGCCTTTTAAAGTTTAAGGTTTAAGAGTTTAAGGTTTAAGAGTTTAAAGTTTAAGGGTTTAAAGATAAAAACATAATATACTTATCATGGAAGAACTGATTATTGAACTGAAGAAACAGATTATCGAAGTGTTGAACCTGGAGGATGTCCAGCCCGAGGACATCGAGAACGATGCCCCGCTGTTTGGCGAAGGACTGGGCCTGGATTCCATCGATGCCCTGGAACTCATCGTCATGATGGAGAAGGTCTATGGCATCAAGATCAAGGACCCCTCCGCTGGCAAGGAAATCTTCAAGTCGATCAACACCATGGCGGATTTCGTCAGCAAGAACAGAACAAAGTAAACTCCAATACGACTGCCCATGATGGAACCTATCATGATCACGGGTGCCGGCATCGTCTCTGCCATCGGTGCAAACCGCGCGGAGACGTTGACGGCGTTGCTCAACAGACAGACGGGCATTGCTCCGCTGCACTACCTGAAGACCGCCCACCGCGAGTTCCCCGTGGGGGAAGTCAAGATGAGCGACGAGGACATGAAGCAGCGCCTCGGCATCACACAGGAGCCCACCACGCGCACAAGCCTGATGGGGATGCTGGCCTTGCAGGAAGCGCTGGACTCCGCTGCGCTCACGGGGCGCAGGGACTTGAATGTCATGCTCGTGTCGGGTACCACCGTGGGCGGCATGGACAAGAGCGAGCAGTACTATCTGGACTACCTCTCCAACGACGACCGCAACGCGTATATCCGCACCCATGACTGCGGTGCCACCACGGAGCTGATGGCTCAGCACTTCGGCCTCTTCACGATGGCCACCAGCATCTCCACCGCCTGCTCCTCGGCTGCCAATGCCATCATCCTGGGCGCCAACCTGATTCGCAGCGGGCGTGCAGAGATTGTCGTCGTGGGCGGTGCCGAGTGCATCACCAAGTTCCATCTCAATGGTTTCAACTCGCTCATGATTCTCGATCATGAGCAATGTCGTCCCTTTGATGCCACGCGCGCAGGTTTGAATCTGGGCGAGGGTGCTGCCTATCTCGTCTTGGAGACAGCGGCGTCGGCACGCCGTCGCGGTGTGCAGCCCATGGCCACCCTCAGCGGCTACGGCAATGCCTGTGATGCCTTCCACCAGACGGCCTCCAGCGACGATGGCGAAGGAGCTTACCTGGCGATGCAGAAGGCTCTGCGCTTAGCGGGCTTGCAGCCGGAGGATATCGATTATGTCAACGCCCATGGCACCGGAACGCCCAACAATGATGTCAGCGAGAGTCAGGCCCTGTTCCGCCTCTTCGCGGACAAGTTGCCGCCTGTGTCGTCCACCAAAGGCATGACAGGCCACACCACCAGCGCCTCGGGCTCTGTGGAGGCGGTCATCTGCTTGCTGGCGCTGCAGCACGGTTTCATCCCCGCCAACTACGGTTGGAAGGAGCCCATGGAAAATGGCGTGGTGCCCGTTGCCCAAGTGCAGAAGGGCGTAGCGCTGCACCATGTGATGTGCAACTCCTTTGGCTTCGGCGGCAACGACTCCAGCCTTATCCTCTCTACCGCTGCATCATCCAAGGGCCGCCAACAGCAGCCTACACCTATTATATATATAAAGGCCGCCACGCAGATCTCGGCACAGCAGCCCCTCTGCGAGGACTGGATGACCGAGCCCGTTCTGCTCTCCGAGCCCTACGTACGCAGCACCGACCCCGACTTCAAGGCATGGCTCAGTCCCTTGGAGTCCCGCAGAATGGGTAAGATCATGCGCCGCGCCCTCGTGACAGCCATGAAGGTGATGCAGGACACCGGCATCCCCCAACCCGATGCCATCGTCACGGGCACTGGCCTGGGTTGCATCGAGAACACCGAGCTCTTCCTGGACCAGCTCTGTCGCGAAGGCGAGGAGATGCTGAAGCCCACCTACTTCATGCAGTCAACACACAACACCATCAGTTCCCTCATAGCCATCAAGGGCGGCTGCCACGGCTACAACACCACGTACAGCCACAAGGGCATCTCCTTTGACAGCGCTCTCCTGGATGCTTTCCTCCAGCTGCAGCTCGGCGACATCCGCACTGCGCTGGTGACGGGCAACGACGAGATGACGCCCTCATACTTCAGCATCCTGCAGCGCACCGGCTACGTGGGCGCTCCGGGCGAAGTCGCAGCCACCGAAGCCTCGGCGGCGATGATGCTGACCACAGAGCCCGGCGAGGCCCTGTGCAGCATCGAGGACGTGCGCCTCTCCCTTGGGATGCCGCAGCTGGCAACCTTCGCAGGAAGCGTGGATGCCATCATGCTGGGCTACAACGGCCAGGCCGACAACGACCGCGTGTACGAGGCACTGGCCGCACAGCTGCCGGACGTGCCGCAATTACACTACAAACATCTGTTTGGTGAGGGTTACACCACATCGGGCTTAGGCCTTTACGCCTCAGCACAGCTGCTGAAGCGCGGCCAGGCACCCGCTTTCATGCGCTGCGACGGCGGCAGCGAAGCCATTCCTGTGAACAGGCTGCTATTCGTGAACCACAGTGACGGACAGGACGTCAGTTGCATATTGCTCAAAAGACTATGAAGCTATTGGATGCTATGTACTCCATTGTGAGTGCCGAGGGTCAGCAGCTGCGCCTGCAGCTCCACCCCGAGCACGAGATATACCAGGCACACTTCCCTGGTAATCCCATCACACCCGGCGTATGCCAGGTGCAGATTGTCGCCGAGTTGGCAGGACGCCAGCTACAGCGTCACCTCACCTTACACAAGGTGGTGAACCTGAAGTTCACGGCACCCGTCTCGCCCGTGGAGACACCGCAGATAGATGTCACACTGGCCTCCCTCAGCGAGGCCGAAGACTGCGTGAAAGTCAAGGGTACCATCGCCGCTGCCGGCACAGGGACGCTGATGACAAAGTTTAGCCTGGAATTTAAGAGTTAAGCCTATGGAAAGAGTGAAGATGAAGCTCATCTACCCCAAGTGGAAGAAGCTACCCGGACAGACCACCTTCAACCTGCCGCCCCACGGACCTGTGGCCTTCGCCGGCACCTTGCCGGAGTATGTCGATGTCAGCTTCACCGACGAGAATGTCGAAGCCATCGACTTCGAGGAGGATTGCGACATCGTCGCCCTCTCGATGATGCTCTCCACGCAGGTCAAGCGCGGCTGGGAGATTGCCGAGGAGTACCACAAGCGCGGCAAGCTGGTGATGGCAGGCGGTATCTCATCGATGCTACATGCCGAGGAGATGGTGCAGCACGTTGACAGTCTCTTCCTGGGTGAGAGCGAAGGACGCATGGACAATGTGATGCAGGACTTCCTGCAGGGGCGCCTGAAGAAGGTCTATAACTTCATGGGCCAGCTGCCGCCCATCGAGTCCGTGGGCAAGTGCCGCCGCGACCTCTACAAGCGCCACCTCTACAACCACAAGGGTGTGCAGATGGTGGACCTCTTCCACGCCTCGCGTGGATGCCGTTTCAGCTGCTACCCCTGTGCCGTCAGCTACCTCGGCGGGCGTAAGTTCCGTCCCCGTCCCATCGACAAGGTCGTCGAAGACATGGCCTCCATCGACAACAACCGTCTCTTCATCGTCGATAACTCCCTGGCGCAGAACAAGGAGTGGGAGAAGGAACTCTTCCGTGCCATCGCGCCGCTGAAGAAGAAATGGATCAGCCACACCATCGAGGACGACGACGAAGTGCTCTCGCTGGCCTACGATGCCGGTGCATGGTATGTCTATCAAGCCGTCTATGACACCAGTGATTATATTAAGGAACGCGTGAAACGCTACCACGACCATGGCATCGGCGTGGAAGGAACCATCCTCCTGGGACTGGACAACCAGAGCGAGGACGACTGCAAGCGTCTCATCGATTTCCTCGGTGAAATCGACCTGGATCTGGCCGAGTTCACCATCCTCACACCCTTCCCCCACACGAAGACCTACGACGACCTGCTGCGCCAGGGTCGTATCTTCGACTTCGACTGGAACCACTATAACGCCGGTCAGGTCGTCTTCCAACCCAAGCAGATGACCCCCGAGGCACTGCAGAACGTCTATGACTACGCCTGGAAATCCTTCTACAAGGATGAGACACAGGAACAGAAGATGTTCAACCTCTTCTGTAAAGTCGCCCTGCGCGAGATGCAGGAAGGCACCTATCGCCAGCGCGACCGAAAACTCATGAACCAGAGCTTCGGCCACCGCGTGGACCGTACCAAGCGCAATGTGAACATCTAAGCCCTATAAGTCCCATCAATCATGAAAGTCCCCAAAGAATACTATGATGAGCTGTTCCCCTTCCAGGGACAGTGGGATATGCCCTCCATGTGCGGACTGAAGATCCGCCACCACGAAGGACATACCTATGTCATTGTCACCGAACTCTACCAGGAGAACCCCGGCACCAGCATCACCTATGCCGGTCTTGCGCTGGCAGAACAGGTTTGCAAGGCCAAGGGGCTGGACATCAGTCAGATCACCTACATCGAGTGCGCCCCCGACACGAACTCCAAGCTGTCGTTCTACGACGAGGAGTACTTCGAGGTCGATTTCAATGCCGACCCGCAACATAAATACCGTCAGCTCTCCGCTGAAGAAATAAAGAGTATCCTCGAAGCCTAACCGCCCTTCATTAAACTCTAAGTCCTTAAACTTAAACCCTTAAACTTTAAACTTTAAACTTTAAACTTCCCCTCCACCCCCCCCAATGGTCTATTCCCTCGCCGATAACATCATCTCGCCCCTTGGCATGACCACGCAGGACAACTACCAGGCCCTCAAGGCTGGTCGTTCAGCGTTGCGTCGCTACGAGGGCGCGTTGGGCGTGCCGGAGCCTTTCACGGCTTCGCTCTTCAGCGAGGAGCAGCGTCGTGCGTTGTCGCATGAGGGCCTGACGCGTTTCGAGTCGCTCGCCGTCGCTTCCATCCGTGATGCGCTGGCGCAGACTGACCTCGATGTCTCGCAGCCGAGGGTTGTATTCATCCTCAGCACCACAAAGGGGAATATAGAGCTCTTGAGCAGGGGCATACAGTCGCCCTCCGACATCTCCCCCGCCACCGCAGCACAGCATATTGCCGATGCGATAGGCGTGAGCACCACGCCTTTGGTGGTTTGCAATGCCTGCATCTCCGGCGTGGCAGCCCTCATCCTGGCTTCGCGCTTGCTGGAGGCCGACTGCTACGATGTCGCCATTGTCTGTGGTGCCGACGTGCAGAACACCTTCACCGTGTCGGGCTTCCAGTCGCTGAAGGCCGTCTCCGAAGACGCCTGCAGGCCCTTCGACCTGGAGCGCACGGGTCTCAATCTGGGCGAAGCTGCTGCCACCCTCATCCTCGGTCGTCAGCCCAAGGAGGCTGGCTGCTGGGCCATCGAGGCCGGCGCCATCCGCAACGACGGTTTCCATATCAGCTCACCCTCCAAGAACGGCGACGGTGCCAGGGCTGCCCTGCAGGCCATAGGCGCCGAGGCTGTTGCCGACACGTTGGCTTTCGTCAATGCCCACGGCACAGCCACGATGTTCAATGACCAGATGGAATCTGTGGCCATTGCGCAGTCGGGTTTGCAGACCGTTCCCGTGAATGCCCTGAAGGGCTTCTATGGCCACACGCTGGGCGCCGCAGGTCTCCTGGAGACCGTGGCATCGATGGCGGCCGCTGATGACGGCACCGTTCTCGCCACGCGTGGCTTCCAGGAATTGGGTGTCTCAGGCAGGATTCAGGTGGTCCGGGAGAACGGTGCCACCCACAAGCACCGTTTCATCAAGATGATTTCTGGTTTCGGAGGCGGCAATGCGGCGATTCTTTGTGAAAAAGCAAACAGTATCCCCACAGACCCACCCCCGCCCCCTCCCGTGAAGGAGGGGAGTGGCAGTGCAGGGACGCCAAGTCACCATGTGCGTTTGACGCCGCAGACCTTGACCATCGACGGCAAGGAGGTGGCGACGGCATGTCCGCTGACAGACCTCTACAAGCGCTATGTCGGCGACTATCCCAAATACTACAAGATGGACGGCCTGAGCCGCCTCGGCTTCCTGGCCTCGGAGCTCTTGCTACAGGCCGAGGGTAGGAGAGAGGACGATGAAATGGCGGCTGATAGGGCTGTCATCCTCTTCAATCACACCTCCTCCCTCGATGCTGACATGAAGTTCCAGGCTTCCATTGCCGACCCCGACAACTTCTTCGCCAGCCCCTCGGTGTTCGTATATACCCTCCCCAATATCGTCACGGGTGAGATTGCCATCCGCCACCACTACCACGGCGAGACCTCGTTCTATGTCCTTCCTGCACGCGACGAGCAACGGATGCAGCAGGTCATCACCGCCTCCTTCCAGGATGCCGCCACACGCAGCATGATTACGGGTTGGGTGGATTACGTGGACGAGCAGCATTATGAGGCCAGCCTCCAGCTGATATTCCGTCAGCCCGAATAACCATCACATTCAGCGTAAAAGAAACAGAAACCATGTGGAAAATCATACCTTACGCCGTGTTGCAGAGCCTCCTGCTCGTGGGAGGACAGGTCTTCTTGAAGTTCGCCATGATGCGGATGCTGCCTTTCGCCTGGACAAGAACGTTCTGGGCCAGTCTGCTCACCAACTGGCACTTCGCAGCCTGCGGTCTCTTCTTCGGCGCCGCCTCACTGCTGTGGATGTACATCGTGAAGGTCTTCCCCTTCAGCATGGCTTACCCGATGGTCAGCCTCAGCTACGTCTTCGGCATGTTCGCCGCCATCCTCTTCTTCCATGAGGAGGTGTCGCTGATGAAATGGGTCGGCGTGGCCTGCATCATGCTGGGATGTGTGCTGATAGCGAAGTGAAAAGTTCAAAGTTCCAAGTTCCAAGTTCCAAGTTCCAAGTTCAATGTTCAAAGTAAGACTTATATTTTATATTTTATATTTTATATTTGCTACTTCGTCGGCCATGGCGCAGTCCGAGGTGCAGATCCGGCAGCAGATCAATCAGGCGGCATCGCAGATGAAGTCGATGCAGTGTGACTTCGTGCAGACCAAGCACCTGAAGATGCTGAACGATAAGATGGTGGCGAAGGGCAAGATGTACTACCGCCAGGGCAACCAGCTGCGTTGGGAGTATGTGACGCCCTATGCCTACACCTTCATCCTCAACAACAACAAGGTCCTGCTGAAGAACAGTCGGCGCAACGATGTCATTGACGTGAACCAGAACAAAGTCTTCAAGGAGATTGCCCGCATCATGATGAACAGCGTCGTCGGCAAATGCCTGGCCGACGAGAAGGACTTCAAGACACAGATCACCACCGTGGGGCAGGAGTGGGTGGCCACCCTGCAGCCCCTGCGGAAGGACATGAAACAGATGTTCCAGCAAATCATCCTGCACTTCGACCGCAAGCAGTCGGTGGTGGCGGTGGTGGAACTGCTGGAGAAGAACGGCGACCGCACCGTCATAGAATTAAAGGATATACGCAAGAATGAGCCCATTTCATCGGACCTTTTCACTGTGGATTAGTCTGCTCTTCGTCGCCTGTCAAGGGCTGTGGGCGCAGGCCGCTTTCCCTTCTGCCGAGGGCGAGCGGGCTCGCTATGCCGTGTATATCGAGTTGCCGCGGAGCTACATCAGTGGCGTGTGCATCCTCCTGCACGACGGCACCGATGTCAAGGGCAGCATTTTCAATGAGTTCGGCATCTCGGCCATGGACTTCGCCTACCGTCCCCAGAAGGACAAGGTGAAGCTGTTCTCCGTGCAGAAGATGCTCGACAAATGGTATATCCGCAAGCGCTTGAAGCGCGACCTGCGCGAACTCGTCCACGTCCTCCAGCAGGGCGGCACCCGCTATGTGGACGAGAAATATCACATCACTTTTCAGTTGACACCTTTACAGGAGTAGGACATGGACGAACGCACTCAACAAAAACAGCTCTTACGCGCGCGCGGAATCTGCGTGGTCATCCCGACGTACAACAACGCCGGTACGATTGTGCAGGTGGTGGAATCGACGCTGGCGTGCTGCGATGATGTCATCGTGGTCAACGACGGCTCCACGGATGCCACCACGTCGCTGCTCCAGGGCCTTGAGGGCATCACATTGGTGCACTACGCCGCCAACCGAGGTAAGGGCTATGCCCTGCGGAAAGGTTTCTGCAAGGCGCGTGAGATGGGTTTCGCCTATGCCATCACGCTGGATGCCGACGGGCAGCACTACCCCGAGCACATCGCCGACTTCCTGCGTGCCAATCAGGAGAACCCGGGAGCCCTCATCATCGGTAGCCGCAAGCTTCAGGGCGTGCAGCGCTCCAAGGGCAGCGACTTCGCCAATGCCTTCTCCAACTTCTGGTTCTGGGTGCAGACAGGGCGTCGTTTGGCCGACACGCAGACCGGCTACCGCCTCTATCCCGTCAGGAAACTCTATGGGCTGTCACTCCTCACCTCGCGCTACGAGGCGGAGTTGGAGCTGCTGGTGTTCTCGTCGTGGCATGGCGTGAAGTTGGTGGAGATCCCCATCGATGTCTATTACCCTCCCTTGGAGGAGCGCGTCAGCCATTTCCGTCCCACCGCCGACTTCGCCCGCATCAGTGTCCTCAACACCGTGTTGTGCTTTCTGGCTGTGGTCTATGGTCTGCCTCTGCGCCTGTGGCGTTTCCTATGCGTGTGGGGTCGCACGCTCTTCTCCCTTCTCTTCTTCTTCGTGATGTGGATCTTGGTGATGCCCTTCATGTGGTTGGATGTCAAGGTAGCGCCCTTCTCCCTTGAGAAGAAGCGACTGCATGTCCGTCAGTTAATGTCGGGTTTCGCACGTCTGGTGATGATCTATGTGGGCATCCCCGGCACCCGTTTCTCCTATAAACGGCCTGCCAACCTTTCCTTCGACAAGCCGCGCATCGTCATCTGCAACCACCAGTCGCATCTGGATCTGATGTGCCAGCTCGTCTTCAGCCATAAGCTCACCTTCCTGACCAACGACTGGGTCTGGAACAACCCCCTCTACGGTTTCCTTATCCACACAGCCGAATATTATCCCGTCTCCGAGGGCCTTGATGCGATGCTACCCAAGCTGCGGTCTCTGGTGGAGCGCGGCTACAGCATCTGCGTCTTCCCCGAAGGCACACGCTCCAAGGACTGCAGCATAGGACGCTTCCATCAGGGAGCCTTCTACCTGGCCCAGCAGCTGGGACTGGAAGTCCTGCCGATGTACCTCTATGGCCCGGGCAAAGTGTTGCCCAAGAAGACCTACCATCTGAACAAAGGCCCCATCTACATCGAGGTGGACGAGCCTGTCACGCAGGAGCAGCTGCAGGCCCTTGGCGACCTGAAGCAGCAGACATCCTACTGGCGACGGCACTACATCACCAAATATGCAGACATCTGCAACCAGATTGAGCAGGAGGTCTGAAAGCCCCTCTCCCCGCTCCCACAGAAGCCCCTCTCCCCGCTCCCCCCGTTGGGGGGAGGGCCTCGCAAAGCGAGAGTTAAGGGGTTTAAGGGTTTAAGAAGTTCAAGAGTTTATTTCAATTTTTCAATCTTTCAATCACACAGTGTCCAAAGTTCTCATCATAGGCAGTGGCCTCGGCGGCCTTTCTTGCGGTGTCATCCTTGCCAAGAATGGCTATGATGTCACCGTTCTGGAGCAGGCCACGCAGGTGGGTGGCTGTCTGCAGTGTTTCACCCGTCGTGGTGCCCGCTTCGAGACAGGTATGCATTTCATTGGCAGCGCTGCCGAGGGGCAGACGCTGAACCGCCTAATGCAATACCTGGGTCTCAATGACGACGTAACCCTCTCACAACTCGACCCGCAGGGCTATGAGGTGGTGGCGTTGGACGGTCAAACCTTCCGCTTTGCTACGGGTCGCGAAGCATTCATCGAGACGCTGGCGACAGACTTCCCCCACCAGCGTGACAACCTCGTGCGCTACTATGATCTCATCGAGCGTGTGGCCGGGGCATCATCGCTCCACTCCCTGAAATATGCCGAGAGCGACACTGCCGTCAACACCGAGTACCAGCTGCGTTCCATCAACGAAGTCATCGATGAGGTCATCACTGACCCCCTGTTGGCCAAAGTCCTGGTGGGCAACCTGCCCCTCTATGCTGCAGAGCGGGACAAGACACCGTTCTCCACGCACGCCTTCATCATGGACTTCTACAACCAGAGTGCTTTCCGCATCGTAGGAGGCAGCAGCGTCATCGCTGATTCCTTGGTGAAGACCATCGAACACCATGGCGGACGTGTGCTCACGCGTCAAGGCGTGGCGAAGATTGTCTGCGACGAACAAAAGGCCCTGGGCGTCATTACGAAGGACGAGACTTTCTACGAGGCCGATTACATCATCTCCGACGCCCACCCCAAGCGCACGCTGGAGATGATAGACTCCAAGCTCATCCGTCCCGCCTTCCGCAACCGCATCAACACGATGCCGCAGACCGTCGGCGGCTTCGCCGTCTATCTCGATTTCAAGGAAGGTGCCCTGCCTTATATGAACCATAACTTCTACGGCTTCGAGACCAGTACGCCGTGGGATTGCGAGCACTACGATGAGGCCTCGTGGCCCAAGGGCTATCTCTATATGCATTTCTGTCAGGAGCCCATGCCGCGCTATGCCACGACGGGTGTCATCCTCTCCTATATGCAGATGAGCGAGGTGGAGCCGTGGCTGGGCACTCACGTTGGACATCGCGGCAGCGACTACGAAGCCTTCAAGCAGCGCAAGGCCGAGCGCCTTCTGGATGTCCTCGAACGCCGCTTCCCCGGACTGCGTGCTTCCATCAGGCACTACTACACATCCACACCGCTCACCTATCTCGACTACACCGGCACCGAGGCCGGCTCCATGTACGGCATCGCCAAGGACATCCATCTGGGTTCCGCCTGCCGCGTGCCCCACAGGACGCGCATCCCCAACGTCCTGCAGACGGGGCAGAACATCAACTCCCATGGCATGTTGGGTGTCCTCGTCGGCACCATCGTCACGTGCAGCGAGTTCCTGACAGCCGAGCGCATCTACCAACAAATAAAAGCCTCCTGAAAGTAGGATTCAAGATTCAAGAAATAGTATCATTTTTCACTTTTCATTTTTCACTTTTCATTTATAACTCACTTTTCACTCAACATGTCTTCCGTAGTCATCATAGGTGCCGGCCTCGGCGGCCTTTTCACAGGAGCCATCCTGGCCAAGGAAGGTTTCTCCGTCACCATTCTGGAGAAGAATGCTACCATTGGTGGCGGTCTGCAAACCTTCAAGCGCTTTGGCGAGACCTTTGACACAGGCATGCACGTCATTGGCGGCATGCGCCCTGGTGGCAACATCCGCAAGATCTGCAACTACCTCGGCATCACCGACCAGGTGCGCCTGCAGGACGTTGATGATGACTGCACCGACCGCCTCTACTTCTCCGAGGACAAGCAGTACTACACCCTCGCCAAGGGTAAGGAGGGCTTCGTCAACTCCCTGGCAGCCTACTTCCCCGAGGAGCGGGAGCATCTGGAAGCCTATGTCGAGGCTGTGCTGGCGCTGACAGACCAGGTTGACCTCTTCAACCTGCGCCCTTCCGACGGTACTTCGCGTCTCTTTGCCCATTCCGATTCCTTCATGATGGCCGCCGATGCCTTCATTGCCAGTCATGTGGAGAATCCCAAGCTGCGTACCATCCTCGCCTACATGAATCCCCTCTATGGCGGACGTGCCGACCAGACCCCCGCCTACATCCATGCCATCATCAGCACGCTCTACATCAAGGGCGCCAGCCGTTTCATCGATGGCAGCAGTCACTTTGCCGACACGCTGGCAGACAGCATCCGGGCCCATGGCGGTCAGGTCCTCGCGGGCGACGGCGTGGAGTGGATAGAGGTCAACGACCGCCAGGTGGATTACGTCCGCACGAAGAGTGGCCTTCAGTACACTGCCGACTATTACATCTCCGACATTCACCCCTGCACCCTCATCCGCCTCATGGATGAGAAGGCTTTCCCCAAGTCCTACCGCGACCGCCTCGACAGCATCCCCAATGCCCACTCCGCCTTCGCGCTGTATATCAAGCTCAAGGACGGTACCTTCCCCTATCTCAACTATTCAGAGTACTACCTGACCCGCTATGAAGATGTGTGGAATTTCAGCCGTACCGACAAGCCCTGGCCTTTGGGCTTCCTCATGATGACACCGCCCAGCAGCCATCCCGGTCCCTACGCCCACAAGGTGCTCATCACGGCACCCATGCCCTTTGAGATGGTCAGCCGTTGGGAGAACACCACGGTAGGCCATCGTGGTGCTGACTACGAGCAGTGGAAGCAGGAACAGGCCGACAAGCTCCTGGCGCTCATCGAGGAGATGCACCCGGGCTTCAGCGACTGCATCGAGGCCGTCAACACCTCGTCGCCGCTCACCATCCGCGACTATTATGGCGCCAAGGACGGCACCATCTGCGGTTTCAGCAAAGACTGCCACAATATTGCCCTCTCCCAGGTCCCCGTGGTCACGAAGGTTCGCAACCTTCTGCTGACAGGTCAGAACAACAACCTGCACGGCTTCTGCGGTGTGCCGCTCACGGCCATCCAGACCTGCGAGGCCATCCTGGGGCCCAACTATATCATTAATCGTATCAACGCATGCAACGAATCCTAATCCTCCTCCTGCTTCTGGCCATCACAGCCTGCACCTTTGCCCAAGTCAACATCTGGGAAGGCACCGCGTGCAAGAAGAAAGTGATGCTCACGCCTTATCTCACCGAGGGCAAGCCCCACATGGCCGTCATCGTGTGTCCGGGCGGCAGCTACTTCTGGCATGACATCGAAGTCGAAGGCTATGGCGTGGCCGAATGGCTGCAGCGCAACGGCATCTCGGCCTTTGTCCTCAACTATCGCACGGGCTATGTGCCGGCTTTCATCACCCACTACCGCCTCATCTTCCGTGGCAATCGCTACCCCGATCCGCAGGACGATCTCCTGCAGGCCGTGCGTTATGTCCGCAAACATGCCGCCGAGTACGGCATCGACCCTGCACGCCTTGGAGCCATGGGCTTCTCGGCAGGCGGTCATCTGGTGATGTCGGGTGCCGAGTGGTTCACGGGCGAGGACCGTCTGGCCTTCGCCGCCCCCATCTACCCTGTGGTGACGATGACGCATCCCTGTGTCCACAAGCGTTCGCGTCGCGGACTGATGGGCGACTCCCGCACCCGTAACAAGGCGTTGCGCGAGCAGCTCTCCCTGGAGAAGCATGTCCCCGCCGACTGTCCGCCCATCTTCCTCGTGAACTGTGTCGATGACCCCATCGTGGATTACCGCAACTCCGTGTTGCTCGACTCGGCCCTCACGGCACAGAACATCCCTCACCGCTATATCCAGTACCGCACCGGTGGCCACGGCTTCGGCGCCAGTGACACGAAGGGCACTGCCGAATGCCGCCAGTGGCGCGATGAATTCCTGAAGTGGATTAAACAGTTCTGAGTGAAAAATGAAAGAATGAAAAATGAAAAATAATATGATCAAAAACCCGAAATTCGACGACATTCGTCCCTACTACGAAGAGGAGATCCCTGCAGCCATGCAGCGCATCGCCCACAGCGATGCCTTCCCGTTGCTGGCCTCCTTCGTCTTCCCCGATATGCCGTTAGCCGAAGTGCGCAAGAAGGTAGAGAGCTTTCAGACCACGCACGACTTCCAGCATGGTGTCATGTACTTCGTCAACGAGCAGATCATCCAGCGCAGCATCACTGAGTTCTCCTGTTCAGGCCTCGACCGCCTCAACCCTGAGAAGAACTACCTTTTCGTCTCCAACCATCGCGACATCATGCTCGATGCCAGCCTCCTGCAGAACCATCTCGTAGATGGCGGCTTCGAGACCACGGAGATCACCTTCGGTGCCAACCTGATGGTCAGCCCGCTGGTCGTGGATATCGGCAAGAGCAACAAGATGTTCAAGGTGGAACGTCCCGGTGGCAGCATCAAGGACTTCTATCGCAGCTCCCTTCATCTCTCGGAGTACATCCGCTACGCTATCACGGAGAAGCATGAGTCCGTGTGGATAGCCCAGCGCAACGGTCGCACCAAGGACGGCATCGATGCTACCGACCAGGGCATCATCAAGATGTTCTGCATGAGCGAGCCGCACGATAAGATCCATGCACTGGCTGAACTGAACATCGTTCCGGTGGCTGTCTCCTACGAGTGGGAATCCTGCGACATCCTGAAGGCTCTGGAACTCTACGAGTCGCAGTACACGCGCTATACCAAGAAACCCGGCGAGGATCTCAACAGCATCCTCACGGGCATCCTCGAGCCCAAAGGCCGTGTGCATTTCGAACTCTGCAAGCCCATCTCCGTGCCGGAGCTCTCTGCTTTCGAGAACCAGACCAACAACGAATACCACAAGTCTGTGGCCAAGCTCCTCGACCGCCGCATCAATGCAGCCTACCGTCTCTACCCCAACAACTACATCGCCCATGACCTGCTCTATGGCAACGAGAAGTATAAGTCGATGTACACCCAGGAGCAGTACGATGCCTTCCGCGAGCGTCTGGCGCTGTTGGACCGCTATGACACCTGCGACCTGGAGCGCCTGAAGGAAATCTTCATCGGCATCTATGCCCATCCCGTAGATAACCAATAAGAACCTGTTTGTATGACGTCCTGGATAGTCCGAATCTATGAAGCCATGAGGCGGCACCGCGTGCTCGCCCTCCTCTCGGCTGTGCTCCTGACGGCAGTCCTCGCCCTCTCGCTGGCGCGGCAGACCTACAAGGAGGACATCTCGGACTTCCTTCCGCTCACGGATAAGTACAGCAAGGCGCTGCGTGTCTATCAGGATATTGCGGGTGCCGACCGCATCATTGTCCTCTTCATGCAGAAGGGTGGGGAAGAGGCTGACCCTGATGCCCTCATGGCAGCCATCGACGACTTCGTGCAGACGCTGCAGGAGCGTGATGAGGCCCATGTCGTTGGGGATGTCATCGACCGCATTGACATGGCAGCCTTCACCGAGGTGGCAGAGTGGACCTACGCCCATGTTCCCTACTTCCTCACCGACGAGGACTATGCCCGCTTCGACACCCTTCTCACCACGCCGGCCTTCATCCCCGAGCAGCTTGCCCGCGACAAGCAGATGCTGATGTTCCCCGTCTCGGGGCTCCTCTCCGACAACGTCCAGCGCGACCCCCTCAACTGGTTCACGCCCGTCGTGGCACAGCTGCAGGGTGGCCAGGCGGCTGTCAACTACGAGAACTACGAGGGCTACATCTTCTCGCCCGATATGCAGCGCGCCTTCGTCATGATCTCCTCGCCCTATGGTGCCAGCGAGACCGAGCGTAACGCAGAACTAGTTGATTTCATCGGCGATTGTGCCGATGCGGTGATGCAGTCATCGCCCGCTATCGACATCCACGTCACCGGCGGCCCCGTCATTGCGGTGGGCAATGCCCGCCAGATCAAGGCCGACAGTCTCCTCTCCGTAGGCATCGCCGTCGTGCTCATCGTCACGCTCCTCCTGCTGGTCTTCCGTCGCTGGTGGCATCTGATGCTCATCGTGCTCTCCATCGCTTGGGGCTGGCTCTTCGCAATGGGTGCGCTGGCCCTGATTCATGACAGTATCTCCGTCATCGTCATCGGCATCTCGTCGGTCATCCTGGGTATTGCCGTCAACTATCCCCTCCACCTCATTGCCCACCTCCAGCACACCCCCGACATCCGTTCGGCGCTGAAGGAGATTGTCATGCCGCTGGTCGTGGGGAATATCACTACCGTGGGTGCCTTCCTCGCTCTGGTGCCGCTGCAATCCACCGCCCTTCGCGACTTGGGCCTCTTCAGCGCCTTGCTGCTCATTGGCACCATCCTCTTTGTGCTCCTCTATCTGCCGCACCTGGTGCGTGAGAATGACGAATTACGAATTACGAATGACGAATTACGAGAGCCCGATTCTTCATTCTTCATTCTTCATTCTTCATTCCTCAAAAAGCTCCCCTCCCTCCACTTCGGCGACTTCTCGCTGGAGGACAAGCGCTGGCTGGTGTTGCTTGTCGTGGTGCTGACCTTCGTCTTCGGTTACTACAGTCTCCAGACCTCGTTCGATCCGAACATCAGTCATATCAACTATATGACAGCCGAGCAGAAGGCTGACATGGCCTACTTCCAGGAGGTGATGGCGCAGAACACCACGCTCCGCAAGGTCTATGTCGTTTCTCCCGACAGCACCATGGACGGTGCCCTTGACCACAGCCGCCAGCGCCAACCCGCCCTACGCCAGCTTCAGGCGCAGGGCCTTGTTGCCCAGCTCCAGGGCTGTTCCCGCTTCCTCACCTCCACCGCCGAGCAGGCCCGTCGTCTGCAGGCCTGGGAAGCCTTCACCCGTCGTCATGCCCCCGCCATAGAGGCCGCCGTGCGTCAGGCCGCCGCTGCCGAGGGCTTTGCCGACGACTCTTTTGATGCCTTCTTCGCGCTGCTGCACACCTCTTTTGAGCCGCAGCCGTTGTCATTCTTCCACCCCCTCGCTTCCACCGTCTTTGCCTCGAACCTCGTGGCCGACAGCGCTGCCCGCGAATTTCAGGTTGTCGATGTCCTTGAGACCGAAGACAGCCTTCTGCAGCGTGTCATCGATGAGGTCGAACGCGCAGATACCACAGGCTATGCCTTCGACATTGGCGGCATGAACTCCCTCATCGCCACGCGCCTCTCCGATGACTTCAACTACATCGGGTGGGCTTGCGGACTCATTGTCTTCTTCTTCCTCTGGCTCTCGCTGGGCAGCTTCGAACTTGCCGCCCTCTCCTTCCTGCCGATGGCTGTCAGCTGGCTTTGGATTCTGGGCATTATGGCCCTCTTCGGCATTCAGTTCAATGTTGTCAACGTCATCCTTGCCACCTTCATCTTCGGTCAGGGTGACGACTACACCATCTTCATGACCGAAGGCTGCCAGTACGAATACACCTATGGCAAGAAGATGCTGGCCTCTTACAAGAACAGCATCCTCATCTCTGCCTTCATCATGTTCATCGGCATCGGATCGCTCATCCTGGCACGCCATCCCGCTCTCCATTCGCTGGCCGAGGTCACCATTGTCGGCATGTTCTCTGTGGTGCTGATGGCCTGCCTCTTCCCCCCGCTCATCTATCGCTGGCTCATCTACAAGGATGGCCGCCTCCGTCGCCGTCCCCTTACCCTCCGCAACCTCATTCATCACTCTTCATTCTTCATTCTTCATTCGTCATTCGTCATTCGTCATTCGTCATTCTTCACTCTTCATTCTTCATTCTTCACTCTTCATTCTTCATTCCTCACTCGTCATTCTTCATTCGATAGCGACCCCGTTGCCATCGTCCGCGACCGCTACCGCTACCGTACCCAGGACGTCCTCCAGCCCGTGCGTCGGCGCCTGCGTCAGACCCGGAACTATGCCGCCTGCATGGACAGCACGGCCTTGCGCGAGGCGCACACCTGCATCGTCTGGAACTGCCATGAGGGCGAACTGCCGCAGCTGCTGGCCCTCGCGGCGCCCCACCTCCGTGTCTATGCAGTGGCGGAGAGCGATGAGATGTGCACCATTGCCCGCCACGCTGCCGAGGGCATAGAGAACATTACAGTGCTGACAAAACAAGAATTTAAAACATACGTCATGGACAACAAAGAAAAGATCCGCAACCTCTTGGAAGAGGTGCTCCCCCTCGTCGATTTCGACTCCGACTTCCTTTTTAGTGAACTCGACTCCCTCGGCATCACCACCATCCTTATGACCCTCGCCGATGCGTATGGCATCAAGCTCGAAGCTGCCGATGCCACGCCCAAGAACCTCAAGACCCTGGACAGCATCGTTGCCATGGTAGAAGAGAAATTGAAACATTGAAATATTGAAACATTGAAAGAAAGTCTCGAATCCTATATAGCGCTGAACGCTGAGCGCTATCCCGACCGCATCGCTGTCATCTGTGGCGATGAGTGCTGCACCTATGCACAGTTCAACAGCCGCATTGATGAGATGGTTGCAAAGCTCCAATCTCCCCTCCCTCACAGTGGCGGGGGAGGGGCCAGCCCTCTCGTCTGCCTCCGCGCTTCCGCTTCCATTGACTTCCTCGTCAGCTATTTCGCCCTCCATCGTGCCGGCTTCGCCGTGGCGCCTATGGAGCGAGATATGCCGCCTGCCGCTTTCGAGGCTGTGGAGCAGGAACTGAGCCGGCATCCCATCCCCGAGGGTACGGCCGATGTCCTCTACACCACCGGCACCACCGGTAAGTCCAAGGGCGTGCTCATCAGCCACCGCACCATCATCGCCGATGCCGAGAACCTCATCGCCGGTCAGGGCTTCAGTCACGACCTCACCTTCGTCGTCAACGGTCCTCTGAACCACATCGGCAGCCTCTCCAAGATCTACCCCGTGGTGATGCTCGGTGCCACCCTCGTCATCGTTGATGGCCTCAAGGATGTCAACGCCTTCTTCGATGCTTTCAGCACCCACCTTCGTGTCGAGGGCATCCCTGCGCGTTATGCCACCTTCCTCGTGCCCGCCAGCATCCGCATCCTCATTCAGTTCAGCACCGACCGTCTGGCAGCCCTTGCCGACCGCATGGACTTCATCGAGACCGGCGCCGCTGCCATCTCGCAGGCCGATATGCAGACGCTCTGCAGCCTGCTGCCCCATACGCGGCTCTATAACACCTACGCCTCCACCGAGACCGGCATCATCAGCACCTACAACTTCAACGACGGTCGCTGCCAGGCCGGCTGCCTCGGCCATACAATGCCCCACTCGCACCTCTTCATCACCGAGCAGGGCACCATCGCCTGTCAGGGCGACACCCTCATGACCGGTTACATCGGCGACTCCGAGCGCACAGCCACGGTGCTGCGCGACAACACCCTCTTCACCTCCGACCTCGGTCGTCTCGATGACGAAGGGATGCTGCATCTCGCCGGTCGTCAGGATGATGTCATCAATGTCGGAGGCTTCAAGGTAGCGCCCACCGAGGTCGAGGATGCCGCCATGGCCTATCCCCTCATCAAGGACTGCATCTGCATCCCCGTGGAGCATAAGATCACGGGCACCGCCCTCAAGCTCCTCGTCGTCATGCTCGACGGCCACACCCTCGACAAGCGTGCGCTGGCCCTTCACCTGAAGAGCCGTCTCGAACCCTATAAGATACCTCTTCTCTATGAGGCTGTGCCTGCCATCCAACGCACCTTCAATGGCAAGCTCAACCGCAAAGCATACATGAAACCTTCATTCTGATGATGAGTAAGAACGTTGCATTAGTACTCTCAAGTGGCGGTGCCCGAGGCCTCGCCCATATCGGTGCCATCGAGGAACTCCTGGCACAAGGCTATCACATCACCTCCATCGCCGGCTGTTCCATGGGCGCCCTCATTGCCGGCGTCTATGCCGCTGGCAAGCTCGAGGATTTCCGCGAATGGATGAAGACTGTGGACCGCAGGAAGATGTTGGAGCTTACCGACTTCTCCCTCAGTCTCAACCACCTCGTCAAAGGCACGCGTATCATCGAGGCCATCATGGAATTCGTGCCCGACATGCCCATCCAACAGCTGCCCATCCCCTATTGTGCCGTCGCCACCGACTGGAAGGCCGGTCACGAAGTCATCATGCGCGACGGCAGCCTCTTCGAGGCCATCCGTGCCTCCATCTCCCTGCCCGCCTTCTACGAACCCGTGCAGCGCAACGGCATGATTCTCATCGACGGCGGTGTCACCAACCCCATCCCCCTGAACCGTGTGGAGCGGCAGGAGGGTGACCTCCTGGTGGGCATCGATGTCAGCGGTCATGACTACGGGGCGCAGGAGATGCGTATCACCCACTATTCCATGCTCTCGCGTGTCAGCTCCATCATGATCCGCCAGAACTCCCTCCTCATGGCGCAACTCACCCATCCCGACATCCTCGTCGATATCCAGATGAGCAGCTACGGCACCTTCGACTACGACAAATCCGAGAAGCTCATCGCCATCGGTCGTCAGAAAACCCGCAAAGCCCTCGAAGACTACGAGCGCTAACCGCCCGTACCTCTGCAAACAATGGATTATGAAGATACTAAATGTCAATTGGGATTAGTACGCCACGTTCCTTCTCGTCCACATACTGGCGTACCAATTCCACCACCATTGCATCATCAATATCCAGTTGTTGCATAGGCCCGTTTTTCGGATACACATCCAGGAGAGCAACCTCTTCGCAGTCCTTGTACACCAGATAAATCAGACGATAGCCATCACGTCTCGACAGTCGGTGTTTCTTATCTGGCAAACGTAGTTTGATGACAATCCTAGGGTCATCAAGCAAAATCATGTCGTAATTCTGACGAATCTGCTCAATGGTACACCCTTTGAATGCGGCCTTTATCTCATCCTCAACAGTAGCATATACGCCACGTTTCGCATTCTTAAGAGCGGCCACACGCGACGCATAATAGCCTATAGCAGAGAACTGAATCATACTGTAGGGGCTCCTTTGATTCGACTGTCAACCTCTGTCAAACGCTTCATCAACCGTTTCATATCTTGATTCTTGGGCATTTTGATGCAGAAGTTCACGATGTCGCTGTTCAATTCGTATAGCGCCGAATAGTTCAAACCCAGACGCTCAACCTGATTTTTCATGTCAATGCTCCCCGGCATTCTGCGACACTCGTCGTACAGTTGTTTCACAGTCTTTAATAGAATCGCCAACTGACCACCAAACACGGCATAGTCCTTCTCGGAGATGCTACGCCAGTCGTCGTAAATCAATTCATATAAATCATCTAACTCACGGTTCAAACGTGCGAGCTGATTGGAGCCATATCCGTTCGGTCTGGCCACCTCCATTCGATGTGTATAGCTCCTTCTGCCGAGCCTAACCACCGTATTCGAAATTCTTTCAGTCTGACACATAAGCTTCAAATTTATATTTTGTGCTGCAAAAGTACCGATTTATCTATTTCGTGCAAAGTATTTTGAGGAAAAAGCGGCGTTCTGGCACAAAAAATGTCCCGCGCTTCACAGCGCAGGACATTTGACTAACAATAATTAATTAACTATCAACCAGAGCGAACTCTGATTGCGGGGTAAAGTCCCCCGTTGCGGTATTGCAGCGGGAGACCTATGAGGATCAATAATCGTAATCGTCTTCGTAGTCGGAATCTGAGCCATTGCCCCAGATGTCCCAGTCACCACTTTCTTTGGTAAGTCCGTCAGAACTGCTCGCAATCTCGTCAAACTTCGAGAAAGCCAGCATACTCTGGAGCTGTACAAGGTGAATGTTCAACTCAGGCTTGATATATGTTCTCTTTTTCATAGTTGTGATCTTATTATGTTTTACTTCACCCTTGTTCCCCTCCCTGACGGGAGGGGTTAGGGGGGGCTTTTTATTTGACGAGTACCTTCTTTCCGTTCACGATGTTCACTCCCTTCTGGAGCTTGCCCAGCTTACGGCCTGCGATGTCATAGACTTCGCCGGATTCTGCACCGTCAAATACGCTCTGGATGGCGGTAGCAGTGCCATCATCGAAGAAGTAGGCATTAAGCTTAACCAAAGTGGGAGCTGTCAGATATGCACGGTTTGCATTCACTGAGGGAGTAGCTTTCGATGTGTCAACCAGATAGAAGCCGACTTTTCCGCCATTGTTCTGGAGAACGTATGAGCCATTGGGAACTTCCGTTCTCTCATATACGCCTGTCAACAGGCCCTCAGTTGGGGTGCCATCTACGGTCTTCCCATAGAATGTCTCGTTGACCGTTGATTCGCTGTAAAGAACCACGGGAGTATTCTTTTCAATGGTTCCGCTTGTTACTTCAGTCATTTCAAGCGTGAATCCATTCGATGCCACGTCATCAACCGTATAAGCCGTCACGCCACTCGGAATCTCCACATCGAAGGGAGCCACGAAGGTGGCATACTTTGCACTGGTGATGGTCATATTGGCAGCTGTCTGGTCGTAGTAGGTCAGGGTCCAGTTGTCATACACAGCCCAGGTACCATTTTTTACTTCATAGCCCTGACGCGTTGGATTGTTAATTCCGATTACCAATGTACCTGTGCCATCTCCGTCGTCGGGAACATAAACATATACTTCATTCTTGTAGTTCCCTGTTTCAAGAGCTGCGTAACCAGCTTCCTTGCTATTGGGATAGTTCAACCCTTTAGACTCGTAATTTGGATTGGTGCCTTGCGTGTAAGCTTCATTAGCGCCATACTCGAATACGGATTTTAATTGTGTCTTGGCACCATTAGCATAAAGGTATATTGTACCACGAGCACCGTCAGCGTTTGTTACCCAATCATTCCATGCTGCGCGTTGGAAGGCATCTACACTTAGCTTATAAAGACCAGGAGTCAGATTCTCTATTGTTTCTTTGTAGTATTCATTCTCAACTAATTCATAGTCAGCACCGGCATATTCTTGATACTTCTCATTCTTTGAACCTGTAATTGCGATGGGGGTTTCATTATAGTTCGCAGTAAGCTCGGCATCAAGCTCTGCTTTGGTTGTAATGCTGCTTAAGGATGGGATATTCGATGCAGCCTCTGCAGCCTGCACATTTGCATTGACCGTATAATTAGCAATATGCTCAGACGTGCTTTCAAGAGCCCAGATATTGCTGGTTCCTTGTAAATTATCACCCTCAACGGCATCGCCCACAGTATGGCCGTTGAAAACTGCGAAGTATGCACTGTTGCTGGTATTGAGGAACTTGTATCCACCAGGAACAGCTGTGGCATTTAATTTAAGTGCGTCTTCATCCTGAACGTCGCCATAGCAGAACCCATTGAAACCTACGAATAAAAGGTTATCAAAGAATTTAAGTTTGGTGTTGTTTGAGGCATCTGTAGTTATATGAACAGCCAAACCCTTATTATCAACAATAGCGGCTGTACCATAAGCACCACTGCGGCTTAAATAAGATTTAGTCCAAGTATTATAGAGGTAATATACACCGTCAAAGATGGCGGGTGTATGAATGGTTACGTCGATGGCTGCATTCATGCTCTCACCATCATAGCCATAGACACCTGCAGGGATGACGATGTGATAATCTGTATTAGCTGTAAGTGAGCCTAAGTCAAGGCTGAAGCCATTCGTGACAGCCGAGAGAGCAACCTCATTGCCGTTGACCGTAGCCTTGGAAGATGCAACAAGAGCGACAGACGCACTCGGGTCATTAGTCGCAGCTTCGGGGTAGGTAACGCTGAAGGTGCTGCTCTGTGTGTAAGAACCATTTGCATTGCTCAGTGTGGCTGCGCCTACATTGTATCTGTATGTAAGCGTGAGTGTCGTAGCCACATCTGCTTTGAGATACAGGCGGCCAGCTTCAAGGTTAAGGGCCTTTTTCTCGTCTGCTGTAAACGTTTCTGTCGTAGCTTCGCCGAGCGTTTTAGCACCTGTCGCATAAGAGAGTGTTATTGCATCGGATGATGTAAAGTCATATTCATTTGCATCAGCAATGTCAAAATAATACCAAAGACCAGCTGTCAACGTACTCCCACTGGTGAATTCTGTGGTGGCAATGGTGCTCAGATAAGGGTCAACCTCCATGCGGAAGTTGTCGGCAAAAGCCTCAACAGCACGTGAAGATGCACCCGAATTCCATGTACCTTCTGCTTCCATTCCAATAGTAATAGATGCCTCATTCGATACAGACTTGTAATTTGTTACAAATGTAGTGAATGATTCATTATTATTAATTTCACATTGAACTTTTTGTCCACCAGAATTTATGTAAAGATAAGGCATGACTCTATCATACGTACCTTTACAAGAAGCTTGGATTCTATACTCGCCTCCGGGAAGATTTGAAATTTCCTGGTAGTAGTCAAAATCTAATTCTATTTCCCAAGCCTTTTTTCTCCATGCTTGCAAACATGTATTGTTAGTACCCTCTGTGTATTTCCCATCTCCTGTCTTGTGTTCACCAAAATTAGACCAACCCCATGGCAACTCTGTCGCAGCACCTCCCTGATAAATCTTTGAATTCAGTATTAAATAAGAAACGTCTATAGGAGCCTCTAGATTAGGATACTTCTGCAAATATTTCTGCAGATAATCTGTTTTAGACATCTTGTATAAACGATAGCCTGGGGCGTTTGCAGAAGATTTATTGACAGCAATGTCTTCCATTCCGTCACCTTCCGTCCAATCGTGAGAATCTCGAGAACCAGTCAAATCAACCGAGCCTTCATTGTTCCAAGGCCCCATATAATTATTCTCACCAGTCACTGCAACAGAACGGATGTCATATTTCTCGCCAGACAGGGTGAAGGAAAACAGACCTTTATTGCCATCAACGCCATCTGTCATACTATCATTCCAGCCAGCATCACCGGTACTGAAATAGTAGTTGTCCTCAATTCCAAGAATCGCATAGTTGTCACCATACTTTTCAATGGCCCAAACCTCTTGTTTGTTGAAGATGGGATTGCAGATTGTGTTGTATCGAGGGCGTGCATCTGGCATGGCTCCTCTAACCATTGCAGTTTCCTGAGCCCCTGCATCCACGAACACATACACATAGTCTTTGTTGTTTTCAAGACTTGTCACTAACGACCAACCGTCGCTTACCAGATTTTCTGTCGTGTAGGCATTTGCCTGCGACAGGCCAAGAATCAGGCCTACGGCCATGAATAGAAGTTTCCTTTTCATGTTGTTAATTTGGATTTATGTTAATTGATTAATGAATTCTCTTATTTCCAAAGAGTAAATGTAATATAGTTTGAAAGATATGTTAGTTGACTAGAATCATAAAAATAGCAGACCTGCCAATCTCTGCCAGGTCTACCACAACCCTCTAATCATCTGCGGAGAACTACGTTTAGCATAGCTCCACAGAATGAATAGAATTGCCCGTGAAAATCTCTTGTGAGGTGGTAGTTCGGCAGAGATTATGAGCAAAAAACACTCCCCTTGCAGGGAAAGAACGCACAAATGTATGAATAATTTCGGAACGGGGAAAGGAATTTCGGTATTTTTTAGTAAAAGTACAATAAAATCATATTATTTTGATTTTTGGAAAAAAGAAATGTCCCGCGCTTCACAGCGCAGGACATTTGACTAACAATAATTAATTAACTATCAACCAGAGCGAACTCTGATTGCGGGGTAAAGTCTCCCGTTGCGTTAGCACAGCGGGAGACCTATGAGGATCAATAATCGGAGTCGTAGTCGGAATCTGAGCCGTTGCCCCAGATGTCCCAGTCACCGGAACCTTTGGTGTCACTCGTCCAGCCCTCAGTTGTATCATCACCAGAGCCCAAGAGACCACCGCCAGAAAGTGTTGTTAAGATTCCATCAGCCATGTGCACTTGAAAGATGTTGGTGACAGGTGCGATATATGCTTTCTTTTTCATATTGTGAGGACCCACCCCCAACCCCTCCCGTTAGGGAGGGTAGCGGCTAGCGCTTTGAGAGCTTTTAGGGTCATTCTTTTTTAAGTTATTATTCTATTTTAATCACCTCCCGCCAAGCCCCCTCCATCACGGGAGGGGTGCCCTTTGGGCGGGGTGGGTCTTTACTTTACCAATACCTTTTTGCCATTGATGATGTTCACGCCCTTCTGTGCCTTACTCAGGCGCTGACCTGCGAGGTTGTAAATGACGGCGTTCTCGTTCTGAGTTGCCTCAACAGCATTGATGGCTGTCGGCATGTCGTCGAAGCTGAAGCTCAGGGCTTTCACAGGAGCCGCCGCCTCAACAGTGAAGTAAGCACGATATGCACCAACTGTACCAGCGTTAACCACTTTGTGGAGAAGGTTGTCCTTGACAATCCATGCATTGCTACCACCGTCTAAACCAGTACTTGTGAACACACCTTGATAGGTAACGGTTGTTGTTCCATCCACTTTTTCTGTTCTACCAGCCGTTGTTGCTGCCTTCACATTCACATTTTCGAGCACTAAGGAGTAATCTGCTGCTAATGCTTTCACCAAGCACGGTGTACCAGCCGCAACGGTTGAGCTTGCATCTGCAAAAGTCATTGATACATGATCATCTGTAACAGTGATGCCGTCCAGCACTTTCACCTCTGCAAAAGTAGATTTCGGGAAAGCAAAAGGCACGCACAGTGTGTTCCACTTCTCATTTGAGAACGTGCGACCACCGAGGGTCAGTTCCTGATAGAAAGTATTGTTAGCGACTGTCCCTGAAGAAAGCGTTGTCTCTGCGGCATCGGCTTTCACAAGACTTACATCAGAGAAGACAATATTCTTATCTGTATTCATATTAAGAACATAGTTACCAGCAGCGCCTGTTCTGAAATACATTGTCTGTGTAATAATGGCTGTTTTGTAGTCATTTTCAGAATATGCCGTCGCACAAGCCGTGGCTGTGAGCCCTTCGCTACTTTCATTCAAAATTGAAATTGTCGGTTTTGCGTTCTGATCTCGGTAACCATATTTAAAGGTTAACTTATAAGTTTGGCTTCCTGCAAGAGGCATTGTGTAAATGCCTTGATCACCATAATGTGTGTCACCAGGCTGTCTATAAACACCTTTGCCTGTAGATGATTGGGCACCATCTACCGTAGCACTCCAACCACTGACAACCTTCCATCCTTCAGGATACCAGGTGTTACCACTCCAATAACCAGCAGAGAAGTCACCATTATAAATAGCATCAACATCTGCTGCATTGGCTGTCCATGTGGCACTAGAGAGAGCCGTTGTCGTTCCTGTTACGACACCCTTTGCATTAGTAGCATCTTGATTAATGCCGTTTGCTAGGGCCAATGCGGTCAGAGCGTCAACATTGTTATAAGGCGCATATTCTCCTTTTTCGAAGCCGAGTGTCTTAGCTTCAGCCGTTGAGATCGCTGCATTTAATGCTTCGTAATCAGCGTCGTCAGCATCAGTAGAACTCATCAGAATGGTGAAGTCTGAGAAGCTACCCCATGTACTTCCGGAGGCGGGGCGAGCAAGCGTCAAAGTAACCGTTACATCCGTAGCAGAGCCTAATGACAGAGGAATGTATCGCCATTCCCAACCGCGACCATTATTACTATTCGCATAAGTGTCATCTACTTCGGCGAAGTTTGCTTCGCCTGTTTTGGTGATGCCTCGACCGCTATCACCTTTGCGCTTGAAATGAAGGGTTTGACCCGCAGCACTGATAGTGACAGCATTTGCCGAAGTGGCACCTCGTCCTGCCATCTTCAAGATATATTCACCAGCAGGAAGAGAAAGTGTCTGTGATGCTGACAAATCGCCTGTGCCATAGTTATCAAGATAGGAAACCGTTGATGCGCTCCAGTGCTGGTTATTATTTGTTGACACCAGCGTACCGGTAAACGAACCAGCAAGAATATCAGTTACATCGTAGGTATAAGTAGCTGTCACCTTTGTGTCAATATTTACATTTAATTCCTGCGCAGCAGCAGCGGCTTCTGCAGCAGTGGTAGGAGCCGTTACGCTGGTAGCACCAATCGTAGTAGCCACGGCTGCAGCTTCAGCATACTGGTCATAATCTTCTTTGGCTGCTGTGAATGCTGCTACGGCCGCATTGATGTTGTCAATAGCAGTGAAATACTCTGCAACAGATGATGGGGCTGATGCGGGATTAATTGCATCGTAAAGCGCTGTTTTCTCATCGCCGGTCACATTAGCGTATTCTGCATCATTGTAAATGCTTAATGCAGATGCATGAGTAGCAGCATAAGCATTAGCGGCATCCGTAAAGGTAATTGTGAATCCATCCACATAGAGTCGTGGCATATTGCCAGAACCTTGGCCGCTCTTAGAGGTGTAACCGACAGACATATAGCCTGCAGTTTCTTCATTAAGGTCAAATTCTATGGTTGTGGTTGTCCATTCTCCAACTGTATATGCAGTTGTCGCTGCAAGGTGCTCTGCGCCTCCATCCTCAATGAAACCAATCAGATTCTTCGTAAATGCTGTCGCACCACCTTTGTTATAGACCGGAACACTTACCGAGTAACGACCAGCAGGAAGCGTTACGTTCTGCTTGTACTGTGTTTTTGCTCCCCATCCGGCTAACATGACGATAGCTTTTTCATGCCCTACGATGGGTGTTGTAATCTCTTTAGCGGTATAGCCAGACACACCATAATCAGTTCCATATTCATAGGCACCTGCTAAGATATTATCCTCTGTAGAACCAATGGTCCATCCCTCTACTGGCTGCATCTTTACATATACATCTGTAGTACTAATATTATTAAACGATGTTGTTACATTTGCGGGAAGAGCATCGCAACTTTCAAAAGATGCATTTTCCAGCAGGAACGTGATGTTCTCACCAGAAGCGAACTCTACAGAGGCGTATGCCGTAGAAATGGCAGTACGCAAAGTCGATACCTCGCTGTTAATGGTGCTCTGATATGCAGTCGTATTATTGGCTGCATCAAGAACATCCTGTGCGTGATCAATGGCATCCTTTAAATCAGAATCACTAGTGCGCGTATAAAGCAAGTTCGCACGATCGAGTGCCGACTGAAGTGCTGCGGTATAGTTCTTGTATGTTAGACAAAGATTATCAAAAATCACTTCGTCATTGCTCGTATTCGTTTTATCACCATCTTGACATCCTATGTAAAGCTCAACATCTCCCGTTGCAGTTACAAAGAATTCATAACTAATAGTGCTCCAGTCCCCATAATCTGTTTCAAATTTATATGCGGTGTTGTTGCGAGTTTTTGATGTTGGATAAGAGGAATACTTCTCGCCTCCAACAGAACCAGTAGCGGGAGTCGCCTTGACTGTAAGTTTGGGAGACTTGTCTTGAGGCGTTGCACCTTTATGATCCAATGTCAGGACATACCCACCCTCAGGCATACTGCTTAATGTTTGCGTAATGGAAGTCGTTGAATTTCTCCAACCGTGTCGAATGTGAACATATTGTGTACCATTGGCAGCGGTGATCTCCTTTCCATACCCAGAGTCGTTATCTGGAGAATTATTGCGAGACTTTCCTACAGTATAATATTGATAATTTCCACCTTCTGAAACAGTCCAGCCCGGGATAGCTGTACTTACTGCGTTCGCTTTTTTCTGCGCAAAAGCGTCACCATTATCAAATGAAGGATTAGTAATGAGGTTGGTTACATCGGTAGGATATGCTTTTGCATTTGCATCGTATTCCGTACGAAGGATTTGGTATATCTTGAAGTGGCCGACTTCATCACCAGTCTTATTTCCAGCAGCAACCTCACCGTTTACCCATTGCTTTGAATTCCACGGGCCAATGTACAAACCACTGAAATAGGTGCCTTCAGATTCCTTATTGCAAGCGTTATTCTCGATCGTCCATGAACCATCAGCATACGCCAGATTCCAGCGAGTCCATTTGCTTTGACTCGACTCCCAGTTAAACTGTATGCGCCAAGGCCATTCGCCACGTGACTGCATATAATGAGTAGAGTTGTCAAGATTACGGACGCCATAAAGATAAGTATCATCATATCCTAACGTCCAAACTACACGTTTCCAAGTATAGGGATTCATCGGTTTGCGGTAAACAACCGTCAATAGACTTTCCTGCTCAACATTCTTCTCTTGAGTTAGCATCAGGTCTGCTTCAGTTGCGACAAATACATAATAGTAATTGCCAAGTTCTGCTTTCGATGGCAAGGAGGTCACCTCCGTCCAGCCTGTAAGGTAGTCGGCAGCTGCGGCATGTACCTTCTGCATACCCACCGAGCACACTAGTGCTGCAATCGTTATAATTAATTTTCGTTTCATGTTTTTGTTATGTTAGTTGTTTGGGTATTTGATTTGTATTGAATTATTCCTCGTCGCCCCAGATGTCCCAGTCGCCACGCTCGTTGGTGAGGGCCTGGTCGCCACTGATTGCCTTCTCTCCCTTCTCTTGATTGAAGTCGGAGATTGCACAAATTGTTTGCTGCTCAACAACCAAGACCTGTGTCATGGGTTGAATATATATCTTTTTCATAATCGTAATCTAATATTATGTTTTACTTCACCCTTGTTCCCCTCCCTGATGGGAGGGGTTAGGGGTGGGCCTTTTTATTTTACCAAAACCTTCTTACCGTTCACGATGTTCACTCCCTTCTGGACCTTGCTCATGCGCTGACCAGCGAGATTGAAGATTTCACTTTGTGTATCTTCCATCTTACTGCTTACATCGCTAATTGCGACAGCATCACCGAAGTTAACCGTGAAGGCTTTAATGCCAGCACCAGAAGCAATCTTCAAGAATGCCTTACCAGCGGCAATGGAACCTGATGATACGGGACGGAACTGAACCTGATGAGTAGGATAATCCTCAGCCTGTGCAAGGGCATACAGGGTATAACCGTCGAAGGCATCGTATGCTGTAGCGGCAGCAGCGTTACCTGTCAAGCTACCCTGATCAGTCGAAGAACTTGTAATAACAGGGATGTCGTATGTTCCAGCATCACCCTGCAGTACGACACCGGTGTTGGCCGGCACATCTGTTACGGGTGCCAGCGTAACTGTAGAACCTGCGACAGTAGCCGTGTAAGCGGTCAAACCTGTGCCATCGAAGTTAAGTGCATAGGGAGTGTAGAGCGTTGCCCAACCGAGAGAACCGAGGGTGACGGGAACCACAGGAACATATACTGCCACAGAATATATGTAACTACTCTTCGTAGCATAGAATTCTGCGCTACCAGTTGCTGGTATTGTAAACGTGTAATTGGAATTAGCTAAAGAGACGAAGTCATCCTTCACAGCATTTGTTTTTGCATTAATGGCCCCATTAGCCGTGAACACAACAACAGAACCAGCAGGAAGGTTTGTTATTGCCATTGCCGCACCATTAAGGTTATAGGGCCAAAGGCCGGAATTATATTCTTTGCCTGCGCCATAATAACGGACCTGCCAAGAATCGTCATTTACGCCAAAATTAGAATTGAATCCTTCATCAGCTATATGAACATATCCATCAATAAGTGATTCACCTCTTGCAAGCACTTTGCCTCCAGCCCCGGCCTCCAAACTATTGGCTACAGCCTTGAAATCAGTTGACCAACTAAGTTGATATTCTGCCAAATCAATATAGGATGGCGTTACAGACGACACATCTGAATTCCCATAACCAGCAGCCACTGACCAAGCCTCTAATGTTGAGCCAACAGGCACAACAACATTAGAGCCACTTGCAACATTTGTTGATGCGCCACCATCAATAGAGTAAGTAATGGTTGCTACCGGGGAGAGTAGTTTATCCGACTGGTTTGTATTCAACACCAATGTATAGCTACCTTCGGAATATGCACCAATTGTATAGGTGGGAGCATTAAGAGTAATTGTAGTACCAGCCTCAAAGAGCATATTCTCAGACTCAGTGGAAGAACCCTTTGTTGCCTTCACCTTAATATATGTGTTCTCTGATATAACAAGAGATGTACCTGCTGTGTAGGTCTCGCCATTGTCTGTTGAATAAGACAATGTAGCACCATCAGTTGCGCAAGCAAAAGACACAGTTCTGTTAATGCCATCAACTGCTGTAATGGTTGCCGTAGGAACTTCAACGACGTCAAGGTCTATTAACTGGCTTGATATGCTAGATGCTGTTGCGGCAGAAGAATTACTGATTGTAATAGCGTTGACTGTGCATGTTTCATCCACCACAAAGGGCTCTGTGTAAACTGTAGAAGAAGCGGTAGGGGTGGAACCATCCGTAGTGTAATATGTTGTAACACCACTCTTCAGATTTGAAGCCCCTGATGTAATCGTCACAGTGCCAGCGACAGATGAGATAGACGGAGCTGTCATAGTCTCTGTTGTTAGGGTCTTTATGACAATAGAAGATATCTTGCAACTTGTCTTTGCCTGGAAACTAAGATTTCCTGCCACTGAGGCTGTAATCTCAGTACCTGACGTGTAGCCTGTCCACGCATTTGTGATTCCTGCCCAAGTAGGAACAGCGCCCCTGACCATAATATCACCTTGCGAGAAATTAATAGTCACCTTGTCATTTGCCGACAGCCCAACGATTCCAACATGATCACCATTGGTTCTCTGAGCGTAAAGGCCAGCAGCCTCTATGGAAAACGTTCCTGCAAATTGGAAACTAAAACGATCAAATGCCTCGGGTAAATTAGAGGGATAATTATGGTTCACTGAATTAGCATTAAAGGCTCTTGTTCCGCTATTTGAAAGGGTTCTGGCAGAATAGGAAGTGAAATCATATGTAACGGTTGTGTAACCTAATTTATCTTCAATAACCTTTGCAATCTGAGCAGGAGTCAGCGCTACATCATAGACGGCGAAGTCATCGAACATAAAAGCTGCATCATTATCTCCCCAGTCCCAAGCCTGGTTACCACCAAGGCAGACATATGTTAGGTTTGTAGCACTCTTGGTGAACATACCGCTTACATATTGTCCATCAGAACCATCAAGATTCCACTGGTTTTTCAGAACACCATCAAGGTAGATGGTAGCCTGTGAAGCTGTCAGGGTCATAGTATAAAGATGCCAATTGCTGTCGTCAAGCCAGTTCCCACCAGATGTATATTCTGATGTATGGCTTCCGTCAACTTCCCAAGCGTTGGTGTTGTAAATGGTGTTCTTCCCATCCTTGTTCTGTGCAGGAGCAAAGTCGCACCATCCGTTATTGTTAATTTGCATAGTACCACGACTGGGTAAACATATCATAGGTAAACCATTTGTTGGATTTGGGGCAGCGCTATAAGCAGCAAACAGAGGAGCGTATGTATAAGCATTTGCTGCACCGGCATTCTTTGCTGTCACCCAAAAGCTAATGGTCATAGCTGTTTTTCCACCATCATCAGTAAAATCTGAAAACACCGTAGATGGCAAGAGCAGATAATTTGATCGAGGCAATGCAGATGCGGCATTACTGAAAACTTGGCCAAAACGTGTATCACCATCGTCTGTAAACGAGCCTGTACCTTGAATCGTCAGCCCTTCTGTTGACGAGAAGTCATTGAAATAAACAGGTGTAGGGTCTTGAGCCCACACATTTCCCACTCCCACGCATAGCACAGCTATCGCAAGAAGCGATTTGAGTAATTTTCTTTTCATTTGTTATTGATTTTGTAGTTAGTTATGTGTCATGAATTAGTTCTTATTCATCATCGTCGCTCCAGACGTTCCAGGAGCCGGAGGATTTGGTGTCCATGCCACCAGTTTTCTCCGCTTTCTCCTCTGATACTTTGGGGCCACTTTCAGCCAACATGTTCTCTACGTTTAATGCCACGCTAACCATTGCGGGACTGATATATGCTTTCTTTTCCATCTCAATAATTTACTATTTGACAATTTACGATTTACTATTTATTTCTCAATTTAGCAAATTGGTTATTTGACGAGAACCTTCTTACCGTTCACGATGTTCACACCCTTCTGAGCCTTGCTTAGGCGCTGGCCAGCGAGGTTGTAGATCTCTGTGTTCTCATTCTCAGCAGTCTCGATGGCATTGATTGCCGTGGGATCTTCGGGGAACAAGAAGGCTTTAACATGTGTAGCGGGAAGCGTCAGATAACACTTATAAGGAGTTCCAGGGAAGTCGGCATCCTCCACTTTGTAGAAGGCCTGTACGTCATCCTTTGTCTGGAGCACATAATAAGAGTTCGAGGCATCGCTGACGGGGATATAAGCATTTGTATATACACCTGTCAGCAGGCCTACAGTATAGCTGCTCTCCTCTGCAACACTAAATCCAGATATTGTCTTACTGAAATCCGATCCACCATTATTCTTGATGATATATGGTGTGTTGGCTTCAGGCGTTGAGACTTCTTCAATTTGCGTATAGCTATTGTTGACGGAAGCGCAGCTATAGAACTTGATATTGTCAAATCCTGTAGATACATCAGGAGTGAAGGGGAAGATGACGGTTCCATACTTACCTGCTTTGCAGGAAACGGTGACCTCAGCTTGGGTGGCCTCAGCAATACTCCATGAAGTATATGCATTATCAGTATAGAAATCACCGCCATTGGAGCCTAACTTCTTATTATCGCATTCGGTATTAAGCATGTTGAATACATTCGCCGTAGTAGTTGCTTTAATTGTTATAGGCAATGCTGTCTTTCCACCCTCGCCTGCTACGAATGAGCGAATACCATAAGTACCAGTACCACCCTCACCATATTGTGCACGAGTACAGATATAGCGCGTGTTACCGTCGAAGTCTTCAAAACTCATGGTGTAAGTGTTGCCACTGACCTGCGTGAACGTGAACGTTTGTGCCATATAGTCACCGGCAGCCTTAAATGGCATACCATAACCACCTTCTGTGGAAGCTGTTTGATATGTCAGTGTGCCTCTATCAGCCAAAGTCAACTTATAACGCGTCCCACCAGTAGGAGCGTTCAGGGTTACCCCTTCATACGTAGTAATCGCCGTCTGCAAGGTTGAGTTAGCGCTTAGGACTTCCTCGTATGTTGAGGATGCGTTGTCATATACACCTTGCGCCGTGGCGATTGCGTTGCTGAACGTTGTGCCGGCAGCCGTAGGAATCTGGAATACTCCAGAGCCTACATTTGCTCCGCTATTATATAGAGTATTGGCGTCATTAATCGTCGATAGTAAAACAGCCTTGGCTTCGGGGGTCGGATCTGAATAATTCACATCGCGGAAAGACAGCCAGCTGATATTGCTTCCAGATGCCACGTCGAATGTCAAGACGAGATTCCCATCTCCATCTGCTTGTCCAATAGCAGAGAATTGACCGACATATCGTGGCGTCGTTGATATTTGTGTTCCTGCTGTTACATCAACTTTATCACCGCTTCCCACCTGCATCGTAATGCTGTTTGCAACCTTTGTGGAAGAGTTGGTTTCACGCACACGAACCTTGGCTGTTACTTTATAGTATTTGTTGGCTGTCAGGCCCGATAATGCACCTACAATCGTTGTGGGTGAGATAACTAAGTTGTCAGCCACCCAATATTCATAGAAGGGGTTAGCGAAGCCATTGGAATTATCTTCGGTTGACCGCGTATTGATGTAAAGATTAGTATGATTGGCCGCGGCATCAGTGCCATCAAATGTCCATCCGGGGATCAATAAGTCGTTGGCTGTGTTGTTATCATAACGCTGATCTCCTTCATAACTAGCAACTTTATACGTCAAACCATCAGCTGTTGCATCTGCGAGGGTTCTAGCATCGTATGCTGTCTTATAAGTTCCATAAACACTGGCGTAAGCCGTCGGTGTATAGAAATTCGTAGTAGCAAGCACAGCTTCAACACTTTCGAGGTACGTTTTTGCTTTTGCGTAAGCTGCCACAGAAGTCTTTGCTGCAGCAATAGCATCCATAGCATCAATGTAGTTTTCGATAGTCTTATTGTCGTTGTAAGTGCTTACAGCATTCTGTTGTGCCGTATTAACGACGGCATTCATTATTCCGCTTGCAGCTGTGAGGTCTTCTGTCAGGCTGCTTGCAATGTATGTCAGGCGGAAGTTGTCGACCTTATAGAATGCGCTGGCTGCAGTCTTTGCCTGGATGGTCAAGTTTCCAGGACTTGCCAATGTCACATATGTTGTTACTTTTACACCAGTCTCCTTGCCTTCAGAAGGAGCAGTTCCTGTTACGTCATTAGCAATCAGTTGCAGTGTTTGACCTTCGAATGCACCCATCACCGCCGTTAACTTATAAATACCTGCGGGCATATTGCTAAGAGTTTGAGAAATAGTGTAGCCCGTGCCGTCGCCGTCCCAGGTGTTGAAAAGTTTGTCGCCATCCACATTTGACATTGTGTACGTGGGGTTGGAATTCAAATGCACTTTCGTATCATTGTTCGTACTTCCCAAAGTCCAACCTGTGGCACCTACATGCCCGTCGTCATCTGTTTCAAATGAAGGATTCGTGATACGACTCGTCATATCCAACTTATATCGGGGAATGCGGTAGATGAGGAATGAACCTTTTTCAGCATCGTTTTTGTTACCTGCCATCTTTTTTCCATTCATGTATCCTTCTCCGGGAGTCCACAGGCCCCAATAACTACCAGAATTAGAGTCTCCAGAATAGGACGTCCAAGTCTTGATGTTCCAAGCGTTGTCGGCATACTCAAATACCAACCGACAATCATCGTCAACCGAGGGCTGGTCCTTGGCAACCAAATCGTATGCAGCATTATTCTCTGCATGATAATAGGCATTGGTGTTTCCAGCTTTCATCACGAAATAGTTTTCGCTGTTGTAGCTGTAGTTCTCAATATTAAAGAGGTAGGCGGAATTACTCAATGGATTGGTCCCGTTAAGATAGTACCCATGACCTGTAGAAGCATCAGTCTGAACCATCAGTCCTGCAGCATTGGCGCTGAAGATAGCAAAGAAATAATCCTCAGGATTGGTCTGTAACTCAGAAATAGATGTTACTCTCTCCCAGCCTTTTGATGATTGAACATAATTAGCTCCTGCTACTCCGGCGCAGAACGTTGACATAGATGTCATTGCTTCCTCGCATGCGATGAATTGCCAGTTACGGTCATAAAATTTATTGTTTTGCTGAAAAGTTCCATCTGGACACATCCAGCGATCGTAGTCCGAATGTTTGCTTTTTAATTGATAGCCATATTGACCATCAGCACTACCCTCAAAAGTGAAATTAACGCCTTCTGTTTGCCAAGGCTTTTGTGTTCCATTATCGTGATGGATTCTATACGTTGTACCCTCATACACATAAGCAAGTTTGTAGCCTGATTCAATTGTTATAGGGGTTGCGTTAGCTATACCTTCGACGACCTCATATTTATCACTCGCTCTGTGCCAATATTTACCCGTTCCCATATTATATAGGTAATAGGTACGGCCGACTTGAGGCACGACACTCGTATATGCCCACACTCCTACCGAGCAAATTAATGCTACGGCCAATAGAAGTAATTTTTGTTTCATAAATATAATTATGTTAGTTGATTCTATGACTATGGTTCGGTGGGTCGTTGCTAAACTATAGGCATAGAAAAAGCGCAGACCTGCCATATCTCTGCCAGGCCTACCACAGCCTCTAATCCGTTATGGAGAAGTCTACGCTTGCGCATGGGCTCCTGAACGGATTAGTTTTCAGCTCGTTAAAATCTCTAGACGAGGTGGTAGTTCGGCAGAGAATTTGAGCAAATAAGATAGTTCGCACCGCCTTTTTCGGGCATAATGCGGGGCAAAAGTAGGGATAAATTCAATAAAGTCAAAGGAAATACGGTATTTTTTGGGTGTCAGAGCCAAAAATTATAAAAAACATAAATAACGGGGAAGGTAAATCGGAGATGAATGGGAACATAAATCGGACTTAAATCTGAACATAAATCAAATGAACACGAATGGGCATGATGAATGGGAACATAAATCGGACTTAAATCTGAACTTAAATGTATCTCACACAGATTGCACGGATGACACAGATGTTCACACTCTCGGTGAAATGAATAACGCCCTGGTGGGCTGGAAGGCTCTTGGGCTGGCCATCTTGAAAGCGAGCTTTCAGAGTGGCAGACCACAGAACCTTCTACGGCTAACGGCCACAGCCGTATGCTTATTCATTTCCCCGCCCACGCAGAGATTTAAGTTTAGATTCGATTTGATTTAAGTTCCATTCGTCATTGACCTTCGGTCGAGCCTGCTCACGCTCGGGAAAGTTCAAGCGAGCTTGACTCTCCTCTCGCTTAATCGCAGCCTTCATCATTCTTCATTCTTCACTCGCCAGTCCTCGAGTCTTTTCTAACCACAGAGGCGCAGAGGACAAGGAGGTTCCTCGCACTCGATATAAAGGATCGATTTTTCTCACTGGTGAGAAAACATTTTGCCACTGGTGGCAAAACGTTTTGCCATCAGTGGCAAAAGCCATAACATCATATCCTTTCAGCTGGAAGGCCTTGTTCTTTCAGCTGGAAGGCCTTGCTCTCCCGCCAAACATACAACTCATTTTTCCCAGATGCAATATGCGTGAATTGTTAATAAATTGTTAAATCCCTCATCTTCTCGGCCTATCTACACCCGATCTATCACCCATCTACTCACCTTATATTCTGAATGTTAACGGCCACTGGTGATAGTGTGATGGATTCTTTGGGCAATCTGTGTGAGAAACACATTTATGTTCAGATTTATGTCAGATTTATGTTCCATTCGTCATTGACCTTCGGTCGAGCCTGCTCACGCTCGGGAAAGTTCAAGCGAGCTTGACTCTCCTCTCGCTTAATCGCAGCCTTCATCACTCGTCACTCGCCAGTCCTCGAGTCTTTTCTAACCACAGAGTCACAGAGGAACAAAGGCCTGTCCTGTTGCTGTCATGATCTGGAAGTACGGAGAGCCAGCCTAAACGCTACGCGGGGTTTAGGCTTAGGCAGAGGTCACGGAGGCTGCGCAATAGAACCAAGGTCAAATAATCATCCAGTTTTCCAAGCGCAATGCGGGTATTCGCTCAAAATGACGGATATTGCCGGACACCAGAATCAAATATTACCAAACATCTACTGTACGGGATTCCACGCTACTATCGCGCAATTCTGTAGCGATGGTCATGGCATCAGCATTTCCACCCCAGTCGGTGTGGAAGTGAGCCAGTGCCTCATCAAGTCTTTCGGCATCGGCATTGGCGTTTTTGGGCATCGTTGTGAAGATAGAGGGTTAGATGAGTGGTTGTGTGGCGGCGATGAGCCAGGCGCGGTCGGCGGGGTCGTCGAGGCGGGGGAGGAGGGCTTCGCGCACGCGTGCGTGATACTTATTTAAATAGTCTATCTCATCGGGCAGCAGCATCTCGCGGATGATGGGGCGGGTGTCGATGGGACAGAGGGTGAGGGGTTCGAGGCGGAGCCAGGAAGACCCTCTCTGCCCTGCGGGCATCCCTCCCGTCAGGGAGGGAGAGGCTGGCGCGCTGTTGGGGGTGAGGGGTGGGTCTGGTACGATGAGCATCGTGTTCTCGATGCGCACGCCATGGCTGCCGGCGATGTAGATGCCCGGCTCGATGGTCACCGTCATCCCCGCCTGCAGCTGCGCCGGCACATAGTTCATGCGGAACTGGTGCGGGCCTTCGTGGACGCTCAGATAGCTGCCCACGCCGTGACCTGTGCCGTGGCCGTAGTTCTTGTGTTCCTGCCACATGGCATAGCGCGCCAGCACATCCAGTTGTGTGCCCGTGGTGCCTGCCGGGAATACGGCTGTGGCGAGGCGTATGTGGCCTTTCAGCACCAGCGTGTAGTCGCGCCGCTCCTCATCGGTGAGGGGGCCGAGGGGGATGGTGCGGGTGATGTCGGTGGTGCCGCAGTCGTACTGTGCACCGCTGTCGAGGAGCAACAGGCCGCGCGGCTCCAGGGGGACGTCGGTCTCGGGCGTGGCTTCGTAGTGCACGATGGCGCCGTGGGCACCGTAGCCCGCGATGGTGTCGAAGCTCAGGCCGCGGAAGCCGGGATGCTCGGCACGCAATGAGGTAAGCAATTCATCAACGCCCATCTCGGTGATATTGAGCGGAGCGGGGTTCTCTCCCTCACGGGGGAGCGGGGACAGGGTCCTTAGGAACTTCACCATGGCGACGCCATCGCGCAGCATGGCTTCGCGAAAACCTTCGATTTCAACGGGGTTCTTGATGGCCCGGAGGGCAGGGATGGGCGATGGTTTCTGCGCGACGCAGAAGGTGTCACCCCGCTCTGCGGCCGTGCTTAGGGCGTGGCACGTTACGTCGGGGTCATACTGTATGGTGTATAGCTGCAGGTCGGTGCCGGCAGCATCACCGTTGAGTAGGTCGGTCTGTATGGCCTCGTAGGGACGCAGCTGGATGCCGTTGTCCATGAGGTAGGCCCTCACGGTGTCGTCAAGCTTTTCCTCGTTGACATACAGGATGGCCTGAGGCCCTGGCTTGTCCTCGTTGTCGGCTAAGATGAGGAGATAGCTGACGAAGACCGGCGTGCAGTGGACATCGCTGCCGCGCAGGTTCAGCACCCAGGCGATTTCATCGAGCTGTGTCACCAGCAGGCTGTCGGCTCCTGTCTGCATCAGCTCACGACGGATGTCGCTCAGCTTGTCCGCCGTGGTGCGCCCTGCCAGTTCCAGCGGTTGCAGCACGATGGGCGAGGTGGGCAGGGGCGGGCGTTGTGTCCACAGCTCATCGACGGGTGAGAGATCTGTGACCAGATCTAATGCCTGACAGAACTGCTCGTCGATGACCTTGTTCATCTCCTTCACGCTCGTGGCGGTGTTGGTCCATGCATCCAGCCCCACGCGGATATCTACAACGCGGTTGTACTTTGTGAAAATCCAATCTATCAGTTCCTCCGCCGTGGCCACGTTGCGGCCGCAGCGCACCACCTCGAAGGGTGTGCCTGCCATCTGCTCCTCGGCAGCCAGCCAGTAGCGGCTGTCCGTCCACAGCGCGGCGTGCTTCATCGTCACCACGGCAGTGCCTGCCGAGCCGGTGAAGCCCGAAATCCATTCGCGTGTCTTCCAGTGCTCAGGGACATACTCCCCGGCGTGTGGGTCGGTGCTGGGGAAGATATAGGCATCCAGCTTGTGCTCCCGCATCCAAGCGCGCAACGCCTGCACGCGCTGTGTAATAATTTCTGCTTTTGTCATATCTCAAGTAGGTTTCAGAGCTGCTTTTGCTCTTTCTGCTTTGCAAAAATACGTTATTCATAGCGGCTGACAAAAGATTTTCACCTTTTTATTCTTCTAATACAAAGAAAAAGCTTACTTTTGCCGAGCAAAAACCTAATATTTCACTTAATAATCTCAAAAACTATGCAATTCCTGACAAACGAAAAGCTTGTGATTGTCGGTGCCGGCGGTATGATTGGCTCCAACATGGTGCAAAGTGTGCTGATGCTGGGTCTGACGCCCAACATCTGCCTGTATGACATCTACGAACCCGGCGTTCATGGCGTCTATGACGAGATGTGCCACTGCGCCATCCCCGGTGCAAACCTTTCTTACACCGTTGACGCCAAGGAGGCTTTCACCGGCGCTAAGTACATCATTTCCAGCGGCGGAGCTCCCCGTAAGGAGGGCATGACGCGCGAGGACCTGCTTAAGGGCAACTGCCAAATTGCGGCTGACTTCGGCGAGAACATCAAGAAGTACTGCCCCGATGTGAAGCACGTCGTCGTCATCTTCAACCCCGCTGATGTCACAGCCCTCACCGCTCTCATCCACTCCGGTTTGAAGCCCAACCAGCTCACCTCTCTGGCTGCCCTCGACAGCACGCGTCTGCAGCAGCAGCTGGCTCAGGAGTTCGGTGTGCAGCAGGACAAGGTGACCAACGCCTACACCTATGGCGGTCACGGCGAGCAGATGGCTGTCTTTGCCAGCAAGGCTCTCATCGACGGCAAGCCCCTCAGCGAGCTGCCTCTCAGCGCCGAGCGCTGGGCTGAGATCAAGCACATGACGACGCAGGGTGGTAGCAACATCATCAAGCTGCGTGGCCGTAGCTCCTTCCAGAGCCCTGCCTACCAGGCTGTGAAGATGATCGAGGGTGCCATGGGTGGCGAACCCTTCAAGTGGCCCGCAGGCTGCTATGTCAACGCCTTTGGCTTCAAGAATGTGATGATGGCTATGCCCAGCGTGATTGACAAGGACGGTGTTCACTTCACGGCTCCCGAGGGCACCGCTGAAGAGATGGCTGCCCTGCAGGCCAGCTATGAGCACCTGCAGAAGATGCGCGACGAGATCATCTCCCTCGGCATCATCCCTGCCGTCGCTGACTGGGGCCAGGACAACCCCAACCTCTAAGCTTTAAGTAAAGGCTAATAAAGGCTGCGTCACATATGATGGCGCAGCCTTTTTTAATGAAGAATGAAGAATGAAGAGTGAAGAGTGAAGAATGAAGAGTGAAGAATGAAGAATGAAGAATAAGGGTTACTAATGACTAATGACGAATGACGAATGACGAGTGACGAATGATGAATGACAACAACCTCTTGCATCCATTCTAACCACAGATTACGCAGATTAAACAGATTTTTTAAACAACGAATTA
>SUYG01000024.1:0-5250 GCA_015060555.1 Prevotella sp.
CATGGTGAAGCTGTGCACCGAACCCGGTGAGGGCCGCATCCTCAGCGCCCACATCTTCGGAGCCCATGCCGCAGACCTCGTGCAGGAGGTGACCGCCTACATCACCCTCGGCGCCACCCTGCGACAACTCCGTGAGACGGTGCACATCCACCCCACCCTCTCCGAAGTCCTCATCGAGGTCAACTAACCGCACAAAAACAGCATATAAAGGGGGGCGTATCACGCTCCCCTTTTTAATGCATTCTCTTCACATTTGTTGTCCTCTGTGCATCAACCTTTATAGGAGATTCATCATCGAATCCAGCTTAATGATCGACACTTTTGGGAACTCCATTCCTAAGAGTACATTATAATGATGATCATCAGTAACAATAAAATAAGCATTGGCAGCTACTGCTCAATAATCACTTCTTTGCATGGAAGTCCTCGAAACGCATTGCATCAAGACGCTCTTGATTCAGGATACCCTCGTCCCAGAGTTTGTCAGCCTCAGCATCAAGCAGAGCCTGAAAGTGCTTGGTGAGCACCATTTGTATTTCACGAGCAAAAGCCTCACTGTTGTTGAAAGAAAACAGCTTGAGCAAATGCTGTTGGGTTGGGGTTAAAGTGGCTGCTTGCATACTATTGTTTTTGTTACCTGCCGCAAAAGTACAACAATTCTCTAAATCATAATCATAAAATGAAGAAAAAAGAAGGGATGAGGAGGGAAAAAGGGAAAAAACGCATCTCTGAATGAAGGAAATTGTGGAAAGGTCTGCATTTTCTCTGGAAAGATTGTACTTTTGTGGTGATTTCCGTGAACGATTCCCGTCTCGTGTGTATGCTGTAGTAGAAAGGCAAACGACGTCACACTGCTTTCCATAAACAGTAACACTAAAACGAAACAGAAAACAATGAAACGAACGCTATTAACCCTCATACTCGCTGCAACCACATTCATAGGTGCAGGCGCACAACAGACAGAACGCATCAATCGGAGCATAACTCTGTATAGGGCTGACAGCCTGCAGTTAGATAGTATGTATAACTATTGGAACGAATTTGTCCAAATACATCCGAAAGACGAAGTGGCGTGGCGCAATCTATATGAAGTTTACATTCATTATGAGTATCAGTATTTGGTAAGCCCCAAACACTTCAAGACTGGCGATGAGTTTTTCGAAGCCCAGCAAGAGATGCGCCGCAAGTTTGACTTGATGAGACGGATGGAGCAGGCCATTCCCGATAGCTATACATTCAACTATTGTGCCCACGACTATGACTATGAATGGCAGAAATATGATGACCCTGACGACATACCTGACAGCATCTCTCACAAATACGCCAGCCGTGCCATCGAACTGCTACCCGACACTGCAGAACGTGCAGACTACGAGGTTTGGTCGTGGTACCTGATGAATCAAATGGACACCGTAAGGCTCACCCGCCTGCTGACACAATATTTCAATAGTGGACGATATCCTGCTGAAGATCTACAATACCACTACAACGAACTTCAAGGCATGGATGAGGGGGCCATCTATCTTGGACAGCATAATGGCAACATCACAGGAAAACTCATCCTGCAACTGGTGAAGGGCGTGCATCGTGACAAGATTCTCTATAGCGAAGCGGCTGCCATCAGTGACACTCCTTTCTTCCATGCCTGTATCCAGCGAATGGGATTTTCTGCCCAAACAGCTGACAGCTTGCGTTACAGTATATCGGATTCTAAAGGACTGGAGCGTGTGCTTCGTTACATTCTCGACAATGCCAAGCGCCCTGTTTATCTGTCATCCAGTAGTATTTCCATGCTTCTATATGGTGAAGGTGTGCCTGACGACTTGAAGGAACATTTGTACAACGAGGGGTTGACCATCCGCTACTCGGCCAAGCCTTACGACAACCTGGCCGTGAAGCGTCGTAATGTGGAAGAACGTTACATGATGGAATATTTGCGATTCACATTTCATCCAAATGAGAAGGATTGTCTTCATGATAGAAATCTTTCGTTCCACTATCTTATCTTGTTGCAAGATCTCTTACCTTATTATAAGAAGAACAACCCTGAACGCTTCTGTTGGCTGAACCATTTGTTTCACGATATATTAGCTCAGATGGAAGCCGACAAGTACGGCTTCGTGATCGGTTCGAGCGTTTTCAACATTCACAAAGTGGAAGATGAGCGAGGCACGCACTATGAGGTGGAGGAAGGTAACGTCCGACCCAACGAAGCTTTCACGGGACTTTATGGATCAGCTCCTGAAGAAGGGCTCAAGTATCTGACAGGAGAACCGATACACACCCATGTTATTTTGAAGACGGAACCGATAGAAGTGAAGAGTGAAGGAGTGAAAAATAGAATTAACTGGAGCCAACCCTCCGTTCATCAAAAGTAAATCACATTTTTCACTTTTCATTCTTTCATTTTTCACTAATGATAAGCTTCCATCCACTCCGCCAGCAGTCTGACGAGCAGCTGATGCTGCGCGTCGGCGCTGGTAGTGATGCGGCTTTTGAGGAGTTGTACCGCCGCTATGCCCGTCGGCTGCAAGGATTCTTCTTTCGTCAGCTGGGCGGCGATGAAGATGCAGCAGCAGATGCCACGCACGATGCCTTCCTCCGGCTCTTTGAGGCACGCGACCGCTATGTCGAAGGGCGTGACTTCGCCACATGGCTCTTCACCATTGCCTACAACCTCTGCCGCAACCGCTATCGCCGCAATGCCTATGAGACAGATTATCTCGCCACTCTCGATGCAGAACCCCTCGCTACGGAGAACATCGAAATAGAGATGGACCGCGAGACGTTAAAGCGCGCCCTTGTCGCAGTCCTCGACAATCTGCCGCCACCCCTGCGCCTGCTCTTCTCTCTCCACTACGAGGAAGAACTCACCGTTCCGCAAATCGCCTCCATCCTCGAAATACCCATGGGCACCGTCAAAAGCCGACTGCATAAGACCATGCAACTCATTCGGCGGCAATTGAAAGAGTTTAATGATTAAAAGACTCGCTCCCCGCCCTCCCTGCCATGGAGGGAGCAGTCACCCAAGATAATAAGAGTGATAAGTATTTCAGAATTAACCATTAATAATTATTGACTCATGAAACTTCAAGATTCTGATATCATTGCCGCTGCCCGCGATCTTCGCGACGAGCAGAACGAACAACTCTACGTGGCGCCCAGCCCCCTGAAAGGACGCCGCACACCCACTCCACTGTGGTGGGCAGCCACAGCTGCCGCCTTAGTGGTGGGATTCTTCATTGGGAGACAGACCCTCTCCCCGCTCCCCCGTGAAGGGGAGAGCCTCGCTTCGCTCGAAAGCAGCGCGCAGCCACACCCCTCCATAACGGGAGGGGCTGGAGGTGGGTCTTCTTCTATCATCCGCGAAGTCATCCACGAAGTCGTTCACGATACCATCTACGAGACCCGCATTGTACGAGTTCCCACTCCATCTCAGCAGCTACAGACCGCCCAAGCCGAACCAGTCCCCTCCCCTGGCTGTTCCATGCTCTGCGATGATATTCGCTACGACCTGCTTGCAGGGAACTAAGGAATTAAGGCCCGTACCTTCAGAAAGGAGGATTGACGAATGAGACAGGGACAACCGCTTTGTGAGAAAGAAAATACAAGAGGGATGTCACCTTTTGTCTTTCTGACTTGTTATATTAGTGACCAGGTCAAGAAAACAAAAGTATAAACCAATAAATAAACAAAACTATGAATTACGTTGTTTTAATGGAGTCGATTGTTAAGATCATTGCTATCATTTGTGGTATTGGGCTTCCCATCTTAATCGTATGGTTGGATAATCGCAAGAAAATCAACGAGACAAGCCAACGCACACAGATTGTGCTGGCAGCCATTGAGAAAAATGCTGAGACAGACATTGAGGATTTACTCAAGAAAATGGCTCCCCAGAAGAAACTGCTGAAGGAAAAGCTGCTCACGAAACTGCTGTGGGGATGTGTCATGGGTTTCTTAGGGCTTAGTATTTTAACATTCTGTGCCTCTGCAGGTATAGTAGGCGGAGCACCTACTGAAATGCTTATAATGTGCAGTTTAATAGGCTTCCCGCTATTGGCTATCGGCATCGCCTTCCTTGTCAATTACTTTGTAGGAAAGAAGTTGTTGGCCAAGGAGATAGAGGCAGAGCAAGCAAAACTGTTAGAGCAGGCATAACCCGTGACCCGCGAAGTTTTCATAGCACATGTGGAGCGTGAGCAGGAGGCACTCAGAGGCTTCTTGCTCGCCCTCTGCTGCGGCAACCAACGCGATGCTGACGATTTGGCGCAGGACGCGCTGGTGAAGGCTTATCTCTCGTCGGCTGGCTATCAGGACAAAGGGCGCTTCCGTTCGTGGCTCTTCAAGATTGCCCACAACACATTCCTTAATCATCGGGCGAGCCTACGGACGATGGAGAGCATTGATGAGGCGAGAACAGTGGTCAGCAGTTCCTCTGCTGACTCCTCGTTTCAGCATCAAGACCTCTACTTGGCGCTGAGCACCTTGCCGCCTAAAGAGCGCTCGGCCATCACGCTGTTCTACCTGAGCGGCTACAATATCAAGGAGATAGCCGCAATTACCGATACCTCAGAGGATGCCGTCAAGAAGCAACTCTCACGAGGCCGCGATAAGCTCAAGGAAAGATTAAAGATTAAGGATTAAAGATTAAGGGTTGAAAAATTGATAATTGACTATGACTATGACAAAAGATAAAGCCCTCGAGGAACTCTTCCTCGCTCAGACTCCGCATTTCACGGACAGCGACCGTTTCATGGCCTCACTCACCAAGCGATTGGATGCCGTAGAATACCTCAAACAGTATCAGGAACGGACCATCCGCCGCTACAAGATGATGATGGTGGCAGCCTTCGTAGTGGGCATCATCAGCGGTGGCGTCGCTATCGCCTTTGTCCTATCTACGCCCATTCAAGTGCCCCTCGTCAGCTTCCAAGTACAGACGGGTTTCCTGTTGTGGCTGTCCGAGAACTCCCGCCTTATTGCCACTGCCGGTCTCTCGCTGCTGATGTCCTTTGGCCTCATCAGTATCGTCAGCAATGTCCAGGACATTCTGCAGATGCGAACTCGTTTAGAGGCGTCATAGAAGCAATGTCAGAACAGGGCACTCCCTTCGAGTGTCACAAATCCTTCTACCGCGCCAACGGCAAGGCTTTGGCGATGAATGAGACAGAGGGCATGGTGAAGCTGTGCACCGAACCCGGTGAGGGCCGCATCCTCAGCGCCCACATCTTCGGAGCCCATGCCGCA
>SUYG01000002.1:0-40755 GCA_015060555.1 Prevotella sp.
ACGAAGAGCGACACCACCGTCGTATTGCTCAGGAACGAGCTGAGGGCGGCCACGGGCAGCATCAGTCGCACCACCGCCTTCGCGTAGCTGTCAGGCGTGCCAAGCAGGTATCTGACAATACATTGCAGCACACCGGTGTGCATCAGGCCGGCGACGACCACGAACAGTACGCCGACAGTGACGACCGAGTTGCTGCTGAAGCCCGAGAAGGCCGCCTTCGAATCGAGAACGCCCGTGACGAAGAGCACGCCGATGGCCCCGAGAAAGACAATGTCGCTGCGCCATTTGGTGAACAGCAGGATGGTGAACATACCCAGTACCGTCACGATGGTGATCCAGGCATGAAGGCCGAAGCCTAAGAACATAAATGATTCCATTTCTTTTATATGATGTTTTTTGCTTCTTCTATATGATGTTTCCGGCTTCTTTTATATGATGAATTCAACCTGCAAAGATACCGCTTTATTCTTATTCAACAGCATCCGAACCGAAGAAATGATGCCTGGAAATAAAATTTTTATTCAAAACAGTTAGCACATATCACGGATTCATGTCAAAAATGACATGTTAGCGCCTATTTTAGCAAAATTTTTCTGCGAAAAGCCTTTAGGCTTTCAGTCAAAACCCTTTAGCCTTTCGACCAAAACCTTATAGGCTTTCATTCAAAACCTTATAGGCTTTTGGCCAAAACCCTATAGCCTCTCTGCCAAAAGCCTATGGAGAAAACCGCTATACCCTATAGCGTGTTTGCCGAGACGCTGTAGTGTGTTTGTAAATGCAGCATGAGGCAAGTGACGAAGGAGCATGACGTGTCGGGTGGTTCACCATGGTGCGTAGGTCTGTTCACCATGGTGTGTCGGGTGGTTCACCATGGTGGTCCACTCGGAAGATCAAGACCTTACTCTTCTCACCGTAAGACCTTGCTCTTATTTCTAAAAGGCCTTGGTATGTGACGAAACATGTATGTTGGAATCTATTATCTCCACCTATTCGGACCTAAGTCCACCTTTGTAATCTTCGAGAAAACAATTAGATACAATTAAACAGGTGGAGAGTCCTTAGAAAACACAAACCATGAGTATTAATATTTTGTGGATTTGCCTTGAATGTTTTTGTTGAAGAGGGGAGGGCAGAAAAAAAAAGAAGGGCTCCCGCAGCGGGAGGCCCTTCCGTGTATAGGTTCTTAAGTTTAAGAAGGTGCGTACGCGTAGAATGGAACGCGACGTAGGTGGCAATGTGCCGATGAAATGGACGATTTTAGAAGCGGTAGCCGATGCCCAGCTGCAGGACGCCGCGGCCGTAGTCCTTCACATACTGGTACTTCATCTCAAGATTGGCATACAGATTGGGGGTGATGTCATACTGCACACCTGCACCTGCGTTGAGGCCGAAGTGCCAGTCGTTACCTTTGAAGTTAATACCTCCAGCCTCTAAGACAGCCCTGGTTGCGGAATCCTTGGCGTAGTCGTAGTGGTAGTGCTGGAATGTGGCACCGATGATGGGGTAGATGTAGATGCCATACTTCATGTGGAAGAGGTAGTGGAAATTCAGGTTGATGTCCCAGAAGCTCTGGCGCTTGTTCTCAATGAAGTAGCTGAAGGAGATTTCAGGACGGAAGGCGTCGGTGACGTAGTACTGCACCTTCGGAACCAAGCCGAAATTCACATAGCCTTCGGTGATGTCGTGGTTGACCACCGTGGGAATGCCGCCGAAGCCCATGCCGAGATTCAGGCCGATAGCCCAGTCGCCAGCCTTGGCGCCTTCTTCCTCTTCTTCATAGTACTCCTGTGCGGAAGCGCCGACGCTCATGAGTGCGACGCAGAAAAGCATCATTAGTTTTTTCATACTCGTTAGTGGATTTAAGCGTTTGTTATGATTGGTTTTATTTTTGCTTTTACGGGTGCAAAGATAGGTAATATTTGTAAAAAGCAGTCGCTTTCATGCGAAATAATTCATGCTAAGACCGATATTCTCGCAAAAAACATCTATTTTTGCCCCCAAAATCAACAGTTAATATCTTATAACTATGTTAGGAACTCCCGAAATCATTCTTATCTGCATCGTCGTGCTCTTGCTCTTCGGAGGCAAAAAAATCCCTGAACTCATGAAGGGCCTCGGTAAGGGCGTCAAAAGCTTCAAGGACGGCATGAACGGCATCGACCAGGAAGCCTCCAAAGACGAGAAGGCTACGACCAACACCAAGGAAGAAGCGCAGTAATGGAGGAGGAGATGACCTTTTGGGATCATCTTGATGTCCTGCGCAGCAGCATTATCAAGGTGCTGGTGGCAGGCGTCGTCATGGGTATCGCTGCTTTCAGCATGAAGGACTGGCTCTTCCGCTTGGTGTTGTGGCCGCGTAGCAGCGACTTCCCCACGTACCGCTGGTTGGGTGCTAAGCCTTTCCACATCAACCTCGTGAACACCGAACTCACCGAACAGTTCATGATCCACATGAAGGTCGCTCTGGTGGCCGGGCTCCTGGTGGCCTCGCCCTACATCATCTACGTCCTGTTCCGCTTCATCTCGCCTGCTTTGTACGACAATGAGCGGCGTGCCGGCATCCGTTTGATTGGCGCCTCCTACACGATGTTCATGATAGGACTGGTGGTCAACTACCTGCTGGTGTTCCCGCTGACCGTGCGCTTTCTGGGCACCTACAGCGTCAGCGCCGACATCACCAATCTGCTCACCCTCAGCAGCTATGTCGATACGCTGTTGCTGCTCTCGCTGGTCTTCGGCATCATCTTTGAGATCCCTGTCGTGGCCTGGCTCCTTGCCCGTTTCGGCATGCTGAAAGCTTCGTGGATGTCGCAGTACCGTCGGCACGCCATCGTGGCCATCCTCATCATCGCCGCTGTCATCACCCCTACAGCCGACATCATGACGCTGTTTGTGGTATCCCTCCCCATCTGGCTGTTGTATGAGACCAGCATTTGGATTGTAAAATGGACTTCTCCCCCTGCTCCCTCTTCCGTTATGGAGGGGAGTGCTCCTTAAACTCCTTGAACCCCTTGAACCCCTTGAACCCCTTGAACTCTTAAACTTCTTAAACCCCTTAAACCCCTTAAACCCCTTGAACTCTTAAATCTTTTAAACCATTACCCCCCTAAACTCCCAATATGCTTAGAAAAATCAGAATCATCCTTGCCAGCATCGTCTTTATCGGCATAACGCTATTGTTCCTTGACGTCACTGGCATCCTTCACACCTACCTTGGCTGGTTGGCCAAGATTCAGTTCCTGCCCTCGGTGTTGGCGCTGAATGTGGGCGTCATCATCGCTTTGGTAGCGCTGACCATCATCTTCGGGCGCATCTACTGCTCTATCATCTGTCCTTTGGGAATCCTTCAGGACCTCCTCGCGCGCCTGCGCCCGCGTAAGAATAATAAGGTGGGGCGCTATGGTTTCTCGAAGGAGATGAAGTGGCTGCGCTATCCGGTGTTGCTGCTGTTCATCGTCGCCCTCGTAGCCGGCGTCGGCTCTTTTGTGGCGCTGTTGGCACCTTACAGCAGCTACGGTCGTATCGCAGCGAACCTCTTTGCGCCCCTTTACGGCTGGGGCAACAATGTCCTGGCTGCCATTGCCGCGAAATATGACAGCTATGCCTTCTACCACGTTGATGTGTGGATGCGTGGCTTGCCCACGTTCATCATTGCCGCTGTCACCTTCGTTGTGCTGGCAGTGCTCGCTTGGATAGGCGGTCGTACCTATTGCAATACCATCTGTCCTGTCGGCACCTGCTTGAGCTTCCTCGCCCGCTTCTCGGTTCTGAAAATCCGTTTCGACGAGGACAAGTGCAAGAACTGCTCCGCCTGCAGCAAGAGCTGTAAGGCATCCTGCATCGACTACAAGAACCACACGGTCGATTACTCGCGCTGCGTGGTGTGCGGCAACTGTGTTGAGGCTTGTAAGTTTGGGGCGTTGAAGTGGACTCCCTCTCCGCTCCCCCGCAAGGGGGAGGATGCTCCCCTCCAAGAGCGCCGTGCTTTCCTGCTTGGTCTTGGGCTGGCTGGCACTGCTGCCGCCTATGCCCAGGTGAAGACCAAGATGGATGGCGGGCTGGCTGACATCGAGGACAAGGTGGCACCTGAGCGCAAGACAAAGCTGACGCCTCCGGGCTCCTTGTCGGCAAGCCATTTCCATCAGCATTGCACGGGCTGCCAGCTGTGTGTGGCCCAATGTCCGAACCAGGTGCTGCGGCCCAGCGGCGACCTGTTCACGCTGATGCAGCCCGAGATGTCCTATGAGCGCGGCTACTGTCGTCCTGAATGTACGCGCTGTTCCGAAGTATGTCCTGCGGGCGCCATCCGTCCCATCCAACAAGAGGAGAAGTCCAGCATCCAAATCGGTCATGCTGTCTTCGTGAAGAAAAACTGCGTCGCCATCAATGATGAGGTGGAATGCGGCAACTGTGCCCGCCACTGCCCCACGGGAGCCATCCAGATGGTGCCCCTCGATCCCAACGACGAACTCGGTACTTACATCCCCGCTATCAACGAGTCGCTGTGCATCGGTTGCGGTGCCTGTGAGAACCTCTGCCCCGCCCGCCCCTTCAGCGCCATCTACGTCGAAGGGCACGAGGCGCATAAATACGTTTAGGGCTTATGGTTTATGGTTTATAGATAATCGAAAAAGGTATGAAAGACAGAAATATATCCCGTAGGAACTTCCTCAAATATATGGCCGGTGGCAGTGCTGCCATCGTCCCGGGTGCCGCCCTGCTCAGCGGCTGCAAGCGTGGTAGTGCTACCGTCGATCCCGCTGACGGCTCAGCCATGACCATGCGTGTGAACCCCAATACAGGCGACAAGGTCAGCCTGCTCGGTTATGGCATGATGCGTCTGCCGATGCTCCCCGATGGTTCGGAGGAGGATCCGCAGACGGGTCCCTTTGATCAGGAGATGATTAACCGTCAGGTGGATTATGCCTTGGCGCATGGTGTCAACTATTTCGACACCAGCCCCGTGTATTGCCGTGGCTTCTCGGAGCGTTGCACAGGTATCGCCCTGAAGCGCCACCCGCGTGACAAATACTTCATCGCCACGAAACTCTCCAATTTCGACAACCATCTGTGGTCTCTCGAAGAGTCGCAGAAGATGTTCGAGAACTCGCTGAAGGAGCTGCAGACCGACTATATCGACTACCTCCTGCTGCACAGCACAGGCGGTGGCGGTCACGACCCTGAGACGGACGAGGAACTGAGTGGCCTTGAGGTGTGCAAGCGTCGGTTCCTGGATAATGGCCTTGCGGATTGGCTCGTGGAACAGAAGCAGAAAGGTCGCATCCGCAACCTCGGCTTCTCGTGGCACGGTGACTATCGCGCCTTTCAGCTTCTGCTGAATTTGCATGATGAGGGGCGTTACCACTGGGATTTCGTGCAGATAGAACTCAACTACCTGGATTGGTTCTATGCCAATGAGATTAACGGCAGCAATGTCGATGCCGTCACTCTTTATGCAGAGCTGAAGAAACGCAGCATCCCGGCAGTCATCATGGAACCGTTGCTGGGCGGACGCCTGGCCAAGGTCAACGATGATATCGCTGCAGAGTTGAAGCAGCGTGACCCAGAAGCCAGCATAGCCTCGTGGGCATTCCGCTTTGCCGGTACACCCGAGGGTGTCCTGACCGCCCTCAGCGGCATGACATATATGGAACACCTGGAAGAGAATGTCAAGACCTATTCGCCGCTTCATCCCATCACTCCCGAGGAGCGCGACTTCCTTTTCCATATCGCCGAACTCATCTACGGCCAGAAGGAGGTCCCCTGCACGGCCTGTCAGTACTGTATGCCCTGTCCCTACGGCCTCGATATTCCCGGCATCTTTGCCCACTACAACAAGTGCCTCCGCGAAGGCAACACTCCACAGAGCATAGGTTCGCCCACTTACCGCAAGCAGCGTCGTGCGTTCCTTGTGGGTTACGACCGCAGCGTGCCCCGCCTGCGCCAGGCAGACCATTGCATCGGCTGCAACCAATGCGCAAGCCATTGCCCGCAGCAAATCAGGATTCCGCAAGAGCTCCAACGTATCAGTCAATATGTAGAGACGCTGAAAAAAGAGGGCGGCCCGCTCTGATAAATAAAAATCGCCTGCATCATACGATGCAGGCGATACTGTTTTCAGTGAGATGGTGCTTACTTGCCGAGCAAGAGCTTCATCATCTCACAGGCAGCCTTAGCCACGCTGGTGCCGGGGCCAAAGACGGCAGCAACACCAGCCTTGTAGAGGAAGTCGTAGTCCTGAGCGGGGATGACACCGCCGGCGATGACCATGATATCCTCGCGGCCGAGCTTCTTGAGTTCTTCGATGAGCTGCGGGATGAGCGTCTTGTGACCTGCGGCCAGAGAGCTGGCGCCGACGATGTTGACGTCGTTCTCCACAGCCTCGCGAGCAGCCTCGGCAGGCGTCTGGAAGAGCGGACCCATATCCACGTCGAAGCCGCAGTCGGCATAACCGGTGGCAACCACCTTTGCGCCGCGGTCGTGACCGTCCTGACCCATCTTGGCAACCATGATACGAGGACGACGGCCCTCCTGTTTTGCGAACTCTTCGGTGAGGCGGCAGGCTTCCTCGAAGTCTGCATCGGCCTTGCTTTCTGAACTATACACGCCTGAAATGGTTCTAATGACTGCTTTGTAACGGCCCACGACAGTCTCGCAGGCATCGCTGATTTCGCCGAGGGTGGCACGGTGGCCGGCTGCTGTGACGGCGAGGTCGAGGAGGTTGTGTTCGCTCTTCTTACCATCGGCAAACTCCTGCACGCAGGCGGTGATGGCGGCGAGGTCCTTCTTGACCTGCTCGTTGTCGCGGCTGGCGCGGAGCTTCTTCAAACCCTCTTCCTGCTCCAGACGTACGGCGGTGTTGTCAATCTCGAGGATGTCGATGGGATCCTCGTGCTCGAGGCGGTACTTGTTCACACCTACGATGGTCTGCACGCCGCTGTCGATGCGAGCCTGTGTGCGGGCAGCAGCCTCCTCGATACGCATCTTGGGCAGACCGGTCTCGATAGCCTTGGCCATACCGCCGAGCTTCTCGATTTCCTGGATGTGCTCCCATGCCTTGAGGTAGAGCTCCTGTGTCAGCTTCTCGACGTAGTAGGAACCGGCCCACGGGTCGATGTGCTTGCACACCTGCGTCTCGTTCTGGATGTAAATCTGGGTGTTACGGGCGATACGTGCGCTGAAGTCGGTAGGCAGGGCGATAGCCTCGTCAAGGGCGTTGGTGTGCAGCGACTGGGTATGACCCAGCACAGCAGCCATTGCCTCGATGCAGGTACGGCCTACGTTGTTGAAGGGATCCTGCTCGGTGAGCGACCAACCGGAAGTCTGGGAGTGTGTGCGCAGTGCCATGGACTTGGGGTTCTTGGCGCCGAAGCTCTTGACAATCTTAGCCCACAAGAGACGACCTGCACGCATCTTGGCAATCTCCATGAAGTGGTTCACACCGATAGCCCAGAAGAAGCTGAGGCGCGGTGCGAAAGCATCGACATCGATGCCGGCGTTGATACCTGCGCGGAGGTAGTCCATACCGTCGGCCAGCGTGTAGGCCAGCTCGATGTCGGCGGTGGCACCAGCCTCCTGCATGTGGTAGCCGGAGATGGAGATGCTGTTGAACTTAGGCATCTTCTGTGAAGTATATTCGAAGATGTCGGCGATAATCTTCATGGAGAAGGCGGGCGGGTAGATGTAGGTGTTACGCACCATGAACTCCTTGAGGATATCGTTCTGGATCGTACCGGCCATTTCCTCGAGCTTGGCGCCCTGCTCCAGACCTGCGTTGATGTAAAAGGCGAGCACGGGGAGCACAGCGCCGTTCATGGTCATGGAGACGGACATCTTGTTCAAGGGGATGCCGTCGAAGAGCACCTTCATGTTCTCGAGCGAGCAGATGCTCACACCGGCCTTACCGACATCGCCGACGACGCGGGGGTTGTCAGGGTCGTAGCCGCGGTGTGTGGGCAGGTCGAAGGCCACGGAGAGGCCCTTCTGACCGCTGGCGAGGTTACGGCGATAAAAGGCGTTGGACTCTTCGGCGGTGGAGAAACCGGCGTACTGACGGATGGTCCACGGGCGGAAGGGGTACATCATGCTGTACGGGCCACGGAGGAAGGGAGGAATACCGGCAGCGAAGTTGAGGTGTTCCATGCCTTCGAGGTCTTCCTTCGTATAGACGGGCTGGATATCAATCTGCTCAGGAGTCTTCCAGTTGGCGGTAATGCCATTCTCCCGCTGCCATTGCTGGCCATTCTTCTGTTCAATGCCAGCAAAGATATCAATGGATTTAAAATCTTTTTTCATCTTTCTATTTACGATTTAGCTATTTACGATTTACAATTTATTTACAATGGTACAATTTAGCTATTTACTTTTTCTCTGCCTCATCAGCTTTCATCCGTGCTTTTGTGGAAGTAATCGTCTTGACGATAATTAGCCGAAGGAGAAGTTCCGGAACGGACAATCTGGCGAGCGATTGCGTTACCAGCAATACTGGTAGGCAACGTATCCACCATCTTGATAATCCTGACGGCAAAAGCCGTTAGACGTTCCCGTAGATCTTCTTTAGTCATTAAAATCGTAAATGGATTAAATTGTACATAAATTGTACATTGTAAATCGTTAAATTGTAAATTACTTGATTCCTAACTTAGCATTCAATTCCTTCAATGTCTTGAGCTGATCCACACGCACGTGGATGAAGTTCTCGATGCCGGCAGCCTTGAGGTCGTCGGAACAAGCGGGAGCGCCTGCGATGATGAAGATGGCCTTGGGGTCGGCAGCCTTGAGGGCATTGAAGGCGGGCACGCCGTACTCGGCATACTCGTCGTCGCTGGAACAGAGCACTACGATGTCGGCACCGGCCTTGACAGCAGCCTCAACACCTTCCTCAACGGTGGTGAAGCCGAGGTTGTCCACGACTTTGTAGCCGGCAGCGGCGAGGAAGTTGCAGCTGAACTGTGCACGAGCCTGACGCATGGCGAGGTTGCCGATGGTGAGCATGAAGGCGATGGGCTGTTTGGCGGCCTTCTCGGTGGTGAGACGCAGGGTCTCGAAGTCAGAAGCCAGGCGGCTGGCCTTCAGCGCAGGCACGTCGGGATCGCAGGAATGCTTGCAAGTGCAGTCGCAGGAGAGCGGCTCCTTGCCTTCACTCGTCTCGGTGAAGTTGGGGAACTGGTTGGTGCCCAACAGGAACTCCTTACGCTTGCCGGCATTGGCATGACGGGCAGCGTCAGTGCTGTTGATGGCTTCCTGAATCTTGCCAGCCTTGACAGCAGCGAGGAAACCACCCTCATCCTCAACGGCGAGGAACAACTTCCAGCCTTCCTTGGCGATGGCCACAGTCAGTTCCTCCACGAAGTAGGAACCGCCGCTAACATCAACAATCTTGTCGAAGTGGCACTCTTCCTTGAGCAGCAGCTGCTGGTTGCGGGCGATGCGCTCGGCGAAGTCCGTGGGCACCTCGTAGGGAGCGTCGAACGGAGTAACCACCATCGAGTGGATGCCGGCGAGGGCAGCACTCATGGCCTCGGTCTGCGAGCGAAGCATGTTCACGTAGGAGTCGAAGACCGTCTGGTTGTAGGTCGTCGTAGCAGCGTTGATGCACATCTGGCAAGCGCAGTCGCACTTGGGCTCATACTGCTTCACAATCTGTGCCCACAGCATACGGGCAGCGCGGAACTTGGCAATCTCCATGAAATAGTTGCCGCCGATGCCCATGTAGAACTTGATCTTCTTGGCGGCGAGGTCAACGGGAACGCCAGCTTCCACCATCTCGTCGAGGTATTCCTTACCCCAAGCGAGGGCATAGCCGAGCTCCTGATAGACGTAGGCACCGCTGTTGCAGAGCAGGTCGCTGTGAACCATCACGCAACGCAGGTTGGGGAAGTCCTTCAGCTTCTCGACCAACTTGGGCATGTCGGGCAGCAGCATGGTGGTGTCCTTGCCCTTCATGAGCATACGCTCGATGGGGTCGAAGCCGATGCCGCCGACAATCTTTTCCTTGTCGTAGCCCTTCTTCTCGTAGTAAGCCACGACGATGTCGGCCAGTTCGAGGACGTGGCGCTGACAGGTGCGGAAGCTCACTTCGACACAGTCGCAGCAAATGCCGTCGAGCAGCGTCCCGATGAACTCGGCGCTCACCTTGTCGCCGGGGATGCGGAAACCGAGGGAGTTGACACCCTTGTTCAGGATGTCGAGCGCCTTGGCGTTGGCCTCCTTAGCGTCGTCGGCCTTGATGTTCTGACGGACATACCACTGGTTGTTGTCCTTCCTGTTGCCGCGTACGAAGGGGAATTCGCCAGGCAGTGCATTGACCGTTGCCAGCTTGTCCACATCTTCCTTCAAATAGAACGGCTGCATGGAGAAACCTTCGTTGGTTCTCCAGACCATTTTCTTCTCGTAGTCAGCGCCCTTGAGGTCAACCTCAATCTTGTCGCGCCATTCCTGGCGGGTAGGGGCGGTGAAGTCCGCGAAGAGTTTTTCTTTACTATCTGCCATAGTAGAGTTAAATGTTTAAGGTTTAAATGTAATATGAATGTTTTTTCTAAAAAGCGGACAAAGGTAAGCAAGTTTGTTGGAGCGGCCAAATTTGTGAGAGGAAAAGTTCGCGCGCGTACCTTTTTTTGTTATATTTTAAGTTTTTCATCATCACTGCGGGGGATTTCTATCACCTCCAAGTCCTTGAAAGCTCCTTCTTCGACCGTCACGCGCACGAGTGTCCGAACCTGGTGCCAGCCTTGCAGACCGGCAGCACCTGGGTTGATGTGCAGCAGCCCCAGCTGTTTGTCGTATTGCACTTTCAGGATATGGCTATGGCCGCAGATGAAAAGCTTCGGAGGTCGCGCATAGAGTTGGTTGCGGATGCTCCAGTCATAGCGGCCCGGGTAGCCGCCGATATGCGTCATCAGGACGTCTGCGCCCTCGCAGTTCCATCGCAACAACTTCGGGAACATGCGCCGCAGGTCGCCGCCGTCGCAGTTGCCGACCACAGCACGCAGGGGGCGGAAAGCAGCCAGGCGGTCGGCCAGTTCCGTGCTGCCGATGTCACCAGCATGCCAGATTTCATCACAAGACTTGAAATAATGCAGATAACGATCATCCCAATAGGCGTGGGTATCGGAGAGAATTCCTATGCGTTTCATGGCGCAAAGGTACGCTTTATTTCATAAAAGAGAACGCCGAAAGTCAAAAACTTTAAACTTTAAACCTCAAACTTTAAACTTTTTCACTACCTTTGTCGCCAGATTCACCAATATCATTCAGTAAAACAACGATGAAAAGGTTCTTTTTTGCATTTCTGACCGCCTTGACGGCATGGACTTCCATCGTCGCACAAGAGGCTTACAGCGGCACCGTAGTGGCCGACGAAGGCGCCTGGTGCTGGTTCGCAGATCCGCGAGCCCTGCATTATGAAAATGAAGGCGGCACCATCAATGCCACCTATATCGGCTACATCGATGTCCACGGCAATGTGAAAGCCACACAGTACGACTGGATCACGAGTCGCAAGACGGACGTGCTCATCCGCAGCTACTTCCAGCCCGACGACCACAACAACCCCACCTTCGTGGTGCTGCCCGATGAGCGTGTGATGATCTTCTACACACGCCACACCGACGAGGCCTGCATTTGGTATCGCATCTCGCAGAAGCCGGGCGACATCACAGCTCTCGGCGAGGAGAAGCGTCTGGCCACGGCCAACAACACCACCTATCCCTCACCTTTTATATTAAGCGATGACCCCAACCACATCTACCTCTGCTGGCGCGGCATCAACTGGCACCCGACCATCGCCCGCCTGACGATGCCTGACGCCTCGGACAACTGTTCCTTCGACTTCGGTCCCAAGCAGATTGTGCAGAGCACGGGCGCACGCCCCTATGCCAAGTACCAGAGCAATGGCAAGGACAAGATCTACCTCTCATACACTACCGGTCACCCCGACAACGAGATGCCCGACTGGCTCTACTTCAACGTCATCGACATCAACCACGGCAACGGCCCCATCCTGCGCGACATCAAGGGCAACCAGCTCTCCGTCATCGCCAACGGCGTGCACAACGTCAACAAGCAGAGCAGCTATGCCAGCGCCCATCCCGCTGCCGTCGTGGATAATACCTCCGGCGTTCGCAACTGGCTATGGCAGATTGTCATCGACAAGGATGAAAACCCAGTCATTGCCTATCCGCACATCGATGAAGCCAAGACGACGCATCAGTACTGGTATGCCCGCTGGACAGGCAGCGCCTGGCGCCGCACGAAGGTGGCCGAAGGCGGCCACGGCTTCCACCAGAACTGGAATGCCACCGAACGCTGCTACAGCGGCGGCATGAGCCTCGACCCAGACAACGTCAACGACCTCTACCTCAGCATCCCCACCACCAACGGTGCCTTCAACCGCAATGGCGTCTATGAGATTTGGAAATACACCATTAACGATGCCGGTCAAGTGAGCGGTAGCGAGCAGATCACAAAGAACTCCGCCAAAAACAACGCCCGCCCGTTTGTCATCCCGGGCTCCAAGAACTCACCCCTGCGCCTGGCGTGGATGAACGGTGATTACTTCTACTGGATGGTGCAGAAGAACTATCCCAAGGGCTATCCCACAGATATCCGCATGGACTGTGCATGGAACGAGGAGCTGACGCCTGAGGATGAAATGGCCCCTCGCGTGGACTGTTACTGCCTCGGCAAGAACAAAACGCTCAACCTGGCCATGGCCATGAATGCCTCCACGTACGCCGCCAGCACCCTCTTCACGCTGGGCAACATGACTTACTCCATCAACAGCGACAACTACCCTGTCATCTCCATCGGCAATGCCACTTATCGCAGCCAGAACCGCCTGCTCACCAGCGACGACTGGGCCACCAACTCCACTGGCACCAGCGGCGACAACCACCCCACGAAAGTGGCGACATGGATTCTTTCCATGACCTATGACGGCCAGGTGCTCACCACCTATCGCAACGGCCTCGTCGATCAGGTCATTGAGACCACAGCCTTGGAGGGCGGCACAGCCAACTTCGACACATTCCCCCACACACTGCTGATGCAGAGCGACTACTACGCATGCGCCTCGCCGCTCACCGTGCAGAGCCTCATCAAGGCGATGCAGGAAGAGCTGGATGCCGAGAAGGCCAAGAATGCCCTCCTGATGCTCGACCTCCCAGCCGAGACGCGCACCGACCTCGTCCTGCCTGCCTCCAAACTCGGCCTTGACATCACATGGACCTCCGACAACGAGCAGGTCATCAGCAACAACGGCGTGCTCTACGCCATCACAAAAGACCAGAATGTCACCCTCACAGCCACCATCGGCGAGGAGAGCCGTGAGTTTCCTGTGAAAGCACTGGCGCGCGACATCTCCAAGAACGTGCGCTACACCAACGACCACATCGACCTGACCGCGAACACCGCCTCTGGCTTCTCCACGAACACCTATGTCACAGCCCCCCAGGGCTTGCTCACAGGCCTCCGTTCCTACACCGTCCTGCTCACAGCGACGCCCAAGACGATGACCAAGCAGCCGCGCCTCTACGACTTCGGTTCCGCCTCTGGCAACAGCCTCTTCTTGCGTGCCGACGCCCTCGCAGCGGGCATCAAATACAACGGTGGCACGACGACAATGGTCAGCGGCGCCACGACGCTGAAGGCCGGTACCACGTATAAGATGGCTGTCACCTACGATGCTGCCACCAAGAAGACCACCATCTATATCAACGGCGAGGTGGATGCCAGCGGCACTGCCAACCAGAACGAGCCATATATGCTGGCGGAGATAGCGCCGGACACGCGTAACTACATCGGTCGCACCCAGTGGTGGGAAGGCTCTGAGGCTAACAACAACCAGGACTTCTGTGGTACCATAGATGGCTTCAGCCTCTACGACGTCTGTCTGACACAGAAGGAAATCTGCGGCTTGCAGGACATCCCCTACGAGGAGAAGGAGTACCCCACGACGTTCGTCAACGGTGACTTCGAGGACACCTACAGCGTCATGAGTGGCAGCGGCGTCACCAACGATCGCGCCATCTATGTGCCTAAGGGATGGACCATTGATTACGGTCCGCGCGATGTCAACGACTTTAATGCCCTCGCAGCCGCCGACAAGCAGTACAGCGCATTCTTCGCCTCACAGCCCAAGAATAGCAAGGGCGGACAGCATACGCTGTGGATGCGCCAGCGCTGGGATGCCAGCACGCTCAACTACTATCAGGAGGTGATGCTGGAAGCGGGCAAGTACCAGCTCACAGCCGACCTCTTCGCCACCAAGAACGCCAACAACACGGCCTCCGTTTATGTTGGAGGTATCACACGCACCGTGTCCGCCCTCAACCAATGGCAGACCGTCACCATCGACTTCGAGGCCGATGGCGTGACGCCCGTCATGATCGGTGCCAAGGCCGAGCACAAGTCCGAGGAGTTCATCTGTGGCTTTGACAACTTCGTGCTCACGCTGAAAGAGGCCGTGGGCATCAGCAGCCTCACCCCTTCACAGCGGGGCGAAGGTGGCCAGAAATGGTATGACCTTAGCGGTCGCCGTATAGAGTCCGCCCCGGTGCAGCGCGGCATCTATATCCATGGGAATCGCAAAATCGTCAAATAACATAGTGTCTGATCCTGCATTCATTATATGATTGTCTGTATTGCGGAGAAGCCGTCTGTCGCTCGCGACATTGCCAACGTCCTCGGGGCCAAGAACGACCGCGGCGGATTCATGGAGGGAAATGGCTATCAGGTGACCTGGACTTTCGGCCATCTGTGTGAGCTGAAAGAACCTGGGGAATATACCCCGATGTGGAAGTCGTGGAGCTTGGCACAACTGCCAATGATACCTCCGCGTTTTGGCATCAAACTCAAGGATGACAAAGGTATCGAGAAGCAGTTCTCCATCATCGAGAAGCTGATGCAGGCTGCCGATGGCATCATCAACTGCGGTGATGCCGGGCAGGAGGGTGAACTTATCCAGAGGTGGGTGATGCAGAAGGCCGGTGCCAAATGTCCAGTGCAGCGCCTGTGGATCAGCTCACTGACGGAGGAAGCCATCCGCGAGGGTTTCCAAACGCTGAAGGACCAACGTGAATACCAAAGCCTGTATGAAGCGGGCCTCTGTCGTGCCATCGGCGACTGGATGCTCGGCATGAACGCCACCCGTCTCTATACGCTTAAATACGCCCAGAACCGCCAGATCCTCAGCATCGGACGTGTGCAGACACCCACCTTGGCGCTCATTGTCAACCGTCAGCGCGAAATAGACAACTTCAAACCTGAGACTTACTGGGTACTGACGACCAAGTATCGCGACACGGTGTTCTCAGCTGTCATGGAGGAGGGCGACCGTGGCTTCAAGACACGGGAAGAGGGCGAGAAGGTACTGGCTGCCATCCGTGAGGTGCCGTTTACGGTTACCTCCGTAGAGAAGAAAGCTGGCAAGGAAGCTCCGCCCCGCCTCTTTGACCTCACCTCGCTGCAGGTGGAGTGCAACAAGAAGTTCGGTTACTCTGCCGAGCAGACACTCCAACTCATCCAGAGTCTCTATGAAAAGAAAGTGGCGACCTATCCGCGTGTCGATACCACCTTCTTGCCTGATGACATCTATCCCAAATGTCCACAGATACTGGCCTCGATGACACCCTATGCAGGTTTTATACAGCCCCTGTTGGCCAGCGGCAAGCCCTTGTTGAAGAACAAGAAGAATGTCTTCGACAGCAGCAAGGTCACCGACCACCATGCCATCATCCCCACGCCCGTGCCGGTTACGAGCGTAATCCTCACCGACTTCGAGAAACGTGTCTATGACCTCATCGCACGCCGTTTCATCGGTGTCTTTTACCCTGAATGCAAATTCGAGCAGACGACGGTGTTGGGAGAGGTGCGGTGTGAAGGCCTGAAAGCTGGTACGTTTGATGACTTTGTTCCCTTCAAAGCCACCGGAAAACGCATCGTTGATCCTGCGTGGCGCGTGCTTTGGGAAAAGAAGAAACCCGCCACGCCTGCCGAGGCTCCCGCTGCAGTCCCCGAGGGTTCTCCTGAGGGCACACCTGACAGCCAAGAAGAGGCGCTTGACGCCGAACGAACTTTGCCTGCCTTCAAGAAGGGTGAGAGTGGTCCCCATGAGCCGAACCTTGCCGAGAAGCAGACAACACCGCCAAAGCCTTACACCGAGGCGACACTCCTTCGTGCCATGGAGACGGCTGGTAAGCTGGTAGAGGATGACGAGTTGCGCGATGCACTCAAGGAAAACGGCATCGGACGGCCTTCCACCCGTGCGGCCATCATCGAGACGCTCTTCAAGAGGCAGTACATTCGTCGGGTGCGAAAGAGCATTGCCCCCACGTCCACGGGCATTGCCCTCATCGATATTATTCATGAGGAATTGCTGAAAAGTGCCGAACTCACCGGCATCTGGGAGAAGAAGCTGCGTCAGATAGAACGCCATGAATATGACGCCAAGACCTTCATCGAGGAGCTCAAGAAGATGGTCTCCGAGATTGTCATGGCCGTTCTCAGCGACAACAGCAACCGACATGTCGCCGCTTCAGGGCAATAAAAGCGTGGGCGCGTGCGTTATATAAAGAAAATGAAAAATGAAAGAGTGAAAAGTGAAAAATACAGGCTACCATAGGAACGGTATAATGCGTGAGTCGTGCAATCTGCACTGCACTCACCAATATTCATTCTTTTATTTTTCACTTTTCACTCTTTCATTTTTCACTTTCCTATTCTCTTCCTGCAATGCGGAAAGCAGTGTGAAGAAAGGTGATCAGTACTATGCTCTCGGCGAATACTATGATGCTGCCGCAGAGTACAAGGCAGCATACAGCAAGACACCCACCAAACAGCGTGACAAACGTGGCGAACGTGCCGTCAAGATGGCGGATTGCTATCAGCGTATCAACTACACGGCAAAAGCCATCGGAGCCTATCAGAATGGTATCCGCTACATGGAAAAGGCAATGGCCGACCGCAAGAAAGCGGCAGACCTCGCCTTGGCAACCTCCAAGAAAACAACCAAGAAGAGCTCCAAGAAGAACGCTGACTCTCAGCCCTCCCGGGCCAATAGCAAACGCAACCGTAAAGGCAACGCCCTCCCTGAACCCACAACAGAGGCTATGACCTCGGCATCAACCGAGGATGTATCCCCCGAGGACAGCCTTGCACAAGCCATCATCCTCTCATCTACGCTCCGTCTGGCACGCCTTCAACAAAAGAACGGCGACTACAAGGGTGCCATTCAGAACTACGAGCGCTACATGGAGGACTGTAAGACCTTTTATGCTTTTTATCCCTCTATTTGCACACCGCAGAATGACACCCTTGCCATGAATGGTCTCGTGGGTTCGCGACAGGCGGCGATGATGAAGCAGAGACCCACCCTTCACACCGTGAAGAAAGAACCGCTGCTGAACTCGCGTCGTGCTGACTTCTCTCCGGCTCTCTTCGGCGATGACTGGGATCAGATCTACTGGTCTTCCACACGTCCGCAGGCCACTGGCGATGACCTCTCGGGAATTACGGGTACCAAGTACGCTGACATCTTTGTGTCTCGCAAGGACGACAAAGGCAAGTGGGGCTCTCCGGAGAAGGTGGAGGGCGACTTCAATACAGCCCTCGACGAAGGCGCTTGCTGCTTCTCGCCCGATGGCAAAACCATGTTTCTCACCTACTGTGCCGCAGACCCCGAATATCCCCGCTATGCTCAGATATATACCTCTAGCCGCAGTGATGCCTCATGGTCCAAACCGCAATTGCTGAGGATTAGCAAGGATACGCTCTCCTGCTTCGCCCACCCCGCTGTATCGCCAGATGGCGAATGGCTGTATTTCGTGAGTGATATGCCTGGCGGTCATGGCGGTAAGGATATCTGGCGCATCGGTATCAGCGGCACGAATATCATCGGTGGCGTGGAGAATCTGGGGGCACCCGTTAACACCCCCGGCGACGAGATGTTCCCCACCTTCCGCTTCAATGGTGACCTCTATTATTCCAGCGACGGCCATCCGGGTATGGGAGGCCTTGACATCTTTATTGCAAAGCAGGACACGACCACACAGGAATGGAGCGTGAAGAATTTGGGTTACCCGATGAATTCGCCGGGTGATGATTTTGGCATGACCTTCGAGGGCGTGCATAACCGTGGTTTCTTCAGCACCAACCGTGGCGATGCCCGTGGCTGGGATCATCTCATGAGCTTCGAGTGCCCCGAGGTGTTACAAACCATCAAAGGCTGGGTGTATGAGAAGGATGGCTATGAGCTGCCGGCCGGTCTCGTTTATATGATTGGCAATGATGGAACGAATCAGAAACTCAGCGTGCGTGGCGACGGCTCCTTCACGGCTGTCGTACAACCGCGGGTGGACTATGTGTTTCTGGGTACCTGCAAGGGCTACCTCAACCATGTGGAACAGCTCTCTGTCGATACCTCCAGCGTCAGCCATGAGTATGTCTTGCAGTTTCCTCTCGCTCCCATTGGCGCGCCTGTGCTGGTGCGCAATGTCTTCTATGAGTTCGATAGTGCGGCACTTACCGAAAACAGCACGGCAGCTCTCGACAGCCTTGTGACGCTCCTCAACGAGAACGCCAACGTGACCATTGAACTCAGCGCTCACTGCGACTACCGCGGCAATGACCAGTACAACGAGCGTCTCTCACAGCGACGTTCCGAGAGTGTTGTCAACTACCTCATCGCTCATGGTATCGCTGCAGACCGTCTCACGCCCAAGGGCTATGGCGAGAGCCGCCCGAAGATTGTCAAACGGCGCATCGCAGAACAGTACCCCTTCTTGCATGAGGGCGACACCCTCACCGAGGCCTTCATCCTTAAACTTTCCGAAGAGCAGCAGGAGGCATGCAATGCCCTTAACCGTCGAACTGAATTCCGTGTGCTTCGTACCACCTACGGCCTCTTCGATATGGTGCCTTCAAAAGCGGCCCCCAAGGAAGCTACCAAGGAAGCTACCAAGGAAGCAACTAAGGAAGCAACTAAGGAAGACTGACATTAGCGCCTTTTTTTCTTCTTCCGGGGACTTGATTCATTCGTTTTATTCGTAAAATTTGCTGTATAGGAAAAAAAAGTAGTGTTTTTTTGCAGGCGGTTCGACAAAAAAACACTACTTTTGCCGCGCTTAACCATCCTATACATCACAAATGGACGATTATCACCAACGTAACAACATGAATTGAGGACCGAGGGTCGCATGGCGGGCTTCTTGGTAGCCTCAACGTTAAACGCGAAACGTTAAACGAAAAACAATTACGCCCATGCGAACCTACTGGAACACAAATCATGGTCTGCACACGTTGGACCAATGGCAGCCTAACTGCTGGGTACAAGTCACCTGTCCCACTGCCGATGACGCACAGTTCTTACAGCAAAAGCTCGGGATTCCCGATTACTTCCTCGACGACATTGCCGATACGGAAGAGCGCGCACGTTATGACTATGATGACGGCTGGATCCTCATCATCCTGCGTATTCCTTTTGTCAAGGAGGTGAAGTCTCGAACACCTTTCACCACCATTCCTTTGGGTATCATCCTCAAGGGCGAGGTGTGCATCACGGTGTGCTACTTCGAGACGAACCTGATGATAGATTTTGTCACCTACCAGCAGAAACGGGGTGTCGGCTTCACGGACTCCGTAGATATGGTATTCCGTCTCTTCCTCTCCACCGCCGTGTGGTTCCTGAAACGGCTGAAGCAGATCAACGCCCGCATAGAGGGCGCCAAGCTGCACCTCGACCGCAAGGTGGATAATGCCGACCTCATTGCACTCTCGCGTCTGCAGGACTCGCTGACATACTTCGCCACTTCTATCCGTGGCAATGAGACCTTGCTCTCGAAACTGAAGTTTAAGCTGCCTGTTGATGAACTGGATGCTGACCTCATTGAGGATGTCAGCATCGAGATGAACCAGGCTCGCGAGACCACGGGCATCTACTCTAACATCTTGGAATCCACCATGGACACCTATGCCAACATCATCAACAACAACATGTCCACGGTGATGAAGACACTGACCATCATCTCTATGTTCCTCATGGTGCCTACCTTGGTGGCCAGCCTCTTCGGCATGAACTTGCGCAATGGTATGGAGGCCAGCCCGGTAGGATTCATCCTCGCTATCATCCTTTCCATAGCACTAACTGCCCTCTTCTGGTGGTATGCCAAGCGGAAAGCATGGCTGTAAACTCATTTTTTCGCTAATTTATTAGGCCATACCGATATTTTTCACTTTCTTTGCAAGCCTTTTCGGCATTAATAAACCCTTTAGCTACTAAATCGTAAGCACAATGACTGAAACCAACGAACTGCAGCCGACCCCCGAAGTGGAAGCCGCAGAAGTACAAGCAACGCAGGCGCCCGTCACAGAACAGGACGAGACGCAGGCTGTAGAACAACAGGCAACAGAACCCTCCGAGGAAGCCCGTCCCACCTACGAAACCAAAGAACAGGTGGTAGAACGTCTCCGCGAGATTCAAGCTGAGAACAACGGCGGCGATAGGAGTGAACTGGATTTGCTCAAGCAAGCATTCTATAAACTGCACAAAGCCGCTCAGATAGCGGCGCGCAACGCCTTCATAGAGCAGGGCGGAGCACCCGAGGACTGGCGTGCTGAGGTCGATGGCGCCGAAGAGAACTTCAAGGCCATCATGGCATCTATACGCCAGCGTCGTGCACAGATGGCAGAAGAGGCAGAGAAGCAGAAAGCCGAGAACCTCGACCGTAAGCTGGCCATCATCGAGCGCATCAAGGAACTGGCAACATCTCCTGAAGAGGCCAACGCTCACTTCGATGAGTTCAAACAACTACAGACAGCATGGAAGGAAACAGGGGCCGTACCCGCAGAGCGTGCTACGGAGGTCTGGAAGAACTACCAGCTTTATGTCGAGCAGTTCTACGATCTGCTGAAGCTCAATAGCGAGGCCCGTGAATATGATTTCAAGAAAAACCTCACCGCCAAGGAGCGCCTCATCGAATTGGCCGAGAAACTGGTGGATGAGGAGGACATCATAGCTGCCTTTAACAAACTGCAGGCACTGCACGCTGAATATAAGGAGATAGGCCCTGTGGCCAAGGAACTGCGTGAGGACGTCTGGAACCGTTTCAAGGCTGCCAGCACCGTCATCAACAAGCGTCATCAAGAACATTTCGAAGCCATCAAGGCGCGAGAGGATGAGAACCTGCAGGCCAAGACGGCCCTCTGTGAGAAGGTGGAGAGCATCCAAACCGCAGAGATTACCACCTTTGCGGCATGGGAGGAGAAGACCAAGGAAGTCATCGAACTTCAGGCTGAGTGGAAGACTATAGGCTACGCCGGCCACAAGCAGAACAGCACCATCTTCGACCGCTTCCGCAGTGCCTGCGATGCATTCTTCTCTGCCAAGGCTGAGTACTATCGTACCATTAAGGACGAGCAGAATGGGAACCTCGAAACCAAACGTGCCCTCGTGGAAGAGGCTGAGGCTTTGAAGGATAGCACTGAATGGCGCAAGACCACCAACAGGCTCATCGATCTCCAGAAGAAATGGAAGGAAGTAGGACCTATTCCACGCAAATACAGCGAGCAGCTGTGGAAGCGTTTCACCGAGGCCTGTGATCATTTCTTCGAGGCTAAGACAGCCGCTGGTGCCGACCAACGTGCTGAGGAGACTGCTAATATGGAAGCCAAGCAAGGCATCATAGAGCAGCTCCGAGAGCTGGCTGCTGACGCGACTCAGGCTACCATTGAGAAAGTCAAGGAACTCCAGGCGCGGTGGAACGAGATAGGTCATGTTCCATTCCGCGACAAAGACCGTCTTTATAAGGAATACCGCGCCGTGGCCGACGAACTCTACAAACAGTTTGGAGCCAGCCAGACACGCCGTCGCCTCGAAGGCTTCCAGAAGAGCGTGCGTCAGGCTGTAGCCAAGGGTGAGAGTACGCTCAGTCGGGAGCGCGAACGCCTCCTGCGTATCTTCGAGGCTCGCAAGACGGAGTTGCAGACGTATGAAAACAACCTCAACTTCCTCAACGCCACCAGCAAGAGTGGTAACAGTCTCGTGGCAGAGATGAACCATAAGGTGGAGAAACTTCGCGAGGAAGTGGAACTCCTGAGCCAGAAGATTAAGGCTGTTGAGGCTGAGATGCGTGCCCCTAAAGCCGCTCCTGAAGCTCCAGCTGCTGCTCCTGAAGCTGCTCCTGCTGACGAAGCCGTTTCCGCTGACAACTAATTACTGTTCCCGAGGGCGCTCCCTCGGGCAATCCACTCCACCATGATGCAAACATTATTGGATATCGCCATTCGCGCCTCGCTCGCTGCGGGGCGCGATATTTTATCTATATATGAAGACCCTGCTGCCGACTTCGGCATAGAGCTCAAAGCGGATAACTCACCCCTGACACGTGCCGATAAAGCTGCCCACCAGCGTATCATGACGTTCTTGGAGCCCACAGGGATTCCCGTGCTCAGTGAGGAAGGTGCGCATCTGCCTTATGAGGAGCGCCGTCATTGGTCGCGGCTTTGGATTGTTGACCCCCTGGATGGTACCAAGGAATTCATCAAGCGCAATGGTGAGTTCACCGTTAACATCGCCCTCGTGGAGAACGGAACGCCTGTGATGGGTGTTATCTACAGACCCACCCCCATCCCCTCCCATAAGGGAAGGGATGGGGGTGGCGCATTGTATTTCGGCCAGACACGCCCACTATCGGAAAATGACAAAGTTGGTGCATGGCGAACATCCATAGACGCCGGTACCCCTATAGATGACACATCCTCTCTACACACAGCCCTCGAGCGTAGCGAGGCCCTCACCCTCAAGGGGGATCGGGGAAAGGGTCGTTCACCCTTCACTGTTGTCGCCTCTCGCAGCCATCTCTCGCCAGAAACGGCCGATTTCATCGGGAAGTTGCGATGCCAGCATCCCGACCTGGAACTCATCTCCTCAGGCAGCAGCCTGAAAATTTGCCTTGTTGCCGAGGGAAAGGCGGATGTCTATCCTCGCCACGCTCCTACGATGGAGTGGGACACTGCAGCGGGTCATGCTATCGCACTGGCCGCAGGCCGCGAGATGGTGGATGCCCTTACAGGGCAACCTCTCACCTACAACAAGCCCGACTTGCACAACCCCTGGTTTATTGTTCGCTGAAGGCAGTCTCACTCTCCACCGCCGCCGAGGGCGATGTAGAGGGCGATGACGGCTTGGGCACCGTCGTACATGTTCATGGCTTCGTTGAGTTGTGCGTTGAGCAGCGACTCCTGAGCGGTGAGCACTTCGAGATAGCTGGCCTTGCCGTTGTCCATCAGCTCGTGGGTGCCCTTGTAGGCCTCGTGAAGGACTTCCACCTGACGGTGGTAGAATGCGTTCTTCTCGCGGGCATCCTGACAGTCGGCCATGGCCTCGTTGACTTGGTTGCCGGCATTGATGATGGTCTGTACGTATTTCTTCTGCAGGTCTTCCTCGGTGAGCTTAGAGATCTTATAGTTGGCTCTTAGCTTGCCGCGGGCAAAGATGGGCTGCAGGAGCTGGCCTACGAAGTTGAGCAACAGCTTGCCGGGGTCGGCAACGATGCCGCCGCCGGAGTTCGTCCAACCTAATGTTCCACTGAGTGTGATGCTGGGGAAGAAGGCTGCACGAGCGGCGTTGGTGTTGTAGAAAGCTTCCTCCATGGCGAAGTTGGCCATGCGGATGTCGGGGCGCATCTCAAGCATGGAAGCGGGCACACCAATCTTGAGGAACTTGGTGTCGAACATATCGCTCTGCGACTCACTGTGATAAAGTGGTGAGTTACCCCATTTGCTGCGGTTGATGTGCTGCGGTGTGATGGCCAACAGGGTGCAGATGTTGTTCTCTACGGAGCGGATAAAACGTCGTGTCTCTACAATCTGCGTCTTCACGTTCAGGTAAGAGGATTCCATCTGGTTGACGGCAGTGCTGTAAGCCTTGCCGTTCTCCCATAATGACTTCTGTGTTTCCAGCGATGCTTTCCACAAATCATCGGTTTGATTGAGGATGTCTAACTGCAGATCGAGCACCTGCAGCAGATAGTATTGCTGTGCCACAGTGCTTACGAGGTTGGAGCGCACGGCTTCCTCACGCATCTGTGCCTGGAGGAGCACGGCCTTTGCTGCGCGCTTCTTATTGGTGATGCCTCCGAACACGTCGATGTCAATGGACAGTTGCAGGGGTAGGTCATAGGCTTTCGCCCATGGGTTGTTGTCGAACTTAGACAAGGAACCCTGCGGCGAGAAGTAGAGCGCCGGCAGGTAAGCCATCTTGGCCATCTTCAGTGAAGCCTCGCTCTTCTCCACTGCGATGCGGGCAGAGTTCAGGTCTGTGTTATTGGCCAGTGCCTGCTCGATGAGCTGCTGCAGCTGGGGGTCAGTGAAGAACTCGCGCCATGACATCTGGGCGATGGACGTGCCGCCCTCGGCGGTCGTGACATCCTGTGTAGTGCCAAAGACGTTGGCGGGTGTCTCCGTCTGCTGCTCGTATTTCTTAAATAAGCCACAGCTCGTAAGCAGGAGGCTTACGGCTGCAGCGATGAATATATTCTTGAATTTCATAATCATTCGATATTTCAGGATTTCGATATAACGTTGTTACGTTATGCCGTGGCAACTTCAGAATTGGTCTTACCTTGGAACCGCTCGTGCAGATTCTGGAACACTATGAAGAAGGCCGGAACGACGAAGAGCAGGGCGATAGTACCTATGCTCATGCCGCCGATGACGCCTAATGCCAAGGCGCGGTTACCGTTGGCTCCGGCTCCGCCCTCAATCACGAGAGGTATCATACCTATAATCATCGTGAGGACGGTCATCAGGATGGGGCGCAGACGCTCCTTACATGCTTCAAAGGCGGCATCAATGATGCTCATGCCTTGGGCACGACGCTCTGTGGCGAACTCAGTAATAAGGATGGCAGTCTTGGCCAGCAAACCGATAAGCATGATGACACCCGTCTGAAGGTATATGTTGTTGTCCATGCCGGGAATCTGGTACTTATAGCCGATGTAGGCAAACACGAAGGCGCCCATCAGGCCGAAAGGCACGCTCAGGAGCACGGCCATGGGTGTGAACCACGAGTTGTAGAGCGATGCCAGGATGAGGTAGATGAGGATGACGCAGACGAGGTAGATGATGGCTGTGGCGTTGGAGCCGGACGCCTCCTCCAACTCGCGCGACATGCCGCTGTACTCGTAGGTGGCTGTGGCGGGCATCACCTCCTTGAACACCTCGTCGATGACCTTGTGGACGTCTCCCTCGGTGTAGCCGGCACCCGGCGTGACGTAGCACGTGATGCTCTGGAAGAGGTTGAAGTGCTCGATGTTGGACGGACCGACGATCTGCTTGAGGCTGACGAATTCGGAGATGGGGGTCATCTTGCCGCCCTTCACCTGCATGAAGATGTTCTGCAGCGACTGCGGGTCGAGGCGGTACTCGGGCGAGGCTGCGGCCATGATGCGATACACCTTGCCGAACTGGTTGAAGTTGCCGATATAGGCACCACCACAGTAGGCGCCAAGCGTGTTGAGCACGTCAGCGGGCGACACGCCGGCACGGTCGCACTGGGCGGCATCGACATCCACCTGATACTTGGGGAAACGCTCCGAGTAGGTGGACATGGCGGTGGCCACTTCAGGCCTCTCGGAGAGCTTGGCCATGAGGAGGTCAGTATAGTGTGCAAACTCCGAGAGGTTGCCGTCGGTGGGGTCTTCGACGACGAGGTTGATGTCGTTGCTCGTGCCGTAGCCGGGAATCTGAGGCATGACGAAGGGCATGACAGAGAGCTCCTTGATGTCCTCACAGTCCGTCATGAAGCGCTCGGCCACGAAGGCTATATTGTGCTCGAGGCCCTCGCGCTCGTCCCAGTTCTTCAGGCGCACCACCATGGTTGCATAGTTGGAGCCGGCGCCCGACAGCATGGCGTAGCCGCAGCTCACGGCATAGCTCTCCATCTCGGGAATCTTCTTCACCTTGTCCTCAAGCTTCTTCACCATCTCGCGCGTCTGCTTCAGGGTGGAACCCTCAGGGGCGTGGATCTCGAGGAGGAACACGCCCTGGTCTTCCTGAGGCACGAGGCCCGAGGGCAGGCTCTTCATGAAGAACACCAGCAGGCCGCCGGCCACTGCCAGCAGAATCCACGAGACGACGGGGCGCTTGATGAACTTCTGCACGGCGCTGCTATACTTGGCAGAGATGGCGTTGTAGCTCACCTCATAGGCGCGCTTGGTGTAGTAGGTGAGGCTCTTGCCAGTCTCCTTGCCCTCGGTCACGCGCATCATGATGGCACACAGGGCCGGACACAGCGTGAGGGCCGAGATGCACGACAGACCTACGGACGAGGCAATCGTGACGCCAAACTGCGTGAAGAACGTGCCGGAGGTGCCGGGCATGAACATCACAGGCACGAACACGGCCATGAAGACCAGGGTACACGAGACGACGGCCACAGACACCTCGTTCATGGCTTGGCGCGTGGCCTCGCGGGCATCGCTGATGCCGTTCTCCATCTTGGCCATGACGGCCTCCACCACCACGATGGCGTCATCGACCACTGTACCGATGGCCAGGACAAGAGCGAACAGTGTGAGGATGTTGAGCGAGAAACCTGCCATCTTGACGATGGCGAAGGTGCCCAGCAGCGACACGATGATCGAGATGGACGGGATGAGCGTGGCCTTGAAGTTCTGAAGGAAGAAGAACACCACGAGAATCACGAGGATGATGGCGATGACGAGCGTCTCTATCACGTTGTGGAAGGCGGCGAAGAGGAAGTCGTCGCTCGTCATCAGCGTGACGAACTCCATGCCGGCAGGCATCGTCTTCTTCATCTCCTCAAACGTCTTGTTGATGTTGGCATTCACCTCGGTGGCGTTGGCGCCCGGGGCGGCAAACACCAGGAACATGGCGCCCGGACTGTCCATGATGCTCGACGTGAAGTTGTAGCTCATGGCGCCAATCTTCACCTCGGCCACGTCGCTCAAGCGTAGCAAGTGGCCGCCCTCGTCGGTGCGCACAACGATGTCGTTGAACTCCTCAACGGTCTTCAGCGTGCCTTTGTACTGCATGGAGTACTGGTAGGAGTTCTCCGACTGCTCGCCCAGCGAACCCACTGCTGCCACGAAGCTCTGTCCGCCGATGGCGGAAAAGATGTCGTTGGGCGTGAGGTTATACTGGGCCATCACGTCGGGCTTCAACCAAATGCGCAGGGCGTAGGTGTTACCGAAGCTTTGCACATTACCCACACCGGTGATACGCATCAGGCGCGGCTTGATGTTGATGTCAACATAGTTCGACACAAAGTCCTCGTCATACTTGCCGTCGGCACTGCGAACGGCAAAAATCTGGAGGATGTTGTTCTGGCGCTTCTCAACCTTCACGCCGACCTGATTCACGTCGGCAGGCAGCAAGGCTTGTGCGCGGCTCACGCGGTTCTGCACGTTCACCGTAGCCATGTCGGGGTCGGTGCCTTGTTTGAAAAAGACGTTGATCTCGACGGAGCCGTCGGAAGAGGCCTTTGAGGTCATGTACGTCATGTCCGTAACACCGTTGATGGCTTCCTCCAAAGGTTGGATGACCGACTTCATGATGGTGTTCTCGTCGGCGCCGGAGTAGCTGGTGGAGATTTGCACCGTGGGCGGTGCTATGTCGGGGTACTGCTCAACCGGCAGGGTGTTGATTGAGATGTAGCCCACCAGCGCAATCACAATAGAGATGGCGCACGCCATCACATATTTATTGATAAATATATTGTTCTTCATGTTTCCGCTAATACGTTAGTACGATATTACGATATTACGGCATAACGTTATTTGGCCTGTGCCGGGAACAGCACCTTTTGACCCTCTATCACGTTGTTAGCTCCGATGGTCACAATGCGGTCACCCTCTTTGAGGCCACTCTTGATGATGTAATCCTTGCCGTTGCCTGTGTCCTCCATCGTCACGTCGGTGGCGGTAGCAGTGCTGTCGGGCTGTACCTTATACACGAAAGCCTTGTCCTGCAGACGCACCACGGCAACCTGCGGGATTACAATCACGTCTTTCTCCTCGTAGGGCATCACGACCGTTCCCTGCACACCTGAATAGAGATTGCCGTCGGGGTTAGGGAATGTGGCTTTGCATGACAAAGAACCCGTGGTAGCGTTCACAACACCTGTCATACTGGTGATGCGTCCCTTGTGGGGGTATTCCGTGCCGTTCTTCATCACGAAAGACACATCGGGTAGCTTGGCGATGTAGTCGTCCTTCTCTTCTGGAGATATGCCAAGCTGTATCATCTCTTCGATGAGCGATTCTGTGAGCGAGAACTCGGCGTCCATAGAGGTATTGCCGCTCAACATGGTCAGCTCGATGAGCGGTGACACCTGATCGCCGGGACGAACGGGGATCTCACCGATGACACCTGACACGGGAGCAGTGATGGCGCAGAAGCCGAGATCCACCTTAGCACGGTTCACGGCAGCACGGGCCTGGGCAACAGCTGCCTGTGCCTGCTTGTAGGCGTTCTCGCTGTTGCTAAGCATATAGCTGCTCACAATCTTCTTCTCAAACAGGTTCCTGTTCGACTCATACTCCAGCTTGGCGGAGTTCTCCTGAGCCAGCGCAGCCTGCAGGTTGGCCTCTGCGGACTCCAGCTCCAGCTGGGCATTGCGCGAATCAATCACAAAAAGCACAGCGCCTTTCTTTACCTGTTGGCCTTCGTTCACGGCTATACGCATCAGCTGTCCGCTCACCTGAGGAGTAATCGAAACGTCTGTCTGTCCCTTCAATCTTGCACTGAACTTGATGGGCACCGTGATGTCTTGTTTCTTCACGGTGAGTGTCTCGTAGGAGGTCTGCGTCTCTTTGGGCGTGTCAATGCCGCACGACACCAAGGTGCCGGCCATAGCGCCGAGCATCATGATGCAGTTCAATGATTTCATTCTCATGTTTTTAGGATGATTATTTAATATGATTAATTTTTTTTCTTCCTTGAAGCTGACTTTAGCCGGTAATCCATTCGCCCACCTTGGGGATGCGGTGCAGCAGGAGGCAGAAGAGTGCGACAGCTATAAAGGAGAACACGGACGTGAGAAGGATCTCTACGGGGGTGGTCCAAATGCCTAAGACACCATCGGTTCCAAGGCCCAGCGTATTACGTACCCATCCTGAGATGCTCACCAACAGCAACAGATGGATCAGGTACATCCCATAGCTAACCTTCGACACCTCCACAATCCATTTATCATTTTTCACTTTACCCTTTTCATTCTCCCCTTCCCATTTTTTATTTTTCTCTTTTAACGTTTCACTTTTTCCTCTAAACACCATCACCCATGCGATGGTCATCAGCGCTACGCCCAGGGTGTCATTCAGCCAGGGCCCTTCCCACAAGGCAGCAAGCCCTACGGGGCCTTCGATGGGGAAGAAACCATGGGTGTCAGCCCACACGCGTGAGAGGAAACCGCCGCAACAGATGGCGAAACCCATGAGGAACAAGGGAAGGGCAATGCGCAAGGTACGTGACCATGACATCTTGTCAACAAAACGACGGAAATAAAGGCCCAACAGCAGATAGCCCACGAAACCGCTAAGGTAGTAGAAGACACCGTAGGCATTCCAGCTGGCTTCGCCCCACAGGGGGTAGCGGGCTGCATTGGGGATACCCGAGGGACCGTAGATGACAGGGGCGGCACCTCCCACGAGCTGGCGTATCAGGGGGATGACGGTGGTGAACAGCCAGATGCCTAAATATACCTGCAGCTCACGCTTGCTCACACGCTCTGCCCAGGGCGACAACAGAGGCATGATGAGATAGAGACCAACTAGCATATAGACAAACCACAGGTGGCCGGCTGCATAGTTGAAGTTCAGCAACAGGTCACGTAGATTCTGCACGGGGTCCCCCCACACAATGGCATACACCAAAGTCCAGAAGATGAAGGGGGGGAGGATGCGGCGCACACGTTTCTTGAAGAAGGTGCAGGTGTCATAGTGGAGCGGGAACTGCAGGTATGCCGAGGTGAAAACGAAAAGCGCTACGCACGCGCGGGGAATACTATTGAGTATGGCCACCCACACTGCATCACTTGAAGTGAGAATCAACGAACCCTCGCCTCCCAGATAGAAGGGCTCGCAACTGTGGGTGACCATCACAAGGAAGCAAGCTGTCACACGCATCCAGTCCAACCAAATTTCGCGTCGATCATTCATGAGGGGTGAGTGTATAAAAGGGTGATAAAGGCAGGAAATAGCGATTCTGCACAGAAATCGCTTGCAAATATACAGCAAATTATGGAATAAATACCAATTTTGTGCTGATAATTTCAAAAATATGCTCAAAAATCTCTTTTGAGGTTCATGCTCCTTTGGCTTATCTGTATAGGATCTTGCGGCTTCTGCCACCCTTCACCACTACATACATCCCTCCATGTCGCATCTCTGCCACTCGTACGCCTGACAGCGTGTAGATGCCATCGGCACTGCTCGGCTCCATGCCTACCTCATCAATGCCCGTCTCCGGAGCGGGGGCGTGCTCTTCGGTCATGACGAGGGTGATGGTGCCGTCATCGTTCTTTGTGATTCGCTTGATGCCGATGTTCTTAAGGGTCTTATTCACGGTCCACAGCTGGCTGATGGCGTCCACACCGTTGCCATAGAGGTTCGACGGGGATGCTGAATAGTACATCCGCTCACCATCGGCGGTCACCACGCACGCACGCTTCATCGTTTGGTACTTGTTAATGGTGTTGTCTTCCCATGCCTTCTTGTTATAGGCGATGCGGGTCACCAACACCCCCGAACCAAAACTGTAGGGACTCCATGCCCCGGACTGGTGGTTCTCGAAAATGAAGGTCTCATAGGTGCTGTTGCGCACGATGTAGGCTGAATTTTCAGCGATTCCATCGGGAGATTGAAGGGTTATGCTGCCCGTCTTGCCCAGTTCCTTCAGTTCCAGCCAACCCAGAAAACTTTTTTCGTAAGCGGTGTAGGCTGAGGGCATGCGGCATTCGTCGTCCACATAGACACCGGAGTCCATGAGGGACCACAGGCCGAAGGGGTCGTCGAAGCCATAGGAGTAGTCGGTGCAGTAGAAGTCGGGAAGACCCAAAGCGTGACTGAACTCATGGCAGAACACAGACATTCCCATAAGTTTGTCACCGAGGAGCTCGTTGCCGATAAGGAAACTATTGAAATGCACACCGTTGTAGTTGCCTTTGCCGATACTGTCTTCATCGGCCTCCCATTCACAGGGCCATAGGTAATTCACAGAATAATCCTCCGTGGCTTCACCCTTTCCGGCGTAGAACATCGCCAGCAACGGAACGCCTTCGGCGTGGTTCTCATCCGCTGCCGATACCACATACGGCGTGAAGTCCACACCTAACTGACTGGCTGCTGCGGCGATGACATCCCCCGGTAGCTGATAAAGATGTTTGTCGTTGCCTTCTCTGTCATTGGCACCATAGTATTCATAGGAATAGGGGAGGGTGACGACACCCACTACATCGAACGTGGGGATGAACTGACCGCCGCTCTGAGCCTTGAAATAGTCGCGCACAGAACCTGCAGTTCCTGCCTCGTCATGGTAACCTTCTTCGTTGTAGTAGCGTCGCATCTTCTCAACGGTGGTACTGCTCTTGAACTTGAGATTAGCGAACTGCACCATAACAAGAGGGATGGTGTATTCGCCGATACTGGGGATGGCACCAGGGCTCATCCTCCCTTTCTGTCCCAAACCGTCTGACGTGGATGAATAGATAGCCTGGAGCTTGTTATGAAGGTGGCGTTGCTGCTTTGCCTGCATCACTGCGGGATCTACATGGACATAGCTCTCGCCGGACTTAACATAGCATGTACCGTCGGCTGCCCGCAGCCAATGGGCGTGTTCGTCGCCCACATGCTCCACACGAACCTCTCTGCCATCGCTCAACGTGATGGTGGACCACCTGCCGCGTCTCGCGGGAATGGCCATCAGAGTGGGGACTACCGCCAGGAGCAACAGAACAAGAAACAGCCTCTTCATATAGGGTACATGCATCGGTTTTTGTTAAAGAGGCCGCAAAGGTAGGCATTTTATGCCAACCTTCAAAGGTTCTAGTTGTTTTTTCGGCAAAATGCCTTATTTCCTTGACCCGTCCCAGGTCTGATACACCATATAAAAGCCGTCAGCCTGCAGGGTGAAACGCGCTGTGAGGGCTTCGTTCAGGGTGCCCTGCCACCATTGCTCATAGGCGTATGAATCCCATCGTAGCCCCTCCGATAGGATGGTGCTACAGCCGAAATTGAAGATGCTGACCTGCTGTCCTGCAAAGCTGCGGAAGGTGTGGTCGCCCTTCATGGGCGTGAAGAAACCGTAATCGGTGAACATGACTCCCTCGATGCCGAAGTCGCGGTAGTAGCGCATCAGCAACGAGATGTTCCCAAGGGTGTGATCCTCGCGCATTCCCGTGGCACCAAAGTAGGCGATATGTTGCCAGCCCTGCGACAGACAATAGCGTGTGGCTTTGGTCAGGTCGTTGTCTTCTTGCTCTTCAACGCGGATGAGACGGTCGCGGTAGGTGCTGGGCACACTGTCGCCATCGCCTACCACGGCTTCGGCGTGGGGCACATGACGGATAGCCCCGTCACAGGCAATGACATGAGGTACCCGTGCGAGTATGGCGAGCGGGGTGGGGTGGGAGGGGAACACTCCGTTGGCTACGATGGCCGCTTCATAACTTCTTTCCATTTGTAATATCCGGCGATGGCAATAATGATGTATAATCCGTAGAGACCGGCCTTGAAGGGGATGTCCTTCTGGATGTACAGAACGCAGCAGACGGCGTCCACCACAATCCAGAACCACCACTGCTCGATGAACTTACGTGCCAGTGCCCACATACCCACGAAGGATAGGGCGTTGGTGAACGCATCAAGCAGTGGAACGGTGGAATTGGTATAGGTGATGAGGACATAATAGACGGCTCCCCACGCTACGAAGAACCACAGGGTGGCGGGCAGGTAGAAACGACGGGGCATGTGGATGATGGGTAGTGGCTGCTTCTCCGTGCGTGTCCGTTTAAACTTCCAGATGACCAGACCGTAGATGGCGGCCAGCGCATAGTAGCATGCCATTCCCGCATCGCCATACAACCCATGCTGCCAGTACAGGAAGATGTCGAGGATGGGCATGATGATACCGACAGACCACAGCCAGATGCTGGCTCTGTACTCAAGCACGATATACACCAGCCCCAGCACCGTCGTCACAATATCCAACCAATATGTCTCCACAAACTCCATTACCATCTACTTTTCATATTCTTGAAACTTTGTACTTCGGACATCTTGCGCTCGGTTCTGCCGCTTCGTTTTGCGAAGAACTCATTAGACTGCGCGACAGCGCTTGAATCTTGAATCCTGAATCTGTCGTCCATCGTTTTCGTTAAACTTCTTAAACTCTTAAACTTCTTAAACTCTTAAACTTCTTAAACCCTTAAACTCTTAAACTTCTTAAACTCTTAAACTTCTTAAACTCTTAAACTCTTAAACTTCTTAAACTCTTAAACTTCTTAAACTCTTAAACTTCTTAAACTCTTAAACTCTTAATCCCCTTGAACCGCGCGACAGCGCTTGAATCCTGAATCTTGAATCTATTTATTATTTATCATCTATCATTTATCATTTATCATTTATCACTAGTAATCCTTATTCTTCATTCTTCATTCGTCATTCTTCATTTATCATTTATCACTTTCATCCTTCCTCCTTCCTCCTAAAAGCTCACCGACAAGTGTCCCATCACATTGAACGGTGCCGAAGGCGCAAATCCTGCCGCCCCACAGTCTCTCACGCCCCACTCATTGACTGCCTTGATGCTACCGTTATCGCTTACCAGCTGCGGTGCCGCCCAACCGTTGTTATCGTACTTCGCCGAGAAAATATTGTAGAATGTCACGCCGGCTGTGATGTCCTGGATGCGGAACTTCTTCAGCGAGAAGCTGTAGCTGAGGTCTATATTGGTGTGGAAGTGCTTCTTCAGCAGCAGTGTCTCGTATGTGGTGTTGCCATTCTCATCCATGCATTCCATCTCCTTGAAGCCTGTGTTCGTCAGGTACTGATTGCCGACATACTGACTCTGCACAGATGCTTTCAGACCTTTGTATTTGAAAGTGAAGATATTGTTGAAGATCAGGTCGGGCGAGAATGCCAGCGGCTGGTCGCCGAGGTTGACATTGCTGCCGTCCGTCAGCGTCACCACCATATCTTTTACGCGGTTGCGCGACCATGTGAGGTTGGCATCCCAGCGGAACCAATCAACTGGCATCCATGCGGCCTCCACCTCAACACCCAGACGGTAGCTTTTGTCCAAATTCTTCGTCAGCGCCTCACCAATTGCATTCAGCTCTCCCGTCAGCACCAGCTGGTCTTTGTAGTTCATCCAGTAGAGGTTGACGCCACCCGTGAATTTTGTGCTTTGGAATTTATATCCCACCTCCAGATCTTGCAGCTGCTCCGGACGTGCTTTCGTGTCGGTGCGGTCGGGGTTGGCAATCTGCTGCATGAAGTTGTTGCGCACGGGCTCCTTATGTCCGATACCAAAGGATGCGTACACCTTGTGGTGGTCGTTGATGTCGTAGTTCAGACCCACCTTGGGGTTGAAGAAGTTGTAGTGGTTATTGATGACGTAGCTTTTGTCGGTATTTACGCCATAGGCAACCGTGGGGTCTTGCAGCTTGTAGTCGATATGGCGGTACTGCAGGTCCAGGAATGCATTCAATCCCTTAACGAACTCGTATGAGGCTTTGCCGTAGATGTTGAAGTCGCTCTTAACGGAGTGGTTGCGGTAGTATTCGAAGTCGGGTGTCAGCGCAGCCGGGTCGGCAACGGTGGTGGCAACGCCGGGCTTCACCCATACGATATGGCCGAACTGATCGCCGACATAGCGGTTCCAGCCGCCACCCACGATGACTTCCAGGTTCTCTTTGTTGTTGTAGTTCACCGAGGCTACGATACCGTAGAAGTCGTTGTCCATCTTCTGCTGGTCCACGAGGTCTTCTACCACGCTCTCGTCGGTACTCAAACCGTAGCTCGCCCATGACATCCCATACATCATCTGCGTCGCAGCACTCTGGAACTGCTGGTAGTAACCCTCACCCTTGGTGTAGTGCAGACCCACGTTGGAACTGAGCTTTCCCGTATATTGCTGGTTCCAGATGAGCTGGTAGTTGCGCTGGTGGTAGTTGTCTGTCTGGTCATTGTAGTAGCTGTTGGGCTTCCCGTCGGCATCATAGCCCATCACGCCGCAGGAGTTATACGTGCGCCCATACAGACTCTGCTCATATTTCGAGGTGTAGTTCCATGCATGGTACGTCTCTTCGATACCGTTCCAGGTGATGAGCTTCACCACTGTGTTGTCGCCAAACCATCCGCCCTGCAGGAAGTAGGAGTGCAGCTTGGTGGAGGCACGGTCCAGATAACCCTTCGAGCCGATGTCTGACAGACGGCCTTGGATACCCCAGTGCTCCCCAATCATACCGGTGCTGAAGCGCAGCGTCTCCTTGTGACTGGCGTAGGAACCGCCGCTTACGTCGATGCCCACATAGGGCTTCATCCCGATACTCTCTGTCTGCATATTCAACGTGGCACCAAAGGCTCCCGCACCGTTCGTGCTAGTACCTACACCGCGCTGAATCTGCATCGACTGCACACTCGAGGCGAAGTCGCCCATGTTCACCCAGAACACGGTGGCGCTCTCGGCATCGTTCAGGGGAATACCATTCGCCGTGATGTTCACGCGCGACGGGTCGGTACCTCTCACCCGCAGCGAGGTGTAACCGATGCCGTTACCGGCATCCGAAGTCATGGTGATGCTGGGGGTTAATGACAGCAGGTAAGGCACGTCCTGACCGTAGTTCACAGCCTTCAACTGCTCCTTCGTCATGTTGGTGTACGCCACCGGCGTCTTCTTCGTGGCCCGCACGCCCTTCACCACAATTTCCTGCATCTCCTCCAGCCTCATCGAATCAGCCTTCGCTAACCACAACGAGTCCGCCGCTGACAACTCCTGTGCCCTCGCAGTACTCCCCATAAGCCCCATAAGCCCCATAAGTCCCATAAGCCCCATAAGCCCCATCTTGACCCTTGACTCCTGACTCCAGACTCTTGACTCTTGAATCCTGAATCCACCAATTTCTAATTCCATTTTTCCTTTATTATTAAGTTTAACAATAAAGGGGTGCAGGCTATCCCTGCTCAGAAGATTCCACTTATCATCCCTACGTCGGTATTATCCGCATCAGGTGAGAGGGTTTGATCTCAGCCCGCCAAAAAACGGGCACCCCTTGATAATTCGGCTGCAAAGGTAGTGAAAAGTTGAAACTTTATCACCAAAATATCACTTTTTTTCTCCCTTCCCACCCTTTTTTCATCAAAAACCCCTATCTTTGTCCCCACTTCCCACTTCTCTTAAACCCTTAAACCCTTAAACTCTTAAACCCTTAAACCCCTTGAACCGTGCGACAGCGCTTGAATCTTGAATCTTGAATCCTGAATCCTGAATCCTGACTCTTGACTCCTGACTCTTGACCTTTGACTCCAGTCTTTTGTCTTTCGTCTTTCGTCCTTCACCCTTAACCCTGAACCCTTAACCCTTCACCATGACCCCTTAACCCTTAACCCTTAACCGTAAGTACGCCTTCATCCCTCATCCCTCATCCCTCTTACATCATACATCACCCCTCATTGGCTCCGGTCTCATCCTTCAAGTTTCACCCCTCACGGGGCTAAGCTCTATTTCATATTTTATATCTTATATCTTATATTTCATATTTCATATCATGTCAGTTCGTTTCAACAAACGCGTCACCATCCTGCCCTGGCTCAAGGCCAACGTCGGCAAAAGTGGCATCAGCCTCACCATCGGCCCCAAGGGCAAAACCCTCAACATCGGTAGCACCGGCGTCAGCGTCAATGTCAGCCTCGGCAAAGGCGTAGGCTACTCCAAGCGTCTCATCACCTGGAAGAAGTTCAACATCCTCGGCTGGCTTGGCCTCGGCGCTGCCGCTGCCACTAAGGGCAAATCCAAAAAATCCCCCAAAGACACCACGGAGCTCTCCCTCGATGATGCCCTTAACGAGAATACTGTGTCTTCAAAAAACGCCGATTCCATCGAGTCGAATGAACAATCTGGATGTTCTTGGGGTTGTGCCGCAGTCGGCTGCCTCGCCACCCTCTTCATCTTTCTTCTCATCGTCATCATCATCTATCTTCTTTTCCGTGAAGGCCATTTACAGTAGGGTGCAGCATAACCTTCCCCGCCCTATACAAATTATTCGTACACATGCACAATGTTGAAAAAATTTGCAATTATGCCGCGATTTAACTATTGTTAACTAAGAATGTGTCTCCTTATATCTTAATAATGTGTACTTTTGTGCGCTTATGAAACACATTGTAGGCACTAATGCCGTTTTCTGCCCATGACGCCAGTTGCATCCACTGACGGCGCCGGAGGCGTATCAAAAAAGTTCTGGTATGTGGCATTGGTGTCGCTCAGAGCCGAGAAATCGGTGCGCGATAACCTCCAGCGCTACGGCATTGAAGCTTTTGTGGCTTCACGCAAAGAAATCCACATTTGGCGACGCGAAGAACGCAGGGTCATCGAGAAGGTCCTCATCCCTGCTGTCGTCTTTGTGCATACCGCCGACAGCGAACGCGAGACCGTCCTCAAACAACCTTGCGTCAAGGCCTTCATGGTCAATCCGGCTGCTCGGAAAACCGCCTATGGCAGAAATCCCCTTGCCGTCATCCCCGATGCTGAGATGCAGCTGCTGCAGGACATGCTCGCACAGAATGATCTTGACGTAACTTTCGCTACCTCCAACTTCGCCGTTGGTGACCGTGTCAAGATTCTCGGTCTCGGCACAACCGAACACTTAGCCCAAATCATTCGCATCCCAGGCGACAGCAACACCTTCGTCGGTGTCCGTCTCGAAACCCTCGGCTGTGCTTACATGCATATCCCTCAGGGCCGCATCGTTAAAGTCAACCCGGAAGCTTGAGCTTCAAGTTCCAGATTCCAAGCCCCACAGCCTTTACCCTTCCCTCTTTTACTGTTCCCGAGGGTTTCCCCCCCCCTCGATCCTCCCTTAACCCTCACCCCTAAACCCTCACCCCTTAACCCTCACCCCTTAACCCTTGACCCTTAACCCTAAACCCTAAACCCTCACCCCTAAACCCTAAACCCTAAACCCTCACCCCTCACCCCTAAACCCTAAACCCTAAACCCTAAACCCTCACCCCTAAACCCTAAACCCTAAACCCTAAACCCTCACCCCTCACCCCTAAACCCTAAACCCTAAACCCTCACCCCTTGACCCCCTCCCCCCTCCTGCCGCTATGAATCGTTTTCCCCTCTTTCCCCTCCTCTCCCTCTTCCTCCTTCTCATCCTCTCCTCCTGCGAGAAGCCCTATCTAGGTGAAGATGCTTCCACCGGCAACCTCACCGTCTCCGTCTTCCAACTCGAGCAGACTCCCTTCGCCGGCTACACCCGCGCTACTCCCTCTGACGCCTGTACTCACCTCAACTTCGCCATTTATAACGGCGACAATCGCCTCAAGCAGATCAACCAAACCTCTGACATGGCCGATTTCGGACATGTCTCCTTCCAGCTCGATGCCGGCACCTATCAGCTGGTCGTCGTGGCCCACAGCAGCAAGGGCAACCCCACCATGACTGACCCAGGGACCATCAAGTTCGACAACAGCGATGGCTACAGCGACACCTTCCTCTACAGCGAGGATGTCACCGTCGCCTCTGAACCCGTCAACCTCTCTCTTACCCTCCACCGCATCGTCGCCCTCTGCCGTTTCGTCATCAGCGATGACTACCCCCAGGGCGTGGCCAAGATGCAGTTCAAATACACAGGCGGCAGCGGTGCCTTCAATGCCGCCACTGGCCAGGGCTGTGTGAAAAGCACCCAGACCGTGACCTACGACATCACCACCGGCCAGAAGCAGTTCGACCTCTACACCTTCCCCTACCAAGGCGAGGAGTGCACCATCCACCTCACCGCGAGTGCGCTCGACGCTTCTGGCGTCGAGATTACCCAGCGCACTTTCGACATCCCCCTCGCCACCAACAAGATCACCTGGTTCTCTGGCGACTTCTTCAGTGGCTCCAACATCCAATCCGCCTCCCTCGACCTCTCCATCGACACCCAATGGGCTGCCGAATCCCACCTCGCCTACTAACCCCCTCCCTTCGTCCTTCGTCGGGATTCAAGATGCCTGAGGCGGGATGCGGGATGCGGGATTTAGGGTTAAGGGTTAAGGGTTAAGGGTTCATGATTCAAGATTCAGGATTCAAGATTCAAGAATATTTTTCATTCTTCATTCGACCTTCGTCCTTCGTCCTTCGACCTTCGTCCTTCTTCATTCGTCATTCATCATCCCTCCCACATCATACATCATACATCATCCCTCCCACATCATCCCTCCCCTACAAAAACAATAACTCTATCAATAAAAATAAATGAAGAAAGCTTTAATTACTGGTGTAACCGGACAAGACGGTTCCTATTTGAGTGAGTTCCTTCTGGAGAAGGGCTACGAAGTGCACGGTATCATCCGCCGCAGCAGCGTCGATTTTCGTGAACGCATTGCCCACCTCGAGGGCAAGCCCCATTTCCACCTGCACTATGCCGACCTGGGCGACTCCATGTCTATCGTTAAGGTGGTCGATAAGGTGCAGCCCGATGAGATCTACAACCTCGCTGCCCAGAGCCATGTGCAGGTGTCGTTCGACTCTCCCGAGTTTACGGCTGATGTCGATGCCACTGGTGTGCTCCGCGTCCTGGAGGCTGTGCGTGCCTGCCATCTGGAGAAGACTTGCCGCATCTATCAGGCCAGCACCTCAGAGCTCTATGGCAAGGTAGAGGAGGTTCCCCAGAACGAGAACACCCCCTTCCACCCTTATAGTCCCTATGCCGTGGCCAAACTCTATGGCTTCTGGATTATCAAGGAATACCGCGAGGCCTACAATATGTTTTGCTGCTCTGGCATCCTCTTCAACCATGAGAGCGAACGCCGTGGTGAGACCTTCGTCACCCGCAAGATCACCCTTGCCGCCGCCCGCATCAGCCAGGGCCTGCAGGATTGCCTCTACCTGGGCAATATGGACAGCCTTCGCGACTGGGGCTATGCCAAGGACTATGTAGAGTGCATGTGGCTAATCCTGCAGAACGACAGTCCCGAGGACTTTGTCATTGCTACCGGTGTGCAGCACTCCGTCCGCGAGTTCACCCAGCTGGCTTTCAAGCATGCCGGCATTGAGCTTGAGTTCAAGGGCAAAGGTCTTGACGAAGTTGGCGTAGTCAAGAGCATCAACAACTCTCAACTCTCAACTCTCAACTCTCAACTGAAACCCGGCGACGTAGTTGTAAGGGTTTCCCCGGACTTCTACCGTCCCACCGATGTTGTCAACCTCTGGGGTGACCCCACCAAGGCCAAGGCGAAACTTGGCTGGAACCCCTCCAAGACCAGCTTCGAGCAGCTCGTCAAACTCATGGTCGAGCACGACATCGCCAAGGTCGCCGCAGAAGGTGCCGCTGCCAAAGTCCGCACCAACCTCGCCGAGTACCTCGAAAAAGGAATTGTGAAGTAAAGTTTTACTCAACTTTCGGAAGTATAAGAGACCACAGATTTAACAGATTAAACAGATTCAAAGCTACTTGTTATCATGAATTGTTTTACATATTGCGCAGATTTAGAGCGAGACGCTTTGCGGGTCTCGATTGCATTCATCTCT
>SUYG01000025.1:0-119387 GCA_015060555.1 Prevotella sp.
TGCGAGGAGAGGATGAGCGCGTAGAGGCCGCTCTCGTTGATGATGACCGCCTTCTGCTGGCGACCGATGGAGTCGTGAATCACGACCCCATCCCTGTCTTCCTTATCCACATGGCGGTTCAGCGCATCGCGGGTGTTGCTGAAGTGAGCGCCACCCGAAGCGCCCGAAGAATTCGCGGGGGGGGTCACCCGAAGCTCCCGAAGAGCAGACATAAAAAAAGCACCAAATAGCGATGCTACTTGGTGCTTGACTTCATCTGTTGGAACTCTTATAGAGCCCTATCCTGTACTCCCAGAATGATGTCTTTGACGATTTTTTGAATCCACCTCTTCCTCTCAGGCCTATGGTTCCGTGACTATGGTTTTCGATGGTGACATTGACGGTGGGCTGGGAGTTGCCGTTGGTGATGTCAGCGAAGCGCTTGCGAGAGTAGATAGGCTTTGAAGGCGGCGAAGTCTTTGGAGAGGGGCACAGACTGTTTCTGACCGCGCATGAAAGCCTGCAGCTTCTCGGGGATGGGCAGGTCGATGCCGAGGATGCGATCCACGGTGTCCTTGAACTTGGCAGGATGCGCTGTCTCCAAAAAAATGCCGATTTCATCGGGCTCGAGCTGCTCTTTGAGGGCACGGTAGCCACAGGCTCCGTGGGGGTCCAGGATGTAGCCGGTGCGGGCATAGCAGTCGCGCATGGTCTGGGCAATCTGGTCGTCGGTGTAGGTGGCGCCGGAGATAAAAGACCCACCCCCGACCCCTCCCGTGAGGGAGGGGAGAGGCTGCGCGATGGAGCGCTGCCGCAAAATCTCCTGTACATCGGTTCTATTGTAGAGGTCGAGAATGCGGGCGAAGTTGCTGGGGTCACCGACGTCCATGGCGTTGGCAATGGTCTGCACAGAGGGGCGCGGACGGTACTCGCCAGTCTGCAGGTACTCGTAGAAGACGCTGTTGGCGTTGTTGGCGGCGATGAAACGCTTCACGGGCAGGCCCATGACATGGCCGAAGAGGGCGGAGCAGATGTTGCCGAAGTTGCCGGAGGGGACACAGCAAACAAATTTACGATTTGACAATTTACGATTTACGATTTGTGAGTATGCCCAGAAGTAGTAGAAGGCCTGCGGCAGAAAGCGGGCCACATTGATGCTGTTGGCTGAGGTGAGGCGCATGTGGGCATTAAGTTCCTTGTCCATAAAGGCAGACTTCACGAGGGCCTGACAGTCGTCGAAGACGCCATCGACTTCCACAGCAGTGATGTTCTGACCGAGGGTTGTGAACTGGCACTCCTGAATGGGCGACACCTTGCCCTTGGGATAGAGGACATAGACATGGATGCCGTCCACACCGAGGAAGCCGTTGGCAACGGCAGAACCTGTGTCGCCGGAGGTGGCAACGAGGACGTTCACTTCTCGCCCGCCGCTGGCGGGCGAGAAGTAACGCAGTAAGCGTGCCATAAACCTTGCACCCACATCCTTGAAAGCGAGGGTGGGACCATGGAAGAGCTCTAGCGCGTAGATATTGTCCTCGACCTTCACGACGGGGGTGTCGAAGGCCAGCGTGTCATAGACAATCTTACGGAGTGCCTCGGCCTCCACATCTTCGCCGAAGAAGGCATCAGCGACACGGTAAGCGACTTCCTGGAAGTTCATCTCTGCCATCTCGTCCCAGAACGAGGCGGGCAGTTGCTTGATGACCTCGGGCATATACAGGCCGCGGTCTTCAGCGAGTCCGCGGACCACAGCGTCGCGCAACGTCGCGCGCGCAGCAGTATGGTTGGTGGAGTAGTAGTACATAATAGAGGCCCCTCCCCCAACCCCTCCCCTGTTAGGGAGGGGAGAGGGGGAAGATGTAGTTATTTGAGGTTATTAATCGTTTCCTTAATCTTATTTATTACGTTCAAAGCATCATTCGCTACTTCTTCATTTGTAAAACGAAGCAACGTATATCCTTTTCCTTGAAGCCAATCAGCACGTAACCGATCTGCTTCAACCTGTTCCTGTTCATTATGATATCCGCCATCTACTTCTATAAGCAATTTCAGGGGCAGACACGCAAAGTCCGCTATATAATCACCAATAGAATGCTGCCTACGGAAGCGGAAACCCAACTGATCTTTTCTTAACTCCTGCCAAAGAATATCTTCATACAGTGTAGATTCCTTACGATTCTTGTGTGCGAAATCCTTCAGAATGGGATAAATATCAGGGGAAGAAGTACGATAAAAACGAGAGGGAACCTTTTCCCCCTCCCTAACAGGGGAGGGGTCAGGGGAGGGGCCGCTTTCCATAAACAACTTGATAAACTCATCGCCTTCGAGAAGTCCGTAGGCACCGTCGCGGGCCGCATCCTCGTCGAAGGTCTGCACGCTATCGGGCTCGATGCCAGGGTAGTAGATGCAGAAGGGGATGGGGTCAGCGGTGTGGGTTCGGTGCTCGCAGGGAGTGGGATGGTCGGGCAATAAAGCGATAGCGAAAGACCCACCCCCGTCCCCTCCCGTAATGGAGGGGAGAGGCTGCGCGCAGCTATCGAACGAAGTGAGGCCCTCGCCCTTACGGGAGAGCGGGGAGAGGGTCTTCAATATGGGCTGTATCAACCGATGGTCAAGGTCTTCGATGGTCTGAAGTTTAAGGGGCACGGAGCCATCGTGGCCCGCCTCATCGGAGGCTTCGACGTGGAGATAGACGAAGTCATCGCCGTTGCGGAAAGCATCGATGGCGGCCTGTGCCTTGCCCTCGAAATTGGTGTCGTAGAGACCCGTAGCACCCGGCACATTGATGACGCGCAGGCCGGCATAGTGACCGATGCCTCGAATGAGATCGACGGCGGTGATGACAGCGCCCTGATGGATCTGCTCGGAGAAACGCTCGGTCAGGGGAACCATCTGCGGACGGTAGCCCCCGCCCCACGGCCAGATGCTCGATGCCATATCTTTTCCCTCGCGCGCGCGTTCCTTATTTAAAGGATGCGTGGGCAGGAGTTCCTGGGAGCGGAGGACGAGGTCGCGCAGGAGCGCCGCCGTAGCTTCAGCTTCCGGCACTTCGGCCTGTATCTCGAACTGGCGCCACGGCTGTCCCGGCACATCGTGTGGCGGTGTGCACTGGATGTGCTTGTTGCCGCCCTTGATGACAAGGAGATGGCGGTACTGCACGCCGGTATAGAAATGTACGCGGCCGCCGTAGCGGGGGTCGCAGGCCAGCTGCTGCTCCAGGAAGCGGATGAGCACGTCGCCCTCCTCGGTCTCAAGGCGTCCGCAGGAGTGGTTCTTGAGGATGTCGCCCTCAATGCACACGAGGTTGCAACGCAGAGCCAGGTCGTCGGGTTGCAGTTCGACACCGATGCTGGCGGCTTCCAAGGGGCCACGGCCCTCATAGACGAGGTGCTGGTCGTAGCCGAGGATGCTGCTGTTGGCGACTTCGCTGCCCGGATGGAAACCGTCGGGCACCGTCTTCAGCAGGCCATTGCGTCCGTTGCGTGCCAGCCAGTCCATGGCAGGCGTGTCGGCGTATTGCAGGAGGGTCTTCCCGCCCAGCGAGGGCACATGCCAGTCGGCCATGCCGTCGCCCAAAATTATTAGGTGCTTGATGGAAGCCCCTCCCCCGACCCCTCCCCTGTTAGGGAGGGGAGAAGAGGACGACTTCGTATTATTATCTTTTATCATATTCAAATAGCACTTCCCCTCCCTAAATCTCCCCTCCCTAACAGGGGAGGGGGCGGGGGAGGGGCCGTGGGTCCTCTATATATTAGCTATACTCATGATATCCGCAAACACGCCGGCAGCAGTGACGCTGGCACCAGCGCCATAGCCCTGGATGAGCATGGGGTATTCGCGGTAGCGTTCGGTGGTGAGCATCACGATGTTGTTGCTGCCTTCGAGGCGGTAGAAGGGATGGCTCTCGGGAATCTCAGCCAGCGACACACTGGCATGACCTTCCTCATACTTCGCCACAAAGCGCCAGCGCTTGCCCTCTCCCTCGACACGCTGGCGGCGTGCCTCGAAGTCAGCATCCAGCGAAGGCAACTTCTGCCAGAACTGCTCCACATCGCCGCCAAAGAAGTCGTCGGGGATGAAGAGATTGGCCTCCACGTCGGACTGCTCAATCTGGTAGCCCGCCTCACGGGTGAGGATGACGAGCTTGCGGATGACATCCTTGCCGCTGAGATCGATGCGCGGATCGGGCTCGCTATAGCCCTCCTCCTTGGCCATGCGCACAGTCTGGGAGAAGGGTACATCGGCGCTGATCTTGTTGAAGATGAAGTTGAGGGTGCCGCTGAGGACGGCCTCGATGCGCAGGATTTTGTCGCCGCTATGGATGAGGTCGTTGATGGTGCGGATGATGGGCAGACCGGCTCCCACGTTGGTCTCGAAGAGATATTTCACGCCGCGGCGCTGGGCAATGGCCTTCAGCTCGCGGTAGATCTTATAGTCGCTGCTGGCAGCCACCTTGTTGGCAGCCACCACGTTGATGTTATGCTCCAGGAACTCCTTGTAGAGGCCGGCCACCTCGGCTGAGGCGGTGCAATCCACGAAGACGGAGTTGAAGATGTTCATGCCGATGACTTCGTCGCGCAGGCGCTTGGTGTTGCTGACCGGTGCGGCATCCAGCAGTTCGCGGTAGTTCTTCAGGTCGAGGCCATCGCGCGAGAAGAGCGCCTTGCGACTGCTGGCGAGGCCCACGATGTTCAGCTTGAGCCCCTGTTCGCGCATGAGCTTCTCCTGCTGCGAGGCTATCTGCTCGATGAGCGAGGCGCCCACGGTGCCGACGCCGCAGAGGAACAGGTTCAGAACCTGATACTCCGAGAGGAAGAAGGCATCGTGGATGACATTGAGTGTCTTGCGCAGGTACTGTGAGTCCACGACGAACGAGATATTGGTCTCCGAAGCACCCTGGGCACAAGCGATGACGCTGATGCCGGATCGGCCGAGGGTGCCGAAGAGCTTACCGGCGATGCCGGGCGTGTGCTTCATGTTCTCACCCACGACGGCCACGGTGGCCAGATTGCCTTCGGCCTGCATCCGGAACATGGAGCCCGTCTCGATTTCCTTAGCGAACTCCTCGTTGAGGACACGGCAGGCCTCGGCGCTGTCCTCGTCGCGCACACCGATGCTGGTGCTATTCTCCGAAGAGGCCTGAGAGACCATGAACACCGAGATGCCATTCTCGGCCAAGACCGAGAAGATGCGGCGGTTGACGCCGATGACACCGACCATAGACAGACCGCTGACAGTGATGAGCGTGGTACCCTTGATGCTGCTGATGCCCTTGATGGAGCGGGAGTCGTCGGCCACCTCTTTCTTGATAATGGTGCCGGGAGCATCGGGGTTGAAGGTGTTCTTGATGAGAATGGGGATATTCTTGATGCATACAGGGTAGATGGTGGGAGGATAGACCACCTTGGCACCGAAGTTGCAGAGCTCCATCGCCTCGACATAGGAGAGTTCGGGGATGACATAGGCCGAGGAAATGACACGCGGGTCGGCGGTCATGAAGCCATCGACATCAGTCCAGATCTCCAGCACACTGGCATCCAGCGCCGCAGCGATGATGCTGGCGGTGTAGTCCGAGCCGCCACGCCCGAGGTTCGTGACCTCGCCGCTCTCGGCATCGGTGGAGATGAAGCCCGGGACGAGGGACACCTTCGGCAGTGTCTTCCATGTCTCGCGAACAAGGCGATTGGTGAGCTCACTGGCCAGCAGCGAGCGACCACCCTTGACCTCGGTCTTGATGAATGCGCGGCTGTCATAGAGCTGGGCACCGTCGATGAGCGTGGCCACAATGCGGCTGCTGAGGCGTTCGCCATAACTGACGATGGCCGCCTGTGTCTTAGGCGAAAGGTCGCGGATGAGATAGACACCCTGGAAGATAGAGCGCAACTCTTCGAGGTGAGCATCCACGTTGCGGATGAGTGCCTCGCGGCTGGGACCAGCAGGAATGACAGCATCGATCATGGAATGATGTCGCTGTGACATCTCGGCATAGGAAGTGAGATAGGCCACGTCACCATTAACCGCCAGCTGGGATGTGCGGATGAGTTGATCGGTGATGCCGCCCAAAGCGGAGACCACCACAATCACGGGCTCCGTCTGTGCCTCGACGATGCGTTTGACACTGAGAATGCTTTCTGCGGAGCCAACACTGCTGCCGCCAAATTTAAGGACTTTCATGTATCACGAATATTTTGCGCGCAAAAGTAGTAAAATAACCTCAAAAAGCGAGAAAAAAAGGATATAAAAAGAATTTTCCGGTTGCAAATTACAGCTTATGTCAAGGACGGCGGCAGCAGTTCCTCCTTCATCATGCGATGCAGAAGCTCTCCCAAGCGGCTGTCAGGGACATCGGGAAAGTGAATTTGAACGATGGACGTGACCTTCTCCTTGGCAATGAAATCCAGGACACGCTGCACCAGGACCTCATCAGTCATCGGCGATGTGGCTGCCACCTTACCGCCGACACAGTTGTCACAGATGCCACACTCCGAGGGATTCTCTTCGCCGAAATAGGAGACGAGGAAGGCACTGCGGCACGCCGTCGTCTGCAGATAGGCTATCATCGTCTGCACACGGGTTTCGAGCTCTCGCTTGCGGTCGGCATAGATTGCCTTAGGAAGCACGATTTCATCGCGGTCCAAACGGCGTTGGACAAAGGTGATGTAAGGGATGTATTTGCGGGGGATGAACTTCAGGATTTGCCGACGGCTGAATTCCAACAGCTGCTCGGTCACTATCTGCTCTGTCATGCCAAGCGTGCTGGCCATCTCCTGCTCATCGATATAGGCGTACTCACTGAAAATGCCCGTGCAGGTGCGCAGCAAATAATGGAGGACACGTTCCATCGCCGGAGTGAGCTGGAAGGTGTAGAGTTCCTGACGCTGGCAGCACATCATCACACGGCTGTGGTTCTCCTCTGCGTCGGCCCACTCAATATAGCCGGCGCGCGATAGCAACTGTAGCGCGTTATAAGCCCTCACGGGGAAATGGTGGAAAGCTTGGCAGAACTGCTCCAGCGCGAACTCCCGCGTTACGCCGAAGCCGTCGCCTATCGCCATCTGCAGGAAGCAGCACACATCCTCATAGACCTGCGCCACATATTCCTCGGGCGGGAAGGTGTCTTCGACACGCCGCCTGAGCAACGACATAGAACGCGAGTCATAGAGCAGAACGGCCACTGCCGCCTCGCCGTCACGCCCAGCACGTCCGGCCTCCTGGAAGTATGCCTCTGGCGAATCGGGGACATCATAGTGAATGACGCTGCGTACATCAGGCTTGTCGATGCCCATGCCGAAGGCGTTCGTAGCCACCATCACACGGATGTCACCACGCTGCCACGCTGCTGCGCGCTCGCTTTTCTCGCGATGGGTGAGCCCTGCGTGGAAATGGGCGGCGGAGATTCCCTGCGAAGACAGCCAAGAAGCCAGTTCATAGGTGGCCACGCGACTGCGCGTATAAACGATGGAAGAGCCTGGATACTCCTGCAAGAGTTCCAGAACTTCCTGTTCCCGGGTGCTCACAATGCGGCGCACAGAATAACTGAGGTTACGCCGGAGAAAGCTCATGCGCTTCACATTGGGTTCGCGGAAACCCAGCTGACGCTGAATATCCTCAACAACGGCTGGCGTAGCAGTGGCTGTCAAGGCCAGCACGGGCACCGCAGGAAGCAGCTTGCGTATCTGGACTATCTCGGTGTAAGACGGTCGGAAGTCATAACCCCACTGCGAGATACAGTGAGCCTCGTCAACAGTGATGAAACTCACCTTCATGTGCGACAGCTTGGCCTGAAAGAGTTCCGACGCAAGACGTTCGGGCGAGACATACAGGAATTTGTAGTTCCCGAAGATACAGTTCTCCAGCGCCACGAGAATCTCATCGTGCGTCATGCCCGTATAGATGGCCGTCGCCTTTATGCCTCGCTCACGCAAGTGCTCGACCTGATCCTTCATCAAGGCTATAAGGGGGCTGACAACCACACAGATGCCCTCCATCGCCAATGCCGGCACCTGAAAAGTGATGCTCTTGCCGCCGCCAGTGGGCATCAGGCCGAGCGTGTCATGCCCCGCCCCAATACTCTCGATGATGTCCTGCTGAATGCCGCGGAAGGAGGTGAAACCGAAATATTGGTGTAAGATAGACAAAGACCCTCTCCCCTGCCCCTCCCTTGTAGGGAGGGGAGTAGATACCTTTGCCTGTTGACTATCATTCGCATTCATTTCCTGATAGTAATTACTCCCCGCCCTACAAGGGAGGGGCAGGGGGGAGGGTCTACCCCTCACTCTGCCTTATATCTTCTATCTGCAGCTGAACTTCGCCATGCTTGTGCGTGTTCTCCTCCACTGAATAGCAGATGTCGAAAGCCTGCTTCGTCTTGATGAGACGGACCTGAGAACTCTGTCCGAAGGCGATACCACTTACAACATTATGGCTCTTGTTATCAACCAGTTCCAACTTGATATGCTCCTGATGATGGCCCACAACCTTGCTGGTGCCAAAGTCATAGACGCGCTCGGTGCAGAAAATCGGACGATGGTTGTCAGGGCCGAAGGGAGCGAACTTGCGCAGGTCGTTATAGAAACGGATATTGATGTCCTTGAACTCCAATTTTCCATCGATGTTCAGCTCTGGTTCGATCTGAGCAGGCAGGATGTTCGCTGCCACATATTCCTCGAAGCGGCGCGTGAATTCCGGCACATTCTCCACCTTCATGGAGAGACCGGCAGCATAAGTGTGGCCTCCGAAGTTCTCCAGCAGATCACGGCAATGATCGATGGCCTTGTAGATGTCGAAGCCTGCCACACTGCGCGCCGAACCCGTTGCCATATCACCCGTACGTGTGAGCACCACCGAAGGGCGGCAGAAGACCTCGGTGAGACGCGAAGCCACGATACCGATGACACCTTTGTGCCATTCCTCGCTGTAGATGACAATAGCCTTCTGCTCGTGGTCGGGGTCGAGACGCTCCACGATGGCGTTAGCCTCGTGGGTCATCTCCTTATCCAAGTCCTTACGCTGGTCGTTGTAGGCATTGATTTGCAACGCCATGCGATGAGCACGGTCGGGGTCGCGCTCCACAAGCAACGCTACCGCCTCGCCGCCGTTCTGCATTCTTCCTGACGCATTGATGCGGGGGCCAATCTTGAAAATGATGTCATTCATTGTTATCTCGCGGTCAAACAACCCACAGATCTCAATGATGGCCTTCAGCCCAACGCTCGCGTTGGAGTTGATTTGCCGCAGACCATGATAGGCCAGCACACGGTTTTCCCCCAGTATTGGCACAATGTCCGAGGCGATACTTACGGCACACAAATCCAGCAGCGGCATCAGCTGGCTGAAGGGGATGCCATTGTCGATAGCGAAGGCCTGCATCAGCTTGAAGCCTACGCCGCAGCCCGACAGGTGCTCGTAGGGGTAGGTGGCATCCGTGCGCTTGGCATTCAGGATGGCCACAGCCGGCGGCAGCTCATCATCGGGCACGTGGTGGTCGCAGATGATGAAGTCAATGCCCAGTTGTTTGGCATAGGCTATCTCGGCATTGGCCTTGATACCGCAATCAAGCACGATAATCAGCCCCACACCTGTCTCATGAGCGTGGTCCACACCTTTGTAGCTGACGCCATACCCCTCATCGTAGCGGTCAGGGATGTAGAAATCAATGTTGGTGGTAAACCGTTGCAAAAAACGATAGACGAGGGCCACTGCCGTGCAGCCATCGACGTCGTAGTCTCCATACACTAAGATACGTTCTTTGCGCCCTAAGGCGAGATTCAAGCGATCCACCGCTCTGCGCATATCGCGAAAGAGGAAAGGATCCAGCAACTCGCTGATGGAAGGACGGAAGAAACGCCTTGCCTCCGCAGCAGTCGAGATGCCACGGTCTAAAAGCAATTTGCCCAAGGCAGGATGTATGCCTACCTCGCTAGCCAATGCATTAGCCGCTTCCTGACGCTCTGGTGTGGGAGGTTCGTAATTCCATTTGTAGCTCATTTATATGTTGTTTTTATCCTAATTCTTTCGCGAATGCCTATATAAAGCGCCCAAAGGTACAGAAAATATTCCAAAAAGAAGCGGTCGTTTAGTGAAAATAAACACTAAACGACCGCTTTTCACCTTATTTATAATATCGCGGGTCAGATACCGAGCTTCTTACGAATATCTTTGGGGATGGCATTCTTGTTGACAAGGAAATCCATGGTGCGTGCAGCGATGTAGTTCTTGGTCATGTACCAGGAGCCCTTGTAGTCGCCTGTCTCGCCCCATGAATTCTTCACCATGTAGTACTCACGACCGTTCTGATCCTTGGCAAGGCCATAGATATGCATTCCGTGGTCGTCGGTAAGCGTCCAGTTGTCGAAATCCTTCTGGCGCTGCTCCTGAGAGGGTGTAGCCTCGGGGGCATTCACGCCCAGCTCTTCGAGCATACTCTTACGCTCACCCGGCTTCAGACCGAGCCACTTGGCCTGGTCGCTGCCCGTGAGACCCTCACCGCTGGCCTGCAGATCGTAGAGGATGCCGAGTCCCTGACGGGTGAAGCCTTCGTCAGAGACGTCGCCGCCCCAGGCAATGGTGTAGCCGTTGGCAAGGGCATTGTCGATAATCCTCATCATCTCGTCCATGGGCACATTGTAGCTGTGATCCCAACGCCAGTTGTCCTGCACCTCGACAGCGAAGCTGGTGTAGAAGGGGTGATGGGTGTAGCTGGTGATGCTGACATAGTCGTTCCAGTCGAGGCCGAGGCTTTGGGCGAAGGTCTGAGGGGTATATTCCACGCCCTCATAAGCAAACTTCTCGGGAGTAGCGCCGAGATAGGCATCAATGATGCCCTGCAGGCCACGCTTCCACTGCGATGAAATCGTCTTGGATTTGCTCTTGGACACAGCGGCCACATAGGGTTCCATGACGCTGAAGAACTCATTGAAGTTGGCTAACGTATCGCCAATCATGGTTCCAGGCTTGGCCATAGCATCCTCGGGGATGATACCGTGGTTCTTGATGACAATCAGCACGTCGCCTGCGCTGCCGCCCTGTGCAAACTGGCTGTCACCATGCATCCGCACAGTAAGCTCAGCACGCTCCAAATAGTCCTTGTTGGCGATGTACATCTCTGCCAGATCATAGGTCTTACCGGTCTTCCTCAGAATTTCGCTCTCAAAGAAGCTCAGTGTACTGTAAGCCCAGCATGTGCCGCTGCGATTCTGGTTCTTGACGCTGGTGATGGGCAGTTCCTTCACGATGGTGAAAACGGGCTTGTTGGAGGGCTTTTCCTCCTGTGCTTGTGCGCCATTGACACAGAACAGTGCCAATAAGGCAATCGAAAAAAACTTTCTCATAGTTGTTTATTTGATTGAGGGTTGATTATTCTTATAGGGCCCATGGGGGGGGTATGGGGCTCATAGGGCTTATTCGTGGGCAGCGAGGAAGGCCTCCACATCCTCTACCTTGTAAGGTATCATCTTCTCGCCAAGATAACGGCAGCCGTCGGGCGTGACCAGCAGATCGTCCTCGAGGCGGACACCACCGAAGTCGCGATACTCCTCTACCTTGTCGAAGTTAATGTATTCGGCGTTGTGTCCACGAGCCTTCCAGTCATCGATGAGGGCGGGGATGAAGTAGATGCCGGGTTCGTCGGTCATCACAAAGCCCTCCTGCAGACGGCGGCCACAACGCAGATAGCAGGTGCCAAATTGGTCCAGATTGGGGCGCACCTCATCATCGAAGCCCACGTAGATCTGACCGAGGCCCTCCATATCGTGCACATCCATACCCATCATGTGACCAAGACCGTGAACGAAGAACATGGCATGAGCGCCATTAGCCAGGGCATCATCCGTGTTGCCCTTCATGAGGCCGATGTCCTTCAAGCGCTCGGTGATGACGCGAGCGGCAGCGAAGTGGCAGTCCCACCATTTCACGCCGGGAGCCGCCATCTCATGCACACGATCATGAGCCGCAACAACTGCATCGTAAATATCACGCTGCTTCTGGGTGAAGCGGCCGCTGATGGGCGTAACGCGCGTGTTGTCGGAACTGTAGCCCTCATTGGTCTCGGCACCACAGTCACAGAGCATCAGGCGTCCGGTCTCCAAGGGACGGGTTGAGGGATAGCCATGCTGTATCTCACCGTGCATGGACAGAATCGTGGGGAAACTGAGACCACCCTTGGCATTGGCAACGCCGGCCAGCGTGCCGGCAATCTCCTGCTCGGTGACACCCGGGCGGCACATGCGCATCGCCGTTGTATGCATTTCATAGCCTATAGCACAAGCCTTCTCAATTTCAGCCACCTCACCGGCAGATTTCACTGCACGCTGGTCGATGACAGCCTTGATGAGTTTCAGGCTGGCCTTGGCGCGCTGGTCGCGCGGATGGATACCTGTGAGGTCCATGAGCTGAATCATGGTGTCGTGGCGATAGGGCGGAAGGAAATGCAGCTCGCGGCCTTGCTTGCGGGCCTGCTCCACGAGAACGGCCAGCTGCGACATCGGCGCGCTCTTCCCCGCCCCACTCTGCTTGGCCATGTCAGCTACGCTGTCAACAGCACCGAACCACACAATGTCATCGAGTGAGATGTCATCGCCCAGGAGCCACTCCTCGCCGGAGTCGGCATCGATGACGGCTGCCAGCCCCTCGCGATGCAGACCAAAATAATAGAGGAAACTGCTGTCCTGCCTGAACTTATAAGTGTTCGCAGGATAATTCATGGGGGCATCGTTGTTGCCCAAAAGCAGTATCAGACCGCTCTCAACGCGTTGCCGCAGGATGGCACGACGCTGAACATAAGTTTCTTTAGAGAATAGCATAGTAGTTGATGGAGTTTATGATGTAACATCCTTGTCTTGAATAGCGCTGCTTTGTATCTTGCTGCGAATGAGTTCCAGCAGTGAGAACTGACCGCTATAGACGGCAGAGTCCTTGGCCCGATCTTTCAAGTGAACGATCATCTGACGCACCGTAAGAGGAAGATTGGGGATAGAGATGCCGCCATCAAGCAACATCGATGCCGGAAGTGCGTCCTCGTGCTGGGTGAACCAGTCGATACACGCGTCTATCTCAGCCTTGGAGAAGGTGTTCTTGAAACAAGTATTCTTTGCTGCCATAGATATCTTACTGAGGTTTTCTACCATCCTGTATTCTCCATTCCCGTGGCATGATACCAGTCGTACCCATGGTATTTATCCACCCATCCTTTGCGCGCATACTCCTCGGAAGGCACGAAGAGCGAGACACCACCCGTGTGTTCCAAATCCGCAATTTTGCAGATGTGATTGTCAGCAGGGCTAAAGGCTGAGTACCAGGTCGGGGTCAGAGGTGCAAACGGAACAGCGGCATCATAAGCCTCACACCATTCTGCATATTCCTCGGCTGAGAGATGGTGATACATCAGGTTCTTGAAATCGTAGAATTCAGTATAATGATTCTGAGATGGTCCCACATAGTATTTTTGAACGTTCCCGCACTCCGGGCTTCTGCGGCCACTGAAGATTCGCTGGAGATAGGGTGCCGAGGCCGCCGCCAGCGCCTCCACCTTGTCCGTACGGATGGCAGAAATCTCGGCACCTGTGTAGGGGACGCGCCCCCTACCGTTCAAATAATAATCCACGTAGTATTCCAACAACCGATCTACATTCGTCGGGATCTGGCACATCGGCTGCAGGAGGTTGAGGTAAGCAGCGCCGTCGCCAGGCAACTCAGCGGGTGAGCCGATGACATAATCTGTCACGTGGCGAAGCTGATAGGCCACTTCAACACATTGCATGAAGCAGGCATCGAAAAGCACAAAGTCGAAGTGGGGCAGATTTTCCAGCACATGAGTCAACGTGGTAATATTCATACTCGGACCATTGTTGTTCCCGTCGCTTCTGTGACCATTATCAGCGCCAAAACTGCGGAGAACCGTTTTGGTGGTCTGGCTCGACGGAATCCAACCCGAAGCATGGCTCCAAAGGATGAGACCATAGTGCTCTGCGGGATAGACCTTCACGATTTCATTCAGCACACGACTCATGTCAGCGCTGTCTGTGCTACAGATATTACCCTGGTAAGTTTTCACGAGCTGCAAAGGCTGCTCACGCATTCCCACACACAGACGGCTGGACTTGACATCATCGATGTAAACGACAACCCGATGGTCCTGGCCAATATTACTCAAGCCCTGCGCTATCTCCAAAGAATCATAACTCGCATAACTCGACAAGGTGTTCTCGGCCGACATATAGACAATGAGCGTTCGAGGCAACTTGACAAACGGCCGCCCCGGAGAAGGGGGCGTCGGCTCTACGGGGTCGTTATTACACCCTCCGACGGTCATTACGAGGACCGTCGAGAGGATATATATATATATAAGGTGTAGCCAATTTCTGTTCATCGGCGGCAAAATTACATTATTTTCTGCAAAAAGACACACTAAATGGCCGGTAATTTCGTTTCTTTAAGAAAAACAGCCTAACTTTGTGCCCTGTATGCAATGGACTGATCGAATGAGACAGGTAAAAATCCTGCTTTCTTGTGCCGCGGTGCTCATCTGCGTGTTGTCGCTCATGTGGTCACATGTTCTCGTGAGCGACCTCGCTCTCGAAGAGCAGCGCAAGGTGGAAGTCTGGGCTGAAGCCATGCGCTCCCTGGAGCAGGCTGACGAGCAGACGGACCTGGCCTTGGTGCTGAAAGTCATCAATGGGAACCACACGATTCCGGTCATCGTCCTCGACGCCGACGGAGCGGTGCAGACCTATCGGAATCTGGATGTCCGCGCCGAGTCAGCAGCAGATGTTGAGGCAGAGGTGCTGAAAAAAGCGCAAGCCATGCGCGAAAGAGGCAACGTAGTACGCATCAGCCTGTCCGGCGACGAAAGCATGGAGGTGTGCTACGACGAGAGCATTATGCTGCGCCGTTTGGCACAATACCCCTACATCCAACTTGGTATCGCCCTTGTCTTTGTCATCGTGGCAGTCTTTGCGCTCCTCAGCAGTAAACGCGCCGAACAGAACAAGGTGTGGGTGGGGCTCTCCAAAGAGACGGCCCATCAACTGGGAACGCCCATCTCATCACTCATGGCTTGGACACAGGTGCTACACGAAGCCTACCCCGACGATGAGTTGCTACCCGAGATGGACAAGGATGTGAAGCGCTTACAGATGATTGCAGAACGCTTTTCCAAAATCGGCTCCTTGCCCGAAGTTCGTCCCGAAAACCTCAACGAGGTCATCGCTCATGTAGCAGACTATATTGGGCGTCGCACCTCCAATAATGTCACCATTACCACCTGTTTGCCACAGCAACCTATCTACGCAAACCTTTCTGCGCCCCTCTTTGAATGGGTCGTAGAGAACTTATGTAAGAACGCCGTGGATGCGATGGAGGGCAAGGGCGCAATCACCATTTCCGCCCTCGAAGAGCCGACACGATTTGTCGTAGAGGTGAGCGACACGGGGAAGGGCATTCCTAAGGGCCAGTTCTCCAGCGTCTTCCAACCCGGTTTCACCACCAAGACACGCGGCTGGGGGCTGGGATTGTCGTTGGCAAAGCGCATCGTTGAGGAATACCATCACGGTCGCATTTTCGTAAAGGCTTCAGAACTCGGAAAAGGCACCACATTCCGCATTGAATTACGGAAAAACTGACGCCAAAGAAGGTCAAATATGTAAAAAACCGTAAACTTTCGACCGTTAACCTTCAACTTTTCCACAGAATCCTTTGTCACACAAAAAAAAAGCCCTACCTTTGCCGCCCGTATGGACACATCAGGACACTATGAGATTGATTTCCGCGACCTTCAAAGCGAGGTAACGACCCTCACTTGGCAGCTCAACGACTCTTTCTTCGGTGCTCTGGACCAGCAGGAAATCAAGCATGGAGAGCTTACAGCCTCGCTTCGGGTGTACAAGAAGACTGTCGGCTACCGCCTTGAAATTCACGCCACGGGATTGATAGAGATTCCATGTGACCGCTGCCTCGAACCGATGACTCAACCCATCGACGCCGAGGACTGCATCGAGATTCGTTTAGGCGAAGACTTCGACGATGATGGCGAGCGCATTATCCTCCCCGAGGACCAACCGGTTCTCGATGTAAGTTGGAACCTCTATGAGACCATCGCATTGGCAATACCCCTCTTCCACGCACATCCCGATGGAGAGTGCGATGAGGTGGTTCACCAATATCTTGTCGCGGACGACGAACCCGCTTGCGACAACAGCGAAGGCGACAACAGCATAGAGCCATCTACCGATGCACGGTGGGATGCCCTCAAAGCACTACTTGACAAGTCTTAACTTTAGAAACGAAACTATAAACTTTAAAATCCAAATAAAATGGCACATCCTAAAAGAAGACAATCAAAGACTCGCACTCTCAAGCGCAGAACTCATGACAAGGCCGTAGCACCCGCTCTGGCTGTTTGCCCCAACTGCGGTGAGTTCCACATCTACCACACTGTATGCCCCGCCTGCGGATACTATCGCGGCAAGGTTGCTATCGAGAAAGAAGAGGCTTAAGCTATCTCTGATAAGCTGATTGACAGATTAACAAATTAACAGATTAACAGGCAGCCAAGAGGCCATCTGCTAATTTTGTTAATATGTTAATCTGTTAATGTTAATACAATACTTATGGAAAAACTTCACGCTATCATCACGGGCGTAGGTGGTTACGTCCCCGATTATATCCTCACCAACGAGGAGCTCAGCCGGATGGTAGACACCACTGACGAGTGGATCATGACGCGCATCGGCGTCAAGGAACGCCGTATTCTCAACCAGGAAGGTCTCGGCACCAGCTACATGGCTCGTAAGGCTGTGCGCCAACTGCTGGAAAAAACGGATACCGACCCGCTGACCGTGGACGCTGTCATCTGCGCCACCTCTACCGCCGACTATCACTTTCCCTCCACAGCCAGCATCGTGCTCGGACGCAGGGGCATGACAAATGCCCACGCTTTCGAGATGTCGGCAGCCTGCTCGGGATGGCTCTATGCTATGGAACAGGCTACGTGCATGGTTGAGAGCGGACGTTATAAGAAGGTCGTCGTCATCGGTGCCGACAAAATGTCCAGCATCATCGATTACACCGACCGCCAGACCTGCCCCATCTTCGGCGACGGCGCTGCTGCCGTGCTCGTTGAACCCACCACAGAGGACCTGGGCTGGAAGGACAGCTACCTGCGCACTGACGGGCAAGGTCTTCCCTTCCTCGTGCAGCAAGCAGGCGGCTCTGTTGCACCTCCCTCCTACTTCACATTGGAGCATCGAATGCACTACGTGCATCAGGAGGGGCGCACCGTATTCAAGTTCGCCGTCACGAATATGTCCGACGCCACCGCCCTCATCGCCGAGCGCAACGGCCTCACCAAGGACAACCTCGCTTGGATTGTGCCTCATCAGGCTAACATCCGTATCATCGAGGCTGTGGCCAAGCGCCTAGAAATGCCGATGGAAAAGGTTATGGTCAACATCCAAAAGTACGGCAACACATCAGCCGCCACACTGCCGCTGGCACTCTGGGACTACGAGAAACAGCTCCATAAAGGAGACAACCTCATCTTCACCACCTTCGGCGCCGGCTTCACATGGGGCGCGGCTTACATGAAGTGGGGATATGATCCTAAATGAACAATGAAAAAGTGACTTCTCACTTTATGTTTAAGTCCGGTTTCGTCAATATCGTAGGCAACCCCAATGTGGGTAAGAGCACGCTCATGAATCTCCTCGTGGGCGAGCGAATCTCCATTGCAACCTTTAAGGCACAGACCACGCGCCACCGCATCATGGGCATCCTCAATACGCCCGAGATGCAAATCTGCTTCTCCGACACACCAGGTGTCCTTAAGCCCAACTACAAGCTGCAGGAACAGATGCTCCAGTTCTCGGAGAGCGCCCTGCAGGATGCCGACGTGTTGCTCTACGTGACCGACATGGTAGAGACGCCAGACAAGAATGCTGAATTTCTCGAAAAGGTACAGCAACTGAAAGTACCCATCATAGTGCTGATTAATAAGATTGATATAGCCGATGGGGGCAACCCTACCGCTGTCCTCGTCCAGAAGGTCGATGAGTGGCACGCCATCCTGCCACAAGCAGAGATTTATCCCATCTCCGCTCTGCATAAGTTCGGCGTCGATCAGGTACTCAACCGCATCAAAGAATTACTGCCCGAGTCACCAGCCTACTTCGACAAGGACGCTTGGACCGACAAGCCCGCCCGCTTCTTCGTCACTGAAATCATCCGCGAAAAGATACTCCTCTACTACGACAAGGAAATCCCCTACTCTGTAGAGGCCGTTGTGGAGAGTTTCAAGGAGGAAAAGAATCTCATACGCATCGAGGCAGTCATCTACGTGGAACGCGAATCCCAAAAAGGAATCATCATCGGGCATCAAGGCGTAGCCCTCAAGCGTGTGAGTTCCGAGGCACGCAAAGAGCTCGAACGCTTCTTCGGCAAGAAAATCTACCTACAGTGCTTCGTCAAAGTCGATAAAGACTGGCGCAGCAGCGAGAAAGCCATGAAACAATTCGGCTACGACCTTGATTAACGAAATTTCACTTTCCATTCCTTAACTTTTCACTTAATAATAATGCTAGTAGCCATCGTAGGACGCCCCAATGTAGGTAAGTCCACACTCTTCAACCGCCTAACCAAAACCCGTCACGCCATCGTCTCCGATGAAGCCGGTACCACGCGCGACCGCCAATATGGCAAGTGCGAGTGGGTGGGCCACGAGTTCTCCGTCGTCGATACCGGCGGCTGGGTTGTCAACAGCGATGACATCTTCGAAGAAGAGATTCGCAAACAAGTGACCATCGCCACCGAAGAGGCCGACGTAATCCTGTTTCTCGTGGATATCAACACCGGTGTCACAGACCTTGACGAGGCCGTGGCTGCCATCCTGCGCCGCACGGAGAAGCCCGTCATTCTTGTTGCTAACAAAACTGACAATAGCGACCAACAGTGGCAGGCTGCAGACTTCTACCGTCTGGGGCTCGGCGATCCCTTCTGCATCAGTTCCGCCACGGGCAGCGGCACGGGCGACCTCCTAGATCTGGTACTGGAGAAGTTGCCCAAGGAAGCCGACAGCATTGAGGAACTCGACCTGCCCCGCATCGCCGTCGTGGGCCGTCCCAACGTGGGCAAAAGCAGCCTCACCAACGCCTTCATCGGTGAGGACCGGCACATCGTCACAGACATCGCCGGCACCACTCGTGACAGCATCTACACCCGCTACACAAAGTTCGGCTTTGACTTCCTCCTCGTCGATACTGCCGGCATACGCCGCAAGAGCAAAGTCAATGAGGACTTGGAGTTCTACAGCGTCATGCGCAGCATCCGCGCCATTGAGAACAGCGATGTCTGCATCCTCATGCTCGATGCCACGCGCGGCATCGAGGCGCAGGACCTGAACATCTTTCAGCTCATCCAGCGCAACAACAAAGGCATCGTCGTGGTCGTCAACAAATGGGACCTCGTAGAGGACAAGAGCACCGTTGCCATCAAGTACTTCGAGGACACGATCCGCGAGCGCATGGCACCCTTCACCGACTTCGACATCATCTTTGCATCGGCAATGACCAAGCAGCGCATCTTCAAAGTCTTGGAAACAGCTGCAGCTGTGGACAAACACCGCCGAGCACGCGTAGGCACCACGAAGCTCAACCAAGAAATGCTACCCCTCATAGAAGCCTATCCCCCACCCTCCATGAAAGGCAAGTACATCAAAATCAAGTACTGCTCACAGCTTCCCGACACTCGCATCCCCAGCTTCGTGTTCTATGCCAACCTACCACAATATATTAAGGAACCTTATAAGCGCTTCCTCGAGAATAAAATCCGCGAACGTTGGAACTTCAGTGGCACTCCCATCAACATTTTTATCCGACAAAAATAACTAAGATGAAATCGATTCAGTTTAAGTTTGTTGGCGAAGCTATCATTCTCGCCATTGGACTCTTCCTCGGCGGAAGAGCCATTAAGCAAGGCATGGTACAGTTCAAGGAGATGGACCGCACCGTCACTGCCAAGGGCCTTTCCGAGAAAGAGGTGAAAGCCGATAAGGCTACTTGGCCGCTTAAGTTCAAGGAATTGGGCAACGACCCCTCCGAACTCTATGAACGCATTGAGCGCAACACCCAAACAATCGTCAAATTCCTGAAAGCCAACGGCCTCAGCGACGAAGAGATTACACTTGCCCCCCCAACATTGGTCGACCAGCAAGCCAACATGAGTTATTCCAGCGAGACCGTACGGTTCCGCTATAAAGCCAATTGCGTGGTGACCGTTGTGTCGAAAAACGTAGATCTTGTACGGAAGCTAGTCAGCAGGCAGACCGAACTCATGCGCCAGGATGTCACCATCGTGGGTAATGAGTACGATGAAGGTTCCATTGTAAACTATGAGTTCACTGGCCTCAACAATATCAAGCCCGAGATGATTGCCGAAGCCACAAAGAACGCCCGCAAGACCGCTGAACGTTTCGCAGAGGACTCTGACAGCAAGCTGGGCAAGATCCGCACCGCAGATCAAGGTCAGTTCAGCATCGAGAGCCGCGACCAAAACACGCCGTGGATAAAGAATGTCCGCGTCGTCACTACAGTGGTCTATTATCTGAAGGACTGACTGCGTTTACTGCATCATCCACTTCTTACCCACCTTCACCATCGGCACGCCGACCTCTTCAGACGTGCTGTCGGTGAAGGTGATTTGTAGATAGACGTGAGCCTGTTCGCCAATGATGGTGTCGCCGACAGTTGTCACGCTGATCATGTCGCCATGCTGACGCTTGAGCGTCTCAGTGTATTCATGAACAAGGTCCACCATCTGAGCGCGATAGTCCTCCGACATCGAATCGGCATACGCTATCTCGCCTACGAACTTATCATACTTCCCTTGTTGCAAATACTCGTAAGCCTTCTCTGCTGCACGATGCAAACGTTCGCGATCAGTGGAGCAAGAGGCTGTCATGATCAGTGCCACAAATGTGACAAAAACCATGAATAATGTCATTTTGGCAGATTTCATGGCACAAAGGTAGCAATTATAAATGAAAAATGGAAAAGTAATAAATGAAAAAACAAGTTTTCAATGAAAACTATATATAATGAAGGTACACGCGCGCGTGAGACCCTCGTTTTGGCACGCAGTTTGCACTACAAAAGTTGACACTTCATGCAAGTCTGTCAACAATCAACGAAGTAAAACTTGAAAGTATAAACTCTAAAACAATACAACTATGGGAAAGATTATTGGAATTGACCTGGGTACCACAAACAGCTGTGTATCCGTTTTCGAGGGCAATGAGCCCGTTGTGATTGCCAACAGCGAGGGCAAGCGCACCACACCTTCTATCGTCGCCTTCATGAAGGACGGCGAGCGCAAGGTCGGCGACCCCGCCAAGCGTCAGGCTATCACCAACCCTAAGAACACCATCTTCAGCATCAAGCGTTTCATGGGTGAGACCTATGAGCAGGTGCAGAAAGAAATCAGCCGTGTGCCTTACACCGTTGCCAACGAGAATGGCTACCCCCGTGTAGATATCGATGGCCGCAAGTACACCCCGCAGGAAATCAGCGCCATGGTGCTGCAGAAGATGAAGAAGACCGCAGAAGACTATCTGGGTCAGGAAGTGACAGAAGCCGTCATCACCGTGCCTGCATACTTCAGCGACTCTCAGCGTCAGGCCACCAAGGAAGCTGGTCAGATTGCCGGTCTTGAGGTGAAGCGTATCGTCAACGAGCCTACGGCAGCCGCTCTTGCCTATGGCGTTGATAAGGCCAACAAGGACATGAAGATTGCCGTCTTCGACCTCGGCGGCGGTACCTTCGATATCTCCATTCTGGAGTTCGGTGGCGGTGTGTTCGAGGTGCTCAGCACCAACGGCGACACTCACCTCGGCGGCGATGACTTCGACCAGGTCATCATCGACTGGATGGCCAATGAGTTCCGCTCTCAGGAAGGAGTTGATCTGAAGCAGGATCCCATGGCTCTCCAACGCCTGAAGGAAGCTGCCGAGAAGGCTAAGATTGAGCTCTCCAGCTCCAGCACCACCGAGATCAACCTGCCGTACATCACCGCTGTCAACGGTGTACCTAAGCACCTGGTGATGACCCTCACTCGCGCTAAGTTCGAGCAGCTCGCCGATAGCCTCATCCAGGCTTGTAAGATTCCTTGCCAGAAGGCTATGCAGGATGCCGGCCTCAGCAACAGCGACATCGACGAGGTTATCCTCGTGGGCGGTAGCTCTCGTATTCCTGCCATCCAGAAGCTCGTCGAGGACTTCTTCGGCAAGGCTCCGAGCAAGGGCGTGAACCCCGATGAGGTGGTGGCCGTGGGTGCCAGCATCCAGGGCGCTATCCTCAACAACGAGGCCGGTCAGGACATCGTGCTCCTCGACGTCACCCCGCTGTCCATGGGTATCGAGACACTCGGCGGCGTGATGACCAAGCTCATCGAGGCCAACACCACGATTCCTGTGCACAAGAGCGAGGTGTTCAGCACCGCTGCCGACAACCAGACTGAGGTGACCATCCACGTGCTCCAGGGCGAGCGCCCCATGGCCGCTCAGAACAAGAGCATCGGTCAGTTCAACCTCACCGGCATCGCTCCCGCACGTCGCGGCGTACCTCAGATTGAGGTCAGCTTCGACATCGATGCCAACGGCATCCTGAAAGTCAGCGCCAAGGATAAGGCCACCGGCAAGGAGCAGGCCATCCGCATCGAAGCTTCCAGCGGCCTCTCCAAGGAGGAGATTGAGCGCATGAAGGCTGAAGCAGAGGCTAACGCCGACGCCGACAAGAAGGAGCGCGAGAAGATCGACAAACTCAACCAGGCCGACAGCATGATCTTCCAGACCGAGAACATGCTCAAGGAGAGCGGCGATAAGCTGCCCGCCGACGTGAAGGCCGAAGTGGAAGCTGCCCTGCAGAAGCTCCGCGATGCCCACAAGGCTCAGGATCTCGCTGCCATCGACGCGGCCACCAACGAGCTCAACAACGCCGCACAGAAGATGTACGCTGCCGCACAGCAGGCAGGTGCAGGTGCTCAGGGCGCACAGGGCAACCCCTTCAACGGCGCTCAAGGCGGTGCCGGCTTCAACGGCGGTGCTCAGGGCGGCCAGCAGCAAGGTGGCCAGCAGGGCGACAACATCCAGGACGCCGACTTCGAGGAAGTCAAGTAAACTGCTCCCATTCAACAAAAAGGAGATCCCTAATTATAATGATAGTGCACAACCATGCGGCTGTGCACTATTTTTTCCTTTTGTAGCATCAACAAAAAAGCGAGCCTTACGGCCCGCTTTTTCTATAGATACAGATGACAATGCACTAATCCTTCTTCTCGTTCAGTTTCTCGATAATCTTGGTTTCGATTTCCTCTGCCAGCTCGGGGTTGTCCTGAATGATCTTCTTGACTGCATCGCGGCCCTGTCCAATCTTTGACTCGTTGTAGCTGAACCATGAGCCCGACTTCTTGATAATCTCGAGTTCTACGCCTAGGTCCACGATTTCACCAGCATGACTGATGCCCTCGCCGAAACTGATCTCAAACTCGGCCTTGCGGAAGGGAGGAGCGACCTTATTCTTAACCACTTTCACACGTACCTGGTTGCCGATAATCTCTTCACCATCCTTGATGCTGCTGATGCGACGAATATCCAGGCGCACGCTGGAGTAGAACTTCAAGGCATTACCTCCAGTGGTGGTTTCGGGGTTGCCGAACATCACACCAATCTTCTCACGCAACTGGTTGATGAAGATGCAGGTGGTCTTCGTCTTGGAGATGGTGGCGGTGAGCTTGCGCAGAGCCTGACTCATGAGGCGAGCCTGCAGACCTACCTTGTTGTCGCCCATGTCGCCCTCTATCTCAGCCTTGGGTGTCAGAGCGGCCACGGAGTCGATGACGACGAGGTCCACGGCAGCTGAGCTGATGAGCTGGTCGGCAATGGCGAGGGCCTGCTCGCCGTTGTCAGGCTGCGAGATGTAGAGCTCGTCGAGGTTCACGCCCAGCTTCTGCGCGTAGGTGGGATCGAAGGCATGCTCTGCATCGATGAAGGCCGCGATGCCGCCGGTCTTCTGTGCCTCGGCGATGGCGTGGATGGTGAGGGTGGTCTTACCGGACGACTCGGGGCCGAAAATCTCGATGATGCGGCCGCGGGGGTAGCCGCCTACGCCGAGGGCGTGGTTGAGACCGATGCTACCCGTAGGGATAACCTCCACCTTCTCTGCTGCCTCGCCGCCCATGCGCATGATGGCACCTTTGCCGAAGTCCTTTTCAATCTTGGCCATTGCTGTCTGCAAGGCCTGCAACCGCGCTTCGCGTGGATCTAATGGTTTTTGTTCTTCTTTTTTTGCCATTGGTTTTTCGTTATTTCGTTATCACGTTATTTCGTTATTCCGAAGTTTCATGAGCCTTACAGCTCCAAATCTCCATCGTGAATCTCGTGCCAGGGGAGCCCCTTCTGGTTGAGTTGCTCCATGAAGGGATCGGGGTCGAATTCCTCGACATTGTGTACGCCGGGCTTCACCCACTGTCCCGTCAGGAACATCATGGCGCCTATCATGGCGGGTACGCCAGTGGTGTAGCTGACACCTTGCATCCCTGTCTCCTCGTAGGCTGCACGGTGTGAGCAGTTGTTATATACATAATAGGTGTGCTCCTTGCCGTCGTTGCCGATACCTCGGATGCGGCAGCCGATGGAGGTCTGACCTTCGTAGTTCTCACCCAAATCCTGCGGATTGGGCAACACGGCCTTCAGGAACTGCAGCGGCACAATCTTCACCTTGGCAGTGCCGGTGCCGTCGGCCAGTGGAGCCTCATACTCAATCTCATCGATGCGGCTCATGCCGATGTTCTGAATCACCTCCAGATGCTTCAGATACTGCTGTCCGAAGGTCATCCAGAAGCGGGCACGCTTGATGGTCGGGTAGTTGATGACCAGCGATTCTATCTCTTCGTGGTGCAGCAGATAGCTGTCGCGCGGCCCTATCTCGGGATAGGTCAGGTCCTTATGAATCTCCAGCGGCTCCGTTTCCACCCATTTGCCATCTTCCCAGTAGAGCCCCTTCTGCGTGATCTCGCGGATGTTGATCTCGGGGTTGAAGTTGGTGGCAAAAGCCTTGTGGTGGTCGCCGGCGTTGCAGTCCACGATGTCCAGGTACTGTATCTCCTTGAAGTGGTGCTTCGCAGCGTATGCGGTGTAGATGCTCGTCACGCCCGGGTCGAAGCCGCAGCCCAGGATGGCCGTGAGCCCGGCCTTCTCGAAGCGGTCGCGGTAGGCCCACTGCCACGAGTATTCGAAGTGTGCCTCGTCCTTCGGCTCGTAGTTCGCCGTGTCAAGGTAGTTGCAGCCCGTCTGCAGACAGGCTTCCATGATGGAGAGGTCCTGATAGGGCAGGGCCAGGTTCACCACAATGTCTGGCTTATAGGCATTGAAGAGAGCCACCAGCTCCGGCACATTGTCAGCGTCCACCTGTGCTGTCTGAATGCCCTTGAAGCCTGTGGCCTTCTCCACGTCGGCCGCCAGCTTATCGCATTTGGTCTTCGTGCGTGAGGCAATCATGATTTCCGTGAAGACATCGGGGTTCTGCGCCATCTTATGCGCACACACGGTGGCCACGCCACCGGCACCAATCATCAATACTTTTCCCATTGTATGATAAAGTTTATAACGTTTCTTTTTTTAGTGTTCGCATCATTATGCGGTGCAAAGATAAAGTAAAAGTTTGAAAAAGTTCCAAGTTCTGCAATCAAAATTGAAAGTTTTTACTACCTTTGCACAAACTTAACATAAAATAGTATGTTGAACAAGGAAGAACAGAAGGCTATTCTGGCACTGCTGCATCGCGAAGTCGTGCCGGCTATCGGCTGCACGGAGCCGATGGCAGTAGCGTTGTGCGTAGCCCGTGCTACCGAGACATTGGGATGTGTGCCCGAAAAGATTCTGTTGCACCTGAGTGCTAACATCCTCAAGAATGCCATGGGCGTGGGCATTCCCGGCACAGGTGGAATGATAGGCTTACCTATCGCCATCGCACTCGGGGCTATCGGCGGCAAGTCGTGCCTCGGTCTGGAGGTTCTGCGTGACTGTACGGACAAAGACCTGTCCCTTGCCAAGAAGTATATCACAGAGGATCGTATTGATATCAAGTTGGAGGAAGACGACCCCGACAAGCTCTTCATCCATGTTCACGTTCAGGCTGGTGATAAATGCGCTGAAGCCACCATCAAAGGTGGCCACACGCACTTCGTAGATGATGGCGTCGTATCAACTTCTACACCCGAACATGAGACAGCGCCGTCACTAACCCTTCGCCAGATTTATAAGTTTGCCTCTACGCAACCCCTTGATGACCTCTCCTTCATCCTTGAAGCCAAGCATCTCAACGAGGCGGCGGCTGCCGAGGGTCTGCGCGAGAACTACGGCCATCAGCTGGGCAAGACGATGTGCTCGCCGCTGGGGCGAGGTATCATGGGCGACAGCATCTTCTCGAAGATCCTCTCCGTGACCTCCTGCGCCTGCGACGCCCGCATGGCAGGAGCCATGATTCCCGTGATGAGCAACAGCGGCAGCGGCAACCAGGGCATCTGTGCCACCATGCCCGTGGTGGTCTTCGCACGCGAGAACCATAATACCGAGGAGGAACTCATCCGCGCCTTGACGCTCTCGCACCTCACCGCCATCTACATCAAACAGTCGTTGGGTTGTCTGTCGGCGCTTTGCGGTTGTGTCGTGGCCAGCACGGGCAGCAGCACGGGCATCACCTACCTGATGGGTGGCACCTATGAGCAGATAGCACACTCCGTGAAGAATATGATTGCCAACCTCACGGGCATGATCTGCGACGGCGCCAAGCCCTCCTGTGCGTTGAAGCTGACGACAGGCGTCAGCACTGCCGTCATGAGTGCCATGCTGGCTATCCAGAATAAGTATGTCACATCGGCCGAGGGCATCATCGAGGATGATGTGGATCGCAGTATTCACAACCTCACCAGCATCGGTTCACGTGGCATGGACGTAACCGATCGTTTCGTGCTCGACATCATGACGCACAAGCAATAAGCCCCCCATCCCTCATGCAGGCTGCGATTTTGTCGCGCCCTCACCTCCCCTCTAACGGCCAAAAAGTCAGCGAATCAGACTTTTTGGCCGCTTCTCTTTCCTTTGCACACCTTTTGCCGCTACAGAAGTACAAGGACAGGGTTATTCTTGAACCCTTGAACTCTTAAACTCTTAAACTTTTTGAACTCTTAAACTTTTTAAACTCTTAAACTCTATCAATATGAACTTCGAAAAATTTACCATCAAAGCACAAGAGGCCGTACAGGAGGCCGTGCGCATCGCCGAGGCCCGCCGTCAGCAGGCCATCGAGCCCGAGCATCTGCTCTCCGCCATCATGAAGACCGGTCAGCAGGTCGTACAATTCCTGTTCCGTAAGTTATCCGTCAACGAGCAGGCTGTCAGCCAGGCCCTCGAAGCCCAGTTGCAGAGCCTGCCGCGCGTGGAGGGCGGCGAGCCGTACCTCGGTCGCGAGACCAATACCATCCTCACCCATGCCGAAGAGCTGGCGGGCAAGCAAGGCGACGAGTTCGTCAGCATAGAGCTGATGCTGCTCGCCCTCGTTGGCAGCCGCTGTACTGCAGCCAAGATCCTGAAGGACGCGGGCGTCACGGAGAAGGAGCTCGCTGCCGCCATCCGCGAGCTGCGCGGCGGACAGCAGGTGCACTCGCAGTCCAGCGAAGACACCTATCAGAGTCTCTCCAAATACGCGCGTAATCTGATAGAGGAAGCGCGCGCGGGAAAGCTCGACCCCGTCATCGGGCGCGACGAGGAGATTCGCCGCGTGCTGCAGATTCTCTCGCGACGCACCAAGAACAATCCTATCCTCATCGGTGAGCCGGGAACTGGTAAGACGGCCATCGTGGAGGGTCTCGCCCATCGTATCCTGCGTGGCGATGTGCCCGAGAACCTGCGCGAGAAGCAACTCTTCTCACTCGACATGGGCGCGCTCATCGCCGGTGCCAAATACAAGGGCGAGTTCGAGGAGCGTCTGAAGAGCGTCATCAACGAGGTGACGAAGAGCGAGGGCCGTATCATCCTGTTCATCGATGAAATCCACACCCTCGTGGGAGCCGGCAAGAGTGAGGGAGCCATGGATGCTGCCAACATCCTGAAGCCCGCACTGGCACGTGGCGAGCTGCGTGCCATCGGCGCCACCACCCTCGACGAATACCAGAAGTACTTCGAGAAGGATAAGGCCCTGGAGCGCCGCTTCCAGAGTGTGATGGTCGATGAACCGGACACGCTCTCCAGCATCTCCATCCTGCGTGGCCTGAAGGAGCGCTACGAGAACCACCACCGTGTGCGTATTCAGGATGATGCCATCATTGCCGCCGTGGAGCTCTCCAACCGCTACATCACCGACCGCTTCCTGCCCGATAAGGCCATCGACCTGATGGACGAGGCCGCCGCCAAGCTCCGCATGGAGCGCGACAGCGTGCCCGAAGAGCTCGATGAGATCACCCGCCGCCTGAAGCAGCTGGAAATCGAGCGCGAGGCCATCCGCCGCGAGGCGGAGGGCAGCGCGGGAAGTGCTTCTCCCGCTTCCGACAAGCTACAGCAGTTGAACAAGGACATCTCTGACCTCCGCGAGCAGGAACAGCAGATGAAGGCCAAGTGGGAAGGCGAAAAAGCTCTCCTCTCTAAGATACAAGCCAACAAGCAGCAGATCGAGCAGCTGAAGTTCGAGGCCGACCGCGCCGAGCGCGAAGGCAACTACGGCCGCGTGGCGGAGATCCGCTACGGCAGCCTGCAGGCTCTCGAAGCTGAGATTCAGAAGATTCAGGAGCAGCTGCGCTCCGCTCAGGGCGCCGAGGCAATGGTCAAGGAAGAGGTGACCGCTGACGACATCGCAGAGGTGGTTAGCCGCTGGACGGGTATCCCCGTCTCCAAGATGCTGCAGAGCGAGCGCGAGAAACTGCTGCACCTGGAAGAAGAACTGCATAAGCGTGTCATCGGACAGGACGAAGCCATCCGCGCCGTAGCCGATGCCGTGCGCCGCTCGCGTGCTGGTCTGCAAGACCCCAAGCGACCCATCGGATCCTTCATCTTCCTCGGCACCACGGGTGTCGGTAAGACGGAGCTGGCCAAGGCTCTGGCTGAGTTCCTCTTCGATGACGAGACGATGATGACGCGTATCGATATGAGCGAATATCAGGAGAAGCACAGCGTCAGCCGACTCATCGGTGCCCCTCCGGGATATGTGGGTTACGACGAGGGTGGACAGCTCACCGAGGCCGTGCGCCGCAAGCCTTACAGCGTCGTCCTCTTCGACGAGATTGAGAAGGCGCACCCCGATGTATTCAACACTCTCCTGCAGGTGCTCGACGACGGCCGTCTGACCGACAACAAAGGCCGCACCGTCAACTTCAAGAACACCATCATCATCCTCACCTCCAACCTCGGCAGCGAGTATATTAGGGAGAAATTGGCCCCCCTGTCGTCCCCCGGGGGGGACACGGCTGAAAAGTCCTCCGGCAACAATGGAATAGAAGCCCCCTCGGGGGCCGTAAGGGGGGCCGTGCTTGAAGAGGTCAAAGCCCATGTCCTCGACATGCTACGCCGCACCATCCGCCCCGAGTTCCTGAACCGTATCGACGAGACCATCATGTTCGAGCCGCTGACGCAGGCTGAGATCCGTCAGGTCGTACAGCTGCAAGTCGCCTCCGTGCAGAAGATGCTCGGCGAGAACGGCATCACCCTCACGCTCACCGACGCCGCCCTTGACCTGCTCACCCGCGAGGGCTACGACCCCGAGTTTGGTGCCCGTCCCGTGAAGCGCGCCATCCAGCGCCTGCTCCTCAACGACCTCTCGCGCGCCATCCTCGCCGGCACCGTCAACCGCGAACACCCCATCCGCGTCGATGCCGATGGTGACCACCTCACGTTCAGCTAATCATCATCCATACCACGAAGCCGCCTCCGTAGCAATCAACGGAGGCGGCTTCTTTGTTTTTGTCACTGTCTTGGAATATCAAATTGTCCCCGCATTGCCCTTTCCTGTTCATGGAATTGCATCATATACGGGGCCAGTTTCTCTTCTGTAGCCTCAAAAAAACAATTATAATCTGCATTGTCACGCATAATGACCAAATCTGAAAAGAGAGAACCATCCTTGCGTTCGAAGATTCCCGTTCGGATATAATGCTCCCCAAATAAAGCCATCGTACCACGATGGCTCTTCACATTATAGCCGTCACAAATAAGTAGTGCCGAAACCGCATGAAATAATGCATAATAAAGGCGGTTAGCGGCAGCCTCCCATTTTCCTTCTTGCAAGCAGAAGGACATATCATCGAAAGTTCGCTTTGCCTTCTCCAACTCAAGGTTGACTACTATTTGGCGTTCGTTCTCACTTAGGCTCATAATAGTACTTTTTTGTCTTCTTCAACATTGTAATAGAACAGCGAATGAGGTCCATTCAACCACTCGTCTTTAGTATAAGCATGGGGACGAATATCTTCACCGATGTTCCAGCCCATCTCAACAAATGGATATGAATACCTGTCAAAATCCTCATATTCAAGTCGGGGTTTGTCAAGAAGGAGGAGCAAGTCCCAATCCGAGCCTTCATGGCTGTCCCCTCGCGCACGCGAACCGTATAAGTAGAGCGAACTGCCCTTGGGCAACACCTGCGATGCCACCTTCTTAATATGATCTAAGACTTGTACCTGTTCCATAATAACGACTTCATTTCCGCGGGCAAAGATACATGTTTTATTGGTATCATCAAATAATATCCACAAAAAAAATTCATAATCGGACAATTCTTCAAAATAAGCACTGCCGCCAATGCCCATCTGTCAACGATTTGTGTGTCAAACAGTAGAAAAGTGATGACGTGGATTCTAAAGAGATGGAAAATGATGAAGATTTAACGTATTTAACCTTTGTAAACCTCAAAAATGAAGAAAGTGTGCAGATTTTGTATGGTAAGTTATGCTTGCAAGGAATAACCTTGGCTGGTTACGTTCTTTTTAAGCTTACAAGACACAAAATCTCTTAATAATCTCAAAAAACACATTCGTTAGTGCCATTTTTGAATGAATGTTCTTATGTTGCCGATTATTTTGTGTATCTTTGCGTTCAAATTAAAGAGATTTGCAAATGAAAGATTTGAATCGTATCAAAGTTGTACTCGTTGAAAAGAAGCGAACGGCTAAGTGGCTCGCAGAGGAATTGGGCAAGAACCCTGCTACTGTGAGCAAGTGGTGTACCAATGTGTCTCAGCCAGACCTATATACATTAGACAAGATAGCAACGTTACTTGACATTGATAAACGGGAACTTATCACAGGAAAGGATTAAACGTATGGCAGACATCATCAAGCATTCGATAAACCAGTTTTCAGAAAACTTCGAGACGTTAGTTTCTCAGATAAAGAGTATAGGCGAGGCATTACAACAAGATGCTCGTGTTGTCATCAACCGCAACATAACAACAAAGGCATGGTTGACAGGCTATTATATAGTGGAATATGAGCAGCACGGAAATGATAGGGCCAAATATGGCGACAATCTTCTCCAGAATCTCTCAAAGAGATTAGGTGGTAAAAGTTATAGTGCCACAAACTTACGCAGCTACCGTCTGTTTTACACGCTTTATCCAGAATTGCGTCCCACTATCGCAAACTATCTTTTTGAACGTTTTGGCGGGGAAACGGTGGAGTCTTCCCCAATAACATTTCTTCCCCCACAGATTCAGCAGTCACTGATTGCTGAATTGCAAGACGAAGGAAAACAGAAGTCGCTGACTGCTAAATTTGCAGAGACACAAGATTCGTTGATTGTTACAGGGATTTCTCCCGATGGCTTTGCCATGAGTTTGTCTGATGGGAGTGTAAAAACTGTTCCACAGGCTTTATTCGACCGACTTTCTTTCACACATATTGTTCAACTTCTTCATGTCGAAGATTCCATGCAGCGAGCATTCTACGCTATTGAGGCAATGCGTGGACCTTGGAGCGTAAGAGAATTACAACGACAGATAGACACCAATTACTATGTCCGCAGTGGGTGGAGTAAGAAGCCTGAATTGCTCAGCAAAAAGATAAATGGAACAGCCGAGCGACCAACCTTTGAGCAGGATGTCAAATCCCCTTATTACTTTGAATTCTTGGGGCTTTCTTCCAAAGATGCAATAGATGAGGGTGATTTGGAAGCAGCAATCGTAGGCCATCTGAAAGATTTCATCATGGAATTGGGCATGGGGTTCTGCCTTGAAGAAGAGCAGAAGAGGTTATTGATAGACGACCGTTATTACAAGGCAGATTTGGTGTTTTATCATCGCATTTTGAAATGCCATTGCATCGTGGAACTTAAAGCCCATAGGCTGGACTATGCAGATGTTGCACAACTCAATATGTACATTGAGTATTATCGCAAACACTATATGCAACCCGACGACAATCCACCTGTTGGGCTACTCCTATGTACAGAGTATGGACAGGAAATGGTGGAATACCTTACTCCATTTACAGACCCTCAACTATTTGTTGCCCGATACGAATTACAGTTACCGAGCAAAGAAAAGATTCGGAAATTCTTGATGCAGGAGAACGGGAACACGAAGAGATGATCGGAACACAATTGTCTATAATAAGGTAATAGAAGGTCGTTTGAGAGATATCAAGCGACCTTTTTTCGAGATTTGATAGGGGCCAATTTACAGAATGAGCAAAAAATGTTGATTTTTGCGTAGCGTTTTCACTCTTTCATCGTATTATAAGTATGGAACGTCTGAAGTACATATCGTTGGTAGCGGAACTGCGGCTGATTGCTGTCAGGAAGGCTTTGACGTTACTTGATGATAAGGAAGATGCTGAGGATGTGGTTGGAGAAGTGCTGCTGAGGTTGTGGGAAAGGCATGAAGACCTGCGAGAAAATACGGATGAAGTGAGACATCTTGCCGACAGGATGACAAGGAACCTCGCACTTGACCTGTTGCGCCGCCGACGACGGCATCCTATCCTGCGAATCTTCCATCGGCAAGACAATGGCGAAGAAGAAACGGGCAACATCCCCGACGTTACCGATTCGCTCACGCCACAACATTATATAGAGGCCAAAGAAGCAGGCGACATCGTTCATCGTGCCATGAGCCAGCTTCCTTACAACTGGCGGAAAATTGTTGAGATGCGTGAATATGATAGGATGAGCTTTGCAGAGATTGCCGCAGTGCTTGGAACTACTGAATCCTCCTGCCGAGGTATGATGTCGAAAGCCCGGTCAAGATTACTTCAAATATTAGGCAGAATAACATGAATATAGAAAAAGAATACATACAAAAGTTGCTTGACAGCTACTTGGCTGCTGAGACGACGCGAGAAGAGGAAGACTTGCTTGCCGACTATTTCTGCACGCATAGGGAAGTCCCTGCCGAATGGCGCAGCTTCTCTGTCCTGTTCAGAGGTCTGCAGCAAGGCAAGCCTAAGGCCCGTGCGCTTCACAAAAGCTATGTGCTTAAATGGAGCACTGCTGCGGCTGTTATTACTATCATTTTTGGTACAGGGGTGTTTTTCATGCAAAGAAAAGACAGATATGTTGAGCCATCCAAGTCTGTGGCTGTTGCTGTAAGTCCAGCCCGACAAACAGATAAGATGCAACATGAGCCACAAGCGGAAGAGTGTGTTCAGACGGCACAAATTTCACACCCTAATAATATAGAGCAGCAAATAATAAAGAGTGACAAACCAGTAGCGACCAAGAAGCCAAAAAGTAATATCATTTCTACAAAGTCCACCGAATTGCAGGAAGACGTCTGTATCGACTGTGAACTCCAGACGATGGAGGACAAGATGCTGGCTATGGTGAATGAATTTGAAAACATGTAAAGTAGCAATAGATATGAAACGACTATTTCCCCTTATCATCAGTCTCGTCATTCCTCTTGGAATGGCTGCGCAACGCCAGACGGACAAGACCGTGATGGACATTGCCAACTATCTGAATGAGCATTGTCTCGAAGGTGCCGTGACCGATGCCGTTTGTGGTCGTAACCGCACGATATATGGTAATATCGTAGTCAATAATGGTCCGCTTCATGCTACAGCCACGCTGCTTGATAAGATAGAACCACTCATCAAACGTCTGCCACACAAGCATCGCATGACCGATGAGCAGGCAGACGAGATTTTCAGGGGTCGCATCGCCATGCGTCTGCACCCCGAGCAGGGCGATACCTCGGCCTTCTTCCTGATGGATTACAACCGTACAATGGTCAGTTTCCGCTACGGCGTGAACAGCCCTAAGAGCATCAACATCGTCACAGAGCGTGCCTCAGATGTAAAACCGAACTTCAACTACCACGATTTGCCCACAGACAGCGTGGCAGCCATCGCCAACCTATTGAGACAGATGGAGCAGAGGCCGGGAGCACTGGTGATTGACACCGTATTTTGCTATTCTGAGAATGAGACTTACGATTGGTGGATGGGTGCAAAGGGTGATGCCAGTCGCACACCAGCCCACGTCGTACTCCTGCAAGGCGTGCAACAGCACGACTTCCTTGCATGGTCGGAGGCTCTTGCTCCTTTAAGTGGAACCCCCGATGTCACCATATATAAAAGTTCCAATCACAAGGATGGCAACCTTTTGCTGCTCGGTGCCACCGCCTCATTCTGCACAGGAGGAGCCTTCTGCCTCTATCACGCAGTCTTTTATCATGACTGCCTCTGTGTGGTGCGTGTCGTTGTACCAACGTGGAGGCAATGCAACACGGTGCCAGATACAAGAGAACTCATCGACCATCTATGCGGAAGGGCAAAAACCACTCAACAAACAAATGACATTTCTCCAGAACTGAATCAGGAACTAACGACTATCATGGAAACCATGCGCAGTCGCAGTGATGCACAAGCCGTTGACACCCTCTTCATCAGCAATGATCACGAGGGACATGAATGGTGGATAGGACTCGATGGACCGTGTCCGACAAAAGCCCAAATTGTACGCACCCGCTGTTCACGAGAGGAATACCAGGCGTTGAGTGCTCGTCTGTTGGCTTTGAGCAATGTGGAATCAGGTAACGATGAACGTTTAAGTCCCAACCGAACCGTTCTCCGCTGGATGGACGGCAAGGATTGCTACCACGCCTTCTACCTTTATTATTATATTCAACAGCAACTACTCCTTCTGGAGCGGGCTGATGGTCTTGAGCCAAACTCCATCTGTATCCCGCGTTCCAGTCTATCACTGCCCGAAATGAAGTAGTAAACCAATCACATAAACCTATGAAACATAGACTCATGCTGCTGGCCGCGCTGGTCAGCACAGCCCTCACCGTGTCTGCTGAGGAGCGCAAGATTCAACTTTGGGGTCATGTCTATGACCAATTCACGCACCATGCCATCCGCGATGCCAAGGCCACGCTGATGCTCAGCGACAGCACCGTGGTGGACTCCACCAAGTGCCACTACCAGACAGGTGGTTACTACGGCACGGACACTTACTATTGTTTCTACATTCCTCGCAGAACGCAGAAGTACATCATTCGCGTGACACATCCCGACTATGAAGACGGGTTCGTCAATTACGAGATAAAGACTCCCGGCCGCAACACGTTCTTCGATGCCCCATGGCATTACATGAAGAAAAAGGAGAAAACACCTACAGACAATACAGGAAGGCTTGATAGTCTTGATGCTGCCCTTGACAGCATTGCTGCTACGCATCAGTTGGGTGAAGTCGTGGTGAAAGCCACCCGCATCAAGATGGTCTATAAGAACGACACCATCGTTTATGACGCTCAGGCTTTCCAATTACCCGAAGGTTCCATGCTGGATGCCCTCGTGCGCCAAATGCCTGGTGCAGAATTGAAGGACGATGGCACCATTCTTGTTAATGGCGAGAGAGTAGAATATCTCACTCTCAACGGCAAAGAGTTTTTCAAGGGCAAGAACAAGGTGATGCTGGAAAACTTACCGCTCTATGCCGTGGATAAGGTGAAGGTCTATCGCAAATCGACAGAAAAGAGCGAGTGGCTGGGACGCGATGTGGAGATGAAAGAACTCGTCATGGATGTTCACCTGAAGCGCGAATATAATGAGGGCTATATGGCAAATGCCGAAGCTGCTGGCGGAACGAAAGACCGCTATCTTGGCCGTCTATTCGGTCTTCGCTTTACCGACAACTCACGTCTCGCAGCCTTCCTCAATGCCAACAACGTGAACGAAACGCGCCGTCCCGGGCAGAACGGCGAGTGGACGCCAGAGAAATCATTGGGTAATGGTACTACGGATGCTATCCAAAGTGGTATTGAAATGAATGCGAGTGACAAAAAGAAGCGATGGGACGAGCAACTGACAGTCAATGTCGGTCGTGAAAAGAACGAATGGGAAACGCGGGAACTGTGTGAGACCTTTGCTACAGGCGGTAGCAATTTCGGAAACAGCCACGAGTGGGGCAACTCCAGATCGACAGATGTCGAGGCCACCAACCGCTTCCGTCTGAAGAACATGTTTTCTCCATTCAAGATGAGTCTGAGGCAGACTATAGCATGGGGGCAGTATAACAGCCACGGATATGGAGAGACGGCACAATGGATCTATGCAGACACGCTGAACCTTACCCACTATGATGCCAGTTCACGGCAACCACAGACCTTGCGTTTCGCTTCCGACAACACTTTCAACTACCGGCTGCCGTGGGGCGATGATGTGGAGCTGAACCTCACGGCCAACTACAACAAAGACAGCGGACACGAAGAACTGTCAGACAAACACTATGACTACCCACAACAACAGCGCCACGAACACATTGGGCGGTCTGTATCAGCCCCTAACGACAACCTTGACCTTCGCGCGAACGCCACCTATTCCATCCATGCACTGAACAATTGGAACTATGCGGCAAGCCTACAGCTGCGGCAGCAAAACACATCACGCACCCAGGAGCATTTCTTCACTTCGGATTCAGCAATTCTTGTTCCAGACCTTGACAATACGGAACAATACAGCGTCCGCAGCCGCTCGGCACAGCTGACCCTTCGTGCCTACTATAGCCAGCAGCAGGGCGAACGCAAGACATGGCTGAACATGACCATCCATGCCAATCTGGACAACGACCGCATCAACTTCCACCATGCCCGTCTCGACACCGTAGCACAGCGGACAGAGCGATACATCACCTACGATGGCAGTTTTTCCCGTAACACCAGCCGTCATGGCTATGAACTGGGCGCTACTACTAATATCAGCAGACAATATATACGCGCCCGCATACCTTACTTTTCCACGACAGACCCACTCCGTACGCTTATTCATAATCCTCATATCAAACTTGGGCAATCACATTCTATCTATTGGCGGTTCCGCACTACTGTACCTGAACATCAGCAAAACTTGACCTTCAACGGCAGTGCATCCATTGGGTTCCGCAAACTTGGAATCCGTCAGGCGTACAATGCCACGACAGGAGCCCTCACACTGATGGGTGACAATGTCGGCAGACCTACATGGGACATCAATCAGGAGGCTCATTTCAACCGACCTCTCGGTGCCAAGAGGCGTTTCACCCTGGAGGTCCATGCCCGAATCAACTATCAAGAGAGCAACGACTACGATGTGGTGCAATATGTATCAGCAGAAGGAAGGTCAATAGAAGATCTTCTGCAAGAGGCACCAACCTCCACCGTCCAGAACCTATATAACACAGAGAATCTGCGACTCACATACCGTATCAACCGCTTTGACCTCTCCGCCACGGGAAATTTCTCCTACCGCCACAGCACCAGTGACCGCATGAACTTCACCACGCTCAACATTTTTGAGTACAACTACGGCCTGGCCCTCAACTGCCGTCTGCCGTGGAAACTCCAGCTGGCTGCTGATGCCAAGATGTATAGTCGTCGCGGCTACTACAGCCAGACGATGAACACCGATGACTTCGTCTGCAATGCCTCCCTCTCTCGTTCCTTCCTGAAAGAATCACTCACGGCACGCCTCGAAGCCTTCGACCTCTTTCACCAGCTCCGTAGCACAGCGTACACGCTCAATGCCCAAGGTCGTGTTGAGCGATGGCGCAAGAGCATCCTCTCCTACCTGATGCTCCATCTCAGTTGGCGTTGGAACCACATGCCCAAGAAGAAGTAAGCTACACACATAAACATTATGAAATACAGACTTCTCCTGCTGACCGCATTGGTCAGCACAGCCCTCACAGTGTCCGCACAGAAAGCACCAGTGAACTTCAACGGCACCATTGTGGATGCTTTTACGCGCCAGGCCATCAAAGGCGAAGTGACTGTCTCGTTGCTCCGGTCTGACAGCACAGAGGTAATGACTACCAAGAGTTACGAGCACACGGATCGGGGAAACGGCACCATCCGCACATTCTTCAAATTTGATGTACCACAACAGCCGGACGGCCATTTCCTTGTGAAACTGGAGGCCAAGGGGTATGAAACCGTGTACAAGGCCACCAAACTTGCGTGGAAATCGAAGACGATTGAGGTTTCTCTTTGGAATGTTCCCATGCGCCGTACTTCACAAGCAACGGACGAGGTGCAGCTGAACGAGGTCACGGTGACTGCCACCAAGGTCAAGTTCTACACAAAGGGCGACACATTGGTGTACAACGCCGATGCTTTCCAACTGCAAGAAGGCTCGATGCTTGACGCGCTTGTAGCGCAACTGCCAGGTGCGGAACTGAAACCCGACGGGCGCATCATGGTGAACGGGAAGTTTGTGGAGAGCCTTCTGCTCAATGGGCGCGACTTCTTCAAGGGAGACAACACCGTGTTGCTCGACAACCTGCCCGCCTATATGGTGCAACAGGTGAAAGTATATACAGAAGAGAGTGAGACAAGTAAACTGCTGGGGCGCAAGGTAGACGACGGACGGTTTGTGATGGACGTGAGACTGAAAAGACAATACGCTATCGGCTGGCTGGCCAACGCAGAGGCAGGATATGGCACAGTGGAGCGTTACCTGGCCCGTCTCTTTGCCATGCGCTATACGCCGCAGTCGCGCCTCTCCCTCTTTGGTAACCTCAACAATGTAAACGACCGCCGCAAACCCGACGGCAACGGCGGATGGGGCGACTTCGACGTGTCGGGCGGACTGACATCCACAAAGCGCGGTGGCCTGGACTATTCCGTGTTCGACAAGCGCGACCGCTTCCAACTGTCCGGCAACGCAGATGTTACCTATACCGACAATGAAAACGCATGGGGCGGCAGTTCAACCAACTTCCTCCCTGGCGGCGATGTCTTCAATGTCACGTCAAGCCACACGAACAGCAACAACCTCTCCATAAGCACACAGCACGACCTGAAATTCAACTTCCTGCAGAAACACCACGCATTCAGTCTCACCCCCGCTTTCAACTACCAGAAGAGCGATTACAACTATAACTTCCTGAACGGAACATTCGGCGTGAGCCCGGTCGGCGATTATGCCACCGTGCTCGACAGTCTCTTCTCGCCGACTTGGACTACTACCATGCGCCACCTCATCCGCCGCAACGGAGAGCAAGCCGTGGCGGGCAGCCGCACGACGAACGGCAGCCTGTCCTTCTGGAGTTTCTTCAAGATTCCTTTTTCGCAGGACGGCGTGTCGGTGGACGGCAACCTTTCCTACAACGACAAGCGGCAGAACGGCTTCAACCATTTCCTCTACAACCACTGCGAGGGCGGAGCGCTGCAGACCGATTGGCGCAACCGCTACGACGAATCGCCTCAACGTGACTTTGGGACACAGGTTCGGACGAAGTACTTCTGGCATTGGAACCAGGAAATCATGCTCAACCCCAGCTACACCTTTAATTATAAGTACGAGTCGGGCGACCGTATGCACTATCGCCTCGACGTGCTTGACGAAAGTGCAGACCAGCCTCTCGGTTGGCTCCCTTCCGAAGCCGCCATGCTGATGCAGGCTCTTGATTCGGACAACAGTTACGAGGGACTGCTGCACCGCTATCGTCACGACCTGACGCTCGACTGGCAATGGCAACACTACAGCAAGACACCGCAAGGGCGACGCACGTCGGGCTGGAACGTGCAGTTCCGACCGTCCCTAACGCTGGAGGACAACCTATTCCGATTCACGGACTACGTCGTGGGGAAAAACGAGCAGCAGATTCACAAAACCTATGTGCTGCCGCAAGCCCGTTTCAGCCTGAAACGCAACACGCAGGAGTTCCGCCATGAACTGAACTTCGTGGCAACGCTCAACAGCAGTTCGCCATCCATGACAAACCTGGTCAGCAAGACCTTTGCTGCCGACCCGCTGAACGTGACGTTGGGAAACCCCGACCTGAAGCAGCGCACCGACATAGACCTCTCTTTCAACTACAAATCCGACCGCTGGCTGCAACACCAGGAGCGGCAACTCTACGGCAATGCCGGGTGGCACTGTGCCGCGAATGCCATCTCTGTCAGTTACGTTTACGACAAACAGACGGGCGTGACCACCAGCCGCCCCGTCAACGTCAGCGGCAACTGGAACGCCTGGCTCAATGTGGGCTATGTCACTCCGCTGGACAAGGCGCGTCGCCTGACACTCACCACCAACACGGCGGCCAACTACTACCACCTCGTTGACTTCTCCGGGAGCAATCCCGCCGCCACGCCCCTGCGCAACACCACACAAACCGCCGTGCTCAGTGAGACGCTTCGGTTAAACTACCGCTACCGGAAAGTAAACGTGGGTGTGAAAGGAAACGCGGCCTGGAACCATGCCACCGCCGAGCGCAACGATTTCGTGAATGCCAACACTTGGAACATCCACTACGGAGCCAACGCGGTAATCGACCTGCCGTGGGCGTTCCAACTATCCACCGAACTGACCATGTGTACCCGCCGGGGCTACGAATCTTCCACCATGAACCGCGACGACTTGGTGTGGAATGCGCGCCTCTCGAAGGGGGGCATGAAGAATCGCCTCAATCTGATGCTCGATGCCTGGGACATCCTGGGCAACCTCTCCAACGTCAACGCCGGCATCGACAGCCGAAGCCGTTGGGAATACTACACCAACGTCATCCCGCGCTACGTCATGCTGCGCCTTGTGTATCGGTTTGACAAGCAACCCAAAACCAAGAAAGACTAATGCCCTTGAGACGTACAATTCTAATCATTCTATATACCACATTTATTTGTACCAACACCTTCGGTCAGTCCCAGAAGGATAGTGTTGCTGTTTATGGCAACATGAAAGACAGTTTTACACACGAAATTCTGAAGGATGTACATGTTGAAATAATGAATTCCGATAGTACGTTGATTGATGAATTTCAAGTTGATCAGATATATCGTTATGGAGGCTATTACCACAATATTGACAGAATAGGCTATCTGTACATACCACGAACGGATTGCATATTCAGATTTTCCAAAGAAGGTTATTTGCCCTCGACCGTCAACCTTCGGAAGAAAGACATTGGCAAACGCGAAACGCGTATCTCTCTTGGTGAAATACTTCTGAAGAAGAAGCCGAGAGCCTTGGAACGTGAACTTGATGAAGTAACTGTTACAGCATCAAAGGTCAGGATGGTTGTAAAAGGTGATACGATAGTTTACAATGCCGATGCCTTCCAGTTGGCTGAAGGTTCCATGTTAGATGGACTGATAAAACGTCTTCCAGGTTTTGAAATCAGGGACGGGCAGATACGTGTTAATGGTAACTTTGTCAGCTGTCTGTTGGTAAACGGAGAAGACTTCTTCCGTGGCGATCCCCGCGTTGCCCTGGAGAATCTGCCGGCCTATATGGTGGACAAAGTTAAAGTCTATCATAAGGAGCATGAATATAGTTATATTACAAGAGAGAAAGACATACGGGAACTTCCGTTAGTGGTAGATGTGAATCTGAAACGCCAGTATTCCATTGGGTGGGTGGCGAACGCAAGTGCAGGATATGGATTGAGCAACAGGTATCTGGCAAGACTGTTTGGCCTTAGGTTTACGGACAATTCAAGGCTGGCAATATTCGGAAATGCCAATAACAGAAACGACACGCGCGAACCTGGTACTACAGGAGAATGGAATGCCCAGGGGGCCGCATCGGGGCGCACTGATTTGCAGACAGGTGGGCTGGAAGCCTTGATAAAGGACAAGAAGGGCGTATGGAAATACACAGGTAATGCAAAAGTAGCTCATCGCAAAACGTTTGGTCAGAGTGTAACCTCTGTAGAAACCTTCCAACCAGCGCTGAACGGGAACACTTATGCACGCTCGAAGAACGAGAATATAAATAGAGTAATGGACGTAACTACTGTGCATCAGTTTAGTTACAAGAAGCCACATGGCTACATAACGCTTCATGGTAAGGCCGGTTATCACAGAGGAAGAAATCAGGCAAACTGTTGGGAAGCGGAGTTTACCAATGACCCGGATGACCATTATCGTGCGGCATCGCTTGACAGCCTCTTCTCTGGAGCCAGCGAACGACTCGCAGCCCTGTTTGTTCACAGACGAAAAGAACAGAGTCTGGCGAACGCCAATCATTGGGGTGGTTCTGTCAGTATGAACGGCTACATAGAGATTCCACATACGCCAGACTACATCAATCTTTCGGCAGACCTTCGGGTACAGAAACAAGAGGCCACGACATTTTCCGATTATCATCTCTTGTATAACCCATCTATTGGGAAAGGTGAGGATTATCGTAATCAGTACCAGACATCCCCCGTTGTCTCTCTTGATGCGAGTTTGAAAGCCTCCTACAAGTACCGACCGAAATGGGGAACGCTAACGCCCTTCTATGAAATGACGGAACAATATCGTGATGCCGCTCTATCGCTATATAGATTGGATCAGTTGGGCGGAAATCCTCTGTCGCTCGGCGAACTTCCCTCTACTATTTCTACGTTGATGAGTTGTAAGGACTCACAAAACTCCTATACGTCCAGATTGAACACTCTGGTACACCATGTGGGCGTAAGCCTGTTATTTTGGCTCCCGGGTAAGTTGCCAAGCCACAGAATAGACATTCGTCCAGAGGTGGAATGGCGTATAGATAATCTCACTTATCATCGTGACCAGTTAAATGAGACTTCCCATAGAAGCAATGCTGTCTTCGTGCCTTCCATCTCATGGGGCTTTGAGGATTGTTACATCGACTACAGACTTTCTTCTTCCTATCCCGACATGGTAAGCCTTATTGCTTATGCCGATAATGCAGACCCTCTGAATATCTATCGAGGTAATCCTTCCCTGAAGCGCAGTACCAGCCATAGCGTTGACTTTACGCGCTATTTACGCAATCGGGATAAGGGCTGGCAATTATCTCTTCGTGCCGCCTGGGATATGACACAAAATGCCATTGCCCATGCCATGACATACGACGCCGCCACAGGTGTACGCACTTACTCACCTCGCAACGTGGATGGCAACTGGGGAGCAAAGTTATCGGCCGATTACCAGAAGGCACTGGACAAGAAGCAGCGTTTCGTCCTCAATGCTGTTACGGGCTTCAATTATCGGAACAGCGTGGATTATGTCTCTGAACTGAGCCAGGTGCGCAATCTCAACACGAGTGAAAATTTGCGGTTGAACATGCGCCTCAACCAGTACATCTTTGATTTGGATGTAGCCGTGAAATACCTTCATGCAACTTCGAGCCGAACAGGCTTCCAGAATATCAACAGTTTTGACTTTAAGTATGGTGCGTCTGCTCAGATTCCATTGTCAGCAGGATTCGCGTTTACTACAGACTTGACACTCTATCATCGCAAGGGCTATTCGGATGCCAGCCTCAATGATTGTCATTTTGTGGCCAATGCCCGTCTGTCTAAGACCCTCCTCAAAGGCCGTCTCGGATTGAGCCTTGATGCATACGACATTTTTCAAGGATTGAGCAACGTAACCAGAGTTCTCAACGCACAAGGCCTAACAGAAACATGGTATAACTCGCTTCCAAGATACGCTATGTTACAAGTAATATACAAATTCAGCAAGCAACCGAAGAAGAAATAACACGCCAGTTTCTATGATTGGTGCCTCCCCGCTCGCCCGGTCGCGATGGGCGGTGGGTCTTATTGAATCCAATGAAAATACACATAGAACGCTATCTCCATTGCAATTGTTATGATTGACAGTAGGGACAGAGAACCGACAACGTAACGGTACCATTTTCTACTGTAGCCACAGCCTTATTACTGGTCGTCCATTCTATGTTTCTATTGTCAGCATTTTCTGGGAGGACATTTGCTGTCAAAGTTTCACTCTCATCAACCTGTAAATTCAATGATGTTGGAGAATTTGAATATTCTTCACTGACACCATTTCCACAATATTCTTGAAATCCTGCCAATATGCAGCTGCTTGATAAGCCTCTTTGCACCCTTCGGGAACATGAAGGGTCGAGACAAATCTGGTGGGAAACACTTCTGATTCAATCTGAACCGGTGTCGGTCTGTATATGGTAACATCAACTAGATTATTACAGATATAGAATCAGATTCGAACATATAAGTATAATTAGGAAAATACGACGAAATAGATCAATATTGAGGAAAATGACTTAAAATAATCAGATATCTTATGCTTTTTCATCAATACTCTTGCAGAAAATCTCAAAAAGGTGTATATTCGCACCGTGTAAAATCTCAAAAAGGTGTAAAATGTAATGGCAGCCATCAAGTTTCTGGTGGCCGACAGAAGATATGACTACATTGAGACGGGATCTTTGGTAAGTATCAAGAAAAACACACAAGGCATCGTGCTCCCATCGGAAGAACGTTCTATTCAGATGTACCCTATGGACTTTGAAGAGTTTCTTTGGACCACAGGTAATGATATGCTGATGGACTTGATACGTAAGATGTATGCAGAGAGAAAACCGATGGGACAGGTTTTCCATCGTCAGGCAATAGATGCTATGGCAATATCACGCGGAGCCATTCTGTTGACTTCGGGATGGCCTTGATACTTGAAGTAGTCGTGCATCCGCTGGAGTTTCTTTTTCTCCAAGGCTATGAGGAAGGCAAAATCCCAGTCTTGGTCGTGGGCCAGCAGTCGCTTGTAGGCATGTATAGGGCTTCTCTTCTTCATGATTGGTATGTGTTACTCCTCAATGATTTATTTGCCAAAATACTCAAGGAACTGGGCCGGCGTTATTATACGCGCTGATGCAGGATAATGTTTTTGGTTGCCTGTCACCAGAAATGAATCCTCCTTGCTCAATGCAACCTCCAGGAACACCCTGTCATCTTCATCAGGCATAGGCTCTTCAAAGTTAATCCTTGATGCCTCCACGCCATTTTCTATAACATACGATATGAGCGCATCAGCCGTTTCTGATAAAATATGGAACTTTGCACGATGCAGCACATCAGCATATTCAGCGATGATGTCTTTATCGTACATCGGTATAAAGTCCCGTTCTAACAGATGCCTTACGACTTTTGCTGTCGCAGCCTCAGGGTTGTGCGTTATCAAGGCTGAAACCAGTACATTGGTATCTATCACTGCGTAAATCATACGGTAACCTGTTGCTTCTTACGCCGCTCTTCCCTTGCAGCACGAATCTCTGCATTGATTTCTTCCAGCGTCATCTCCGGTTCATAGCTGGACTCTGCTGCTTTACGCTGTTTCATAAAAAGGTCGAACGCACTGGGCTGTTCAACTCTGACATCCTCGATGGTAAACGGTATGCTCCGACTCCTCACCACCGCATTGACGAAGATGTTGAAAGCAGTGTTTATGCTCATTCCAAACTTATTGCAGAGTTCATCGAATTGCGATTTCATCTCCGAATCTATACGTACTGTTACTGCCGACTGTGCCATAATCTTAATTTATTATCTTATGACGGCATTATGCCACCATTCCGATGGCAAAATTACATTTATTCTCTGATACCGCCAAACAAATTGGCTATTATTTGCCACGAAATATTAGTTTCGTGTCTTTTTTCTCTATATTTGCCTTGTTCTTATGGTTCTCTCGGTTTTTATGTGTAATTTTGCCTCAGATAAGCAGAGAACGATATGAGATTTTTCAAGACTGGTTCTTTTGAAGGTATCCCACGGCATCGTATGCAGGGAACCAAAGTGACGTTGGCTGGGCGGACTGCCTTTCTGCCAAACAGGAGCACACCTTTGGTGATTCAGGATTCAGAAACTGACGTTGCGGCAGATTGCTTCAATACCCAGAGACAAGTATGCTGTAGCAGTCATAGAACCCGAAGGAGCATCGGTAGATATGCTCTCCTCCAGGGTGGGTGCCATGTCAGCAGCTACAAGCAGGAGGTTGCGTTACCAAAGAAGTATTATAAGACGCAATGCCCTGAAACGTTACGGGAGGCATTCTGTCAGTGGCGACCGAAGCTGAAAAAGAGCGCGGCCGTGTGGCATACGAATTGTTCAAACAAGCAGCAGATTTCGACTGGTAAAAAAGAGACCCTTCAAGTTTTGTCGGTTGGAGGCTGATACAGTATTTGTCCCTCGCCCTCAACCTTCAAATACTCCCTACGAATCCTCCCCAGCAAAAGCATAAACACCACTGCCGCCAATGCCCATCAGAAGGACATTGGCGGCAGATTGTTAATTCGAAAGAGGATTATTACTTCACCAGCACTTTACGGGTTGTGCCATCGCTCATACGAACAATAATTATGCCGCGCTGCATTTTTAACAACTTACGACCAGCTTCATCATAGATGGCCTCGATACTGTTTGTTGATTCGGGGGCGTTAATGCCATCAACAATAATCGCCCTGTACTCAATATCGTGAGCCGGCATATTAGTGTAAGTCTGACCATCCCAACCCGCGAATGAATAACGGCTAGCATCTTCTGGCATATAGTCGCGTAGCGTGATCTCTGAACCATAATCGACTTTATCCTCTGCAATCAACTTTTCGCCGACATAATAACGGATAACATACTGGTTTACTGTAAAGGAACCCGTCACTGTCACATCCTCAGCAGGCATATACCATGGAATATCACTCCAACCAGAGAATGTGTAGCCTTCTTTGAAGGGAGCTGGTTCAGGTGTCACGACCTCAGTTGCTTGTATTTCAAAGCTCTTGAACTCTTCGCCATCCAGCACATATACAAGTTTATACTTCGTGTCGGTCACCTCAATCTTAGCAAAACGTTTCCAACCATCTGTCTGTCCGTAGAAAGCATCACGGCCACGTGGCACATAGAGCGTTGCAACCATATAGATTGTGTTCTCAGGATAGTCTTTGTTGCTATAGGTAAAAGCCGAGTCATCCAATTTGAACGGAATGTCTATAAGCGATGTAACGGCACGAAGATTAATACAATCGCGGAATGCATTCGCACCAATAGTTTTCACCGTATTAGGAATCACAACAGACGTTAGCGATTCACAAGCGTCGAATGCATAAGCTCCGATTCCAGTGGTGCCATTGGGAACCACCAATGATTTCATCTCTTCTCCATCAATGAAAAGGCTTTTTGCGAAGTGCAACGGATTAGCGGTCTCATCACCAAAGGAAATACCACACCAAGATGTAATATCAGAAATATTCACCTTATTCAGGTTGTCGCAAGCATAAAATGCTGCATTTCCGATGCTGGTCACTCCTCTAGATATATTAACAGTAGTGAGACCTCGGCAACCATAAAAAGCAGAACCATCAATTCGACTAACTTTGTCTCCGAAGGTAAGCTCTTGAATAGAAGTATTACCACTAAACCAAGAGCCTACTGTTGGACAATTGATTGAAATAGACGAGAGTCCTGTACAACCAGCGAATGCGGTATTATCAATGTGGGTGATAGATCCGGAGATGGAAACCGAGGCCAGTCCACTACAACCATTGAACGTGTATTTATTGATACTTGTGACATCATCTGGAATAATTAAATGTGTGATTTCTTCATCGTTAATACATAGATGCTTTGCATAATACAAAGGATTTGACTTCTCATCCTCAAAGCTGATTCGGCACCATGCTGAAATATCAGAGATGTTCAACTTCTTCAGGTTGTCACATCCAGAAAAAGCTGTATTTCCGATATTGGAAACTCCTCTGGAAATTGTTACAGAAGTGAGGCCACTGCAGCCCTGGAAGGCAGAATCATCAATCCGACTTACCTTATCTCCGAAGGTGAGCTCTTGAATAGAAGTATTGCCTCTGAACCATGAGCCAACTGATGGACAATTAATAGAAACTGAGGACAGCCCTGTGCAGCGTTCAAACGCCGAATTATCGATATCGGTGACAGCTTCAGGAATGGAAAGCGAGATCAGATTGCTACAACCACCAAATGCACTTATCCCAATTTGCGTTACTGTGCCCGGGATTGAAATGTCTGTAATTGACGTGCAGGCAAAGAATGCGAAGGAACCAATTCTAGTTACCCGATAGCCCTTTGCAGACTCTGGAATGGTTAACGCTCCTGCTGTAGAGTTCTGAACAGCAATCTGTGTGATACTATTTGTTCCCACCATACAGGTTTTTTCTTTGGGGCTAATAATCATAAACGTCATTTCAACCCCCTCCGCTGTAAAGTCCGTAAAGATATCTCCTGCTTTTGGCTCTACAATATTCTCGAAAACATTCCAACCTTCTATAGCACGATACTTCTCTGTTGTACCATACGGGACATGCAAAATTGTTGTTGAGTTACTATACTTCCCTATATAATTTCCAACCGAGTCAATATAACTAATGTATGTAGCAGGGAAGGCATATTCAACGGCAAACGGTTCTTCTATATCAGAATAAATATGGTCTGGATTAGAATCATAGAAAGCATATTCGCCAATGCTTTCTATACTCTTTGGGAGATGAATGGAGGTTAATTTATGGCAATTCTGAAATGCACCCCTCCCAATGCTTATCAAACCAAACGGGAACACGAGATTCGTCAAACCAGAGCACCCATTGAAAGCATGGGAATCAATATTAACAACGGAATTGGGAATATCAACATCTTTCAAACTCGTACAACCCTCAAAAGCATCACGCCCTATGGATACGACGGAATTAGGTATGACAATACTATGAAGTTCTTTACACTCTTTGAATGCTCGCGTGCCTATAGAAGTTACGGTTATAGGGATGACCGTTTTCTTGCAACCTGTCAGCAAAGTATTTGATGCTGTGATGATGATGGCATTGCAGTTGTCGCGTGAATCAAAAACCTTATTGCCCTCATCGACCTTAATAGAAGATAGATTAATACAATTTGAGAAGGGATTGGTCATCTCACCTATTCCATTCCCATCAGTCTTCCTTTTTATACGAGAAACATTTTTTTCTACTATTCTTCCGTTTGCGTCTTCATCATCATCTTCTTCGCTCTCAACACCGATACTGGTCACACTTTCTGGTATGACTATGCTTTTCAATGCCATGCACCCAGAAAATGCCTTTTCACCTATAGTCAATACTGAATTGGGTATCACTACGTCTGTCAGCATTTCGCAATCAGAAAAGGCATGACTTCCTATACTAATTATAGAGTTAGGAATGTCTATTGAAGTGAGTCCTACGCATTCATCAAATGCATATCCTCCAATTGCTGTTACAGTATTGGGTATCGCTGTCGTCTTGAGACCAACTATCAATTTATTTGTTGCCGTCTCTATTATAGCATTACAATTGTTGCGCGAATCATATTTCGGATTGTCACCACTAATAATGATTTCGGTCAAGTTCTGACAACGATAGAACGGCACATCATTGGAAATATCAATTACAGATGCTGGAAAAAACAAGCTCGTCAATTTGTTACAACCATAAAATGCTTCGCCATCTATGCGTGTTACAGTGTTAGGAATTGTCACGCCTGTCAATTCACTTACTTCAGAAAAAGCCCCACTGCCGATTCTCGTTACGGTGAAACCATTCGCCACTTCGGGAATTGTTACTTTCCCTTGAATTGGTTTTGTTGTTTCATCAATAGGACTAACATAGCTACTACCATTTCTGTAAACCTCACAGGTCTTATCCGTTACACTGAGAACTCTGAATCTTAGTTCATTGTCCTCAACTGTTTTAGCTACAAATACTAATCCATCATAAACATTTTCCTCAATATTTAACTGGTTCCACCCACTATATTCTTGATATAGTTCTTTTGTTCCGAATGGCACATTTAGTTGGATCGGCAATGGCTGTCCATTCTTATCCTGGAACACAGAAATATCGATTGCAAATGGTTCTGTAATTGCAGATTTGACTGATTGCAATCCACTGCAATCATAAAAAGCCTCCTTTTCAATGTGAGTTATCTGCGAAGGAATTTCAATGGCTGTCATTTGTGTACATCCTGCGAATGCGCCTTCACCTATTCCCGTTGCATTATCTGGAATAAGGAAATTATTACAACCTGCAATCACAGTGTTGGTTGCTTTTTCCATGATTACATTATTAGGATTAGATGTATAGACCTCATTATCATTATCGATAACATAAACATCTAAATCCGGACAATACTCAAAAGCACGCGCCCCGATGGAAGTAACAGATTCTGGAATGTCAATAATGGTAAGTTTATCACATCCAGAAAAGGCCTTCTTATCGATTCCTATAACATCAAATCCACTAGCCGTCATGGGTATTTTAACACTCCCGTGAATGGAATTATAATCATACCCTGTGACATGACAAGTTTCCTCTTCAGCACTGATTACCCTATATATCAGCACCGCTTGATTATTTAACAGGGGATTCCTGTAGCGGAATATGTCATTATCTTCCAACGGCCCATCTTTCTCTGTTATACAAAGTTGGTTCCACCCTTGCTTATTAGAATATTTTGAAGCAGAAGCAGATGGAACGTGCAAAGTCGCTGTAAGAGGATACCATTGATAATCCTGATAGTAGTTGAAAACATTCTCTTCAACGTCAAAAGGTTCCTTTATCCTAGAATGAATACTTGCTAAGTTCGTACATCCAGCGAAAGCTTTTTCACCAATGCTTGTCACACTTTCGCCAATGGTGACAGAAGACAAACTATTGCAATCTTCAAAAGCAGACTTTCCTATGCTAGCAACGGAATTGGGAATGGTAATACCTGTCAGACCGATGCAACCGAAAAATTCATAATTACCGATATCTGTTAAGCCTTCTTCTAAGACTAATGAATTAAGGTTTTCACAATAAGCAAAAACTTTATCGCCAATATTTTCCACGCTACCAGGAATGGATAGTGATTTTATCCTCCCGCATGAACTGAATGCTTCATTACCTATTGTTTTAACGCTCTTTGGAATAGAAACTGATATAAGCCCATCACAGTCATAGAAGGCCTTATAATCAATGGATATTACGCTTTCTGGTATTGTTACTGATATAAGTCCATCACAGTCATAGAAGGCGAAGTTCGCAATGGAAGTCACACCATTCGGGATTACAAGATCTGTTATCTCTGTATCTTCATCACTATAGAGGTGATTAGCATAAGAAAGAGGATTGGAACGAACAAAAGTTCCTCCGGCGAACTCGATATTGCACCATGAAGCAATATCGGGAATTATGACCTTTTTCAGCCCACTACAGCCCTCAAACGCAAAAGAAGCAATATTTTTGACCCCATTGCCAATGGTTACCGAGGTCATATTGCTACAGTCATTAAAAATATTATAGCCAAGGCTTGTAACATCATTACCAATAATATAGTGTTGTACTTGATCACCAAAAATTGCTGACATGCTTTTATTACTTGCGCGGCTAGCAGAGGCTATAGCATCACTATTTAAGGTAACTGTGGCTAATTTACTACAGCCATCAAAAGCCTCAGTTCCAATGCTTGTCGCATTCTTCCCTATTGCTATAGATGATAAAGACCAACAGTTATAGAATGCTTGGTAAGTAATCTGCGTTATGTTCTCGGACAAAGAAACTGAAGACAAATTAGAACAATCTTTAAAAATCGTATAACCAATAGTTGTAACGCTGTTAGGGATGACAACAGATATAAGGCTACTGCATCCTTCAAACGCAGAGTTTCCAATACTTGTTACGCTCTCTGGTATGGTTATAGTTTCTAAATTATTACAATTACGGAAGATGCTGTTTCCCAAGCTGAGTACACTATTGCCTAATACAAATTCTTTTACCTGCCTACCAAAAATGTAAGATATACCTGAATTTGAGACATATTCGGCGGAAGCAAGTTTATTACTATCAATGGTTACGGATGTCAACATGGGACAGTCTGAGAATGCATTACCGCCGATAGATGTTACTTGCTCCGGAATTATTATATTTGTTAGATTGCTACATCCAGAGAACGCATATTGACCGATATTAGTAGTATTCTTTGGTATTGTAATGCCAACAAGCTTACTTAAACCAGCAAAGGCATAGGCTCCAATCTCAGTTATATCTTCTCCTAAAATCACTTCTTTAACCTGCGTTCCAAAGAAGGTTGCTATATTTTGGGTAGATGTGTATTGTTGGGATACTATTGTGTTGCTATTGATAGTAATGGTAGTTAGATTGCTACAACCTTCGAAAGCGTTGCTTCCAATAAATGTTACTTGCTCTGGTATCGTAATGGATGAGATAGCGCTACAACCATAAAAGACACTATTGTCTATGCTTGTCAAGTTGTTAGGAAGGCTGATAGTTGTCAAACCGCTGCATCCATAGAAAGTAGCACTCTCAATTGATGTAATACGTTCTGGTATATTAATCTGACTGAGGCTCTTACAGTTCTCAAATGCTCCGCCGTGAATATACATTAATTCCTTAGGTAGGACAATGCCAGTGATATATTGACAATCGCTAAAGGCAACCCGTTCAATACCAACAACTTTATATCCATTAGCTTCCTCTGGTATCGTCACTGTACCAACAGTGCTTTTGTCTATAGTAATATAATAATAACCTTCTTGGTCTGGCACTGCACCTCCTACTTGACAGGTCTTCTGTTCGGGATTCACGACAGAAAAAGTCATATTAATATCTTCTATCGTTTTAGCAGTAAATAGATCACCTGCTTTTAATTCCGTTGGAGTTTCGTCTTCTTGTATTTTCGTTTTACCATTTAGAGAATAAATATAACTCCCCCTACTGGCCGTCTCCAGAGTTCCACGATAGTTGGTCAGTTTTCCATAAATAACAACGTCATCTCCAACGGCAATCTGCTGACAGCCTTCTACCCATGAAGTGTTTTCGAGGAAATAAGTTGCATAAATGTAGAATTCCTCGCTTGTCGAACCATCATCGGATATCCAGAAGATTGCTGTACCAAATTGTTCACTGAATAACGATTGAGTTCTGGAGATTTTACCTTGAATATAATAACTTTCTGAACTGGTTTCTCCAACAGCTAATTCTTGTGCTTTATTAAGTGCTGCGGATGTGTTAAAAGGGTTCGAAAGAGATCCATCTCCCTGCGGTACAGCAGCATAAATACTTATGCCCATGCATGAAGTGAATAGGCAAATAAGCAATGACTTCAGATAAAAGTGTTTCATTTTAATAATAAAAAAGGACGGAACTGCTCTGTTGCTTTTCCGTCATCTGGGCACCGCCAAGTAGCCTTATAGTAGAAAAGCGAAAAACAATTCACGTCCTTTGACGTGAACTCCTAATCGCTTGTTCTCACTATGAATTTTGGCGGTTTCAGATGACGAGAACAAGGACTCAAAGTCCAAGTATATAATAAAAAGGATTGAGCAGCAACGCCGAGTTAATAATTGTATTGAATTAATCTCGGATGGGGAGGGCATAATTATCGCAGACCCGAACCCGCTGCATTAATGAATTATTCTAGCTGAATCATAATGGATAATTTTTTTTGATTTAACAATGATATCATTCTGCCGCAAAAGTAGCTATGTTTTCGGAATCAGCCAAAAGAATCAATGAATTTTTGTGGTTGGCCACAAAAATACCTCTCCGATTGTGGTGGAGAGGCAAATATCAGAAGAACATGAAAAAAATTTTTTTCTAAATAGTTAGCACATATCACGGAATCCATGTCCACATTCTGGTGGCGTTTCTCCTTGAAGCAGCAAGATAGTGATGTGTGCTGACTAAATTGAAAAAAAGTTTTACGGAAAACCCTACGAACCCTACGCAACTCCCACCATCTTTGCGGAGGGTTCGTAGGGTTTTCCGCAAAAATTATTTTTTGAAGAAAGAAGGGGATATGCAGCTATGAGGAGAACAACGAGAGAATCCGGGCTATATGCCAAGGCTATAGACTAAATGAAAAAAACTTATAGGCTACATGCAAAAGCCTATAAGGAGAATGCAAAAAGTCTATAGGGTTTCGGAGAAAACCCTATACGGTGTTGAGCGAAAGGCCATACGGTGTCGGGCAAAAGGGCATAGGGTGTCGGGCAAAAGGGCATAGGGTGTTGGGCAAAAGGGTATAGGGTGTTGGGCAAAAGGGTATAGGGTGTTGAGTGGATCTCCATGGTGGTCCACTCGGAAGGACATGGCCTTATGAGTTTTCTCATTAGTGAGAAACATTTTTCTCACATGTGAGAAAATGTTTTATCACGTGTGAGAAAAAGTTTTATCACACGTGAGAAAATGCAGAAGAGCATGGTCTTACGGGCATAAGACCATGCTCTTCATGACGTAGGAGCTTGGGCTTCATGGAGAGAGCCCATACTCTTCATGGAGAAAGGGCTTGGTCTTATGGTGAGTTCCACCGGTGGAACTCGCCATAAGACCTTATCCTTTTTAGAAGGGAGTGCGGAGGTGCCACTTGGAGTTATCGGTGGCAAAGTCCCATTCGGCCAGAGTCGGCGTGCTGTCGGCTGCGGAATAGAGGACGTAGCGGGTGTTGATGCCTTCGCGACCGGGAATGGCTTTGGGGAGCAGACGGAAGTTGCCGTCGGTGATCTGCTCGATGCGCCAGAGCTGTTCAGGGGCACCCGTGAAGACGGGGACAGCGGTGAGTTCCAGGTTGGCGGTGGCTGCCAGCGCACGGTCGGTGCCGGCAATGGTGATCTTGCAGTAGGGACCACCGAGGAAGCCGCCGGCTTCGGGCACGGGGGTGATGGTCCAGTGCTGGTGGGGGCGCATCATATAATCGCTGCAGCGCACGGCAATCTCACCCTGCGGCCATGTGGCGACGACATCGCTAAGTTGCTGATTGGGAATTTGTTTCAAAGGCTTTGTCACATCCATATCCCAGAAGCGCTCGCGCTCCTGCTGGATTCTTACGAAATCGACAGCCAACTCCAGGGAATAGCCCCTGCGCGCAGACTCTATCTCGAAGGTGCCACCCTTGAAACGTTCGCCGGCCTCGGGCCAGCCGTCACGCCAAATCAGCGGACGGATGCCGAGCACGCTGCGACCGCTGCGGTCGAAGTCTGCCTCGAAATGGCACGACATCACCTCCACGCCATCGTCGATGACCGTGCGGCCGAAGTGTCCGGGGCCGCAGACGCGGTCGCCGGCTGTGATGACCATGCGGCCTCCGCCCTGCAGCATATCGCGGCCTACATTGTCGAGATAAGGGCCTGTGACTGAGCGCGAACGCCCCACCACAATATTATAGGTGGAGTTGACGCCATCGCAGCAGGTGCCATGGGTGCCAAGGAGATAGTACCAGCCATCGTGGTAGATGAGGTCTGAGGCTTCGCAGTCGATGGCCACGTCCTGTTCCACATTACCTGCCACGCGGAAGCCCGTCTGCGGGTCGAGCTCAATGAGGCGGATGGCGCCGAAATAGGTGCCGTAGGTGGTCCAGAGGCGGCCTGTTGTGGGATCCAGCAGCAGACAAGGGTCGATGGCATCGCAATCCTCCATGCCGTCCGATGAAGCGACCTCGACAGCGGTGGTGTAGGCGAAGTCCGGACTCTTGGGGTCGAGAGAACGGTTCCACATCGTCAGGATGCGACCGTTGTGACCGCCGCCAAGGCCACCGCCCGTGGCACCATAGATGACAAGATAGCGGTCGCCAATCTTCAGGACATCAGGCGCAGCGCCTCCACCCGGACGCTCAGCGCCGCTGTGCCAGCTCCAGCCGTCCTCGGAGATGAGGCCTCCGCCACCAGTGCCGAAGGTGTAGTACTTGCCGTCGCACTCGGCGATGGTCGAGGGGTCGTGGATATATGGAGCGCCGACCTGCGCGAAGGCGCAGGTAATGAAAAATGAAAGAATGAAAAGTGAAAAATAGAAGAGTTTCATGAGGGGGGGGGGAAAGTTGACGAGTTAACGAGTTGACGTTGTTTCGAAATGTCGAAATAACGAAATTACTTTATTTTGAGATTGGTGATGGGGTTGCCTTTTTCATCGATGAAATGGGCACAAACATCGCTCAGACCGGGGCCGTTGATGACGGCACAGCGCAGGGTGTTGCGCCCCTTCTTGAGCGTGAGGCGGCCGGACACGCCATCGTCCGCCACCATACGGCGGTCGCCCTCGAGCAGGAGCACCTTCTCGCCATTGAGCCACCACATGGATGCGCCATTGGAACCCGCTGCCAGACGCACATTGGCAATGTCCTCAGCGCAGTCGATGTATGTCTCACACCAGAAAAGGTTGCCATAGAGCTGGCTGCCATATTTCTCGGCAAAGCGGAAGAGCTTCATGTTGTAGCCTGCGCTCTCCAGCGTGTACCACTTGGCTTTCCGCTGGGGAAGCTTCGCCAGCTCGTCGGCAAAGGTTTTGCGCAGCCATGAGTCGGTGAAGATGACATTCGAGCGGATGTCCTGCTTGATGGGTTCCATCAGTCGCCAGCGGCGAATATAGCCGAATTCATCGGGCTGAGACGGTGCTGCACCCTTGGCGACGGGGGTGAAGTAAAGCGGCCGGTTGCGGAACTGAATCCAATCCACGCTGACGGCTTTGTCCTCGCAGGTGACAGCGATGTCAGCGATGCCCTTGGGCGCATAGTCAAGCGGCAAGGTCAGCGTCAGCCACTGACCGCTCTGGTCGCGGCGGAACGGAGCCGGGGCGCCGGGGCGCATGATCTCGCTCTTGACCGTCACCTTGAACCGCGCAATCACCTTGCCCTTTGCGTTCTTCTCGCGGATGGCCAGTTCGGTGTTCTCGTCGGCCTTGACGCGGAGCATGACGTAGGCATCGGTGAGACCGCTGAAATCGACGTCTGCAAAGGTTAGCCAACTGCCTTTATGGGACAGCGTGGCATGATGACCGAGGAATGTGTTGACGGTGTCGTTGAGCGCCGTGGTCACACCTTTGCCGGCTGCACTGTAGCGGTCCACCTCCAGACGCATGGTGGCAGGGCAGATGCCAACGCCGCGAAGGGTGGGCGTCACCTCCTGAATGGTGCCGTCGGCATTGAAAGCAACCTTGTCGATGCACACCGAGCGCCGCTTGTCGTCGTTGGGCGAGAAAACATTGTGATGATAGAAGAGATACCACTGTCCCTTGTACTCCACCAGACTGTGGTGGTTGGTCCAGCAACGGTTCTCGTGCTCGGCCATGATGATGCCCTTGAACTTCCAGGGGCCAAGGGGCGATTTGGACATGGCGTAGGCCAAGGTCTCTGTCGGGTTGTCACCCTTGCTCGTGTCCCCACGCACCCACGGGAAAGTGAGGTAGTACCAGTCGCCACGCTTGAAGGCGAAGGGGCCTTCCTTGAAGCCGTCGGGGAGGCCTTCCATCTGCTGACCGCCGACCTTCATCGGAGGCATCTCGGGCGCACCTTCGCGACGCGGCATCTGGACTTCCTGTAGCTCGCCATCGAGCTCCAACATGTTGTCCTTCAACTTGCCTCCGCGGATGCCCATACCGCTCCAGTAGATGTACGCGCTGCCGTCATCATCGACAAGCACACAGGGGTCAATGCCCGACACCCCACGAATGGGCTCAGGCTCACAGGTGAAAGGACCTGTAGGGCTATCGGCAGTGGCTACGCCGATGGCAAAGCCACGGCCCTCCTTAGGAGCGTTGGGGAAATAGAAATAGTAGCGACCATTCTTGCGGACGCAGTCGGGAGCCCACATGGAATAGGCATCGGGCTTGCCCCAGGGAACAGCATTCTGAGTGACGATGACGCCGTGGTCCTGCCACGTCGTAAGGTCCTCGGAGGAGAAGACATGGTAGTCAGCCATGCTGAACCAGTTGGGACGTGCTCCCTCGGGAACGGGAATGTCGTGGGAGGGGTAGAGATACAGGCGGCCATCGAAGACGCGTGCCGTGGGATCAGCCGTGAACTGGTCGCGGATGACGGGATTCTGTGCTGCCAGGCGACTCGTCAGGAGCGCTGAATGCAGGACAAGGGAGAGCAAGAAGACCTTTTTCATCTTAGAAGTTTATGAGGCAATGATTTGGGAATAAGCACGCTGGCGTTTCAGATGATAGCTGAAGAGCAGGCTTCCTGGCTGCAATGCGGGATCGGCAGTGGCGGCAGCGAGATTGGCACGGCGGTCGGCAGCAAAATCCTTCTTCATCCGGCGGAAAGCGCGATGCCCCTGCCACACGGCGAGGAAGCTGCGACCTTCGCCCTTCAGCAGGAAGACGAGGGAAGCCAGCGCATCGAGCCAGAAGCGGATGAAGAGGACACGGCGCAGGCGACGCTCGGGCAGGTTCTTGTACAAAAGCAGGAGGTTGTTGCGGAAATTGAGGAATGTCTTGCGCGGATTCTCCTTGGGGAGGGTGCCGCCACCGACATGATAGACGACGGACTGCGGCACGCAGACAATGCGGTGTCCACGGGCACGCAGACGCCAACAGAGATCAATCTCCTCCTGATGTGCGAAGAAGCGGGCATCAAGGCCGCCCACTTCCCAATAGGTCTTGGCGCGGATCATCAAGGCTGCGCCGGTAGCCCAGAAGACATCGGCCACCGTGTCGTACTGCCCGCGGTCTTCCTCCACGGAGTCAAAAACGCGGCCACGGCAGTAGGGATAGCCAAGGCTGTCAAGGTAACCACCCGCTGCCCCGGCGTACTCAAAGTGGGTGCGGGTGTGCTCGGCACGCAACTTGGGCTGGCAGGCTGCCACTTCAGGATGGCTCTCCATGTAGTCATGCAGGGGCTGCAGCCACCCCTCGGGGGTCTCCACATCGGAGTTGAGCAAAAGGAAGTACTTATAACCCTTCCCCACCCTGCGCAGCGCCTGGTTGTAACCCTCGGCAAAGCCGTAGTTGCGGTCGAGGACGATGGTCTGCACCTCAGGGAACTCGGCAGCGAGGACTGCGAGGGAGTCATCCGTAGAGGCGTTATCCGCGACAATTACATCGGCAAGGTCGCGGGGCGTATTCTTCAGGACCGACGGGAGGAAGCGGCGTAGCATCGAGGAGCCGTTCCAATTAAGGATGACAATGGCAGAATCTCCCCCCGAAGACTTTCCTCCCCGTCCCTCCCTATAAGGGAGGGGATTAGAATGTTTTTGAGCTGACTGATTATTTACTGTATTCTGACTTTCTTCCATATTGTCTGTTCTTGAAAGGTAATTACTCCCCTCCCTTATAGGGAGGGGCAGGGGGGAGAGTCTTCAACGCTGTATGTTCTTCATTCCAACCGCTGAGTTTCAGCGGCAGGATTTGGTTATCAACGCCCTCTCCCCGATATTCCACCTTGATGTAGTTGTCGGTGAAGCCGTTGAAAAGGCCCTTGATGCGGGAGTGTTCGAGGAGGACAGGACGGGTGGTGCCCATGAAGCGCTCATAGAAAGCGTGGAGCTTGCGGTCGCTGATGGCGAGCAGACGCTGGCTGCGCTCGTGCTTCTCCTCGGGACGCACGACATGCGGAATGCGCAGGGCTGCAGTGCCCGGGCGCTCGCTGTAGCTGAAGACATGAAGCTGTGAGATGGGCAGCGACTCGATAAAGCGCTCAGCCTCGTCAAAGAGTGCGGCCGTCTCGCCACGGGTACCCACGATGACATCAACGCCGATGAAAGCATCGGGCATCAATTCGCGCGCGCGCGATACCTTATTATAAAATAGGGCGGTGTCATATCGACGGTGCATCAGACGCAACACCTCATCAGAACCAGACTGCAAGGGGATATGGAAATGCGGCATGAAGGCGCGGCTCTCCGCACAGAACTGTAGGACCTCATCCGTGAGCAGATTGGGCTCGATGCTGGAGATGCGATAGCGCTCGATGCCCTCGACCGTGTCTAAGACACGAAGAAGATCCAGGAACGATTCGCCGGTGGTGCGGCCGAAATCGCCAATGTTGACGCCTGTGATGACAATTTCCTTGCCCCCCTCCGCTGCCGCCTGCCTGGCCTGGGCCACCAGCGATGCGATAGAACCATTACGACTGCGACCGCGCGCAAAGGGAATGGTGCAATAGGTGCAGAAGTAGTTGCAGCCATCCTGCACCTTCAGGAAGTAGCGCGTACGATCGCCGCAGGAGCAGGAAGGGACAAAGGGGGTTGAGGGTTGAGGGATTATGGTTGAGGGGGCTGGCGCAGATGAGCACTTCGTCAAATATTCCACGACCTTACCTTTCTCACTTTGGCTGAGGACGAAGGTGACGCCCTCAATGGCTGCGACCTCTTGGGGTTTGAGCTGGGCATAGCAACCGGTGACGACAACGATTGCACCTGGATGTTGGCGCACGAGTTTATGAATGGCCTGACGACATTTATGATCGGCGACCTCTGTGACACTACATGTGTTGACGATACAGATGTCCGCCACCTCACCCTTCTTCACTTTGCGCACACCAACGTCTGCCAACTGGCGCTCGATAGAGGCAGTCTCGGCAAAGTTCAGCTTGCAGCCCAAGGTGAAATAGGCTGCAGTCTTGCCTTGTAGTGCTGAATCCGGAGTCATGTGAATTGTTTTGTTTTCGAGTGCAAAGATAGTACTTTTCTGTCTGACAACCGAGAAAAGGGTGAAATTTAACATTTCAATACATCTTTGATTATGAGGCGTTTGTAGAAAGTTACAAAAAAAAGTTTAAAAAAAGATGAAAAAAAGTTGCGAAAAAAAGTACATCGTATTCAAAAAGTCCGTACCTTTGCACCGTTTTAAAAAGCAATTGATTGTTTTACAGATTTAAAAAGCAAAAAAGAAAATGAAAAAGGTTGCATTTATGTTCGTAGCCGCTATGGCTCTTTCTTTCGCCGCTTGCGGTGGTCAGACTAAGGCTTCTGAGGAGTGCGATAGCACTGCTTGTGACAGCGCAGCAGTTGTCGAGGAGGTTGTTGTTGAAGACAGCACCGCTGCTGACACTACTGTTGTTGAGGCTGCTGCCGAGGTTGTTGATCCTGCATAAATATTGCAGTTCGACCAACGAACATCAACAGGAAACAGGTCTCACGGGAGTGAGGCCTCTTTTTTTGCACTATATTTTGTGCCACATCATACAAAAAGAATGGCCGCCCAGCAATGGACGGCCATTCGGCTATTTGATAACAGCTATTAGGCTTCTTCTTCAGCCTCGGCGTCGAAATCCTCCTCTGCAGGAGCGGCCTCAGCAACGGGAGCGGGCTCAGCAACGGGAGCGGGCTTCTCGATGGGAGTCTCGGAGATAACTGTGACAGGAATCTGAACAGCCACTTCCTTGTGCAGGCGCACAGTAGCTTCGTGTTCGCCAAGTGTCTTCACATCCTTGATGGTGATGAGCTTGCGGTCGATGTCGAAACCGAGCTTGCTGAGCTCCTCGGCAATCTGAACGTTGTTCACGCTACCATAGATGGTGCCCTGAGCACTCACCTTGGCAGTGATGGTCAGTGCCACGCCAGCGAGCTTGTCGGCAACAGCCTGAGCATCGTTCTTGATTTTCTCAAGCTTCTTAGCCTTCTGCTTCAGCTCTTCAGCGAGTGCCTTCTTGGCGCTCTCGGAAGCGATGACGCCCTTACCCTGGGGAATAAGATAGTTGCGGCCGTAGCCGGACTTCACATTTACGATGTCGTGCTTGTAGCCCAAGCCGATAACATCTTCTTTCAGAATAATTTCCATAGTGCTTATTCCTCTTTAAGTTATTTCATCATATCGGTTACGAAGGGCAGCAGGGCGAGGTGACGAGCACGCTTCACAGCCTGAGCCACACGACGCTGGAACTTCAAGGAAGTACCCGTGATGCGACGAGGCAGAATCTTACCCTGCTCGTTGAGGAACTTCTTGAGGAACTCAGGATCCTTGTAGTCGATATACTTAATACCGCTCTTCTTGAAACGGCAATACTTCTTCTTCTTGACATCAACGGTTGGCGGAGTCAAATAACGAATTTCTGATTGTGCCATGACTTAGTCCTCCTTTTTTACTTGTTTGTTTCTTCTCTTTTCAGCATACTCTGCTGCATACTTCTCGTTCTTGACGGTCAGGTAGCGGAGCACTCTCTCATCGCGGCGATAGTTAACCTCGAGTTTGCTAATGAGGCTGGGATCTGCCTTGAACTCAAGCATCGCATAGAAGCCCGTCGATTTCTTCTCGATGGGATAAGCGAGCTTCTTCAAGCCCCACAGTTCTTCGTTCAGAATCTCTGCGCCACCATCGGCAAGCAGCTTCTTGAACTTTTCGACCGCTTCCTTCATCTGTTCGTCAGACAAAACGGGAGTTAAAATGAAAACGGTTTCGTACTGATTCATAATACGTTAAATGATTAATAAGGGTTGTTTTTGCAAAAATGCTCGGCAAAGGTAGTACATTTTTTCCACATGGCAAGGCTTTTCGCCTCTTTTTCTTCATCTTGAACGTAAAAAAGCTTCCGACAAAATAAAAATCACCGTTCCATGTCACTTTTTCGATAAAACGTTTCGCCCGTTCATTTTTTTTAGCTTATTTTGTGCTGTCAAAGCATGAAAATGCCCCATATTCCCGTATCTACGAATCAAAACAATACTCAAGAACATGAAAATCTACTATGGCATCATCACCGCTATCGTCGGTGCGCTTCTGCTCATCTTAAGCTATTTCGCAGGGTGGGTTGACTACAATTTCGTTCAGGGCTTCGGCATCCTGCTGATTATCGTCGGCATCGGACTGCACATCTATTTCAACTACAAGAAGCCCAAGTACGATGAGTAAATGAAGAAAAGACCGAGGGCCGCGCGATGCGCGGCCCTCGGTCTTTTCTTATTCTTCCTCCAACTGAGCAATAAGGCGGTAGCCTTTACCGTGGACGTTGTTGATCTCGATGTCGGGATCGTCCTTCAGATGCTTGCGCAGCTTGGTGATATAGACATCCATGGAGCGGGCATTGAAGTAGTTGTCATCAATCCAAATGGTCTTCAAGGCCAGCTCACGCTGCAAGACTTCGTTGGCATGGGAGCAGAGCAAGATCAGCAGCTCGCTCTCCTTTGTGGTCAGCTTGGTCTGGCGGCCTTCGAAGCTCAGGATCTGGCGCTTCGTGTCGAAAGTGAACTTGCCAATGTGATAGACGGCCACATTCTTCTGCTGCTTGCCATGGACACGACGCAGGATGGCTTCCATGCGCAGCACGAGTTCCTCCATCGAGAAGGGCTTGGTGATATAGTCATCAGCACCTATCTTGAAGCCCTCAAAGATGTCCTCCTTCAAGTTCTTGGCGGTAAGGAAGATAATAGGCACTTCCTGGTTGACCTGCCGGATTTCCTGTGCCAGGGTGAAGCCGTCCATCTTGGGCATCATCACATCCAGCACACACATGTCATAGGCGCTCTTCAGGAAGGCCTTGTAACCAGCCTCGCCATCGGGGCAGAGGTCTGCCTCATAGCCTTTGGCCTGGAGGTATTCACGCAACAGCATGCCGAGGCTCTCGTCATCCTCGCAAAGCAGGATTCTCAGTTTTGATTCTTCTTGTGTCATAGTTGTTATCGAGTTTAATGAATGATTAATGGGCATATTGAACTTATTGAACCTTTTGGATTTATTGGGCTTATGAGGCCATGGGATTAATCTATCAGCGGTAAGGTGATGATGAACTTGGTGCCACGCCCCAGCTCGCTCTCGGCCTTGATCGTTCCTTGCATCAGTTCCACCATTCCACGGACATAGGCTAAGCCAAGACCAAAACCTTTCACATCGTGTTTGTTACCAGTATGTACGCGATAGAAGCGGTCGAAAATGCGGCGCAGGTCATCGTGGCGGATGCCGATGCCATTGTCCTCAACAATGATTACCAACTGATTGTTATGATTGGCAGTGCTAACCCGCAACTGCAAGGGCACATCCTCGCGACGGTACTTGACAGCATTGTCCATCAAGTTGAAAATGACATTCGTGAAGTGCATCTCATCCACGTAGATGGCTGCATCCTCGGCATCCAGCTGCGACGTAAGTTCTCCCCCACTCTGCTGCACCTTCAGCTGGAAGGTTTTCACCACATCGTCGATGACCACATTGGCATCTATCTCCTTCTCGTTGAAGCGGATGTTATTACGCTCATAGAGTGACATCTGCAGCACCTTTTCCACCTGATAGCGCAGACGTTTGGTCTCATTGACAATGACACGCGAAAGGTTCTCAACCATCGGCTCGGTCTTCTTGATGCTTTTATCACCGAGCATCTGAGCTGCCAGAGAGATACTGGAGATGGGAGTCTTGAACTCGTGGGTCATGTTATTGATGAAGTCGTTCTTCATCTCGGTGTCGCGTTTCTGACGGACGATGAGCCACACGGTGAAGCTGAAGGTCACAAAGAGGATGATGGTGAAGACCAACGCCGGAATCATCATACGCGCCACCCCCATAATATAGCTGTCCATATCAGGGAAGTGCACGCGCAGAACGCCCATCTTCTGCGACGGATCGTTGCGGAAGAGCGTCTGTGTGTAGGAGTAGTCAGATCCTTCTTCGGAATAGTCTGCACAACGGAACACCTCTTCGCCATTGGAATCGAAGACGCTGAAGTGATAGGGCAAATGGATGCCGGCAGCCTCCAGCTCTGTACGCAGATTGGTATCTAACAGACGGAAATCGATGCGCTCGCGGAAATCTTTCTCGCTGGCATTATAAAGTACGGTGTAGATGACCTCATCCAACACGCCTTTTTGGTAGAGGTAGGCATTCTTCACAAACTCCTGGAAGCGCAAGCTGGCGGCATCCAAGGATGATGCAGGCCGCAAGGACAGTGCCTTAGGAGTCTGGGACGGCTTGTGCGTCTGCACCTGAAGTGTAAAGGGAGATATCTGGGTCGTGTCGCCAAGGTTTAATGTCTCCTGCACGCGCTGGCGCTGCATTTGCTCAGAGAGGTGCTCCACTTCGTAGTCGGAGTTGGCTGCCACCGTCTCCAGGTATCGGAACGTCTCGTTGCGCTCCATATCGCGACTGGTCTGGTCCAATGCTCGGAAGACGACCTCGTCAAACTCAGCTTTACGCATCTTCACCATCGCATCCACAATTCGGCCTTGCAAGAAGAGCAGACCGAAAAAGGATGCGCCTATAATCAGGCTGATGATGGTGATGGTGGTGCGTTTCATAGATATGCTTTGATTCTTTTCTCGCTGCAAAAGTAGTACAAGGTTTTCATCCTGCCAAATAATGAGCGCAAGCATTCCTGCCTTTTTTAACATCGTTAACAGAAACGCCGATCATATAAATGCATATATGAATCTAAAAAGACACATACATCACCCATATCCGATAAAATCATCGGAATATCATGAAGGAACGAAGAATTTTTTTGGCAATTCAGATTTATGTCGTATCTTTGCCCGTGCAGACGAACAGAAACATCAATAACACCTCACTCTAACATCCACTAACCGACATGAAAACCCTACTTACAGCTTTACTTCTCCTAGGTGCCAGCACCTGCCAAGCCCAAGAGCCGGCAGCTAAACCCCAAGTGCTGTTCCAGACCTATGACGCCTATCATGTTCCCTATCGCATCCCCGCCATCGTGACAACCAAGAAAGGGCATGTAGTGGCAGTGGCAGACCGCCGCTACTGTCAGCTGGACATCGGCTTCGGCAAGATTGACCTGGTGGCGCGCACCAGCAAGGACAATGGCCGCACATGGTCGCCGGACACAGTCATCCAACGCGGATCGGGTATTGAAGGGGCACACGACTGCGGCTACGGTGACATCGCCATGGTAGCCGACCGTTGCTCCAACCGCATCCTGTGCATGTCCGTCACAGGTAACGTTATATATATAAAAGGTACGCGCGCGAACCCGAATCGCATCGCACGGTGGTACAGTCCCGATGGCGGCAAGTCCTGGACAAAGGCCGAGGATGTCACTGACGTCTTCTACGCAATGCTCCCCAACACACGCACGATGTTCATTGGTTCAGGACGAATCATGCAAAGTCGCATCGTGAAGAAAGACAAATACTACAGGCTCTACTGTTCCGTACTGACTCGCACGCAGATGGGCGACAAGGACGTTGCCTGCAACTACGTCATCTACAGCGATGACTTCGGCGACAGCTGGGCGGTTCTCGGCGCCTCGACACTCGACGGCAACGACAGCCCCTGCATCGACGGCGACGAGCCCAAGACCGAGGAGCTTCCCAATGGCGATGTCATCCTCTCCTCACGCAAATGGTATGGCCGCTTCTTCAACGTCTTCCGCTTCAAGGATATTCACACGAATCAGGAAGAGGGCACATGGGGTACTTGTGTTGCTTCACACGATGTGCCAGGCGGCATAAAGGTCGGTGCCAACTCCTGCAATGGCGAAATCATGTTGGTAGATGCTGTGGAGACTGCCACCAAACGTCCGGTGAAGCTGATGCTGCAATCGCTGCCCTGCGGTGAAGGACGCGTAGATGTTGGATTCTGGTACAAGGAAATCCTCCCCAATGGCATCTACTCGCCCCGTGCTTTTGCCCATAACTGGACAAAAGGCCTTCAGGTTTCCAAAACGACATCGGCCTATTCCACAATGACGCTACAGAAAGATGGACGCATCGGTTTCTTCTGGGAAGAGCAATCTACCGATAACGGCTACAACATGGCCTACATCCCGCTCACCATCAGCGAGATCACAGGAGGCCAGTACAAATAAATAAGAGAGAAGCCCGGCAGTGCCGGGCTTCTCTCTTATTTGCGATCATCAATGTTATCACCTTCAGTGGGTGCCATCTTCGAGAAATCGTCGAGACCAGCACCAATGAGAATGTTGTACCATTGGAGGAGCTTCTTCACATCAGAAGGATGCACGCGATCGCGGTCGAAGTTCGGCAGCACATCAGCGAAGTACTCGAAGAGCTGATCACGTGACGCCTTTTTATAATCAAGGCTGCACTGCCCGCCATTCTCCTTTTTCTTCAGGCTTGTCAGGACATCGGCCAGAGGCACTTCCTCGTCTTCAGTGAACATGGCAATATCTGCCAGGGAGATAACACGGTCGGTCTGGAAGGCCGGCATACGTTGATGTTTGTCGTCGATGCTCTCGACAATGAGGTTGCGATTGCCACGTGACACCAGCTTGTAGAGTCCGGGCTTGCCAGCTATGGCTAAAATTGTTTCTAACATACGATTCTAATGTATTATGGGTGATGTATAATTGACAATTGGTGATAATTGGGACAGGAGGTCGCGACCATCGTTGACAACGATAATGTCAGCATAAGCTCGCAATTGCTCCGCGGTCATCTGATGACGGACACGAGCTCGGACCTGCTCCTCAGTGGCGCCGTCGCGAGCCATTGCCCGTTGAATGCGCAGTGCCAAGGGAGCCTCGACTACGACGAGACAGTCAACAGCTTTTGCGAAACCCGCCTCCACAAGAATAGCGCTCTCCATCACGACATCGCCTGTCTGACGCGAGGTCCACTGTTCAAAATCATCCTTCACGGCCGGATGAACGATGGCGTTTACCGCCTTCACGTGCGCGGCATCAGTAAAGAGATAGCGACTCATCACGCCCTTGTTCAGCTGCCCACCGGCATCATAGACGTCATCGCCGACCAGTTCCTGCAACTGCTGACGGATATGTGGAGAGGAGACCATGAGCATCTTGGCAGCACTGTCGCAGTCATAGACGGGCAACTGCCATCGTTGCGCCAACAAGCGGCAGACATACGACTTGCCACTGCCTATTCCCCCTGTCACACCTATTCTCATTCCGTATCGGTTTGTTCAATGAGGAACTGCACACGTTCTGGAGAAATCTTAACCTGGGAAGCCCCCTCAGGAATAGAGCGAAGCTGCAATGTCAGCATCGAATCCGGCAACGCCATCAGTTCTTCAAAGGTGGCCGTCAGCACGAAGTTGTCACTGGTAATCTGTGAGTACTTCTTTGTGCCAACGCGGAAAGAGACCAATGCCGACGAGGGGAAAGTCCGCAGGGAGTAACCTCCAGGGAAGTTTGTGCCCACGATAGGCACACGCACTTCCTTCTCGGTATAGATGTCAACTTCGGCTTTCAGCAGCACCTCAGCAGGTTCCACCTTGGCACCGCGAATAGGGGCGAGCGCCACCTTCTGCTCCATATTTTCTGCAAGACCGGAGATGGTTGTGACCTCAGTAGGAACTGACGTCATGGAATCCAGCAGTTCATTGCTTCCCCAGACGGTTACAGAGTCCGGGGTGACTGTCAAGCTCTCCAGATAATGAAGGGAGGAAGTACCCACATGACCTCGGAAAACCACTGGCAGACGTTTTTGCATACCTCGTGTGTAGTAATAGTCCAACGTATCGGGGTGAACACTGACAATACGAGTCGAAAGCTGCAAACGCTGTGACACGGCTTTCTGTATCTCGGCGTGTGTCAGCACCACATGGCCAAAGGATGCGCGGTGTTCATGGCCGTTGAAGTCAATCTCTATACCCGGCAGCTGCCGCCACTGGTAATAGCGGAGCAATGTGGACCCACGGTCCTTCACCTTCACCGTAATCTCCGACGGGAGTTCCTGAGTGATGACCGTACCCATGGGAACGCCCTCCAAACTCATCGGGATTTGCACCTCCATCTCGTAGTCCTCGTGCAGCGTCTGCAGAAGCCAGAAGCCTGCCGAGACAATAAAAAAGAAGGCAAACACCAATATTTCCCGACTCAGCTTGCTGTTCAGGAAAGCTTTCAGGTTGTCACCAAAGAGTTGAAGGCGCTCGCGGTCCATCCTCCAGTTTTACTTCGAGTAGTTCTCGGCGCCTGTGGCAGAAGCGAAGACGGAGTTGCGATCGACACGCAGACGGACACCATTAGCGACCTCCACGACAAGGATGTTGTTCACATCATCTATTTCACGCACGACACCGTAGATACCGCCGGCTGTCACGATTTCCTGACCCTTCTCTATTCCCTTGCGGAAATTCTGAATCTCCTTCTGCTTCTTCTGCTGCGGACGGATCATGAAGAAATACATGATGGCGAACATGGCCACGAGCATGAGAATCATCCCCATGCCTCCGTCGCCCTGCGACGCTTGTAAAAGAATTGTGAGTGTTTGCATAGTTTCTTCTATTTAATGAATGATTTATGAATTCTTGGCTTCGGGCAAGTCCTTCTTCAGTTTGCCTTCTTCGATGAGCCGGCGGGCGATGGCATCCAACATTCCGTTGATATAGCCACCGCTGCGTGGCGTAGAATAGAACTTGGAAATATCTACATACTCGTTGATTGTCACCGTGAGAGGGATATTGGGGAATGTCAGCATCTCGGCAATAGCGGTCTGCATGACAATCAGATCCATCAGTGCCAGACGTTCCAAATCCCAATTACGCAAGGACTGGCTGATAATCATACGATAGTTGTCAGCGCCGAGCATGGAAGCACGGAAGAGGCGACGTGCGAACTCACGATCTTCTTCATCGCGGTACTCCGGCAGCAGTTCCTGGTTGGCACCGTTCTTCTTCTCAAAGTGCTTGATGGTCTTCAGCACAAACGTATCCACGATGAAGCGGTCGTCATTCCAGAAGATGCTCTTCTCTTCCAACAATTGATCCAAGTCCTCGTTATCCACGATGACAGCTTTGTAGAGGCGGCGCCAGAAATCGCGGTCCTCAGCATAGGAGGGCGAATCCGTCTTAGCCATCCACTCCTGGTACTCCTGCGACTCCGTGACACACTTATACAGACGGCGCACGAAGTCCTCATCGTTGGCCCACGTCTTCTTCTGGTTTTCTCTGAAATCCTGCAACTGGTGGTTCACGCGCAACTGGGCAACAAACTGGTTGTTGACGAAGCGCGGGTTCGGGCGTTGTGCCTCGCCCAAGCGCTCAGCTCTTTGGATAGCAGTCAGGTAGGCACGCTCTGCGATGCGCGTAATCTCCACCATCAGCTCCAGCATATAGAGGTAGAGGTCGTAAGCCTTGGATAAGCTGGTGAACAAATCATTTTCCGCAGTGGCCAGTTGGTGACTGCCATTCTGGTAGTAGGCGTATGAGAGTTGCACCACTTTCAGTCGAATCAGTTCTCTATTGATCATAATTATGAGGTTCTATCATTGTTTTAGAGTGCAAAAGTACACATTCTCGGCCAAAAAACAGCCCTCAGAGCCACTTTTTTCATCATTTTTTGTGTTGTTTGGCAATTTATCCCTACTTTTGGCACTCGAAAACGCCAAGGAACGACAAAAACGGGCGCTTTTAAGACAGAAAAAGTAATTCTACAAGATGAAAGAACAGCAAAACACGTTTGGCCACGGCGAGAAGGAAATTCTCTTCTCCCGTTCCATCAAAGCCGGAAAACGCATTTATTACGTGGACGTCAAGCAGAACAGCCGCGGTGACATGTATCTCTCACTGACGGAGAGCAAGAAGATTGTCAGCGGCGACCCCGAGATGCCCCAGTTCAACTTTGAGAAGCACAAGATCTTCATCTATCCCGAAGACTTTGAGAAGTTCACATCGGGATTAGCAGATGCCATCAAGTTCATCTACGAGGCGAACGGTCCTGTTGACCAACGCCCCGAAGAAGAACGCAACGACATCCAGATCGAAGGACTGGAGTTCTAAGCTCGTAATTCAGATTTCTTAGCTGTACCTATTCAGCCACAATGCGGCAGATGTTGACAACCGTCATCATTGCCTTCTGCATAGACTGGATAGGCACAAATTCGTGGCGGCCATGGAAGTTCAGGCCGCCTGCGAAGATATTGGGACACGGCAGGCCTTTAAAGCTCAGCTGCGCACCGTCTGTGCCTCCACGGATGGCCTTGACCACACACTCCATCCCGGCTTCCTCGATGGCACGCCGGGCGATGTCGATGATATGCTCCTTACCTTCCAGCTGCTGCTTCATATTATAATATTGGTCTCGGATGTCGGCCTCGACAATGCCCTTTCCATAGCGCTCTTCAAAGACAGCTGCCAAGTCAGCTACGAAGTCTTTCCTTTCCTCAAAGCGCTGACGGTCGTGGTCACGAATGATATAGCTGAGCGTAGCCTCTTCCACAGTAGCCTTGATGCCGGTGAGATGGTAGAACCCCTCATAGCCCTCGGTGCGCTCAGGCACCTCGGCAGCAGGCATCTCACGCGCAAACTCCGCAGCGATGAGGCAGGCATTGCGCATTTTGTTCTTGGCATAACCCGGGTGAACATTAAGACCCTTGATATGAATGGTCGCACTGGCAGCGTTGAAGTTCTCATACTCCAGTTCGCCCACCTCTGAGCCGTCCATCGTGTAAGCCCACTCAGCGCCGAACTTCTCAACATCAAAGAGATGTGCACCGGCACCGATTTCCTCATCGGGATTAAAGCCAACACGGATACGTCCATGTGGAATCTCCGGATGCTCCATTAAGTAGGCCATCGCCTCTACGATCTCGGCGATGCCCGCCTTGTCATCCGCTCCAAGGAGTGTGTGGCCATCCGTCACGATGAGATCCTCACCTACGTGCGCCAGCATCTCGGGAAACATTTTAGGGGATGTAACAATGCCCTCATCAGCATCCAAGACGATGTCGCCGCCATCATAGTTCTCTATCACACGAGGATGGATGTCAGCGCCCGAACAGTCGGGACTGGTGTCGTAATGTGAGATAAAGCCTATCGTAGGCACCTCGGCAGGCACATTGGACGGCAACGTAGCATAGATATATCCCTGCTCATCCATTGTCACGTCCTCCAGTCCCATCTCTTCTAACGAGTCGGCCAGATGGCGTGCAAAAATAAGCTGTTTCGGTGTACTCGGGCACCCTTCATTCTCTTCTGAGGATTGCGTGTCGTAGCTGACGTAATCGAGGAAGCGTTCTATCAGTCTTTCCATTCAGTTTTAAACTTTAATCTAATCTTTAAACTCTAAACACTCGACTTTAAGCTTTATTCTTTAAACCCGGAGCTTAACTTTAAACTTTAAACTTTTAAACTTTAAACTTTAAACTACTTCACCTCCCAGCCCAAGGCGCTGGCACCAAGGACGGCAGCGCCAGCGCCGTCAAGCTCGCTGACCAGCAGCTTGGCCTTACCTTTAAACACGGTAAGCACGTTTTCTTCGTAGGCGCGCTTGATGGGATTCATAATCAAATCGCCTGCCTTACTGAGACCGCCAAAGAACACGAATGCTTCGGGAGACGAGAACGCTGCGAAGTTGGCACAGGCTTCGCCAAGGATGCGGCCCGTGTATTCGAAGATTTCAAGAGCAACGGGATCACCGTCTCGGGCTGCGAGGGTGATGGCGAGACCATCAATCTGGTCAAGCGGAATATTGCGCAGAGACGTGGGTTTGTCTGTTTTCTCAATAATCTCACGAGCCGTACGGGCAATACCGGTGGCTGAACAATAGCACTCCAGACAGCCTCTGCGGCCACAGCCACACTGGCGGCCATTTCTCTCCACGATGACATGTCCCAGTTCACCGGCCATTCCATCGCAGCCCAGCACCATCTGACCATTGCACACGATACCGCTGCCTACGCCCGTTCCGAGCGTAATCATAATGAAGTTCTGCATGCCTTTGGCCACACCATACTGCATTTCGCCCATGGCTGCCGCGTTGGCATCATTGGTCAGCCGAACGGGGACGCCCAGGCGGTCCGAGAACATCTGCGCCAAGGGAATATTGCCCTTCCAAGGCAGGTTGGGTGCAAACTCGATACAGCCCGTGTAGTAGTTGCCATTGGGAGCGCCGATGCCCATTGCATGAATCTTCTCAATGCCGCCCACCTGCTCAATGATGGGTTTGAGGGCTTCCACACAATCATCGACATATTGATTGATGTCGCCGTGACCAGCTGTCTTGACGCGCGTTGAGGCAACAATGTTTGCATTCTGATCCACAATGCCGAACTCAGAATTGGTGCCTCCCAGGTCGAGGCCGATTACATAAGGTTTCTGTGCCATGAAATAATGTAGTATTAATCGGTTTATTTAGTCAAGTAATATATGCTACGGTTTAACAGAATCTTTCATTTCAAGCGTCAAAGATAAGTAAAGTTTGTCTTCGCGCGAAGAAAAGTAGGGAAAAAGTGGGCTTTTAGCCACCATAATATACTTTTCTTCACGTTTTCCTTCGTTATTTCGCGAAAAAAGGCGAACTTTGCACCCATATTATGTGGTTTGAACATATTACATTACTCGACTTGACGGTCAAGGGCCTGCTGATAGGCATCGTGGCCAGTGCACCTATGGGGCCCGTAGGCATCCTGACCATTCAACGTACGCTGAACAAAGGCCGTTGGTTTGGCCTCATCACAGGCTTGGGCGCAGCCCTGAGCGACATTGTCTATGCCATCATCACAGGTGTTGGCATGAGCTTTGTCATTGAGTTCATCGAGAATCCCCGTACGATGTATGTGCTGCAGCTGGTGGGCAGCGTGCTGTTGTTCGCCTTCGGGTGGTACACCTTCCACACGAAGCCTCAGTTGCGCCAGCCGTCCAACAGGCGAGGCACATTGGCGCACAATTGCCTTACCGGCTTTCTGGTGACATTCAGCAACCCCCTCATCGTATTCCTGTTCATCGCCCTTTTTGCACGTTTCACCTTCGTGGTGCCTGAGCATTTGGGGCAGCAGATTCTGGGATATATATCCATCTTTTTGGGCGCGATGATGTGGTGGTGCGGTCTGACGTATGTCGTTGACATCCTTCGCGCCACGTTCGACCTCAACCGCATAAGCTTGATCAATCGCATCATCGGTTCTATCGTGATGATTATGTCCATTTTGGGATTGCTGTCCACGCTATTGGGATTGACGCTGTATTGATCGAGAAAGTGAGTGACTGAGAACTTGAAAGATTATATCATTGTATCAAGAATAACGTGAAAATAGCAAGAGAACTGAGAGACACGAACATTGCCGAGTACCTGCTGTATATGTGGCAGTTGGAGGATACCCTTCGTGCCTATGGCTGCGATGCCGACCGTGTTCGCAAAGAATATGTAAGCCGTTTCAGTGATGATGATGACGAGCGCGACCGCGAGGCTTTATGGTTGGAGAACCTCTGCACGATGATGAAAGAAGAGGGTGTCACCCAAAGTGGACATCTCCAAATGAACAAAGGGACACTCTCCCTGCTCACCGACCTGCATCTCGAACTGTTGCAGAGCCCTAAACAACCCTTCTACTCTGCCGCCTACTACAAAGCATTACCCTTCATCGTGGAACTCAGAGCCCGAAGCGGTCATAAGGATGCGCCCGAGTTGGAAACATGTTTTGAAGCGTTATATGGTGTGATGCTCCTGCGCCTGCAGCACAAGGAGATTTCCAAGGAGACCCAAGAGGCTCTCAGCCACATCACACACCTCATAGCACTCCTCGCTGATGCGTGGAACAAGGAGAAGGCCGGGGAGTTGGAACTTTAGCGAGGACATGAAGATGTCGAAACGACGCAATAACGTGATAACGATATAACGATATAACGAAGTCATCAAGTCAAAAATCGTAAAATCGTAAAATCGTAAAATCGTGAAATCGTGAAATCGTAAAATTAAATAATGAACATCCTTGTCACAGGAGCCTGCGGGCAACTAGGTAATGAGATGCAGTTGCAGGCTCAGCAGCACCCCGGGCATCAGTGGTTCTTCACCGATGTCGTGAGCGTGGACAGCGGCATTCCCGCCGTCACATCCCTCGACATCACCGACCGCGATGCCATCGAGGCCTTCGTCGCCGACAACGCCATTGACATCATCGTCAACTGCGCTGCCTTCACAGCCGTGGACCGTGCTGAGAGCGAACCCGAGCGAGCCCTTCTGCTGAATGCCACCGCTCCAGGCTACCTCGCAGCAGCCATCAAGCAGCGTGGCGGCCAGCTCATCCAGATCTCCACCGACTACGTCTTCGACGGCACTGCTCACACTCCCTACACTGAAGAGTCTTCCACCTGCCCAGCCTCTGTCTATGGCCGAACCAAGCTTGCCGGCGAGGAAGCCGTCATGAGCGCCAGCACCTCAGCGATGATTATCCGCACGGCCTGGCTCTACAGCCGCTTTGGCAATAATTTCGTGAAGACCATGCTCCGCCTCAGTCGCGAGAAGAGCGAGCTGGGCGTCATCTTCGACCAAATCGGCACACCCACGTATGCCCGCGACCTCGCCGCAGCCATCATGAAAGCCATCGACAGCGGCATCGTCCCTGGCATCTACCACTTCAGCAATGAAGGCGTCATCTCGTGGTACGACTTCACGAAAGCCATCCACCGCCTCGCTGGAATCACCACCTGCAAGGTTCGCCCCCTTCACACCGCAGAATACCCCACCCCCGCTACCCGTCCGCATTACAGCGTACTCGACAAGACAAAAATCAAACAGACATACAGCATAGAGGTCCCATACTGGCTCGACTCGCTTGAGGCGTGCATCAAAGAGCTCTCATAAGACCCCATTAGCCCTATTAGCCACACAAGACTCATGATAGAAGAAATCGAACGCAGGCGAACTTTCGCCATCATCTCTCACCCAGACGCCGGTAAGACTACCCTCACCGAGAAGTTCCTGCTCTTCGGCGGACAGATTCAGGTGGCGGGAGCCGTCAAAAGCAACAAAATCAAGAAAACCGCGACGAGCGACTGGATGGAAATCGAGAAGCAGCGCGGTATCTCCGTGACCACATCCGTCATGGAGTTCGACTACAACGACTATAAGGTCAACATCCTCGACACCCCTGGTCACCAGGACTTTGCCGAGGACACCTTCCGTACGCTGACAGCAGTCGATTCCTGCATCATCGTGGTCGATGGCGCCAAGGGCGTTGAGGCGCAGACGCGCAAACTCATGGAAGTCTGCCGAATGCGCAAGACACCCGTCATCGTGTTCATCAACAAGATGGACCGCGAGGGCAAGGACCCCTTCGACCTCCTCGATGAGCTGGAAGAAGAATTGCAGATTCATGTGCGCCCACTATCATGGCCCATCAACCAAGGCGCCCGTTTCAAAGGTGTTTATAACATCTACGAGCACAACCTCAACCTCTTCACGCCCGACAAGCAAAGGGTTACCGAGAAAGTCAGTGTGCAGCTCGATTCCGTCGAGCTGGATAAAATGGTCGGCACCGAAGATGCCGTCAAGCTACGTGAAGACCTGGAGATCATCGAGGGCGTCTATCCCGAGTTCGAACGCCAGACCTACCTCAACGCCGAGGTTGCCCCTGTCTTCTTCGGCTCAGCCTTGAACAACTTCGGCGTGAAAGAGCTGCTGGACTGCTTCGTAGAGATTGCCCCCTCACCCCGACCCACGAAGGCCGAAGAGCGTGAGGTACAACCCGAAGAGCCCAAGTTCACAGGCTTCATCTTCAAAATCACCGCCAACATCGACCCCAACCACCGCTCCTGTATCGCATTCTGCAAGGTCTGCTCCGGCAAGTTCGTCCGCAATGCGCCCTATCTGCATGTGCGCCAGGGCAAGACGGTACGCTTCTCCTCGCCCACACAGTTCATGGCACAGCGCAAGAGCACCATAGACGAAGCGTGGCCTGGCGACATTGTGGGTCTGCCCGACAACGGCATCTTCAAGATTGGCGACACGCTCACTGAGGGCGAGCCTCTTCACTTCCGCGGTCTCCCCTCCTTCTCGCCCGAGATGTTCAAGTACATCGAGAACGCCGACCCCATGAAGACCAAGCAGTTGGAGAAAGGCATCGCACAACTCATGGACGAGGGTGTTGCACAACTCTTCATCAACCAGTTCAATGGCCGCAAGCTCATCGGCACGGTTGGTCAACTGCAGTTCGAGGTCATTCAGTACCGCCTCGAGAACGAGTATGGCGCCAAGTGTCGCTGGGAACCAGCTTCGCTCTATAAAGCCTGTTGGATAGAGAGCGACGATGCCACTCAGTTGGAAGCATTCAAGAAGCGTAAGTATTAGTATATGGCTCGCGACCGCGAAGGGCGCGATGTCTTCCTTGCCGATTCCGGCTATGTTCTCACGATGGCACAGCAGGACTTCGAGCACATCAAGTTCCACTTCACCAGCGAATTCTAATGAGTAAAGAAAGAGATTTGGATATCCAGGCAGCGTTGGACGTCCTCCGTCAGGGCGGCACCATCCTCTACCCCACCGACACCATTTGGGGCATTGGCTGCGATGCCACCAACCCCGAAGCCGTCAGTAAGGTCTTTGAGATCAAGCAGCGCGAGGACTCCAAGGCCCTTATCTGCTTAGTTGACAGCCCGGGGCGCCTGCAGCGTTATGTCCGAAACGTCCCCGACGTGGCTTGGGACATCATCGACCTGGCCACCAAACCCACAACTGTCATACTGAGCGGCGCCGTCAACCTCGCTCCAAACCTCTTGGCAGAAGACGGCAGCGTGGGCCTACGTGTCACCAACGAAGTGTTCTCCCATACGCTCTGCTACCGTTTCCAGAAAGCCATCGTCTCCACCTCTGCCAACATCAGCGGACAGCCCTCACCCCAGACCTTTGCCGACATCGACCCCGCCATCATCGCTGCCGTCGATTACGTCTGCCTCTCCCGTCAGCGCGACACCTCCCACCACGAGCCCAGTTCCATCATCAAGCTCGGGCCGACGGGTGAAGTGTCGGTTATCAGGAAGTGAGTATAAGATACTCGTAATAACGTTATAACGAGATAACGACAAAGAAACAACAGCAATAACAAAAAGATGTCAGCTGTAATTGAAAGGATAAGGACTCGATTCACGACAACCGCAGGTTCTAAGCAATTGATGTTGCTGCTGGCATTCCTCATCGGCGTGCTGACAGCCTTAGCCGGCCTGCTCCTGAAGTGGTTCATCCAGCAGGTGGAGCATCTGCTAACCAACCATTTCTCCATCACCGGTGCCAACTGGCCCTATCTGGTGTATCCCGTCGTGGGCATCTTCCTGACAGGACTCTTCGTGCGCTATATCGTCCGTGACGACATCGGCCACGGTATCACCAAGATTCTTTACGCCATTGCGCGCAAGAAGAGTTTCATCAAGGCCCACAACACATGGTCGAGCATCGTAGCGTCAGGCATCACCATCGGTTTCGGCGGCAGCGTCGGTGCCGAGGCTCCTATTGTGCTGACGGGTTCTGCCATCGGTTCCAACCTTGGCCGCCTGTTCCACTTGGACAGCAAGAAAATGATGCTCCTCGTGGGCTGTGGCGCTGCCGGTGCCGTCTCCGGAATCTTCAAGGCGCCCATCGCCGGTTTGGTCTTCACGCTGGAGGTGCTGATGATAGACTTCACGCTGGGCAGCCTCCTTCCCCTGCTGGTGTCCTGCGTGACCGCCGCCGCCGTCACCTTTGCCATCTCCGGCACCGACAACCTCTTTGAGTTCCACCTCATCAATGCCTTCTCCATCGCGCGCGTGCCCGCGTATATATTATTAGGTGTATTCTGCGGACTGATTTCTTTGTACTTCACCCGCGTCATGAACTGGCTTGAAGATCAGTTTCGCCGCATTCGCAAACCCTGGCAGCGTCTGCTGATAGCAGGCCCCATCCTCAGCATCCTCATCTTCCTCTTCCCCTCGCTCTACGGCGAAGGTTACGGCATGATCCGCCTGCTGCTCAACGGTCAGGGGCAAGCCGACTGGAACCAAGTGCTCGAGGGCTCGTTCTTCTACCACACACCCCACTTGTTGTTGCTGTACCTCGCAGGCATCATCGTCTTCAAGGTCTTCGCCACCACTGCCACCAACAGCGGCGGCGGATGTGGCGGAACCTTCGCCCCCAGTCTGTTCGTGGGCTGCGTCTCGGGGTTCCTGTTTGCCTCGTTGTGGAACATGCTCCCCGGCAACAGCATCCTAGTTCCCGAGAACAACTTTTCGCTCTTGGGAATGGCGGGCGTGATGAGCGGCGTGATGCACGCCCCCCTGACCGGCATCTTCCTCATTGCTGAGCTGACGGGCGGCTACGGCCTGTTCCTCCCGCTGATGATTGTGGCGGTGGCCTCCTACCTAACCATCATCCTCTTCGAGCCTCACAGCATCTACACGATGCGTCTGGCCCGCAAAGGTGAATTGGTGACACATAACAAGGACCACGCCATCCTCACCCTGATGTCTATGGACTCCGTCATCGAGCGTTACGAGGAGCACCTGCATCTCGACGACGACCTCGGCGAAATCGTGCGCCAGCTGTCAGCCTCCAACCGCGATGTCTTCCCTGTCGTAGATGATGCCGGCAAGCTCCTTGGCGTCCTTGTCCTCGACCGCGTGCGCCATGTAATGTTCCGCACCGAACTCTACCACCGTGTCTTCGTCCGCGATCTGATGTCGCAGTGTGCGGCGCGCCTGACCACGAACGACCCCATGGAGCTGGTCATGCAGACTTTTGACCGCACGCAAGCCTGGACACTCCCCGTCGTGGATAACGACGGCCTCTTCGTAGGCTTCATTCGTCGCAGTCACGTCGATGCTGCCTATCGCACCATGCTACATGACCTTTCGGAAGAGTAAACGATCCCCCCCAAAAAAATATAAAAGATAAAATATAAAATATAAAGATGATTAACAATAACATCTTAGCAGAGAAGTCGAAGGCTTTTGGCGTTCGTATTGTTAATTGTAGGAAATATTTAACAACCAAAAAACATGAATATATGATGTCAGACCAGATATATCGTTCTGGGACAAGTATCGGCGCCAATATTCATGAAGGTATTTATGCACAAAGCAAGGCAGACTTTATCAACAAACTACAAGTCGCCCAAAAAGAAGCTGGCGAAACAGAATATTGGATCCATCTTTTATTTCATGCAAGCTATATTACAGAAGCCACTTATCAATCCATGAAGGAAGACTGCGACGAACTGCTACGCTTATTAGCAGCGACCATCAAGTCCTCCCGCGACGAAGTTTAGTTTTATATTTTATATTTTATATTTCATATTTTATATATAGCAACATATATGCGAATCGTATTCATGGGCACTCCCGAGTTCGCCGTGGAGTCCCTCAAAAAGTTGGTTGAGAACAAGTATAACGTTGTGGCAGTTGTCACAATGCCCGATAAGCCTGTAGGCCGTCATCACGACACCCTGCAGGCATCACCCGTCAAGCAATATGCTGTGGAACAGGGGATTCCCGTGTTGCAGCCCGAGAAACTCAAGGACGAAGCCTTCCTGGCGGAGCTGCGCAGCTACCAGGCCGACTTGCAGATTGTCGTGGCATTCCGTATGCTCCCTGAGGTGGTATGGGGTATGCCGCCCATGGGCACTTTCAACCTCCATGCAGCCCTCCTTCCCCAATATCGCGGAGCCGCTCCCATCAACTGGGCCGTCATCAACGGCGAGACCGAGACAGGTGTCACCACCTTCTTCCTCGATCACGACATAGACACCGGCCGGATCATCCATCGCGTGCCCGCCCCCATCGGCGACCGTGACACCGTGGGCGATGTCTATGACCGACTCATGTACCTCGGTGCCGACCTCGTGCTGAAAACCGTCGATGACATCGAGAACAACCGCATAGCCCCAGTGGAGCAAAGCACTATGCTCAGCGACTCAGTCGCTGAGTTAAAACCTGCCCCCAAGCTATTCAAGGAGAACTGCGAGATCCGCTGGAGCCAGCACACGGTGAAGTCCGCCTACGACTTCATCCGCGGCCTCTCCCCCTACCCTGCGGCCTGGACCACCCTCCGCACAGCCGACGGCAAGGAGACTATGTTGAAGGTTTATTTTGCGGAAAAAGGCCCCTCAACCCTCAACCTTAAACCCTCATCCCTCAGCGTGCCCCTCTGCGATGGCATCCTGTACCTGACAGACATCCAGTTGGCAGGCAAAAAGCGGATGCCCGTGGCAGATTTCCTGCGTGGCGCACATCTGGAAGGCGCCGTCCTCTTAGAGAGCGATGTTGAGACACCCATTCCTATCCTGGCAACAGAATAAATAGCATTTTATTGCATTTTTTTACAAAAAAGTTTGGTGGTTTCGGGAAAAAGCGTCACCTTTGCGCCCGGTATGCGGCAAAAAAGGCCAATTATCCATTATTCATTTATCCATTATTCACTAAAAACATCATTGCCTATCGACTGAAACATTACTCCTAACCATCCTATTCGGAAAGTAATGCAACACTTGAAACAAGAGACTGACGCCATGCTCGTCAAGCTCTATGAAGAAGGTAATGATGAGGCATTCGACATTTTGTTGGATCGCTACCAATCTCCCGTTTACGCCTACATCTATTCTGTCGTGCGCGACAGCGACTTGGCCAATGACGTGTTTCAGGACACTTTCATGCGCGTCATCATGCAGATTCGCAACCATCACTACACCGAGAATGGCAAGTTCTCGTCCTGGGTGATGCGCATTGCCCACAACCTCATCATCGACGGCGCACGCCAGCGCCGCCCCATCGTGGACATTCTCGACGACAGCGAGAAATCCAAGGTTCTGGACGGCCACACACTGCTGGAGGGCAACAAGGAGATGGAGTTTCACAACGAGCAGACCTACTCCACGCTGAACGCCATGGTGGATCGCCTGCCGGAACCCCAGCAGGAAGTTGTCCGCATGCGAATGTATGAGCAGCTCTCCTTCAAGGAGATTGCCGAGAAAACCAACTGCAGCATCAACACCGCGTTAGGCCGGATGCGCTACGCCATCATCAACCTGCGCAAGATGTCAGCCCACCAGGATCTGACCCTCGTAGGTTGCGAATAGCCCTGTTTCAGCTACGCCGTTTCTAGCCGAAAAAGCACTCCCGCCACAATCATTTTGTAGCAAGCAACTCATTTTTTATGCCAAAATGCACTCTCTTATGTGTATTTTGGCATAATTTTGCATATAAAAGAACATTTCTTTGCATTTTTTATGGCTGTTTGTGAATATTTCATTACTTTTGCCCCCGAATCTTGCAAAATAACCAAATTCATTTAATTTTAAAGTACATTTATGAAAAAAAGGTTAACAGCGATTCTGGCATGCCTCTTCTTCGTAATGGGAGGAGCCTTTGCCCAGATTCAAGTGAAGGGAACCATCATCAGCTCTGATGACGGCGAGCCCCTGCCTGGCGCTTCAGTGAAAGTGGTAGGTGAGAAGACCGGAACGGTGACGGACCTCAATGGTCAGTTCACCATTACTGTTCCCAATGCAGACAGTCGTCTGGAGTTGACACACATCGGCATGCTTCGTCGTGTTGTCAAGGCCCGCAACGGTATGCAGATTGCCCTCGACACAGACAACACGATGCTGGACGAGGTGATGGTTGTGGCATTCGGTCAGCAGACGAAGTCCTCATTCACCGGTTCTGCCGTTGTTCTTAACGCAGATGATCTGAACAAGAAGATCACGACAAACATTGCAGACGCTCTTACGGGTAGCGTTGCCGGTTTGCAGATTCGTGGCGGTAGCGGTGCCCCCGGTGCCGGTCAAGGTGCCATCAACATCCGTGGTATTGCTTCAATGTTTGCAGACACCGACCCTCTGATTGTTGTCGACGGTGCTCCTTATAGCGCAAGTCTTTCCAACATTCCTCAGGAGGATATTGAAAGCGTAACCGTTCTGAAGGATGCTGCTTCTGCAGCTCTGTATGGTGCTCGTGGTGCTGCTGGTGTTATCCTCATCACCACCAAGCAGGGCAAGAGCGAAAAGGCTCAGATCAACGTAGATATGAAGTGGGGTGCCAACTCACGCGCCATTCAGGACTATGAAACCTTCTCTAATGCTGGTGAGTTCTACGAAACCTACTACAAGCAGTTCTACAACTATGCTTTCTACAAGAACGGTTTGACTCCTCAGGCTGCCAATGTTTGGGCTAACAACGCCATCATTAATGGTACTACCGGTTTGGGCTACAATGTTTATACTGTACCCGATGGCGAGCAGCTGATTGGTGTCAACGGCAAGCTGAATCCCAATGCAACCTTAGGCCGCACCTACACCGCTAACGGTGAGGATTATTATCTGATTCCCGATAACTGGACTGATGCCGCCTATCACAATGGTTTCCGTCAGGAGTACAATGTGAACATCAATGGTGGTGGCACACGCGGTGGTTACTATGCCAGCGTAGGTTACTTGAACGAGGATGGTATCATCGATCATTCCGGCTTCGAGCGTTTCACCGCTCGCGTGAAGGCTGACTTCCAAGCTCGTAAATGGTTGAAGCTGGGCACCAACATCGGTTATGTTCACAGCAACACGAAGAGCAACCCCAACCTTGACACTAGTCTGGGCAGCACCAACATGATGTACTACACATCAAGGATTGCTCCTGTTTATCCTCTGTTTGTACGCGTGAAAGATGCCAATGGCAATCCCATTATCAGGACTGACGAATACGGCAACCAGCAGTATGACTATGGTGTGGGTTCCTACAACTATCCCGGTCTGAGCCGCCGTTTCAGTGCCCCTGGTAACCCCATCGGTGCCAACATGTACAACAAGGCTGAGTCCGAGGGTCATCAGTTGAACGGTACTTTCACCTTGGATATCGACTTCACAGATTGGTTGCGTTTCAACTCCACCAACAATCTCAACCTTGGCATAAGCAACGTCAGCAGCTATGGCAACCCATTCTATGGTCCTTCTGCAGGTGAAGACGGCACGATTGCCAAGTCACAGAGCAACACTCTCCGTCAGAACTACATCCAGACACTTACCTTCCACAAGCTTTTTGGCCAGCATGACGTTCAGGTTCTGGCCGGTCATGAGTGGTACAAGACCCGCACCAAGTATTTGGATGCTTCCGCGAAAGGTGGTTTCTCACCCGATATTCCTGAGATTAACGCATTTGCCATCCGCGATGACTCCCACTCCTATACTTCTACCTATAATGTTGAAGGTTGGTTCGCCAATGCACTTTACAACTTCGATGAGAGATACTTCGTCAGCGCATCCTATCGTCGTGATGCTTCCAGCAACTTCCATCCTGACAATCGTTGGGGTAACTTCTGGAGCGGTGGTGTTGCATGGCTTCTCAACAAAGAGAACTTCTTCAAGAAGCTGAATGCGAACTGGGTTGACCAGATCAAGCTGAAGTTCTCCGTAGGTCAGCAGGGTAATGATGGTATTGGTGCTTGGAACTACACCGACCTCTACGCTCTCCAGAAGAGCGGAACCACAATGGCTCCCACCTTTGCCCAAATCGGTAACCGCGACATCAGCTGGGAAACCACGACCAACATCAACTTAGGTCTGGAATGGAGCCTCTGGAATGGTCGCTTCACCGGTAGCTTTGACTTCTACAACAAGCGCATCAGCGGCCTGCTCTTCTGGCTGAACATTCCTGAGAGCATGGGTTCTCGCGGCTACTACACGAACCTTGGCGATATGCGCAACCGCGGTGTTGAACTCACCTTGAGCGGCGACATTATCCGCATGAAGAACGTGAGGTGGAACGTATCTCTGAACCTGGCTCACAACGTTACGAACATCATCACATTGCCCGAAAGCAAGAAGGAAGTCAATGGCGGTTTCAGCCAGAGCACCAGTGCCCGCGTCTTCCAGATGTGGTATGAAGAAGGTAAGTCCCTCTACAATGCATTCCTGCCCGAGTACGCAGGTGTGAACGAACAGGGTCAGGCTCTCTACTGGGTAGGCGATGAGAATGACATGAAGGTAAGTGCCGACGGCTCTTTGGTTCCCGATCAGGACAAGCCCGCCAAGGCTCATGCCACCACGACCACCGACTACAACAACGCCAGCTACTACGAGCAGGGCTCCATCCTTCCAAAGGTTATCGGTGGTTTCAACACCTCTCTTGAGGTCTATGGTGTTGACCTCAGCCTCAGCTTTGACTACCAGCTCGGCGGTAAGGTCTATGACTCCCAGTATGCAGCACTCATGTCCCCGGTTTCCAGCCAGGCAAATGGTGCAAACCTGCACAAGGACATCCTGAATTCCTGGACACCCAACAATGTCACTTCCGACATTCCTCGCTTCCAGTATCAGGATCAATACACCACCAGCACCAGCACCCGATTCCTCACCAATGCCAGCTATCTGAACTTCCAGAGCTTCACCGTTGGTTACACCCTCCCCAAGCGTTGGGTTGAGAAGATCAAGCTGAGCAAGATTCGCGTTTACGCCCAGGGTCAGAACCTCTGCTTCTGGAGTGCTCGCAAGGGCCTGGATCCCCGCTACAGCTTCGACACAATGGCTAGCGTGAATGTCTATTCTCCCGTCCGCACAATCATGGGTGGCGTTCAGGTTTCATTCTAAACAATATTCAACAGATTACACTATGAAAAAGATATATTCAACACTGCTCTTTGCCTTGCTCGGTGCTCCCATGCTCACGAGCTGCGTAGAGGAGGTCAACCCTCAGACCAGCTATATTACAGCTGAACAGGGTACGAGTGCACCTGGCGCTTTTGACAAATTTGTCACATCGCTCACCAGTACACTCAATGGTCAGTTCACCTACAACGGAAGTAGTCATAGCGTATGGGATTATGGCTATCCCTCGTTCTTCCTAACGCGCGACGTGGAAGGTCAGGACGTGATTCCTGTCGGCACGAACAACTGGTATCAGACTTGGTACAACGATGTTTCCTATCTGGCTCCCGGATGGGCAGTAACTCAGCTCCCCTGGACTTACTACTTCACATGGATCAAGAACTGTAATTCCGTGATTGCAATGGTCAACGGCAATCCTAAGGATACCGAGAAGCCCGGTTTGGGTATTGCATACGCTATCCGTGCAATGATGTACTTGGATATTGCCCGAATGTATGCCGCAGAATCATATAACTCGAACCCCCAGGCTCTGACTGTTCCTAAAATAACTGAAGCCACATCATTTGAGCAGGCTGCCAACAACCCCCGCGTTCCTTTCGACGAGATGCTTGACTTCATCATCTCCGACTTGGATGAGGCCGAGAAGTATCTGGATGGCTATGTTCGTGCTGATGTCTATACGCCCGACGTGTCCGTCGTATATGGTCTGAAGGCCCGTGCCTATCTGGAGAAGCAGGACTACCCCAAAGCCGCAGAATATGCAAAGAAGGCTCAGGCGGGTTATACAATCATGGACGAGGCTGCCTACACCAGCCGCGACACAGGCTTCAACAGCCCCAACAAATCTTGGATGTTCGGTCTCACCTTCCGTCCCACCGACCCCAACATTCTTGAGAATGACGGTGACTCCAGCTGGGGTTCTGTGATGATTCTTGAGAATGGCTTTGACTGCGGTTATGCTGCCAACTATGGTGGTCCCAATGTCATTGACCGTCACCTGTATGAGACCATCCCCGCTACAGACTTCCGTAAGAAGTGCTTTGTTGACTTCGCCATTGATGATATGGAGGAAGAAGACATGATCACCGCCCTGGAAGCTTACTCCTACTATCCTGAGAGACTGCTCGCCACTGCAGATGCTGCACAATACGGCCCTGGCGGCTTATCCCTGAAGTTCCGCAATGCCTCTGGTAAGGCTGATGTGAAGTATGATGCTTGGGTTGTCGCAGTTCCCTTGATGCGCGTGGAAGAGATGTATCTGATCGAAGCCGAAGCTGTCGGCATGCAACCCGGTAAGGAGAATGAGGGCATCCAGCTGTTGACCCAGTTCGCCCTGACACGTGACCCCGCCTACGTCTATGGCACACACAACGAGGCCTACTACAACATGAGCACCCCCAAGTTCCAGAACGAGGTATGGTGGCAGCGTCGCGTAGAGCTTTGGGGTGAAGGTTTCGCCACTTTCGACATCCGTCGTCTGGACAAGGGCATCATCCGCAGCTATGCCAACTCTAACCATATCGAGGGCTTCCGCTGGAACACCCCCGACGGCGTGCCCAACTGGATGATCTGGTGCTTCGGTGGAACAGAGCCCGACTACAACAAGGGTCTTGTCCAGAATCCGAATCCCGTTCAGCCCGATGGCGACTCACCCGAGTTCACTTGGTAAGAGATTGGAGCTTCCAATAAAAAACAAACTAAAAAGATTACACAATGAAAACATATTTTAAAAGTTTCTTATTGTTGGCTGCCGGCATCATGGCATTTGCCGCCTGCACGGAAGAAAAAGGTAACGAGCCCGGTAACGATGGGAAGCCCTTCTCCACCGTTTACACCTACGAAGCTCCCCTCCCAAACAATCCTGACAATGACTTTAAAGTACGTGTCACAGCCAACAACAAAGTTGAGCAGATTTTCTACTCTGTAGATCCCTCTTCGGACGTAGCCGATATTTCTGAAGCTGAATTGATTCAGCGCGTACAGGATAAGGGAAAGCAGCTGGAGCTGGATGTCGATTCCTTCAGCGGAGGCAAGTATAAAGACTTCGTTGTCACAGATCTCTTTGGTGCTTACACCATTTCCGTTGTTTCTGTCGGTGGCGGCGAGAAGACTTTGGCTCAGGCTAAAGTGTTCGGCCTTGACTGGGAAGATATCTGCACAGGTACATACTACTTGGCTAGCATGTTTCAGCCCTTATTTGGAACCGGCTCATTTCCCACCACGCTGCAAATCTGCACAACCAATGATCACTTGTATCGCTTGAAAGATGTCTATGGAGAAGGCTATAGCATGAAGTTGGAGATGTTGGACATCTCTGGTGCTGACGATGACGGCGACTACCAGTTCTTCCGTGTTCCTCCGACAGCTACGCCCTATGAATATGGAGAATATGGCCCCATTAGCTGTCGCGATATTGGTTACTGGCAAGGTGATGCTGCTTTTGTAACTGAAGCTGGTTACGAGAATGGTATGTATGAAGACTACAGCTGCTTCTTCATATTGCAGTATTATGTCAGTGCCGGTAATTTAGGCTACAATGCTTACAACTTCTTCATTCCAGATTGATGTTGTTCACACAAATCATGATAAAGGTTGCGCCGGTCTCCGGCGCAACTTTTTTTCGTCTTACATCAAGCGAGTGACTGAATGGGGAATAAAAACATACAAATATTTTGCCATTCTAACTATTTAGCGTACTTTTGCAGCGAATTTATCAGAACCTATCCTCAAATGGAAAATACGTCTATTAAAAGATCCTTCATTGCGCTGCTCATCATGACGGCAGTGCTGCCTGCCGTCGCAGAAGACCGTTCCCTGCAGGAAATGCAGGCAATTGCCACAGAAAAGCTTTACACACAAATGAATGTGAAGGGACGGCGCGCCCCCGCCTCCCAAACGAACGCCGTACTGTGTGTCTCAGAAGAGCGCGCCTACAGCGTCTTCGCCCCCACTGACGGAGATGGCTTTGTGATTGTTGCCAAGAGCGACAAGGTAGAACCTATATGGGGCTATTCCACGGAACCTTTCCCTGCCACCGATATGCCCGATGGTCTGCGCTGGTTCCTCAAAGAAATGAGCACAGAGATTGCTGATGCCGAAAAAGCGGAGGCACCACGTGGGCAGTTCCTGACGACAGCTACCTACACGCCCGTGAGCAACTTCGTGAAGACAAAATGGGACCAAGGCTATCCGTATAGCAAATCCACACCTAACTCTTACGCCTCTGGCTGTGTCGCCACTGCAATGGCTCAATGCATGAACTATTGTCAATGGCCTAACTCCGCATCCTTCGAAGCCACCTATTATGTTACAAAAACATCCGGAGAAGAAGAGACGACGGAGGAGTTAACGGCAACAGTTAATTCCACATACACATGGCCTTATGCTGACACTTACAAAAGCTCTGGAAAGGTTAGTGACAATATAGACATTCTGTTGCGGGACTGTGGTTATGCCAGCCACATGGATTACAGTGTCTATGGAAGCGGCACCATGAACGTAGATGCAGGCATCGCCCTCATACAAGCATTTCAATATCCCGAAGAATGTATAAAATACATGGACTATAGCTACTGCGAAAGCCATGATGCTTGGGCGCAAATCATATACGATGAGTTAGCTGCTAAAAGCCCCATTATCTATGGAGCCTCAGATGATGAACAGGGCGGACACGCGTTCGTTTTCAGCGGCGTAGATAAGGACGGGCTGGTATATGTCAACTGGGGCTGGAGCGGCTCGGGAAATGGATACTATGCAATCACCAGCCTCAAGCCGAGAAGTACGAGCTACGACTTCAAAAATTATCATTCAATGACCTATGGCATTCGCACAACGCCTCTGCCTACAGACCACATTGAGACACGTATTCAAGGCTACTCCGGTGCACCTTACACCTTCAGGTGGGGTACAGAGAAAGATTCTACAGACGTTGAGCATCCGACGTTGTATGTTGACATTCCCTACGGTTTCATCAATTACAACGCAACGGACTTCAAAGGCGTGTTAGGATTATTTGCACTGGATATGACAGACGGCAGTACATGGGTCATCGCACCTGAGTTGCAAGACAAGACAGAGTTGCCTCCATGCGCTGGCTACTTCGGCGAGACTAAAGAATGGAAAACTTACTACTACTATTACTTTATCGATGGTGAGCAGGGCCTGAAACCCGGGCACACCTATCGCATGAGCTTCGGCGGCTACGATCCGCGCGATGGCGTCTGGCGCTCAATTCTATGCCAGGATGGCGGCGTGGCCTATGATGTCACTTACACAGGGGACATCGCCACCAGCACCGTCAACCCGACACGCCAACCCGTGCCCGTAGCTGATGCTATCGCAGCTCCCACAGCCAACACGCTGGCCAGCGACGGCCTCACACGCGTCTATGACCTGCAAGGTCGCCTGCTCTACACCGCTCCCACGGCATCCTTCAACCTCTGGGAAGTGCCCGCCCGCGGCATCCTCGTCATCAAAGAGGGTGACAAGGCACGCAAAGTGGCGAGATAACATATTTCATGGTGTGATGTCGAGTTCCACCGGTAGAACTCGACAGAGGACCATGGTGTGTTCGGTTTTGCCACTAGTGGCAAAAGCTTAGGGACTATAGTGTGTTCGCTTTTGCCACTAGTGGCAAAAGCCAAAAGACCTTGCTCTTCCGTCCTGAGGAGCAAGGTCTTCTGGTTGGAGGAGCAAAGTCTTCAAATTAGAAGAGCAAGGTCTTCAGCGCGTAAGACCAAGGTCTTACGACGAAAAGAGCATGGTGTGAATGTTTTTTCTGTGATTTTCTTGGTTATATAAACGATTATTGCGACCTTTGCGGCATCAATGTATAAAACTAACAAGAAGTGACTATGAAGAAAATGTTTTTTACCCTGCTGCTCGTGGCCCTCGCAATGCCGACGATGGCCGAGAACCGTAGTGATAGCGAAATGGCAGCCATTGCCTCGCAGAAACTCTTTGGCGCCCAGGTGAAAGGTCTGAACGGCGCTGCCGCAACCAGCCTGAAGCGCGTGTTTACAGACAAGGCGATAGCCGTGTTCTCCCCCGAGAATGAAGGGCGCTTTGTCATCGTGGGTCGCGACGACCGCCTGCGCCCGGTGCTGGGCTATGCCAAGGGAGCTTTCGACATCAACAAGATTCCCTGCGGCATGAAAGCATGGCTCAGCAGCATCAACCGCACGCTGCAGAAGATGGATGCGGCAGGCATCAAGGATGCTGCCCCCCTCAAGTCAGATGTGGACTTCACGCCTGTAAGCCCTCTGATCACAACGAAGTGGACGCAGGATGAGCCCTTCAATGATCTGTTGCCAATGGTTGGCGAGGGTGATCTGCGAACTCACGCTTTAACAGGTTGTGTAGCTACGGCAATGGGGCAGGTCATGAACTACTGGCAGTGGCCGGCCGCTGCCGAATTCATAGGCTCCTATTATCTCAACAATTTGCCAACCCCCTTCAGCGTCCAGGTGAACAGCCAGTATTCATGGCCTCTTAAGTCGGCTTACGGATGGTATCTCATTGATGGGTACGAGGATCCTGAAATAGCAGATAGCTGGGACCAGATTGAATACACTGAAGACGAAGCCAAAGCCATTGCCACGCTGATGCGCGACTGCGGCGCTGCCGTGAAGATGCAATACGAATACGGCGCAGCCAGTTCGTCGCTGTCCGATGCTGCCGTTGCATTTCCCAAAAACTTCAGCTACTCGGCATCTGCCATTCAGTTCCGTCCGAGAATGTACTATACGGACGAGGAATGGCTCTCCTTCATCTATAGTGAACTGCAGGCTCAACGCCCGATTATCTATGGTGCCGAATATGTCCATGAAATAGAAGACTCCGAAACGAAGGAGATTTATGAAGTGGCTGAAGCTCATGCTTTTATCCTTCATGGCATCGATGCCGACGGGCTGATTGATATCAACTGGGGATGGTACGGATGGTGTGATGGTTTCTATGCACTGGACGCCTTCAACTGCCCACAAGGCAACTTCAACGACAATGCTCAGATGCTGACGGGCATCACCGTGGAGCCGCTGCCCATAGATGCTTACCACTCCTGCATGGTAACCTCGGAATGCAAGTTCTACTACACCCCCAATGAGAATCCGGCCATCAAGGTGACGCTGGATAACTTCCACTCCGCTACCTACCAGACCTTCACCGGTCGCTTCTACATGGTCATCCAGGACCTGGACGGTGGCGAACCTGCCTACTTGGATATCTATCGTCAAGAAAATGACGTGACGCTGAACATGGGCGCCGGCTACCAACAGTTCTTGGGCTACCCCGAAGCAGCAAGTTTCGAGCCCGGACACAGCTACCGCCTCTATGTGGCATCGCGCGCTGCGAACGAGGATAGCTACCAGCCCGTACGCTACTATGGAAAGCTGACGGGTCCCATCTGCTTCACCCTCACCATCGACGACAGCGGCAACGGTGTAATCACGGGTCCGGAGATCATGGAAGAGTTCCTGCTCACGGGCGTGAAGACTGTCAAGCAAGAGCCCATGGACGACGGCATCACCCGCGTCTATGACATGCAGGGCCGCCTCGTACACACCGCTCCCACAGCCACCTTCAACCTCTGGAAGGTGCCCGCCCGCGGCGTGCTCGTCGTCAAGCAAGGTAACACCGTTCGTAAGGTGGCGCGCTAAGGAGTGCGCCGCCACGAGCGGAGAGTTGAAAATTTTCAACAAAAAAGAGGAAACTGCACAATAAATGAAGAAATGTGCACGTTATAGGTATAGAACATCATCCATGTTATGCCTATGGAGCAACCTCTACTCATCCCCGTGGAGTTGAAGATTATCGACTTCGCAACAGACAACAACCAGTATGGAACTCTGGGGTTGGAGCCGCGAACATCCACCCTGCAACATCTTCGCAAGTTCGCAAGAATGTACCGCCCCGCATGAATTTGATTGCACCCTCGCTGTTGGCAGCTAACTTCGCCAATCTGGAGCGCGAAATGGAATGGTTCAACCAGTCGGAAGCCGACTGGTTGCACTTGGATGTTATGGATGGTGTCTTCGTGCCCAACATCTCCTTTGGTTTCCCCGTTTTGGAGCATGTGGCGCGCCTGACCACCAAGCCACTCGACGTTCACCTGATGATTGTGCAGCCCGAGAAGTTCATCTCGCAGGTGCGCGACCTCGGTGCCGCCATCATGAACGTGCATCAGGAGGCCTGCGTGCATCTCCACCGCACTATTCAGCAGATTCACGAGGCCGGGATGAAGGCCGCCGTGACGCTGAATCCGGCAACACCCGTCGCCACCCTCGAAGAGATCATCTGCGACGTGGACGTGGTGATGCTGATGACCGTCAACCCCGGCTTCGGTGCACAGAAATTCATCGAGCACAGTCTGGACAAGGTTCGCCGCCTGAGACAGCTCATCACGGCCTCCGGCTCGCAGGCCCTCATCGAAGTGGATGGCGGCGTGAACCGCAAGACGGCGCCCAACCTGGCTGCCGCCGGCGTAGATGTCTATGTCACGGGCAGCGCCGTCTTTGGTGCTCCTGATCCCATTGAAGAAGTCAAGATGCTGAAGCAACTGACTTCATGAGCCGCCCGGTCGTCATCGCATTCTTCGCCTTGATGGCGGGAGTTGCAGCGGGCGACATCCTTCTGTACGATGCCACATGGATGGCAACAGACATGACAAAAGCCCTGTGGGTGCAATTGGCCCCATGGGGCTTTTGCCTTCTCGTCACCCTGCTGGCACTGCTCCGCTATCGCCAGGTGCTGCGGCACCCGCTAACGCATCGCTACCCCGTATTCTCCGTGCTGACATTCCTGTTCTTCCTGTCGGTAGGCTTCGCACGCTATGCCGCGGTGGCAGAGCGGCAGCACCGGGAATGGGCGGTGCAGGGGAACCCCGTGAGCCGAGGGAATCCCGATGAGTTCGACGTGGCACGATGGCAATGGGTGAGCGGCACCACGGGTAGGAAAAAGGGTGATGACGCAGGACCGATGAGCAAAGGCCTCGCGTGGCGCGAGAAGATACTGTCACGAGTGAAGACGCTGGGGATAGAGGAACAGACGCTGGCCATCGTGAGCGCGATGACAATGGGCGACCGCTCGCTGCTGAAACAAGACACACGCGACCTCTACGCACAAGCCGGCGCCAGTCATCTGCTGGCGCTGTCCGGGCTACATCTTGGCATTATTGTGGGGCTGCTGCTGACATGGATGAACAGCAGGCTGTTGCTGTCGCGGTGGCGAAAGGTTGTGGGTGTGATGATCCTCCTCTTCATCGGGGGCTACACCTTCCTGGCAGGAATGCCGTCATCGCTCGTGCGCGCCGCGCTGATGACCTCCATCTTCGTGGTGGCGAGTCTGCTGCAGCGCTATGGCTCGCCGCGCCAGCACCTCCTGCTCACGGGCATCGTGATGCTGCTGTGGCAGCCCATGTATCTGTTCGATGTCGGTGCCCAGCTGTCCTTCCTCGCCGTGGCGGGGATCCTCCTCTTCTATCATCCTTTGTATGTATGGATCTTCAACCGGTGGCGCTATCTGGTCTTCCGTCTGGAACGCTACTGGCTGCTATGGTCTTTCAAGCTGGTAGCGGTGTCGCTCTGTGCTCAGGTGCTGACACTGCCTTTGGCGGCCCATTATTTCCACCAGATACCGCTCTATGGCCCGCTGCTGAGCATCGTGCTGATACCGCTGACCACGCTCCTACTCTATCTCGCGCTGCTGCTCATCTTGCTGTCATGGCTGTGGCCGATGGCTGCAGGGTGGTTAGGCACAGGCCTTTCATGGATTGTGTGGGCACAGCTGTGGCTGATGGCGCAGGCAGCACACTGGCCTGGAGCTACCATCCACGACTTCTGGAGCCGCAAGGCAGAGCCGCAGGTGGTGGTCTATCACAACCGTCGCTGCCCGGCACTGCACGTCATCGCCTCGCCGGAGCAGAGCTGGCTGCTGATGCCGGAACCGGATTCGCTGGAAGCGGGAATGAAGTACATCCGCCGCGACTTCTGGAGACGCCGACTGACGGCAGAGCCGCAGGTGCTGAGGGGAAGGAAAGCGGTAGTGCTGAAAGAGGGACTGAAGGCTGTGATGGTGGACAGCGGAAACGGGGATACTGCCGCAAACGGAACGGCGGCGGAGGTGGATGTGTTGTGGGTGGTGAGAGGGTTCCATGGCGGAAGGCTGGGCACGCTCAGTGAGGCCTATCGTCCTCGCCTGCTGGTGCTGGATGCCAGCCTGCCTCAATGGCAACGCCTCAGCCTCGCAGCAGAGGCCACGCAGCTGGGATGGGCTGTCTATGATGTGGTCGAGAAGGGGGCACTGCGCTTTTTAATGTATAATTGATAATGTATAATGTATAATTAGCTGCGCAAAGAAGGATTTTCCATAAAAATTTAACGCCGGAACGGCGTACCAATTATACATTATACATTATCAATTATACATTATCAATTATACATTATACATTATCAATTATACATTATCAATTATACATTATACATTATCAATTATACATTAAAACAACAGTATCCCCACGAGGGCACAGAAGAGGAGTGTCCGGATGGGACTGAGCTTATACACCTGGCAGGCAATGAGTGTGCCGACGAAGATGGCGATGCTGATCCAGAACTGCCAAGGCGAGTCGGACGGTGTGGAGAAGTTCTCGGGCGTCATCAGCAACAGACAGGCGGCTGCCAAGAGGCCCACGACAGCAGGACGCAGACCCGTGAAGACGTGTTCCACGGAGGGGTGATGCTTGTACTGCATCAGGAACTTGGAAATCATCAGCATCAGGATGAACGAGGGAAGCACGACGGCGAAAGTTGCGGTCGCAGAGCCGAGAATGCCCATCCACTCAGAGCCGCCGGCATTGACGACAGCGGTGTAGCCTACGTAGGTGGCGGAGTTGATGCCGATAGGACCAGGCGTCATCTGCGATACGGCCACGATGTCTGTGAACTCGCCCATCGTCATCCAATGGTGGTTGGTGACGACCTCGCCCTGAATCATGGAGATCATCGCGTAACCACCACCAAAGCCGAAGAGGCCAATGAGGAAGAAGGTATAGAAGAGCTGAAGGTAGATCACTTTAATGTATAATGTATAATTGATAATGGATAATGTATAATTGATAATGGATAATGGATAATTGATAATTGATAATGTATAATTGATAATGTATAATTGATAATGTATAATTGATAATGGATTTAATGTATTATGTATAATTGGCTGGCGTGTGGTTATTCATTTTCACGAGCAGACTTGTTTAGACATGACAAATTCCTTCTGCTCTTTGCATAGGAATTTGTAACAATTAACAGTCCTAACGCCAAAATCCAAACTTTTCTCTGCCAGAATATTATTATCTTTCATGTCATCTTGAAAGCCTAACGCCGGAACGGCGTGCTAATTATACATTATACATTATCAATTATACATTCGTTATATATTTACCATACAGATACCCGCCCAGTCCGGCGGCAATGATGACCCAGATGGGCGAGACACCGAACATCCAGATGAGGAAGGCACCAAGGACGGGAATCCAGATATTGTAGCGAGAAATCTGAGCGCTCTTAGCCATCTTGAACGTCGGCGCCGCGATAAGGGCGACAACGCAGGGACGGATGCCACGGAAGGCACGTGCTACCCACACATTATCCTGGAACTGACGGAAGAAGAGGGCGATGGCAAGGATGATGAGGAACGAAGGCAGGATGCAGCCCAGGGTGGCCATCAGTGCTCCCCACGTACCACGAATCTTGTAGCCGATGAAGATGGCGATGTTCACGGCAAAGATGCCTGGGCAGGACTGCGCTACGGCCATTAGGTCCAACAGTTCCTCGCGACTGATCCACTGCCTCTCATCCACCACCTTTGCCTCAATCAGCGGTATCATGGCATAGCCGCCGCCAATAGTGAAGAGGCCGATACCCCAAAATACTTTAAAAAGAGATAGCATGGTTTATGGTTGAGGGTTTATGGTTGAGGCTTGGCGCGCTCGCACCACTTCCTTGCATTCACGAACGCCTCGAGCCACGGTGTCACCTCGTCCTTGATGCGGTCAGCGGGATAGTAGGCGCACTGCCAGGGGAAGATGGCACGCTCGAGGTGAGGCATCATGGCCAGATGACGGCCGTCGGCAGAGCAGAGGCCGGCGACGCTGTAGTCGGAGCCATTGGGGTTGCCAGGGTACTGGTCGTAGCTGTACTTGGCCACCACATGATAGTCGCTCTCGGGCTGTGGCAGATGGAACTTGCCCTCGCCGTGAGCCACCCAAATGCCCAGCTTGCTGCCAGCCAGAGAGCCCAGCATCACACTGTTGTTCTCAGGAATGGTGAGGCCGAGGAAGGCGGACTCAAACTTGTGCGAGGTATTGTGGAGCATAGCGGCCCCTCTCCCCGCTCCCCCCGTGGGGGGGAGAGCAGCCAAGCCAATATTATCGACCATTCCACCAGAGGACAGGGTGTCCTCCCCCCCACGGGGGGAGTTAGAGAGGGGCCAAAGCAGGCCCAGCTCGACCATCAGCTGGCATCCGTTGCAGATGCCGAGTGACAAGGTGTCGGGACGGGCATAGAAGCGGTCGAGAGCTGACTTGGCCTTAGGATTGTAGAGGAAGGCACCGGCCCAGCCCTTGGCAGAGCCGAGGACGTCGGAGTTCGAGAAGCCGCCGCAGAAGACAATCATCTGGATGTCGTCCAGCGTCTCGCGGCCTGTGATGAGGTCGGTCATCATGACATCCTTCACATCGAAGCCGGCGAGGTAGAGGCTGTAGGCCATCTCACGCTCACCGTTCGTGCCTTTCTCGCGGATGATGGCCGCCTTGGGGCGGCGGTTGAGGGATGAGGGTTTATGGTTTATGGTGTGCGCAAAGCGCCATTCCAAGGGCTGCTGCTTATAGTTCTTGAAGCGCTCTGCGGCACAGCCGTTCATGCTCTGCTTCGTGTCGAGCAGGTAGGACGGGCGATACCAGACATCGCGCAGGGCGTCGATGTCGAGCGTCTCCTCGAAGTCGCCCTTGCGGATGCGCAGCGAACGCTCCTTGGCAGGTACACCTATATATATATAGCCCACGCCGGCATCGTCCATCAGCTTCTTGAACTCTTCCTCATGCTTGGTGCTGACCTGCACCACGACACCGGGATTCTCGGCAAAGAGGATTTTCGTGAGGTCTTCGCAGGCGAAGTTGTTGAGGTTGACCTTCAGGCCGCCCTTCGTGTTGGCGAAGCACATCTCCAAGAGGGTGGTGATGAGACCGCCGGCGCTGATGTCATGACCAGCCAGCAGCAGACCCTTCTTCACGCAGTCCTGCACAGCGTCAAAGGCATCACGGAAGTATTCGGGATTCGTGCATGTGGGGACATCGGAGCCCACCTTGCCTTTGCTCTGGGCATAGGCGCTGCCACCGAGACGCAGCTCATCGAATGAGAAGTCGATATGGTAGAGGGCGCTCTTAGGTTCATCGGCCAGCACAGGGCTCACGACCTTGCGGATGTCGCTGACCTCACCGCCGGAAGTGACGATGACGGTGCCCGGAGCAATGACCTTCGTGCCATCGGGATATTTCTGGGTCATGGAGAGACTGTCCTTACCTGTCGGGACATTGATTTCCAGCGCACAGCAGAACTCCGAGAGGGCTTCTACGGCCTTGTACAGACGGGCATCCTCGCCTTTCTGCGAGCGGCAAGGCCACATCCAGTTGGCACTGAGGCTGACGCTGTCGAGGCCTTCGGCCAGCGGCGCCCACACAATGTTCGTCAGGCTCTCAGCCACAGAGAGGACGGAGCCTGCGGCGGGGTCGGCAAGACCGGCTTGCGGCGCATGACCGAGGGCTGTAGCAATACCTTTCTCTCCTTTGTAGTCGAGGGCTACGACACCGCAGTCAGAGAGCGGCAACTGCAGCTCGCCCTGACATTGCTGGCGTGCCACCTTACCCGTCACAGAACGATCGACTTTGTTTGTCAACCAATCCTTGCAGGCCACAGCTTCCAGCGAGAGGACGGCAGTGAGGGCGTCGTTGAGGGCTCTTGAAGAGTCAAGCGTCCCGTTGGGCCGAGCGGAAGGTTTATCGTTTATGGTGCGCTGCGCTTGGCCTCCCTCATCCATCCGCTCGGCGCCATGCGACGCTTCACGCTTGAAGAACCTTAAACCCTCAACCGGCGCATAGCGCCTTTCCACCGTCTCATCGACCATCACCGTTTTCGGGGAGTGACCGAACATCTGGGCCACGTCAAGGTCGAAGGGGCGGACACCGTCGCCCTGCTCGAAGGCGAAGTGTGCATCGCCCGTGGTCTCACCTACGACATACAGCGGAGCACGCTCGCGCTCGGCAATCTTGCGGACGTGATCGATGTGTTCCTCTTGAATCAGCAAGCCCATGCGCTCCTGACTCTCATTGGCGATGATTTCCTTGCTGGAGAGCGTCGGGTCGCCGATGGGCAGCTTGGTCATATCGATGAGGCCGCCGCACTCCTCCACGAGTTCGCTCAAGCAGTTCACATGGCCTGCCGAACCGTGGTCATGGATGCTGACGACGGGGTTGACATCTTCTTCGCAGAGCGAACGCACGAGGTTGTAAGCGCGTTTCTGCATCTCAGGGTTGGCACGCTGCACAGCATTCAGCTCGATGCCGCTGCTGTAGCGGCCTGTATCTACACTGCTGACGGAGCCGCCGCCGAGACCGATGCGGTAGTTGTCGCCGCCCACGACGACAATCTTGTTGCCCTTCTCGGGCGTGCCCTTCAGACAGTCGCGCTTTGTGCCGTAGCCCACGCCGCCGGCCAGCATGATGACCTTGTCGTAGCCATACTGCTCACCGTTCTCCTCGTGCTCGAAGGTGAGCACAGAACCAGTGATCAGTGGCTGGCCGAACTTGTTGCCGAAATCGCTGGCACCATTTGAAGCCTTGATGAGAATCTGCTCAGGTGTCTGGTAGAGCCACTTACGTGGCGCGGCCGACTTCGGATACGAAGTCATATACACCGCCGTACCCGCTATCGGCCAAGAGCCCACGCCGCCGCCCATGCGGTCGCGAATCTCACCGCCGGTGCCTGTGCTGGCACCGTTGAAGGGCTCTACGGTCGTGGGGAAGTTGTGCGTCTCGGCCTTGATGCTGATGACGCTCTCGATGGGCTTCACGCGGAACCAGTCGCTGGTAGAGTGGTCGGCGGGTGCGAACTGCTCCACGACGGGTCCTTCGGCGAAGGCCACATTATCTTTATATGCGGAGATGATCTTGTGCGGGTTCTCCTGTGTCGTGCGCTTGATCATCGCAAAGAGGCTGCTGGGCATCTCCTTGCCGTCGATGATGAAGGTGCCGCCGAAGATCTTGTGGCGGCAGTGTTCGCTGTTGATCTGTGCGAAGCCGAAGACCTCGGAGTCTGTGAGCTTGCGGCCCAGCTGCCCTTCCACCTTGTGCAGGTATTCAATCTCCTCGGGCGACAAGGCTAAGCCTTCCTGCTCGTTGTACTCCTCCAAGTTCTCGATGTGCTGGATGGGAGCGGGCTGGATGTTGACTGTGAAGATGTCCTGATCGAGGCCCTTGTAGAGACGTTGGAGCATGGGATCATGCTCGGCCTCAGCATTGTCCACCGGGAAATACTCCTCGATGCGCTGAATGCCCTGAATGGCCATGTTCTGCGTGATCTCCACAGCGTTGGTGCTCCACGGTGTTATCATCTCGCGGCGGGGACCTACGTAGGTGCCGTCAAGGGTGGTAGCATCAATGAGTGTTGCATCGCCATAGAGCCAGCATAATTTTTGGATTTCTTCGGGAGTTAACTGATGGTTCGCCTGCGTGGCGATAATCGTTTTTTGCGGGGTTCTAAAGAAAGAAATGGCCATGAGTATGATGTAAGAATTAGATTTCGGCTGCAAAGGTACATTAAAGCTCTTGGAAAACCAAAAGAAACATCAGAAAGAGAAACGGGGAACAGAGTTTTTTTTGCAAAAATCTCTGTTCCCCGAATATTTTTAAGATTCTTTATTCGCTGAGTATATCACTCAGGTGGTAGTCATCAACTGTTAGAAGCTTTCTTAGGCTTGGAGAACGGGAAGTTGATGCCAATGGTGAAGTCGGCATTCTTGTTCATGGGGATGTAAGGCTTAGCAACCTTGAAGAAGGTGTGATCCATGCCAATGAAGAAGTTGAAGCCTACGGGATGGACATTCAGCATCCAACCCATGCAGGGTCCGAAGGTGCCGATACCACCATTGATGTTCATGTCAAACCAGTTGCAGGGAGCATAGTTGACACTCAGACGCTCCTCGTTCCATGTGTAGTCACCATGGAAGCGGGTGGTGGAGAGCAAGCCAAAACGAATCTTGTCATAAGCCTGGAGTGTGTATTCCACGCCAACATTCATGGTAAGGCCAATGCCGTGGGTGGAGCCACCGGTGTTGCCCTTGTTCTCTAAGCGGTAGAGGTCCTGAAGACGGTCGCCGAGGTCATCAATCTGGTTGCTGAGCGTCTTGTTGTTCTCGTTGCCATCCTTGACACGGATATTCTGGAAGCCGTCGAAGACAAACTCCTCGCCATTGTTCTCAATGACGTGGGTCTCGTCCCAGTGGATGAAACCAAGGTCAATGAAGCTGAGGCTGGCCTTCAAACCGGGAACGAGGTCCTTGAAGTCATAGACAGCACCGAGGTCAAGGGCAAGGCCAAAGCCACCCAGACCCGGCTTGTCCAACTTGACATCGTCAATGGTGTCGTAGCCATAGCGTTCGCCTGTGGCAGGATCCACCTTCGTGTTCTTGGTCTCGTCGTTGTATTTTGCATGCTTGCTCAACAGTTCCAAACCGGTAACATTACCCTCCACGCGAGCTTTTGCTGTTGCCCTCCATTCGTTGGGGCTTTCCAGGTTCATCTGCAAGTCCTGGAGTTCTGCGTTGAGGCGGGCAGCGCCAAAGAGGAACTTCAGTTTACCGCCGACTGTCCAGTTGTCATTGATCTTATGGCTGTGTCCGAAAGCCACTTCCACGAATGCCTGCGACATAAGGGCTGCGCTACCGATGTTATAGTTCTGGTTCTGGAGGTTCTTCGTCAGGTCAAAGAGTTCTTTGCCGAAGTGTATACCTGCCATCACACGAAGGTTGATGCCGATGGTGTTATAACCCTTCCATGCTGCAAAGCCACCAGCAAGAACTGGCGTGCGAACATCGAGGATGAACTTGTTCTTATCATTGATGTTTTTCAGTGCATCAGCGGGAGTCACATCCGGGTGGAGATAGGTGACTGTCTTTCCATTACGGTTAAAGAAAACGTCGCCGATGCCCAGATTACCCTTCAGGCCTATGTTCAGATTGCCAAGAAGGGGCATAGCCACATAGTTCTGAGGTGCCTGGAATGCGGGGTTCAGCTCATGACGGTACATGGATCCCTCCATGAAATAGCTGCTACTGAATTGTTGTGCAAAGGCCGGAGCAGTCAGCATGAAAGAGAAAGCGGCCAATGTCAGTCTTATAGTTGTTTTCATATTCGTAGATATTTCAATTTCGTTCAACATTTAACTGGAGCTATCCATTACTATTACTTATCTATAATGGTGACACCGCCGTCCACGCCAATGCGGACATTGGTCAGTTTGATATAGGAGGTTGCTCGGAGAGATGCATCAATATTATGGGTGTTCTGGAGAGTAGCCTTCAACTTGAGGCCATCAAACTGATGCGCAGATTCCTTCAGATAATCATTAATACTGCCCTGTTTGGCCTTTAAGACAAGACGGATGTTGTCAGCTTCCTGACTGCCGTCGGCATTGGCACGAATCGTCAACGGATTGACAACCTTGTAAGAGCCGCCCGAACGAACCTGCTTGGAAATCTCCATACCATTGATGACATTACCATCCTTATCGATGGGGGTAGCCTCCAAGAGAGCCTCGAGAGGTATTGTGGTCTTCATCTGAGCCTCGATGATAAGAGCATCAAAAGAAATCTTGTCGAGACCTGAACCGAGGTCGATGCCGGTCTCGTCAGAACGATACACCAACTTGAAGTTGGGGCCGAATGTCAGCTTACAGTGGGCCATATAGTCAAACTGAACTTTGTAGTCTGAGTTGACGGGAAGATCGACACAGTTGTTCAGCTCAACCACCAGGCGGCCATTGTTGCCACCGCCCATGATGGAAAGATGATCAGGCACCTTAACCAGCAGCTGTTCCAGATTGCTCACCTGAACGGGAGCACCAAAAGTGCTGTTTGCATATTCGCTGGGATATTCGATGTTTTCAAGTTGCTTCACCAAAGGTACGACGTATCCATTCTCTTTGCTCAGGAATGAGATGCTCGGCGTTACGCCTTGCTTGGCAATGACAACATCACACGGAGCTGCACCGTTCTTGGGGTAAGAGGTCATCACCAAATCGCGAACAGTAGCTGTTACGGGCAGGTTGGTGTTCACCTTCAGGAAAAGCTGGGGAGCAGAGAGGTCTAAGCAGACATCATCCTCGGTGAGGAAGTCGGGGAGGTTATTCAACTGAATGTCATCAATCTTGTCAATGGCGTGGTGAATAGAGCCGGTGAACTTACTGACATATAAGTTATTATCTGAGGGAGAGACGCTATTCTTGAACTCGCCTCTGCCATCAAATTTTATGGATGTGGGAAGTACCGCACCATAGTTGCCCATAGCAATCTGTACTAAATCAGCCGCGGACAGCGCATCATAGTTGATGTCCACGTCTGCAACATGCAGGTCACCAAGAATCTTGACCTCGCTCTCCAGCATGTTCACCTTACCCATGTCCTTCATAGGAGTAGCACCGGGCTCGAAAGAGAAACAACCGTTGTTGCCCATATATGCACCTTTGAGTTTCAACACGATGTTTGCCTTATTGGTCTTGGCCAATTCTAAAGGTGCTGTGTCGAAGAGTAATACCTGCTTGTTAGTTTCCAGTTGGGGAGTGGTTTCTATGACGTGGTTCTCCGAGTCTTTCGGATCTTTATCTTTATAGTCTGGATGATTGTCATTATAGATAGCTTTTTCGATGTCAAAGCCAAGGGGGAGCTCAATCCTTAGTGTTCCAAAGCGCAGACTCTTGAGCTTTGTGCCATAATCTTTTACGGTAAGTTTGAAAGTTACCGTCTGGTCGTTCCCCAATGCGATTTCCTTGATATCCAGCACGTCAGCATTAATCTGAGTTGAGCTTTTTTCATTAAACTTAATCTCTGTCTTTTCTTCAAAAGGATATTCCCACAGAATAACAGCAGGAGCTGGATCTGATACGGGGCTAGGAGCGTATGCCTTTGTCGAAGCAGGGACATCCTGCCCATAAAGAGAAATATTTTCAAAGCCCTTAATGTTTGGCGATTCAAACTTGATCTCACCGATGTGAATCGTCTGCTCCGTGGAGGAGCCTCCCTTGTGCAAGTAATAGAAACCATCGGCGGACTCCATCACAGCACCATCGTCTGTCAAAGAGAACAAATTGTTAAGCTGGATATCCTCTGTACTACTCGTAGGCAGCATCAGGGAGCCATCTCCAATTTTCACCGTCGTGTCAAGATTTCCAAAATCATAGTCCTTGTCAACGCAAGCTGTTAGCACTAATGCGCCTCCGCAGAGGGCTAAGAGCGCCTGTGTTAGAATTTGTTTTCTCATAGGAACAAAAATTATGATGAATATAATGGTTTTTTTAACTTTCAAGTGCCAAAGATATATAGTTTCTATCAATTGACATCATAAAATGTAAAAATCTTCACTATAAGAGAACATTTTTCCTTAAAAAGCACAAAAAAAGGTGTATTTTGTACATCCAAAAACACACCTTTTACTTCTTATTCTTCGTCGTCATCTAAATCAAAGTCGAAGTCGGAAAAGAATATGGGAATATCACCGGTTTGGGCATCGAAATCGTCGAGCGCGCGACGGTCCTTCTTGGTGGGGCGCCCTGTGCCGCGGGCACGTCCAACGAAGCCGCTGATGCGGTTCATCTCCAGGAGTTCATACTGCTCGGGGGGCGTGACATTCTCCAGAATCTCGGGGATGAGCTTGGCGCCCACGCGGTGCTCGATGGCCTGGAGGACTCGGAAGCTGTAGGTGATGGGCGGCTTGCGGACATCAATGACATCACCGACCTTCACCATTCGTGAGGGCTTCATCTGCACACCGCCGATAGCCACCTGCCCTTTCTTGCAGGCGGCGGCAGCTATGCTGCGCGTCTTGAAGATGCGGGCGGCCCAAAGGAATTTGTCGAGACGGGCAGAGGAATGAAGAGTAGTGTTCATTGAGTGAAAAGTGAAGGAGTGAAAAGTGAAAAATAAATGATACCTTTATCAAGTGAAAGAACTAAAGAAACTATTATTTTTCATTCTTTCATTTTTCATTTTTCACTTTTTTATTTAGCTGATTCATGGCCATCTGTATGCCGGCGAGGCAGAAGGTCTTGATGGCGGCGGTGGTTTGCTTGGTGCACTCGGGGATGAGGGCTTCCTCCTCGGGGGGTATCTTGCCGAGGACGAAGTCCACCTGCTGGCCTTTGTAGAAGTCGCTGCCGATGCCGAAGCGCAGACGGGCATACTGCTGTGTGCCGAGGATCTGGGCGATGTGCTTGAGGCCGTTGTGGCCGGCATCGCTGCCGCCGGGCTTGAGGCGCAGCTGTCCGAAGGGCAGGGCAAGGTCATCGACGCAGATGAGGAGGTGGTCCAGCTCTATCTTCTCCTGCTGCATCCAGTAGCGCACGGCATTGCCGCTGAGGTTCATGAAGGTGCTGGGCTTGAGGAGGATGAGCTGGCGGCCCTTGACGCTGATGCGGGTGACGAAGCCGTAGCGCTTGTCCTCCCACACGGTGGGTTTCCCCTTCTCTTCATTGACAGATGCCGCCAGGGCATCTACGACGCGGAAGCCGATGTTGTGGCGCGTGCCCTCGTAGTCAGGGCCTATGTTGCCGAGGCCCACGATGAGATATTTTTCCATAGGACTCTCCCCCAGCCCCTCCCTATGTGCAGGGAGGGGAGTAGCATCTTTTGCAAATAGCTTGCGAATGAAAGAAAACATGGCGTCTGGGGAATAATAAAAAATGATTGATTCACTAACGAATGAAGGCGCAAGTATTGTTGGTTCCTTGCGCCTCACATAATCTTAGGTATATACTCCCCTCCCTGCTTAGGGAGGGGTTGGGGGTGAGTCTTATGCCTCAGCCTCGTCAGCAGCGGAAGCAGCGCTACGTGCGTTACGGGTCATCTTGACCTGGCAAACGACAACGCTGGGGCTGGTGACGAGTTCGAGACCTTCGAAGCTGAGTTCGCCAACCTTGATGGTCTTACCGAGTTCGAGGTTGGTGACGTCGATATCCAGACGCTCGGGGATGGCGGTGTGGACAGCCTTCACCTTGAGTTTGCGGACGCTGGCAGCGAGCTTACCACCGGCCTTGACACCTTCTGCGAGACCATTCAACTTGATGGGCACTTCCATCACGATGGGCTTCTCATCGGTGATCTGGTAGAAGTCAACGTGGAGCACGTTGTCCTTCACGGGGTGGAACTGAGCCTCCTTGAGGATGGCGAGGCACTGCTGGCCATCAACGTCGAGCTTAACAGTGTAGATGTCGGGAGAATAGAGGAGCTTGCGGAGCTCGGCCTCGGTAGCGCTGAACGAAACAGCCTGGGGGAGACCTTTCTCATCCTTGAGCTCACCATAGAGGTTGCAGGGAATAATGCCCTGCTTACGCAGTTGCTTGGCAGCCTTCTTGCCGCCGGCGACACGTGCTGTGCCTTTGATTTCGATTGTTTTCATTGTTTTTTGAATAATGTGTTACTCTAAATGAATTTTGCTTCATTCGCCATCACACTTGCTGCCTCTCGACAGGGATGTACTCCGAAAGCGGGCGCAAAGGTAGTGAAAAAGTTTAAAGTTGATGGTTGAAAGTTGAAAGTTTTTGCTCTTTTGCATCATTTTTTCGTATTTTAGGCCCTTTTGTGCCGTTTTTTACGCTCGCAATAAATAATAATGTGTACCTTTGAGGCCAAAATAGACTACACTAACTAAGATATGAAACGCTTCTCTCATTTCATCTTCATGGCATTGGGCACCATGCTGTCCCTGAATGCCTCAGCACAAACCGACGTCACGGCACAGTACCTCACGAATCCGTCGTTCGAGGCGGATGCCGCCAAATGCAACAGCTCCACCGAACTCAAGGAGGGCACGGAAGGGCTGCGCGGCTGGAACCTCAGCAGCATCACGGGGTGGACCACCACAAGCCCCGGCAAGCAGCTGCTCATCTCAGCCGACTGCGCCACGGACAACGGCTTCGGAAAGACAGCCATCGCCGACGGCACCTATGCCTTCTATCAGCGCTTCAGCTGGGGCTCCGCCACAGGCACGCTGTCACAGAAGACCACAGCCGCACTGCCCGCAGGCAAGTACCAGATGACCTTCCGCTACAAGGCGTTTGCCGCTAACGGCGCTGCGTCCTCCTGCACGCCGGAGGTGAGGGCCACGACGACGCTGGGCTCGGAGAGCTATTCCTTTGAAGCCGGCAGCACGGATATCATGGGTGCCACAAGCTGGAGCACGGGTAAGGTGGTGTTCACGGTAGCAGCTCCAGAGGCTGTGACGCTGCTCTTCACCAACACCTTCGGCAACGGCGGCAGCTGCATCGCCATCGATGACGTGCGCCTCATCAGCATTCCCGACGACTACGTGGAACCCACCATCATTGGCGGCAAGGAGACCGATGTGGCGTCGCCCACGGAAGGCGTCATCACGCATGACTTCGTACCTGAGGCCACGATGATGCAGGATCTGCTGCAGATGCTGACCAACCACCTCACCTATATGAAGAGCCGCTACACGCCCTGCGCATCGCCCACCTCCAAGGGTGAGGACTGTGGCTACTTCAAGGACACTGAAGGAACTAACAATGATGAGAAGGTGGTGCGCCCAAATGCTGACTTCAGTATGGTGTGTGCCTTCCTCTACAAATATGCTCAAGGCAAGGTGACTCTGCCCGCAGGAATCACATGGGCTGAAGTGAAAGACATGGCTCTGAAAAGCCTCATCTGGGGCTACAGCAGCCACAATTCCAATAAATTCAAGGTCACCAGCCGCAATGCCTACTGGGGCAGCACCTCCACATCGCAATATACATGGGAGAGCTCCCTGTGGGCGATGTCGCTCTGCTACTCCGCCCATTTCCTGATGGATGAGCTGACGGCCGACCAGAAGACCTACATATATAATATGGTGAAGGCCGAATGCAACTACGAGCTCGGACGCAGCATCCCCACGGGCTATGCCGGCGACACGAAAGCCGAGGAGAACGGTTGGGAGGCTGACATCCTGGCCTGCGCCCTGGGCCTCTACCCCAACGATGCGCTGGCCAGCCAGTGGTTCGACCGTCTGCGTGCGTTCGCCATCAACAGCTACTCACAGGTGGATGACGCCAATGACCAGACAGTCATCGACCCCGACTACGACCAGAAGACGGTGGCCAGCTACTACCGCGGCCAGAACCTCTACGACGACTACACGCTGCAGAACCACAACCTGTTCCACACCAGCTATCAGAACGTGGTGCAGCAGGAGCTGGGCGAGGCCCATCTGGCGATGTTGCTGTTCCAAGGCGGCGACCCAAAGTGGAAGACCAATGCGCTGATGCACAACCAGCAGCATGTGCAGAGCGACGTGCTGAACTGGCTCGCACTGGCCGATGGTGAGCTGGCGATGCCCAACGGCAACGACTGGAGCCTGTTCCTCTTCGACCAGATAACCTCCTACTCCACCATGGCCTGCTTCCTGCGCGACAAGAACGCCCTGTTGCTGGAGAACATGGCCTATAAGTTCATCAAGGCACGCCAGACGACCACCACCGACGGCTCGTGGCTCCTGCGCTCCGATGTCGGCAGCCGCCGCATGGGTGTGGAAGCACACCGCGTGATGATGACCTATCTCATGCACTCCGTGGCCTCCACCGCCGACCTGAAGCCCGCCACATGGCAGGAGTTCTGTGCCGAGTACCAGGATGCCCACCTCTTCAAGAGCCAGAACATCGTGCGCGCTTCCAGCAAGGACCGCTTCGTCACCTTCTCCTGGAGCACGGGGCTGAGCAGCTACACGGGCTACTTCACCGACACCACGCCCGACCGCAACAAGATTGTCTGCCCCTTCCGCGCCAACAACACGGGTAACTTCCTGGGATGGTACAACGTCAGCGGCAAGGGCACCAACGCCACACCCGTCGTGAGCGGCATCTACGACCTGAAGGACAACGCCTTCACAATGAACGGACGCATCAACACCAACGATGCCACTCTCGAGAACAGCTTCGTGCTGGCAGCTACGCCTGGCAATGCCGTCATATATATGAATAATGTGAAGGGGTTGCAGAGCGGCACCATCACAGGTCGTCGCGGCGGCATGCTGGCCATCACCACAGATGAGTTCACACGTCCGCAGCGCACCTTGTACTACGCTAACGGCCGCACACAAAGCGACGGTAAGAAGATGGTGCAGTTCGATGCTGATTGGGCCAACATAGACAACAGCATCGGCGTGGTCACCGTGGGCGGAACCGGCAAGATGGCCTTCGGCGAACAAGCCAACAACAACAGCATCCTCTGTTCAAAGTTCTATCCCATGTACTCCGCAAAGAGCGAGAGCTTCACGAAGGGGAAGGTGGTGGACCGTGCGGCTGTCATCTATTACAGTCAGGTCGATAGCGCTGTCACTAAGACCTTGGCAGCGCAGGCTACCAGCCTCACCGACGCGCTCCCCAACGGTTGGAACGGCCTCGTCTGCGCCGACCCCGACGGCACCCGTTACCTCGTCGTTGCCAATCTCGCTGGCGGCAGCAGTAATAAGGCAGAACTGAAGGACCTCACCAGCGACTACGGAGCTCCCGTGCTCACCACGGAGACCTTCATCACCGACAGCAAGAGTTCGGCCACCATCGCCCTCGATGAGAACCACTCGCTCATGCAGCCGCTCAAGGTGTTCATCAAGGGTAGCGGCATCGCTACCAAGGGTTTCAACCCCTACGATGACCTGCAGTTCTACGTCCGCACATTGGGTGACGAACCGGAGACCATTACCATTACAGCTTTCGTGGATGGCAAGACCATCTCCAAGACCGAGACCATTGAGGGCACCGTGGTGGTTCGTCTAGACGGCGAACAGATTCATGCCTACACCGAGGAGTTAGAGCCCTTCTACTATGAGGACATCACCGAGAACTACATCGTAAACCCGAGCTTCGAGGAGGACATCACGTGGGGCACGACAGGCAACATCACCTTGAACAACGTAGCCTATAACCCCTGCTACACACAGTCGGTGAGTGCCGCCAGCAGTAACTTTCCTCAGGTGCTGCCCGTGAAGGGTTGGAAGGCAGAGTCCAACCTTTCTCCTGCCAGCAAATTTTGCCTCCTCTACTCCATGCCCTACAGCTTCACGCAATACTGTGTCTCGCCCTCTAACGTAGGCAACAGCGCCAGCATCATGGCTGTGCCTGCTGCGTTTGAGGAGGAAGTGGGCACTCGCTGCCTCAGCATCCTCAATTCCTGGACGATAGGCACAAATGCCATCAGCCAGACCATCCAGATACCTCAGAGCGGAAGTTTCGCCCTAACCTTTGACCTGCGCTATGACTGCGCCAATGAGAGCCGTCGCACGGCCCCCAACGTGATTGCCACCACCGGAGGTAATGTCAACACCCTGCTCTGCGGCGTGGTGGCAGAAGGCAAGGAGTACTACGCCCCTTTTCCCGCTGCGGCCGGCACATGGGAACAGATGACCGTGCCCTTTTTGCTGTCCTACACAGCTGATATCAAAGATGTCACCCTGCGCCTCGGCCTCCAGACAACGGCCAACCAAGGTGCTGCCAACCAGACACGCATCTATATTGACAATGTGCGACTGTGGCAGCAGAAGGAAACGGTGCCGGTGGGCATTGGACTCACCCCCGCCCCCTCTCTTTCAAGGGGGGGAGAGGCTGGCGCGGTGTATGACCTCAGCGGACGCCGGCTGTCCCAGGTTCCACAGAAGGGCATCTTCATCCGCAATGGCCAGAAGCTCATGCGCTGACAAAACCTGAAACTTGAAACCTGAAACCTGAAACCTGAAACTTGAAACCTTAAACCTTAAACTTTAAACTTTAAACTAAACACCTTGCCCCACACAGGTCGCGTACTTCTCATCTACACCGGCGGCACCATCGGCATGGACCGCAACCCCGCCACTGATGCGTTGGAGCCCTTGGACTTCAACCATCTCGTGCAGCGCATGCCTGAGTTGCAGGCCATCCCTGTCGGCATCGATGTCTATCAGTTCCCTGAGCCCATCGACAGCAGCGACATGAGTCCTCGGCTATGGGCCCGCATCGTGGAGATCATCGTGGGCGGCTATGACCGCTACGACGGCTTTGTCATCCTCCACGGCACCGACACGATGGCCTTCACGGCTTCGGCCCTCAGCTTCATGCTGGAGAACCTGACGAAGCCCGTCATCCTGACCGGTTCGCAGTTGCCCATCAGCCAGTTACGCACCGACGGCAAGGAGAACCTCATCACCAGTATCGAGATAGCTGCTGCACACCATGCCGACGGCACACCGCGCGTTCCGGAGGTCTGCATCTATTTCAGCGGCAAACTGCTGCGCGGCAACCGCGCCACGAAAATCAACAGCGAGGGCTTCAACGCCTTCGATAGCTTCAACCTGCCGCCTCTGGCAGACGCAGGTGTTAATATCATCTACCATGAAGGCCTCATCCTGCGCCCTGATTATGAGCGCCCAATGACACCTCACTTCGCCATGAATACGGGCGTCGTTGTATTCACACTATTCCCAGGTATTCAAGAGGACACAGTTCGTTATCTCCTCACCATTCCCAATCTGCGGGGTGTCGTGATGCGGACCTACGGTAGCGGCAATGCGCCCCAGTTGCCCTGGCTCATGGAAATGCTCACGGAAGCCACACAACGCGGCATCGTCATCATCAATATCACACAATGCGCTGCAGGCCCTGTGCAGATGGCACGCTATAGTGGCGGTTTCCTTCTGAGGAACGCCGGAGTCATTTCTGGCTACGACGGCACTGTTGAATGCGCCATCGCCAAACTCATGCATTTATTGGCCCACAGCAACGACGCAGAGTTCATTCGGCAACAGATGTGTCGTCCTCTTTGCGGGGAAATCACACTTAACGCGTGAAAAGATGATAAATCTTTCTCAAAAATAAGGCGCATTCAAAAGGAAATAAGTATATTTGCACCCGAAATGCACTTTACCACCTTTATATGACTTATCTAACATTGCCTTTTGAGGAAAACCGACGTCTAAGTTTCTATTTAGCGATGGAAGAGTATGCTGCGCGTCAACTCAACGAAGGCGATGATGTCTTCTTCCTATGGCAGGTGCAGCCATCGGTCATCTTCGGGCGCAATCAGGTCATTGAGAACGAGGTCAACCTCGACTACTGCCGCGAGCATGGCATCCAGCTCTATCGCCGCAAGAGCGGCGGCGGCTGTGTCTATGCAGACATGTCGAATGTGATGATGAGTTACATCACCCGTTCCGATGAGGTCGTCACGACCTTCGCCCGCTACATGGAAATGGTGTGTAAGATGCTTCGCAAGCTCGGCCTCTCCGCCACGTCCAACGAGAACAACGATGTCCTCATTGACGGCCGTAAGGTGTCGGGCAATGCCTTCTACCACATACCCGGACACAGCATCGTGCATGGCACCATGCTCTTCGACACGGACATGGAGCACATGCTCCACACCATCACACCGCCACAGGTGAAGCTCTCGAAGCACGGCGTGCAGAGCGTGCGTCAGCGCATCACCCTGCTGAAAGAGCATACCGACATCTCCATCGAAGACTTCAAGCACTTCGCCATCAGGCATCTTTGCCATCAGGAGATACTTCTGACCAATGAGGATGTAAAAGCCATTGAAGTCCTCGAACAAGAATACCTTAACCCCAACTTTATATATGGAAAAGAAAACCTGTCTCTATGACCGCCATGTGGCACTCGGCGCACTGATGTCGCCCTTCGGCGGATTCATCATGCCCATCCAGTACTCGAACATCACCGATGAGCACAACGCCGTGCGCCAGCACTGCGGTGTCTTCGATGTCTCGCACATGGGCGAAGTGCGCATCACAGGGCCCGATGCAGAGCGCTACGTGCAGCACATCTTCACCAATGATGTCACCAATGCGCCCGTCGGACAAATCTACTATGGGATGATGTGCTACCCCAACGGCGGCACGGTCGATGACCTGCTCGTCTATAAGATGGGCGAGAATGATTTCTTCCTCGTCATCAATGCCGCCAATATCGATAAGGATGTCGAGTGGATGCAACAGCAGATGCAGGGCTTCAATATCACCTTCGAGCACCAGAGCGACTACTACGGCCAGCTCGCCGTGCAAGGTCCCGAGGCTCAGACTGTCGTCGAGGAAGTCCTCGGCCTCCCCTGCGCAGAACTGAAGTTCTACACGGCCAAGCCCCTTACCGTTCCCGAGGATTCTCCCGAGGGCCCCATTATCATCTCCCGCACCGGCTATACTGGCGAGGATGGTTTCGAGATCTACGGCTCCCACGAGTTCACGCAGCAGGCATGGGATAAGCTCATGGAGAGCGGACGCTGCAAGCCCTGCGGCCTCGGCTGCCGCGACACACTGCGCTTCGAGGTAGGTCTGCCGCTCTACGGCGACGAACTCAGCGCCGACATCAGCCCCATCATGGCAGGTCTGGGCATCTTCGTGAAGCTCGACAAACCCGAGTTCATCGGCAAGGAAGCTCTCGCAGAGCAGAAAGCCAACGGCGTGGCACAGAAGATTGTGGGCATCGAGCTGGCCGACAAAGCCATCCCCCGCCATGGCTACCCTGTCCTCACACCCGAAGGCGAGGCCGTGGGTGAGGTTACGACCGGTTACCACTGCCTCAGCGTCGATAAGAGCGTCTGCATGGCACTCGTCAAAGCCGACTATGCCAAGCTCGGCACACCCTTACAGGTGCAGATTCGCAAGAAGGTGTTCCCCGGCGTGGTGGTGAAGAAGCAATTCTATAACAAGAGTTATAAGAAATAAAGACCCACCCCCAGCCCCTCCCGCGAGGGAGGGGAGAACCTGCGGGTAGTCAACATTATTATCCTTTGCATTTCATAAACATTAATAATATCTTAAAGAATGACCCTATAACCTCTGCCGCTCAAATACATTCTACTCTCTCCCTAAAGGGGGAGCGGGGAGGGGGTCCGTTACTTATGGCAAACTTTGAATCAGGACTCTATTACAGTGAGTCACACGAGTACGTTCGCGTAGAAGGCGAATTTGGTTACATTGGTATTTCTGACTATGCTCAGCACGCACTGGGCAATGTCGTATATGTCGATATGCCCGAGGTGGACGACGAAGTCACCGCAGGCGAAGAGTTCGGCGCCGTGGAGAGCGTGAAGGCCGCCAGCGATCTGATAGCTCCCGTCAGCGGCACCGTCGTGGAAATCAACGAAGCTCTCGAAGATGAGCCCGAACTCCTCAACAAGGACGCTTTCGGCAACTGGATTATCAAGGTTCAGCTCTCCGACCCGTCCGAGCTCGACAACCTCATGGACGTGGAGGCATACAAGAAGCATTGCGCAGAGTAATTTTATTCAACACAACGAATTAAACGAATTATTCCACATTCATCTTTTGGATGTACTCTTTTCTGTACGTATTCATCATATGAGAGGCAATGAATAATTCGTTTAATTCGCTGTAATTCGCTGTAAAAAAGAAAAAGTATGTTTAAGTATTTTCCACATACCGAAGAAGATCTGCAGGAGATGTTGAAGGTGACAGGCGTGTCGTCTGTCCACGACCTCTTCGCCGACGTGCCCGAGGCTGCACGCTTCAAGCGTGACTACAACCTGCCCGATGCGCTCTCCGAGACCGACCTGCGCCTCTTCTTCGAGCAACTGACACACCCGCTGAACACCCAACAGCTCATCTGCTTCGCCGGTGCCGGGTGCTACGACCACTACGCTCCCAGCGTGGTACAGAACATCATCCAGCGCAGCGAGTTCCTGACCTCCTACACCCCATATCAGGCTGAGATCTCGCAGGGCACGCTGCACTACATCTTCGAATATCAGTCGATGGTTGCCGAACTCACGGGCATGGACATCTCCAACGCCTCGATGTACGACGGCGCCACCGCCACTGCCGAGGCCATGATGATGGCTTGGGGCAATGCCAAGAAGGCCACACGCGTGCTCATCAGCGAGACCCTCGACCCGAAGGTGCGCCGCGTCGTCGAGACCTACGCTCACTTCCACGGTGTGCCCCTCCAGCTCATCCCCGCCAAGAACGGCACCCTCGACCGCGAAGCGCTCAACAAGGAGCTGGCCGAAGGCGGCGTGGCTGGTGTCATAGTGCAGCAGCCGAACTACTATGGCATCGTGGAAGACTACACAGGCATCGCTGATGCCATCCATGAGCAGAAGGGCATCTTCGTCGTCAATGCCAACCCCAGCGACCTCGCCATCTTGAAGACACCGGGTGAGTGGGGTGCTGACGTGGCTGTCGGCGAAGGCCAGAGCCTCGGCATCCCCATGACCTTCGGCGGTCCTGGCGTAGGCTTCATGGCTTGCACCGAGAAACTCATCCGCAAGATGCCCGGGCGTATCGTGGGACAAACCCTCGACAACCGCGGCCAGCGCGCCTTCGTGCTCACCTTGCAAGCCCGCGAACAGCACATCCGTCGTCAGAAGGCGACCTCTAATATCTGTTCCAACCAGAGTCTCATGGCACTCTACGTGACCATCTACCTCTCGCTCATGGGCAAGGAAGGTCTGCGCGAGGTGGCTGAGATGAGCTATGCCAACGCCCACAGTCTCCACGACAAGCTCCTGACCACGGGTAAGTTCAAAGACACCTTCCCCGGCCAGCCCTTCTTCAACGAGTTCTGTGTTGACTATGACGGCGACATCGATGCCCTGATGGCTGAAGCCACCGAATGCGGCTACCTCGCAGGTGTGAAAGTGGGCGAGAAGACGCTCATGCTGGCCGTCACCGAGCAACGCACACCCGAGGAGATTGATGAGTTAGTGGAAATCTTAAAAGAACATAAGGAGGTACGAGCATGAACAGAACATTATACGGAAACCTGATTTTCGAGCTCTCGAAGCCTGGACGCAAAGGTTACTCCCTGCCTCAGGACTACGACCGCACGCACAGCACTTCCGAGCTGCCCGAGTCGCTGCGCCGCAAGGAGGCAGCCCGTCTGCCAGAGTGCGACGAGCTGACCGTGGTGCGTCACTACACGAACCTCAGCCATAACAACTTCGGTGTCAACGACGGCTTCTACCCCCTCGGTTCCTGCACGATGAAGTACAACCCCGTCATCAACGAGGAGATTGCCGCCATGAAAGCCTTCGCTGGCCTGCATCCCCTACAGCCCGCCGAGACATGCCAGGGTGCCCTCGAAGTCTATTACAACCTTCAGCAGTCCCTCGCGGAACTGGCAGGCCTCAGTGAGTTCACGCTGAATCCCTGTGCCGGTGCCCACGGCGAGCTGACAGGCCTGATGGTCATCCGAGCTTATCACGAGAGGCCCCTCTCTGACTCCCCCCATGGGGGGGAGGACTCCTGTACCTCAAAAAACGTGGCAAGCGGAAACGCAGCCCTCCCCCCCACGGGGGGAGCGGGGAGAGGGGCTAGAACGAAGGTGCTCATCCCCGATTCAGCCCATGGCACCAATCCCGCCTCGGCCGCTGTCTGCGGTCTTGAGGTCGTGGAGGTGAAGAGCCTGGCCGATGGCACGGTGGATGTCGAGCACCTGCGCCAGCTCCTTGACGAGATGGGCGATCAGGTGGCAGCCATGATGATGACCAACCCCAACACCCTCGGTATCTTCGAGCCTCGTGTGATGGAGATTACGGAGATGGTGCACAAGGCAGGCGGTCTGATGTATTACGACGGTGCTAACCTCAACGCGCTCCTCGGCGAATGCCGTCCGGGCGACATGGGCTTCGACGTCATGCACATCAACCTGCACAAGACCTTCTCCACGCCCCACGGCGGTGGCGGTCCTGGCAGCGGCCCTGTCGGCGTGCGTAAGGGTTTGGAGCAGTTCCTGCCTTATCCACGCATAGAAAGACCCACCCCCGACCCCTCCCGTCAGGGAGGGGAGGGGCTGCGCATCGTCTATGCGACAGATGACAAACAAGCTGGAGGTCTCCCCTCCCTCACGGGAGGGGTCGGGGGTGGGTCTTCCATCGGCTCCTTCTTCGGCAACTACGGCGTGATGCTGAAGGCCTACGCTTACATCCTCAGCCTCGGTCGCGAGAACGTGAAGATGGTAGGACCGTTGGCCACGCTCAACGCTAATTATATTAAGGAACGCCTGCGCGATGACTACCTCCTCCCCATCGAGGGTCTGTGCAAGCACGAATGCGTCTTCGATGGTCTCGTAGATAAGAGCACGGGCGTCACCACGATGGACGTTGCCAAGCGCCTCCTCGACTACGGCTACCATGCTCCCACCATCTACTTCCCCCTCCTCTTCCATGAGAGCCTCATGATTGAGCCCACGGAGAACGAAAGCAAGGAGACCATCGACGCCTTCATCGATGTGATGCACAAGATTGCCGCCGAGGCCAAGAGCGACCCCGAGCTGGTCAAGACCGCTCCCCACAACACACCCATCGGACGTGTGGATGATGTCTTAGCTGCCAAGCAACCGATTACGACGTACTGGAAAAGCGTGGAGGAGTAATCCCTGACGCTTCGACACGAAGAAAGAGGCTTTGCCAATGGCAAAGCCTCTTTTCTTTTTCTATTACTTTAAAATCTGCTTACTTAGCAGGATCGAATATCATTGCAGCGCTGAAGTCCATGCTTGCATCCAGGAGATTCTTTAGGATATCAGGTAATTGAACCCCCATCATGGTTTGCATATCGAAACCTGCCAAGGTGAGGCAAAGCTGAGTGCCGCGGTAGCTGACAGCAAATATTGACTCAACCTCTTTATCACCGAGATTTTCGAATCTGTCCAGATTATGTCCAATCCAGATAATACCGTTCTTCTGGTCATACCAACGCCAGTAGTCAATTTCAGTACGTCTCTCGTTCTGACCTACAACGGTGCCGTAGGTGGTGAAGGTACGCTTCATGTCGAAGCCTTCCATGTCAATCGAATGAGTGATATCTCCAAAATCCATTTCCTCAATGGCCGGACGCATTGCTGCCGGAACAGCACTTAACATGAATGCCTTGATATCTGCCGGCATTTGCTGCATCTCCTGCGGGGTATAATCCTTATCGAACTTCTTCAAGAATATACGCATCTTGACGTTAAATGCTTTGTACATCCATGACTTGCAAAGCTTCTTAGCATTATTGTCTGTGATGATAGGCTTCTCATATTCAGCCGTCAGGGTAACAGCCTGTGTGGCGCCTATAGGTGTCACATCGAGCTCAACGCCCTCTTCCACAGTTCTAATAACCATGGTACCCCAGCCCTCGAGGTAGTAAACACCGTCCTTGATGGTGTATGTTCCTTCGACGATACGTGGCTCGGCATCGGACTTGGTCATGTAGGAATCTGACTCAGACACAATATAATGCATGTCTTTTGTGAGTTCAATGAAATCGATGTCGCTGCTCATGTCTGTGATGACATAGCGGGCATCGGCAGGTGTCTGAGGTTTAACTGCGGGAGGGAGGATTCCGCTACCGCTGCCGCCGTCATTGTCCTTGCTACATGAAGAGAAGGCCAGACCAGCAGCCATAGCCAATACTAACAGAGAAAAGAATTTTACGCTTTTCATTTTAATTAAAATTTTAGATGATTAAAGTTAAAAACGGCACAAAATTATACGTTATTTATTTAACGGCCAAAGATTACACCTATAAATATGAGTTCAGCACTAAAAATTGCTTCTTTCATTTGGTGGCAAACTCATTGATTTGTACCTTTGTGCCAACAAACCAGGTAATCATCGTTTATGTCACAACTTATCATCATCGGAGCAGGCCCCGGGGGGTATAAGACCGCCCTCCACGCCGCACAGCACGGACTTCAAGTCACCATCTTCGAGCAGGAACATGTCGGAGGCACCTGCCTCAACGTAGGTTGTATCCCCACGAAGACGTTCGTCCACTCGGCATCCTTCGAGGAAGCTATCGAGCGGCAGCCGCAAGTGGTGGAGCAATTGCGCAGCGGGATAGAGACACTCCTCTCCCACCCCAACATCACGCTGGTACGTGAGCGTGCTTCGTTCGTCGATGCTCACACGGTGGAGACGCCCAGCGGTCAGCGCTACACAGCCGACAACATCATCATCGCCACCGGTAGCACATCCAAGATGCTCAACATAAGCCCCTCTCTAACTCCCCCCATGGGGGGGAGGACTCCAATTCCTTTGGAAAGCTCTCAAGCGGAAACCCGGCCCTCCCCCCCACGGGGGGAGCAGGGAGAGGGGCTTGTCGTAGATTCCACAGGCCTGCTCTCCCTTAAAGAGCTCCCCAAGCGCCTCTGTATCATCGGTGCCGGCGTCATCGGCATGGAGTTTGCCAGTGTCTTCAAGCGCTTCGGTTCGGAAGTGACCGTCATCGAGTTCCTCAAGGAGTGTCTGCCTGCCCTCGACAGCGACATCGCCAAGCGTCTGCGCAAACAGATGGAGAAAGAGGGAATTAAGTTCTATATGGGAGCAGGTGTAAAAAGCCTCACCCCCAGCCCCTCTCCCGCGGGAGAGGGGGGGCTAACCATCACCTTTGAGCAGAAAGGCAAGGAACTCTCAGTGGAGGCTGATGTCGTCCTGATGGCTACAGGGCGCAAGCCGCGCACCGAGGGGCTAAACCTCGAAGCCATCGGAATCACCCTTGAGCGCAATGGCGCCATCCCCGTTGATGAACATTTCAGAGTTCTCTGCGATGGGGGGAAAGAAAGCCTCCCCTTACGGGGAGGTTTGGAGGGGTCTTTATTTGCCATCGGCGATGTCAACGGCCGTCAGATGCTGGCTCACGCCGCCGAATACCAAGGCCACCACGTCGTGAACCGCATCCTCGGCATCGAGGATCATATCCGCTTCGACGTGATGCCCGCCGCCATCTTCACCGTACCCGAAGCCGCCTGCGTAGGCCCCAGCGAGGACCAACTGAAGGAACAGGGCACACCCTTCGAGTGTCACAAATCCTTCTACCGCGCCAACGGCAAGGCTTTGGCGATGAATGAGACAGAGGGCATGGTGAAGCTGTGCACCGAACCCGGTGAGGGCCGCATCCTCAGCGCCCACATCTTCGGAGCCCATGCCGCA
>SUYG01000026.1:0-16443 GCA_015060555.1 Prevotella sp.
GAACTAAGAAAATATATCTGGTGGTACAACAATAAAAGAATAAAACTGAGGTTAAAAGGAATGAGCCCGGTGCAATACCGAGCTCACAACAGAGAGTTATAAACAGTTATTAATCTGTCCAACTTTTCGGGGGCACTTCACCAACGACACAGCCCCTTTTCTTTGTCAAATATTACCAGGTGGGTTCCATGATGACATCGAAGGTCACATTGTCATCGAAGAAGGTGACGGTGCCGCCGAGCTGACTATCCTCCATCTTGGTGACAATGAAACGCAGGTGCTGCTTGCCATCAATTGAATAAAATTAAAAAGTTAGAATTTGGGTTCGTAGCCCCAGTCGTCAATGGCTTGGCCCCAGTGCTCGTTGACGAGCTGGATGGTGCGGGGGGAGTACTCGTACTGGTTCTTCTTGTGGCCGCGCTTACTGTCGATGTAGTTGCGTATGGCTTCCTCGGACTCTTCCCAGCCGGGGAGCTGTAGCTTGGCGTAGATGTCCTTGGTGACAGCGTAGGCGTCACGCTCGAACTCCTCGAACTTCACCTCGTAGAGGTTGCCCTCGGGGATGAACTTCTTCTGCTCCTGATAGGCTTTGTAGAGACGGGGATAGACGTGGATAGCGTTCATCTCTATCTCGTCATCGCTGATGTCTTGCAGTTTCAGCGGCTGTATGGTCTGTGTGAAGAAGCTGCGGGTGCTCTCGAAAACGGTGTAGGGATTGCGCATGAGATAGATGAACTTGGCATTGGGGAACATCTCTACGAGGGCTTTCACATGACCCGTGTGCGGCGGGTTCTTGGAGAGGTATTGGGTGCCGCCGGTGTTCCACAGGCTGATCTTGACTATCTTCAGGAACTGTTCCTGAAACTCGCGTTTCTCCGATTCGGTGATGGTTTCGAAGGTGAGATAACGGTCGCAGAAATCCATCATCTGACGCGGGAAGAACCAGAAGTCGTAGTAGGAGCAGGGTGTCATGTTCGTGAGTGCGAACTCCTCTTCCTGAGGCAGGTCGGGCGTCAGTTCCATCTTGTCTGTAGGACGTTGCGAGGGGATGAAGATGTTCATCATGAACTTGAAGAACGGCTGTCCGAACATCATCATGTGGGGGAACACGGTCTGATATGTGGTCGTGTGGGCGAAGTGCATATCTTGGGCGAAGATATTATGCACAAAGGTGGTGCCTGAGCGCCAATGGCCAAGGATAAATAACGGGTCATGCTCCAAGGGCTTGTCGGCCAACAGTTTCTGATAGCGACGTTCTTGGATGGGCGCCATCAGTGATAGCAGACGGCAAATACTCTTCGTGAGATAGTATTTCGTGCGATAACCCTTGTCGATTTCTTTGCCATCGGTCATCCGCTTGAATGTTTTCCAATCGGCGCCAACAAGGGTGTTCACAGGCAGGTCTTCAAACTTTAATAATCCCATGGCTTTTGGGTTTTTGGTTTTGGGTTTTGGCGTTTGGTTTTTGGCACTTAAACTTCTTGAACTCTTGAACTTTTTGAACTCTTGAACCCTCAGAGCTTCACTTTCACTTCAATGCCTTGTCGCGACAGCTCCTTGACGGCGGTCTCGATGGCGGGATAGTGTTCCGGGGCGATGCCAAGCTTGGGCAAGTCGAGGGTGGGCACGAGGTCGTTCTCGAGGGCGCTCTCGTCGAGCGGAGCGAGAATCATGCCGACGGCGGAGGTGTTGTTGGTGATGGGGTCGATGAGGATGAAGGCGCCTGTCTGCCGGTTCTTGGCGTAGGCGTCGAAGAAGAGTGTCTTGGCGGTGAGGATATCGACCTGACCAATCTCATTGAGTTGGAACGGTTTGCCGGGCTTCTCTTCGAGTGTGTTGACATCAACGCGGTTGCGAATAGCACAGATGGTGGCACGGGTGGTGTTGGTGTTGTGCTTGAGGAAGAACTGCTTGCCGGTGTCCATGGGCTCCTCGTCCATCCACACGAGCATGGTGGTGAAGTGGCGTCCGATGTGCGGCAGGTTGTCGGGATGGACAATCATCTCGCCACGGCTGATGTCGATTTCGTCCTCGAGGGTGATGGTGATGGATTGGGGCGGGAAAGCCTCAGAGATTAGACAATTTGACAATTTACCATTTGACAATTGTACAGAGTCTGTTCCCACGATTTCCTTCACCCTGCTTTTTTTCATGCTGGGCAGCGCCATCACTTCGTCGCCGACGCGTACGATACCGCTGGCCACCTTGCCGCAGAAGCCGCGGAAGTTGAGGTCGGGGCGCAGGACATACTGCACGGGATAGCGGAAGTCGTCGAAGTTGCGGTCGGCATGGATGGGCACGGTCTCAAGGAAGTGGAGCAGGGCAGGGCCGCTGTACCACGGTGTGCGGTCGCTCTTCTCCACGACATTGTCGCCTTCGCGTGCGGAGAGGGGGATGCAGGTGACATCGTCGATGCCGAGGTGGTCGGTGAGCTTGCGGTAGTCGGCCACGATGTCATCGAAGACCTGCTGGCTGAAATCCACGAGGTCCATCTTGTTCACGGCGAGCACGATGTGCTTGATGCCGAGGAGCGAGACGAGGAAGGTGTGGCGGCGCGTCTGTGTGATGACGCCCTTGCGCGCATCAACGAGGATGATGGCGAGGTTGGCTGTGGAGCCGCCGGTAATCATGTTACGCGTGTATTGCTCGTGTCCCGGGGTGTCGGCGATGATGAACTTACGGCGGTTGGTGGAGAAATAGCGGTAGGCGACATCGATGGTGATGCCTTCCTCACGCTCTGCCTTGAGGCCGTCGAGGAGGAGGGCGTAGTCGATGCTGTCACCGGCATTGCCGACGCGCTTGCTGTCGCGCTCGAGGGCGGCGAGCTGGTCGTCGTAGAGTTTCTTGGAATCGAAGAGGAGGCGTCCGATGAGGGTGCTCTTGCCGTCATCGACGGAGCCGGCGGTGAGCAGACGCAGGAGGTCCTTCTTCTCGTCGGCGTCGAGGTATGCTTTGATATCGAGGGGTTCTTTCATAGGGTTCAAGAGTTCAAGAGTTTAAGAGTTCAAAAAGTTCAAGGGTTTAAAAGTTTAAGAGTTTAATGGTTCAAGTGATTTTGCTTAACTACTTTAACTTCATTAATTTCAGAGGTTTAAATTGCTTTGAGGGTGTCGCCGTCGCGCAGGATCTGCTTGGCGCTGATGAGGCGGGCGACGCTGCGGGTGATGGCGTTGTCGATGCGGGTGGTGCGGCGCTGGTAGCCGAGCATACGGTTGGCAGCGAGCTTGATGCCATCGAGGGGGATGGCAATCTGTTCGTTGACAATCTGCAGGACGACCTTGTCGATGGTGGCATCGGGGATGTCGTCGATGTCGCGCTTGGTGCCGTCTCTGCTGACGATGGCTGCGGGCTTCACGGCCTTGGCCTTCTCCTCGACAATCTTGGGTTGTGTGAGGGTGAGGGGGGCAGCCTTCGTGGCGGTCTTGCGCGTCTCGATAGCAGCCACGATGGTGTCCAGCACGCGCTGGCGGTTCTGCAGCCAGTCGATGCTCCAGACGCGCAGCACCTTCCAGCCGAGTCCTTCGAGGACGGCGGGCTGTGTGAGCTCGCGGTCGCGGGCTATCTTCGTGGCGTTGCGGGCGTGGTTGTCGATGAGGATGGCTATCAGATAGCGGTCGGGGTCTTGAGGATCCACGACGGCAACATCGACCTTGAACTTGGAGCGGCCCACATTGAGCGCTGTCTTGTAGCCGAGGCTGTTGAGGGCTGCGGCGATGTCAGCGGAAAGGCCCTCTTCCTGTTCCCCTCTTTGCAAGAGAGGGGTGAGGGGTGAGTCTCCTCCCTCGGCATATTTCAGGAACTTCTGCAGGCCTTCTACGCCGGCAGCCTGCGAGCGGCGCAGGTCAATCTGCTCGGCACGCAGGGTGGAGAAGACCATCATCTCATAGCGGGCGCGCGAGACAGCCACATTCAGACGGCGCTCGCCGCCGCGGTTGTTCAGCGGACCGAAGTTCATGCTGACGTTGCCGTCCTTGTCGGGGCCGTAGCCAATGCTGAAGAGGATGACGTCGCGCTCGTCGCCCTGCACGTTCTCGAGGTTCTTGATGAAGATGGGTTCCTCGCTCTGGAGCGCGCGCGCCTCTAATTCCGGCTTGCCGCTGATGGCCTCCATGAAGACATCCTCGATGAGGTTCTGCTGTGCCACGGAGAAGGCTACGACGCCGATGCTGCGCTGTGACAGCTCAGCATCGTTCAGGCGACGGATGATCTCGCTGACGACAGCCTCGGCTTCGGCGCGGTTGCTGCGCTTGCCGCCCTTGTCATAGACGCCTTCGACCTTGACGAGCGACACCTTGCGCTGGCGGTCGTCGGCAGAGGGGAAGGTGAAGAGGCGGCCGTCGTAGTACTCCTGGTTGGAGAAGGCGATGAGCGACTCGTGCTTCGAGCGGTAGTGGAAGGCGAGGTAGTGGTCGGGCAGCGAGAGGGCCTGACAGTCGTCGAGGATGCTGTCGAGGTCGTCGAGTTCGGCATCCTCATCATCTACCTGCTGCGTGTCGAAGAAGCTGGTGGGCGGCATCTGCTTGTTATCGCCCACGACGATGAGCGCCTTGCCACGACCGATAGCGCCGACGGCCTCTGCGGTGGGCATCTGCGAAGCCTCGTCGAAGATGACAAGGTCGAACTTGGGCGTCTTGAGGTCGATGAACTGCGCCACGGAGATGGGGCTCATGAGCATACAGGGGCAGAGCTTGGGCATGAGGTTGGGGATCTGCTCGATGATATGTCGGATGCTGGTGCCGCGACCGCCATTGGCGATGTTGCGCTTGAGGATGTTGACCTCGGAACCCGTGGCCGCCTCGATGGAGATGGCGGGGATGCGTGCGGCCAGACGGCAGTAGAGCTCTTTCTTCGTGAGCTCCTGGAAGTGGTCGGTGAGCTGGCGGTAGCGGGCGATGACATCCTCGAAGACGAGGCCGCTGAAACGGCGGAGTTCCTCGTCGGAGTCAATCATCTGCAAGGCCCACTCTTTATATAAAGTACGCGCGAGGGCACGAGCGGTTTCCTCGCCGCTGTGGCCTTCCTCGATGAAGTCCACGACGGGCTGCCAGCCCTGTGAGATGATGGCAGCACGCTGCGAGGACCACTGGTACCAGTCGCGCCACTCATCCTTGTGACGTAGCCATTCCGCGCTGACGGCGGGCGTCGTCACCTGTGACAGATTGGCGATGAAGTCGGCGATGTGGCCCTTGGTCAGGGAGGCATCGATGCGTTGCAGACGCTTGAGAAACGAGCCGGTGGCAAAGAAGCGCGGCAGGAACCATTTCTGCTGGATGGCTTCCCATTGCGCGACGAGGGCGGTGGGCTGCTCAGCCGGCACGGCGCACAGCTGCTGCAGCAACAGCTCCAGCTGCGCGAAGTCCTCGCGGCGGTCGCCCTTGGGCGCAAGACCCGTCAGGGGGTGACCCATGGGGTGGCCGGTGAGCTGGAAGACAGCATCGAGCTTGGTGAGGATCTCGGTGAGGGCGTCGAGGTCGGCGGCGGTCTTCTGCTGGGGGAGCGCAAAGGGCAGGGAGAGGTCGGCGGCTTCGCCATCGGCACTCAACTGCATGTAGCGGTCGATGCAGTCATAGACGGAGAGGCCGCAGGCACCGACGCGGTGGACGGCCTGCATATAGCCGTTGAGCTGCTGGCGCAGGGCATAGAGCTCTTCGGAGCGTTGCTGGAAGTCCTCGCTGACATGGCCGTGGGTGACATCCAAGGCCTGCTGCAGCTGTTCGAGGAAGTGGGTTTTGGTGACCTTGTTGGAGTGGAGCTCCAGACAGAACGGGTCGAGGCCTATCTTTGCCAAGCGCTTCTGCACGACCTGCAAGGCTGCCATCTTCTCGGCAACGAACAGGACGCGCTTGCCCTGATAGAGGGCGTTGGCAATCATGTTGGTGATGGTCTGGGACTTGCCCGTTCCGGGAGGGCCGTAGAGGATGAAGCTCTTGCCCTCGCCGCTCTCGATGACGGCTTCCAGCTGTGAGGAATCGACGCTGATGGGCGTGGCCACATCGGAGGGGCGGGCATGGAGGTCGAAGTCATGGACATCAACCTCTTTGTCGGGGGCTTCCAATGTTAGGCGCCGCTCTACGAGGCTCTGCACGACAGGGCTCTCCTGCAGACGGGCGGCATTGCTGTGGATGTCGTTCCACATGACGAACTTATTGAACGAGAAGAGGCCGAGGGCACAGGCGTCGAGGACCTCCAATTGCGGGTGCTGGCTGACAGCCTGGCGGATGGCAGCGAAGACCTTGGGCACATCCACGCCGTGCTCATCGGTGGGCAGCGGGTCGAGGGCGGGCACAAGCAACTTGTACTGCTGGCGCAGGAACTCTGCGAGCGTGATGTTGAGGGTCGTCTCCTCGTCGCGCATCCTCACGAGATAACCGGCGCCGTTGCGCACGATGTCCACGGGCAACAGCAGGATGGGGGCATAGCGGGGCTGTTCGCTCTTCTCGGTGACATACCACTTCAGCATGCCGATGGCGATGAAGAGGGCGTTGGCACCGTTCTCCTCCAGCGCTGTGCGGGCACCACGATAGAGATTCGTGAGGACGGGCTTCAGCTCGGAGGGGGTAAGCGGGGTGGGGAGGGAGTGTCCCGACGCTGACGCGACAGGCACGGTGGCTGCTCCTTCGGAATCAGCTGATGTCTTCGCGGCTTCCTTGGGGGCGATGGAGTAGCTCTCGCCCATCTGCAGGCGGTCCTCGAGATGTGCAACGTCAGACAGGGACAACTGCAGGGCACGCTTGCCGAAGCGCGTGTTCAGCAGGTTGTTGCGCAGGCTGAAGTCCAGGAGCTTGCGCTCCCAGAGTGCCTGACGGGTGAGCTGGCGCTCATCCACTTTCAGGGCGGCTTCGTCGGAAGAGTCTCTTACCAGGCCTTCAGACTCATCCAATAGTCCCTCGCTTTCAAAGAGGGGCGTAGATACCTTTGCTTCAATGTTATCGCTCATTGAATACAATTCTTGAGATTTCAGCGTGAGTCCTTAGAAGTATCCTTCGCGTTTCTTCTGTTCCATAGAGGCTTCCTGGTCGAAGTCGATGACGCGCGTGGTGCGCTCGCTCTTGGTGGTGGTCATCATCTCCTCGACAATCTCCTCGATGGTGGTGGCGTTGCTCTCCACGGCACCCGTCAGGGGCCAGCAGCCGAGGGTGCGGAAGCGTACCATGCGGGGCTTCACAAGCGGACGGTACTTCTCGGGCAGGCGGTCGTCGTCGGCCATGATGATGTTGCCGTCGATCTCCACGCACGGGCGTTCCTTGGCATAGTAAAGGGGCACGATGGGGATGTTTTCCAAACGGATATACTGCCAGATGTCCAGCTCAGTCCAGTTGGAGAGGGGAAAGACGCGGATGCTCTCGCCCTTATGGATGCGGGCGTTGTAGATGTCCCACAGCTCCGGACGCTGGTTCTTGGGGTCCCATTGCTGGAACTGGTCGCGGAACGAGAAGATGCGCTCCTTGGCGCGGCTCTTCTCTTCGTCGCGACGGGCACCGCCAAAGGCGGCATCGAACTTATACTTGTTCAAGGCATCCAGCAGGGCCTTGGTCTTCATCAGGTCGGTGTGTACCTTGGAGCCGTGGGTGAAAGGACCCACGCCAGCACGGAATGCTTCCATGTTGGACTCCACGATGAGGTTCCAGCCGTATTTCTTGGCATACTCATCGCGGAACTGTATCATCTCCTTGAACTTCCATTTCGAGTCGATGTGCATCAACGGGAACGGCACCTTGCCGGGGGCAAAGGCTTTCTCGGCCAGGCGCACCATGACGCTGCTGTCCTTGCCGATGCTGTAGAGCATGACAGGATTCTCAAATTCTGCCGCCACCTCGCGGATGATGTGGATGCTCTCGGCTTCGAGTTCCTGGAGATGGGAAAGGTGATAATTATTTGTCATAGGTTTTTTATAGGACTTATAGGGCCAATGAGGCTCATGGGACTAATTGGATTATGGGATAATTAACGCCATCACTTGCCTGACGCTTTCTTCCAGCGTCTGCTTGCTGGTGTCGATGGTGAGTGCAGGGTGGATAGGTGCTTCGAAGGGGGCGCTGATGCCGGTGAAGTCCTTGACCTCTCCGCGGCGGGCGCGGGCGTAGAGTCCTTTTACATCACGGCGCTCACACTCTTCGAGGGGCGTGGATACATAGACCTCCTTGAAATCCTCGGCACCGATGATGTCGCGTGCCAGCTGGCGGTATTCGTTCGTCGGCGACACGAAGGCGGCGAGGGTGACGATGCCGGTATCTACGAAGAGCTTGCCCACTTCGGCGATGCGGCGGATGTTCTCCCTGCGGTCTTCGGGGCTGAAGCCGAGGTTGTTGTTGATGCCTGTGCGGATGTTGTCGCCGTCGAGCACACGGCAGAGGATGCCGCGCTCATGCAGGGCACGTTCCACGCCGAGGGCCACGGTGCTCTTGCCGGAACCGCTGAGTCCCGTGAACCAGATCATCATGCCGTGCTGTCCGAGCAGTTCTTCACGGGCAGAGCGAGGAAGCGTAGAAACAGGATAGATATTGTCAGCCATTATGACAGGTTATAGAAGAAAGGAATCAGGAAGACGCTCAGGAGGAGGACGATGATGTTCATCGGCAAACCAACCTTCAGGAAGTCCTTGAACTTATAGCCGCCGACGCCCTGCACGATGAGGTTCGTCTGGTAGCCAATGGGGGTTGAGAAAGAGGAGCTGGCGGCGAAGCAGACGCACACCACGAAGGGCATGGGATTCATATCCAGCTGCTCGGCCACGGCCAGGGCCAGCGGGAAGGCCAGCGCGGCGGCGGCGTTGTTGGTGATGAGTTCGGTGAAGATGTTGGTGATGAGGAACAGCGAGGCCAGGATGATGTAGATGCCGAACTCGCTGTGGCGCGCCAGCTCGGTGAGTGAGATGATGAAGCTGGCGATGACATTCGCGAAGCCTGACTTTGTCATCGCGGTGGAGATAGCAAAGGCACAGGCGATGGTGATGAGTACATCCCACGAGAAGAACTTTGTATATTTGCGGGGAGAGAACATCCTCGTCCAGGACATGATGACGGCTGTTATGCAGGCACAGAAGAACATGTCAATCTTGAGTGCAGGCATATAGGTCTGCACAAATTCTGACTGTGCCAAATGCTGCTTGACAGGCTCCAGCTCACCTACGGTAGCGCCGATAATCATCAGGATGAGCAGTACCAGAGCGAACCAGCGTTTCTTTTTGCTCAATGGCGGCTCGTAGTCGCCGACACGGTTAATCATCCAGAAGACACGGCTCTCGCCCCAAGTCTTCATAAATGTGCTGTCAGCATCCACGATGAGCGTGTCCTCATGGGTCAGCCGCATATTCATGTAATCGCCTTCGAGAATGTTGCCGCCACGGCTGATGGCACGCACATGGGCACCATAGTGGCGGTAGAAATCAAATTCATGGAGCGTCTTACCCAAGCCCGGGAAACGGTTGCCGAGTAATACTTCGTGGCGCGTCATGCCGGGAGCCAGGTTCTGGTCGTCAGCATCTTCCTCGGACATGCGGCTGTCGGGCAATAAGTAACGCGAGAAAAAGATGAGATATATGAGACCTGCAAGGGCAATGAAGATACCAACCTTTGAGAGTTCAAACATCGAGATACCGTCTGTGACGCCGAAGCGCATGAGAACACCTTCCTCCGCACCGCTTTCTACGGCCATGGCTTCCTCCTTTGCCTCTTGCAGTAGCATTCCGTGCAGGACCAGATTCGTTGTAGTACCGATGAGCGTGCAGATGCCGCCGATGACGGTAGCGTAGCTTAGCGGGATGAGGAATTTGGTGGGTGGAAGCTTCATCTTGCGTGCCCAGTTCTTAATCATCGGGGCGAAGATGACTACCACGGGGGTGTTGTTGAAGAAGGCTGAGATGAAGGTCACGATGGGGTAGAAGCGTAGGCCTGCAGAGGTGATGGACGCGTTTTTCTTCGGCAGCATGTGGAACACGATACGCTCCAGGATACCGCTCTTGCGCACACCCTCGCTGATCAGGTAGAGCAGTGCCACAGTGATCATTCCCTTGTTGGAGAAGCCCTTCAAGGCCTCCTCCGGGGTGATGATGCCCGACACAAGAAACAGTACTACAGCCGTGAACAGAATCAGGCCCGGCCGGAGAAACTCCTTCATCAATGCTACAAGCATGAAGATGAGGATGAGGGTAACGTATAGGATTGGGAACGTCATGTCAGCCTTTGTGAACGTGGAATTGGAATCAGATGGTCTTGAATTTCAGTATGACACCGCCGTATGCGGGCAAGTTCACATGAGTGGGAACCTCGGAGGTGAAACTGATGGAGTGTGCCTTTCCTGTCAGTAGGTCGATAGAGCGCAGGCGACGTCGCTTGTTCATACGATAGAACTTGAAGACGTGTTCCGGGATCTGAACATCGATGGCTGCCGGTTCGCTGTCGAAGTTGGCAACAATCAGTAATGTCGTGCGCTCGGAGTGGCGTAGGAAGGCATACTGCTTGTTGGGATTGAAATGCTCGCTGGGCGGGTTCACATACATCAGGTCGTAGAATTCACCCTGTTGGATGGCAATCTCATTAGAGCAAAGATTGAGCAGCGTCTTGTAGAAGGATTGTAACTCAATTTCTTGCGGCATCAGCTTTGAACCGTCAAAAGCCCCTTTGTTGCGCCAACGGCTGATGGTGTCAACAGTCCAGTAGTCGAAGATTGTGGTGCGACCATCGCAGCCGCTGAAGCCTTCGCTGTCCATTCCACGCTCGCCCAATTCCTGACCGAAATAGAGCATGACGGGGCCAGTGCTGAAGGTGGCAGCCACGAGCATCGGCGCACGTCCTTTCAGCGGATTGCCAGCGAAGAAGTCCGATGCAAGGCGTTGCTCATCGTGGTTCTCCAGGAAGGAGAGCATGTGTGGACGGATGTCATCGAGAGCCTGCCAGCAACCTGTGATAGCGCTGGCATTGGCATAGCCGCAGGTGACAGCGCGCAGCGTGTCATATAGCCCTACTTTGTCGTAGAGGTAGTCGAAATGACCGTCGTAGATATATCTGTGGTATTCTGCGGGGTTATAGACCTCGGCAATGAAGATGATGCTTTCGTGGCGTGCTTTCACCTGTGGGATGGCCCAGCCCCAGAACTCGGCGGGCACCATCTCAGCCATGTCGCAGCGGAAACCATCGACACCCTTGTCTGCCCAGAAGAGCAAGATGTTCAACATCTTCTCCCAGGTCGAAGGAATGGGGTCAAAGTTCGTCACGCGGCCAGCGGTGTAATCAACGCCGTAGTTGAGTTTCACGGTCTCATACCAGTCGTTGTGTCCTGCGAAGCTGGAGAAGACATCGTTGCCAGTGGCGCGAGCCGGGTTCTCTATGTAGGGCGCATCCTCGTCCTGCTGCAGGTCGAAGTCAGCTTGGAACTGCTCGCCGGGGAAGTAGTAGAAGTTGTTCTGCGCAGAGAAATGCTTCGTGGTGTCGTCTGCAGCGCCCAGGTCTTCTACGCCCTCAGGACATGCATCGCTGTGGTACTGTCGTGCTACGTGATTGGGCACGAAGTCAATGATGACCTTGAGGTTGGCTCTGTGTGAGCGCAGCAGAAGATCCTCGAACTCCCTCATGCGAGCCGGCACGGTGGTGGCTATGTCAGGATCTACATCGTAGTAGTCCTTGATGGCGTAGGCCGAGCCTGCCTTGCCTTTGACAACGGCATGATGGTCGCGTGTGATGCCATAGGCTGAGTAGTCGGTCTGCGTGGCATGTTCGATGATGCCGGTGTACCAGATGTGTGTGGCTCCCAGCGCCTTGATCTCGGCCAATGCCGCAGGCGTAAAAGCCGTCATGGTGCCGCAACCGTTGACGTTGCGGTCACCATTGGGCTGGTTCACGTTCTTATCACTGCCAAAGAGGCGTGTGAAGACTTGATAGATGATGGGCTTGTTCTGCATGGGGGAGAGCGGGGCTTAAAAGCTTAGGACTAGGGGCTTGGTAGCTTAGAGGTCAGCGGCACTGCGTATGACAATGCCCTCGACATCCTTGGCTATCTTGGAAATCATACCTTGCAGCGCCTTGCCGGGACCGCACTCGGTGAATTCCGTAGCGCCGGCGGCCAACATGGCCTGCACCTCCTGAGTCCAGCGCACGCTGGCGGTGAGCTGTGCGATGAGGTTTGCCTTGATCTCGGCAGGTTCGGTGTGTGCCAGACCGTCCACGTTCTGATAAACGGGGCAGTTGGGTGTATGGAACTCGGTGGCTTCGATGGCTGCCTGCAGTTCGTCCTTGGCGGGCTGCATCAGGGGGCTGTGGAAGGCGCCGCCCACTGCCAGGGGCAGGGCACGCTTGGCGCCGGCAGCCTTCAACTTCTCGCAAGCGGCAGTGATGGCCTCCACGTTACCGCTGATGACTAGCTGGCCGGGGTTGTTGTAGTTGGCCGGTACGCAGACGCCGCCCTCGGCAGACACCTCGGCACAGATCTGCTCAACAGCATCGTCAGGCAGGCCGATGATGGCTGCCATTGTGGAGGGCTGAGCCTCGCAGGCTTTCTGCATGGCCTGCGCACGAGCGCTGACCAGACGCAGACCGTCCTCGAAGGAGAGAGCACCGGCTGCCACAAGGGCGCTGAACTCACCCAGCGAGTGACCGCCTACCATGTCGGGTTGGAACTTGTCGCCCAGGCAGATGGCAGTGATGACGGAGTGCAGGAACACAGCAGGTTGCGTGACCTTCGTCTGTTTCAGCTCGTCGGCTGTGCCTTCGAACATAATCTTCGTAATCTCAAAACCGAGAATATCGTTAGCTTTGTCAAAAAGAGCCTTGGCTTCGGCGTTGTTCTCATAGAGTTCCTTGCCCATACCGGGGAACTGGGCACCCTGACCGGGGAAAACAAATGCTTTCATTGTCTTTTGTTCGTTGTTATACGTTATTATAAATTAGGTTCTTTACATGTTGTCGGACACAAGGATGTCCGCTAATCGGGTGCAAAGGTACACAAAAAATTGCTTCTTCACGAAATTTTCACCTTATTTATTTGCCTGCGCGCGTAACAATGTCTATCTTTGCATAGAAAAATGATAGGGATTTCACCCGTAGAAGTAGGTTTTTCCCCTTTTTCATCTCATAAAAAGAGACTACTTTTGCACCATCGAAACGTTAAAACAAAAGCAATATGAAGAACAAACGAGTATTATGGGCAGCATTGCTGCTGAGTTTGCCGCTCACGATGTGGGGGCAGAGTGGCATGTATTCCATGTCTTCGAAGAAGAGCAAGGCGAAGGTTGAACGGATCATTGCGACGCAGGCTGCTGCAGCTCCTTCGAACGTGGAAATCATCTATGCCGATGACAATGAGTTGCCTGTGACGAGCGGTCCTGTGCGTGATGTTGACGAGTACAACCGCCGTGGTCCCCGCTATACGGCTCAGGCGGACTCCCTTGCTTATCCCATGGACACCACTTATCTTGCTGTCACACAGGGTCAGCTGACGGATCTCTATTCCAAAGGCTACAGCGAAGGCTATTCTGATGGCGAGGACTATGCGCTGTCGCGCAGGGTAGGGCGCTTCGGCTATTCCAGCATCTACTGTTCGCCGTTCTACTGGAGCATCCTCGACCCGTTCTATTGGGATGACTGGTATTGGTATTATGGTTGGAGCCGTCCTTACTGGGGCTATTATGGCGCCTACTATGGCCCCTACTACTATGGCCCCTACTGGTATGGCTACCGCGGCTATGGCTATTATGGCTGGCACCGTCCTTACTACCATGGCGGCTACTACCATCATGGCGGCGGTCACCCCCGCGATTATGTCACGAACAGCGGTCGCCGTCCTGGTCAGACGGGTCGCATGGCTGGTTCGAACCGCGGTAACAGCCGCTACTATGGCGGTCGCAACACAGGCTTCACCGGTGGCCGTGTCACAGGTGCTGCCAGCAGCCGCTCGGGCTATGGTTCGTCGCGCTCCACGGTCAGCGCTCCCGCTCGCTCTTCCTCCAGTTCCTCTGCTCGCAGCAGCTCAACGTTCAGCGGAGCCTCTTCCCGCAGCAGTTCACCGTCCTATTCCGGCAGCACGCGCAGCAGTGGCAGCAGCTTCGGCGGCGGCAGCTTCGGCGGTTCCCGTTCCGGCGGCGGTGGCGGCGGCTTCACAGGCGGTTCACGTGGTGGCGGTGGCGGCCGCGGTAGATAATGAAATTTAAGGATTGAAATCTTGAAATATTGACACCGTCGAAATAACGAAGTAACGTTATAACGTAATAACGATAACCGACATAACGAAAAAGCTCTTGAAATGAAAAAGATATTATCCCTTACAATCGTGTCTCTGGCCTGCGCTCAAGTGTTGATGGCACAGGATACCTACACCAATGACCTGATGACGAACGCGTCTGACATTCACGGCACAGCACGCTACATTGGTATGGGTGGTGCCGTAGGTGCTCTCGGCGGCGAGATCTCCGGCATCTCCAACAACCCGGCCGGCATCGGCGGCTTCAACCGCAGCTGGGCCAGCATCGGTATGGGTGCCGCCATTCAGGCTGCCAACCCTATCGACGGTGACAGCCGTGCTCGCTACAGCTTCGATCAGGTTGGCTTCGTGGTGGTACTGCCCACGAGCGATGAGAACCGTGTTAACTTCGCCTTGAATTTACAGAAGAAACTCGGCTACTACCGTTCCATGATTGCTGAGAACAAGAATCTCGGCGGCCTCTCGCAAGCAGCCCAGTTCGCAGGCCTGGCCTCCATCGGCTATTCCCAGAAGGGTGCTCTGCCTGCTTGCACTGGCTATATGGGATTGTATGACGTCTATAAGCCCGATGGCTCCTTCTACCTCTATCGTGCGAATGACAATTCTTACTACCGCACGACAAGCGGTAACCTCTATGCCCTCGACCTCAACGTTTCGGGTGCCGTCAACGAACGCATCTATTGGGGTGCCACCTTCGGCATTGACATTCTGAATTTCAAGAGCGAAGGTTCCTATGCTGAGTTCCGCGATGGCGCTCACGTAGTGAATGGTGCTCTGGAATATTTGCCCGATGACAAGGGCGGCATTCAAGACTACACCCTCGAATGGTGGAAGAAGGTGAGCGGCGTAGGCCTGAACTTCAAGGTCGGAACGATCATCAGCCCCATCGAAGACAACCCCTTCCGCTTTGGCATCGCCGTGGAGACTCCCACGTGGTACACCATGAAGCAGAAGGACACCTACTGGACCGTGTGGAGCAAGTTCCAGAACACAGGGCAGGTTATTCCCGGCTCCGAGCAGTACGACTACAACTATCAAGGTGGCAAAGGAAACTACGTAGCCTATGACAGCCCCGACAACAACTACATGGAGTTCAATGTTTACACGCCTTGGAAGTTCCGTGTCAGCCTCGCCGATGTCCACGCAGGTATGGTGGCTTGGGATGTGGAGTACGAGTACTCGATGAACAACTACACCAAGATGGGTTATCCCACCTACGAGAGCCGTGGCAAATATGACGAGCCCAGCATCTCCACCGATCAGGACAAGGCGATGAACACGATGACGAAGAATATCACTCAGGGCATTCACAACGTGCGCGTTGGCTTGGAGGTGATGCCTACGGACCACCTCTCGCTGCGTGCCGGCTACAACTTCTACAGCAAGCCCTTCAAGTCCAACGGACGCTACGACCAGAGCATCGACTCCTACGCCATGAACAAAATCGTGGGGACAGAGTACATCAACCTGGGCGCCACGAACATCTTCTCCTTCGGCTTGGGCTACCACATCAAGGGCTTCTACGCCAACCTGGCTTACAAGTACCGCATGCAGAAGGGCGATTTCTATGCCTTCGATGACTACTATCAGACTGCAATGGCGCCCGAGGCGCAGTTCATCACAGAGGCAACAGCCCTGCGCCCTGTAGAGGTCAACCTCGACCGTCACGACATTACACTCACCCTCGGCTACGAGTTCTAATCAAGTTCTTTGCGAGTTCCAAACAAGTTCTTCGCGAGTTCTAAGTCTGATAAGTACAACCCATATAACTTCAAACAGAAAGAGCATGGTCTTTCCCCCTTAAGACCATGCTCTTTCTGCGTTTTCCCCTAAGGGTGTTTCGTTTTCTCACTAGTGAGAAAAGCAATAAGGCCAAGTCCTTCTGCCAATAAGGCCAAGCCCTTCTGCCAATAAGGCCAAGCCCTTCTGCGAATAAGGTCAAGTCCTTCTGCCCGTAAGGTCAAGTCCTTCTGCCCGTAAGGTCAAGTCCTTAAAGCCTAAGGGTCTTAACCTTTTTTCAAAGGACTTTTCAGTATTCTTGGGGAAGACTGACTTAATACAGAAAAGGTGCACATGATTTAACAAATGAATCATGAACGAAAAATCATCGCTTTGCGTCCGTCGCCGTTTCAGCGAGGACTTCAAATTATCCGTATTGAAGGATTACTATGAATCAGGTAGAAGCCGGTACTTCATCCTCAAGAAATACAAATTGGACCACACGAGCCTAAGAAATTGGCTTCGTGAGTATCC
>SUYG01000027.1:0-34694 GCA_015060555.1 Prevotella sp.
CATGGTGAAGCTGTGCACCGAACCCGGTGAGGGCCGCATCCTCAGCGCCCACATCTTCGGAGCCCATGCCGCAGACCTCGTGCAGGAGGTGACCGCCTACATCACCCTCGGCGCCACCCTGCGACAACTCCGTGAGACGGTACACATCCATCCCACCCTCTCCGAAGTCCTCATCGAGGTCAACTAACCGCACATCCCCCCTTCCGATGTCAGGGAATTTTTTCCCCGACATCGGTTTCTTATACTCAGCTGCACGACTAACCTCTGTGCGCCGGTAGGCCTAACGGCAGCGAAGGGAATACTCAAAATAAAGAACACCTGTTACTGTCTTTTCACCTCTGATGATTTCCTGCGTTTCAGAAACAATACGCCCGTCTTGATAAAGATAGCTAAAGTGGTCAAGAGTCCTGTCCCGCTCCTGTGTTTGCTGTAAGTATATGGGCTTACGGCCAAACCATTGCAGGAGAGGAATCCAATCGTTCCACACAAGATTACTGCGTGCATCAATGTACAAGTCGTTCGGCAAGTTTGTATAAGTGTAGGTAATGTCTGGCTGACCACCTGGTTGTGCGTACTTCATAACACATCCATCTTGCCACACCAGTGTTCCCCGCCTTTGCCATTGGCTCCACTTCCCCGTTCCGTGACTTGATTTCATGCTTAGCTCTGTCAGTTGTCCATCGTCATCATACTTATACCAAAGAACAAACCACTGTTGAATATGGCCATCTGCTATCAAATGACGATGGATGCTATCTACCCTTTGTTGCTTGTTCAAGAACAAGGTGTCTCTATAATCCAGTTCTCTGTTATTCGTTCCCCATTCCCCCTCACGATGATACACACTCCGAGAGAAAATTAACCCATCCGTCAGCACATAGGAATAATCCCGTTCCACATTGTACCGGGTGTTCTCCGACAATGTGTCCTTCTCTTCACTATGAGAGACTTGCCCTTGTTCGTTATAAGTAAAATGAAGACTTTGCTTGTCCGTCAATATGGCTGTCAGCTGGTAAGATTGTTCAACTACAGAAGGTTCTTCCTTTTCGCTGTCGTCTGCATCACTACAAGAACTGGCAAAGGTCATAACAGAAAGGAGGAAAAGAACTTGAGGCATTTTCATACTGCTGCGCGATTTATTGTTTCCTGATTATATAACGCGGTCAACTCGCATTTTATTATTAGATCTACGCCATAAAAATGTTCCTACCATCATTCCATCATGACAGAATAATCGTTCCAAGGCATTGAAATGATGAAACGTCCTGCGGCAAGGCCTTGAACAAGGAGTTCATGAACAGCCTGAACATCCGCAGCTGATGCAACTATACGTGAGCCACTGATGAGCATGGTGTGAAGCAAGAAAGAGTATGGTGTGAAGCAAGAAAGAGCATGGTGTGATGGCTTTTCTCACTTGTGAGAAAACGAAAAAGAGCAAGGTCTTTACGCAGTAAGAGCAAAGAGGATAAAATTTTCCCTTTTCCCTGCGTCTCTTTTCATTATTATCCGTACCTTTGCAGCCGAAATGCATACTATGCTTCCGTCATGAAACAATTCAGTGCATACTTCCAGTCTGTGAGACAATTTATTATGCGCGCTCTGCAGCGCCTTGTGCTGGCCGGCGACCAGTTCCTGCAGCGCAACCTGTCGGGGCACGCCGCCACCCTCACCTACTCTTGCATTCTGGGTGCCGTACCCATTCTGGCCATCATCTTTGCCATCGCACGCGGCTTCGGCTTCAGCGCGCTGATTGAAGAGAAGCTGAAGGAGAACGTCCGCTTCACGCCAGAGATGACAGAGACCATCATGAGCTTCGTGAACTCCTATCTGGAGCGTGCCCGCGGCGGGGTGTTCATCGGTGTAGGTCTGTTGATGCTGCTCTATACCCTTTACAGCTTGGTTTCCAACGTAGAAATAGCCTTCAACAGCATCTGGCGGGTGAAACGCTCACGTGCCATCTACCGCAGCGCCATCTACTACATCAGTGCCTTCTTCCTGCTGCCCATCGTGGTGCTCATCACATCCGGTCTGCAGCTGTTTCTCACAGGTATCACCCGCTTCTTCCCCGACTTCGTGCTGGTGAGTGGCGGCATCGAATTCCTGTTGCAGCTGTCGCCCTACGCTCTGGCCGTGGTGGCCTTCATCCTGCTATACAAGCTGATGCCCAACACCGAGGTACGCTGGCGCTCCACCATCGTTCCGGGCTTGGTGGCTGGTGCCGCCTTCCAAGGGCTGCAGTGGTTCTACTTCAACTCCCAGATGTGGCTCTCCACTTACAATGCCGTCTATGGTTCCTTCGCTGCCATCCCTCTGTTTATGCTATTCATTCAGTTCTCATGGTATATCTGTCTGTTCGGTGCCGAGCTCAGCTATGTCCATCAGAACGAGGCAGAACTGCTGGCTGCGAAGAAGACGCCCAAGGGCGAGAAGCCAACGCGCGAGCATCTCGCAGAGGAGACACTCGCGCGCATTCGCGATATCGTGAATCAGTATGATAGTCAGGCCGAAACCTGACTATCATTTTTCATTCTTCATTCTACACTCCCTACGCTCCCCTTCAGGGGGCTCAGGGGCATTACGCTCCCCTTCAGGGGGGCCTACCCTTTCAACACGCCCAGCTCCTTGCCCACCTTGATGAAGGCATTGATGCACTTGTCGAGCTGAGCACGGTCGTGGCCTGCGGAGATCTGCACGCGTATGCGGGCCTGTCCCTTCGGCACCACGGGATAGTAGAAGCCCGTGACATAGATGCCCTCGTCCTGCAGGCGGGCAGCGAAGCGCTGGCTGAGGGGAGCATCGTAGAGCATCACGGCGCAGATGGCGCTCTGCGTAGGCTTGATGTCGAAGCCGCTGGCCATCATCTTGTCGCGGAAGTAGTTGACATTCTCCACGAGGCGGTCATGCAGCTCGTTGCTCTCGTCCAACATCTTGAAGACCTCCAAGGCAGCGCCCACGATGCCAGGAGCAAGGCTATTACTAAATAGGTACGGGCGCGAGCGCTGGCGCAGCAGGTCGATGATCTCCTTGCGGCCAGTGGTGAAGCCGCCCATGGCACCGCCGAAGGCTTTGCCGAGCGTACCCGTGTAGATGTCCACGCGGCCGTATGTCTTGAAGAACTCGCTGACGCCACGTCCTGTGGGACCTACAACGCCTGCGCTGTGGCTCTCATCGACCATCACGAGGGCGTCGTACTTCTCTGCCAAGTCGCAAATCTTATCCATCGGAGCCACGTTGCCGTCCATGGAGAACACGCCATCGGTGACCACGATGCGGAAGCGCTGCTCCTGTGCAGCCTGCAGCTGGCGCTCCAGGTCCTCCATATCAGCGTTGGCATAGCGGTAGCGCTTAGCCTTGCAGAGGCGCACGCCGTCGATGATGCTGGCGTGGTTCAGGGCATCGCTGATGATGGCATCCTCCTCGGTGAGCAGGGGCTCGAAGACGCCGCCGTTAGCATCGAAGCAGGCAGCATAGAGGATGGTATCCTCGGTCTTGAAGAACTTGCTGATGGCAGCCTCCAGTTCCTTGTGCACATCCTGTGTACCGCAGATGAAGCGCACGCTGGACATACCGTAGCCGCGGGCGTCCATCATCTTCTTGGCGCCCTCGATGAGGCGGGGATGATTGCTCAGGCCCAGATAGTTGTTGGCGCAGAAATTCAAGACTTCCTTGCCGGCCACCTGGATGGCGGCAGCCTGCGGGCTCTCAATGAGGCGCTCCTCCTTGTAGAGACCTGCCTCGCGAATCTCCTTCAGTGTTTGCTGAAGATGTTGTTGCATTTTTCCGTACATAATATTATAGTTTAAAGGTTTAAGAAGTTTAAGAGTTTAAGGGTTTAAGAGTTTAAGGGATTGTTGAGCATCTGAGTTCATCGCCCACGGCTGTTGAGGGTGATGTTGCCGCTGCGCAGACCTGCAGCCGTTACGGTGGCACGAATCTTGCCACTCTTATGTGCTGCACGCACCACCAGCATGGCCCTTCCGTGCCATGCCGGATGCCTGTTGTCCTGCACGCCATCAGTCTCTCTGAGGTCTGCATTCCCGAAGGCGGCTAACGTGGCAGGGCCTGTGAGTTGAGCCGTCAGTGGCGTTGCGGCCTGCGGACATACACGGCCATTGGCATCCACCACCTCCACGGTGACATACACCAGGTCCTGCCCATCGGCACACATCTGCGTGCGATCGGCTGTCAGACGCAGGGCTGCGGGAGCGCCTGCAGTGTGTAATGTGCGCTTTTCAACCACCTCACCACGGCTGTCCAAGGCCTCTGCCGTGAGCGTGCCTGCGGCGTAGGGCAATGTGAATGTCGCTATGAAGGCTGTGCTCTCGTCACAGGCCTTCTCCTCTACTGCCGTGCCGTTCAACGTAAGGCGCACACGCGGCTGACGGCTATAGACCTCCACCTGTATGTCCTTGCCTTCCCATCCCGGCCAGTTCCATGACTCCCATGTCGGCCAAGTGCTCCACATCGTAGTGCGTATGGGTTCCACATAACCGTCGGGTTCGCGCACAGCCATGTACAATCCAGAGGTCTTCCCATCAATCATGCCTACGTTGCCATTCCACAGCAACGACCTATAGTAGCTGATTGGCTTTCGCTTTCCTGTAATATCCACGTCGCCACAGTAGGCGCCGTGCCACGGCCACTGGCTGCGTTGCCAGGATTCACCCTGTGGCCACGAGGCATAGCGCCAGCCGCCGATGCCGCTCTCGCCGAGATAGTCAAGACCTGTCCATACGATGTCGCCGATGACATATTGGTTATCACGCACAGTCTGCCAGTTCTTGAAGGCATCAGCCGGGTAAGACTCCGTCTGCCAGATGACGCGCTCCGGCACACGCTTGTGGTCACTCTTATGCTTGTGCAACATATAGTTATAGCCAGCGATGTCCAGCACTTCCGCATGAGGGTCGTAGATTTCCCAGTCTGCATCCCAGGCGCACAGCGCTTCGGTGACGGGTCGCGAGCTGTCGATGCGGTTTGCTGCACGCTTCAGCATCTTCGCCGTTTGCACCACGCGGATGTCCTTGCGCTCGATGACTTCGTTGCCAATGCTCCACGCAATGATGCTGGGATGGCTGGCGTCGCGCCGCACCATGCTCTGCATCTCCTGCTCGGCCTGTTCGTCGAAGAAGAGGTGGAAGTCATGCGGATTTTTCTGCGTGCGCCATCCGTCGAAAGCCTCGTCGATGACCAGCATCCCCAAGGTGTCGCAGGCCGCCAGGAAAGCTGGCGACGGCGGGTTATGGGATGTGCGCAGCAGATTAAAGCCGGCCTCCTTCATCAGCCTCACCTTGCGGACCTCAGCAGCATCGAAGGTTGCAGCCCCAAGCAAGCCATTGTCATGATGCAGGCAAGCGCCATTGAAGACAATAGGCTGGCCGTTGAGGCGGAAGCCCTGCTTAGCGTCGTATTCTATGGTGCGAATGCCGAAGGACACGTTGGTCTCATCCAAGATGGTACCATCCTCCTGTGCCAGCGTCAGGTGCGCCGTGTACATCTCTGGCTTCTCAGGTGTCCACAGACGGGGCTGATGGATGTTCAGGAAAGCCACTGCCGCCACTCGTGACTGCTCCATGAACTTGATGTTCACATTCTCTGACTGGTCTCCCACACGGACTGTAAACACCAAGTCCTCGCGGTAGCCGCCCTTCTCGTTCACCATCGTAGCCTTGATGCGCAGCTGCGCCTGACCGTCGGCAACACCCAATGTCGTCACTTGGATACCAGCACCTTGATGCGGAGCGAAATGAATGTCGTTGCTCTCCTCCAGCCACACATGGCGATAAATGCCGGAGCCCGAGTACCAGCGGCAGTTCTTCTGGTGGGAGTTGTCCACACGCACGGCCACCACATTGCGGCCTTTTACGAGATAAGGTGTCACGTCCACCGAGAAAGAGGTATAGCCGTAGTCATGGTGACCAGCCTTCTGACCGTTGACATAGATGTCCGCGTTCTCATAAACGCCTTCGAAATAAAGCTCTGTGTGCGCTGCTACGCGCTGAAGTACAAAACTCTTGCGGTACCACCCAATGCCTGTAGGGTACCATCCGCCTTCGTTGCCTGCGGGGGCATCGGCCTGCGGCTTAGCTGCGATGCTCCAGTCGTGAGGCAGCTCCACTGCCGACCAATCCTTGTCAACATAATCCGGCTGTGCAGCATCCTGCATATCAGCAAGCATGAAACGCCAGCCTGCATCAAATGAAACTCGCTCTCCGGCTGCCATGCAGGCGCAGCACCAGATGAGGGACACGAAAAAAAGAAAATGTCTCATAATAGGAGGTTAATTATTACTTTTTGGCCACAAAGATATACATTATTATTTATATTATGTATTTTTCGCATAATTATTTTTTGCATATCCTTTTTTTTGCATACCTTTGTGGCGCAAATCTACAAACTAACGTATCCCTAATCATTAAACATAGATGAAAAAAATCCTTGTGATTGGCTCAACTGGCCAGATTGGCTCTGAGCTTACTACAGAGCTCCGCAATCGTTATGGCGGATCGAATGTCGTGGCAGGTTACATTCCAGGTGCAGAACCTAAGGGCGCACTCGCTGAAAGCGGACCAGCCGCCATCGCCGATGTCACCAACGGCGAACAGCTAACCGACATCGTCAAGCAACATAACATCGACACCATTTACAACCTCGCAGCCCTCCTCAGCGTCGTGGCCGAACAGAAGCCGCGCCTGGCCTGGAAGATCGGTATCGACGGCCTGTGGAACGTGCTCGAGGTGGCACGCGAGAACCATTGCGCCGTCTTCACGCCCTCCAGCATCGGCAGCTTCGGTCCCAACACGCCCCACGAGCTCACGCCGCAAGACACCATCCAGCGTCCCAAGACCATCTACGGTGTCTCGAAGGTCTGCACCGAACTGCTCTCCGACTACTACTTCACCAAGTACGGCGTCGATACGCGCAGCGTGCGCTTCCCCGGCCTCATCAGTTATGTCACTCCTCCGGGCGGCGGCACCACCGACTACGCCGTCGATATCTTCTACTCCGCCGTGCGCGGCGAGAAGTTCATCTGCCCCATCGCCAAGGGCACTCGCATGGACATGATGTATATGCCTGATGCCCTGCGCGCCTGCACCGAGCTTATGGAGGCCAACCCCGACAAGCTCATCCACCGCAACGGCTTCAACGTCACCGCCATGAGCTTCCCGCCCGAGAAGATCTATGCGGAGATCCGCCGCCGCAAGCCCGACTTCAAGATGGAGTACCAGGTGGACCCCCTGAAGCAGTCCATCGCCGAGAGCTGGCCTGACAGCCTCGACGACAGCGCCGCCCGCGAAGAATGGGGCTGGCACGCCAACTTCGGTCTTGCCTCCATGACGCGCGACATGTTGGAGAAGCTGGAGGAGAAGCTGAACGCATAAAAATCCATACAACACCAAAGAAGGCAGGGCCGCATCCGCAGCCCTGCCTTCGTGTTACATCACTATTTTCGGCCTCTTCGCAAGTTTTTTGGCAGAAAAGGGGGCAATATGGGGAAAAAGCACTACCTTTGCGCCGCTTATTACGCGCGTATGCGAATTATTAAGAAAATCGACATATTCATCCTGAAGCAATTCTGCCTGCTGTTTATGGGCACATTCTTCATCTGCCTCTTCATCTTCCTGATGCAGTTTATCTGGAAGTATGTCGATGACCTCATTGGCAAGGGACTCTCTTTCAGCGTGCTGGCGCAGTTCTTCTTCCACGCTGCTATGGATCTGGTGCCACTGTCGCTGCCGTTGGCCATCCTGCTGGCATCGCTCATCACATTTGGTAATATGGGCGAACGTCTGGAGCTCTTGTCCATGAAGGCTGCAGGCATACCGCTACTGCGAATCTTGCGTCCCGTGGCCATCTTTGTAACTGGGCTTGCCTTCGGTTCGTTCTATTTCCAGAATGTAGTCACGCCAGAGTCCAGCCGCCAGCTGGCCGCCCTGCTCTACTCCATGAAGCAGAAATCGCCCGAGCTGGAAATCCCCGAAGGCATCTTCTATAACGAGATACCAGGCTACAATCTATTCGTCGAGCACAAGGATTTGGAGACAGGAATGCTCTATGGTATCATGATTTACACGCAGGGCACCAGCTTCGATGACACACAAGTTGTGCTGGCCGACTCCGGCCACATCCGTTCGACAGCCGACCAGATGCACCTGCAGCTGACGCTCTACGACGGGCAGCGCTTCCGCAATATGCAAAACACGGGCAGTGCCATGGACCGCTCCACGGTGCCTTATATGCGCGAGACGTTCAAGAAAGAGGTGGATTTGATTCCCTTCGACAACAACTTCAGCGTCATGGACGCGAACCTCTTCAACGACAATGCCGGCACGAAAGACATCTTCGCCCTCACCCGAGGTATCGACTCCATTCAGGCCTATCTGGACTCAACGGGTCACGCGCAGTACGAGCAGTACCGCTACACCTTCCTCGAGAACACACGTTTGGAAGGGAACCGCGATTCAGCTCGCATGAGGGAGGCTGTTGAAACCACGCCCGTGAACTACGACACGCTCTACACCGCCCTACCCGACGGTGACCGCGCCCGTGTGCTGCGCCTTGCCTCGGAGCGCGGCCACAGTGGCATTGTGCAGACAGAGATGCTCAAGGAGATGAGCTTCTATGTCAACCGCTCGTTGCGCATACACTATCTGGAACGCAACAAGAAGTTCACACTCTCGCTGGCCTGCCTCATCTTCTTCTTCATCGGAGCGCCCCTCGGTGCCATCATCCGCAAGGGAGGACTGGGTGTCCCCGTGGTGGTGTCGGTCATCATCTTCATCTTCTACTACATGGTAAATGTCTCGGGCGAGAAGCTCTCGAAGAGCGGCGAATGGGATGTCACCTTCGGCAGCTGGCTCAGCACGATGGTGCTAACGCCCATTGGTGTGTGGCTGACCTACAAAGCCAATCAGGACTCTGCCGTCTTCAACGCCGAGGGCTACCAGCGCTTCTTCCGCAGACTGTTTGGCCTGCGCATCAGACGCGTCATCAACCGCAAGGAGATCATCATGAACGAAGTGCATCCCGAGCGCGTCATCCCCGCTTTGCAACAGATCGTAGCCGACTGCAACAACTACGAGCAGAGCCGCCGTCTGTGGCAGATGCCCAACTACCTTCGCGTCTTCTTCCGCTATGAGCCTGACACCCAGGTCATCAGCATCAGTGAACGTTTGGAAACGATCGTGGAGGAACTGGCCAACAGCCGCGACAGCCGCATCATCTCCTCGCTGAACGAGGTCCCCATCCTCGTGCCTGATGCCCATACACGTCCCTTCCGCCAGCCGCGACTGAACATGGTCGTGGGCGTATTGCTGCCCATTGGTTTCATCATGTGGTTCCGCATTTGGCGCTACCGTCTGCGCTTGTGGCGCGATATGGAGCAGTTGAAAAAACAATGCAACTATATCATCAAGAGATTGGAAGCCTCCTCGCCCAGCCCCGCCACAGCGTAGGAAAGGGGCGATGAGGGCTCAAAAAACAAGATACAAAAGCAACAAGAAAAGATATGAAGCAAGTATTATCCAATAGCTCAGCCATTCCTCACGGGACAGGGACTGGGGGAGAGACCACCCTCTCATCCATCGAGTCCGCCTTGCAGGACTTCAAGGAAGGCAAGTTTGTCATCGTGGTAGATGACGAAGACCGCGAAAACGAAGGCGACTTCATCACCGCCGCAGAGATGATTACACCCGAGAAGGTGAATTTCATGCTGCGCGAAGGCCGTGGTGTGCTCTGTGCCCCCATCACCATCAGCAGGGCCGAGCAACTGGAACTGCCACATCAGGTACAGGACAACACCTCGATGCTAGGAACGCCCTTCACCATCACCGTGGATAAGCTGGAAGGCTGCACCACCGGCGTCAGCGCGGCCGACCGTGCTGCCACCATCCGCCATCTGGCCAACCCCGACGCCAAGCCCGCGGACTTCGGCCGTCCCGGGCATATCAATCCGCTCTACGCCCAAGACCGTGGTGTGCTGCGCCGAGCAGGTCACACAGAGGCTGCCATCGACCTGGCACGCCTCAGCGGGCTGCAACCCGCTGCAGCCCTCATCGAGATTCTGAATCCCGATGGCACTATGGCACGTATGCCACAACTGCAAGAGGTGGCTGCAAAGCACAACATCAAAATCATCACCATCCGAGACCTCATCGCCTATCGCCTTCAGCGCGAACAGATGGTGGAAGCCGCGCCCGAAGTGGATCTGCCCACAGCATACGGACATTTCAAGGACATCACCTTCCGACAGATCTCCAACGGCCTCGAGCATGTGGCACTCATCAAGGGCTCCTGGGAACCCGACGAGCCCATACTGGTGCGTGTGCATAGCTCCTGCGCCACAGGCGACATCTTCGGCAGCCAGCGCTGCGACTGCGGCGAGCAGTTGCACCGTTCCATGCAGATGATAGACCAAGTCGGCAAAGGCATCGTTCTGTATATGAACCAGGAGGGTCGTGGCATCGGTCTCTTCAACAAGATGAAAGCCTACAAGTTGCAAGAACAGGGCGATGACACCGTAGAGGCCAACGTACATCTGGGGTTCCGTCCCGATGAACGCGACTATGGTGTAGGCGCACAAATCCTGCGACAGCTGGGCGTTCACAAGATTCGTCTTCTCACGAACAACCCCGTGAAACGCGTAGGACTCGAAGCCTATGGGTTGGAGATTGTGGAGAATGTGCCCATTGAGGTGCAACCCAACCCCTACAATGAGCGCTACCTGAAGACCAAGCAGGAACGCATGGGACATACGCTTCATCTGAACAAATAAAGGGGCATTAGAGAAGCTGAAAACAAGAAATTCTGCTGAAGCAGAAAAAAACGCTCGTCTCTCAACGCTCGTCTCTCAACTTTTCATTACCTTTGCACGCGAAATCAACAACACACAGATATGAACGTATTATCAGACCGTTTGAACCGTCTCGCCCCCTCTGCCACGCTGGCCATGAGCCAACGTAGCAGCGAGCTGAAAGCACAGGGCGTGGATGTCATCAACATGAGTGTCGGCGAACCCGACTTCAACACCCCCGACCACATCAAGGCTGCTGCCATCAAAGCCGTTGAGGAGAACTACTCGCGCTACTCCCCCGTGCCGGGTTATCCCTCGCTGAAGCAGGCCATCGTGGAGAAACTCAAGAACGAGAACAACCTCGAGTATGCGCCCTCACAGATTCTCTGCTCCAACGGTGCTAAGCAAAGTGTGTGCAATGCCGTCATGGCATTGGTCAACGCTGGCGACGAGGTCATCATTCCTGCCCCCTATTGGGTCAGCTACCCGCAGATGGTGCTGCTGGCCGAGGGCACACCCGTCTTCATCGATGCCCCCATCGAGCAGGACTTCAAGATTACGCCTGCTCAGTTAGAGGCAGCCATCACACCCAAGACACGCGCGTTCATCCTCTGCTCGCCCTCGAACCCCACCGGCTCCGTCTATAGCAAAGAAGAGCTGAAAGGTCTGGCTGAAGTCATCGCCCGTCACGAGAACATCATCGTGCTGGCCGATGAAATCTACGAGCACATCAACTACGTAGGCAAGCATGAGAGCATCGCTCAGTTCGCCGAGATTCGTGACCGCGTGGTCATCATCAACGGTGTCTCCAAGGCTTATGCGATGACCGGCTGGCGCATCGGTTTCATCGCTGCTCCCGAGTGGATTGTCAAGGGCTGTAACAAGCTGCAAGGCCAGTACACCAGCGGCCCCTGCTCCGTGAGCCAGAAGGCAGCTGAGGCAGCCTACACAGGTTCCCAGCAGTGTGTAGAGGATATGCGTCAGGCCTTTGAACGCCGCAAGAATCTCATCGTGAAGCTCGCCAAGGAGATTCCCGGGCTCGAAGTCAACGACCCGCAGGGCGCCTTCTACCTCTTCCCCAAGTGCAGCAGCTACTTCGGCAAGTGCGATGGCGACCGCGTCATCAACAACAGCACCGACTTGGCGATGTATTTACTGGAAGTAGGACATGTCGCCACCGTCGGCGGCGATGCCTTTGGCAGCCCAGAATGCTTCCGCATGAGCTATGCCACCAGCGATGAGAATATCGTGGAGGCCATGCGCCGCATCAAAGAGACACTGGCCAGGCTCAAATAAGCGAACAACCCTACAGGTTCCATCATCCCCATCGCCTCAAGGGCCCATCAACCCAATCCGCTAATCAAAAATCCAGAATAATATGACCAAAAAGATTTCCACCGCCCTCATCTCCGTCTTCCATAAGGACGGCCTGGAGGACATCCTCAAGAAGCTGAATGCCGAGGGCGTGAAGTTCCTCAGCACCGGCGGCACACAAGCTTTCATCGAGAGCCTTGGCTACCCCTGCCAGAAAGTAGAGGAAGTGACCACCTATCCCAGCATCCTCGGCGGACGCGTGAAGACGCTGCACCCCAAAATCTTCGGTGGCATCCTCGGTCGCCGCGACCTGGAAGGCGACCGCCAGCAGATGTCGGAATACGAGATTCCCGAAATCGACCTCGTCATCGTTGACCTCTATCCCTTTGAGCAGACCGTGGCCAGCGGTGCCAGCGAAGCCGACATCATCGAGAAGATCGACATCGGCGGCATCAGCCTCATCCGCGCAGGTGCCAAGAACTTCAACGACGTCGTCATCGTTCCCTCCAAGGAGCAGTACAAGCCCCTGCTGGATATCCTGAACGCTCAGGGCGCCGAGACGACCCTCGAGCAGCGCCGCAAGTTTGCCACCGCAGCCTTCGGTGTCAGCAGCCACTACGACACCGCCATCCACGCATGGTTCAGCAAAAAGTGAACTCACTTGTTTAGTTATCTATATTTTTCACATTCCATTCTTTCACTTTTCATTTAACAATGGGATTATTCTCTTTTACAAAGGAAATAGCGATGGACCTTGGCACCGCCAACACCATCATCCTTGCCGATGGTAAGATTGCGGTTGATGAGCCGTCTGTGGTAGCACTTGACCGCCACACGGAGAAGATGATTGCCGTGGGCGAGAAAGCCAAGCAGATGTACGAAAAGACACACCCCGACATCCGCACCATCCGTCCGCTGCGCGACGGTGTCATCGCCGACTTCAACGCCTGCGAGCAGATGATGCGCGGTCTCATCAAGATGGTGCACATGGGCAGTCGTCTGTTCACACCCGCTCTGCGAATGGTCATCGGTGTTCCCTCAGGCAGCACCGAAGTAGAGCTGCGTGCCGTACGCGACTCTGCCGAACACGCTGGAGGCCGCGAGGTCTATCTTATTTATGAGCCTATGGCAGCCGCCATCGGTATCGGCCTGGACGTGGTAGCGCCTCAGGGCAACATGATTGTTGACATCGGCGGCGGCAGCACCGAGATTGCCGTCATCTCGCTCGGCGGTATCGTGGCAGACAAGAGTCTGCGCATCGCCGGCGACGACCTCACATCAGACATTCAGGAGTACATGAGCCGCCAGCACAACGTGAAGGTTTCAGAGCGCATGGCAGAGCGTATCAAGATCAACGTCGGCGCCGCCCTCACCGACCTTGGCGACAATGCCCCCGAGGACTATGTGGTGCATGGTCCAAACCGTATCACAGCTCTCCCCATGGCCGTACCTGTGTGCTATCAGGAAATCGCGCACTGCCTTGAGAAGACCATCGCCAAGATAGAAGCCGCAGTCCTCAACGCCCTCGAGGAGACACCGCCCGAGCTGTATGCCGATATCGTACACAACGGCATCTACCTCACTGGCGGTGGTGCGCTTCTGCGCGGTCTCGACAAGCGCCTCACCGACAAAATCAATATCCCCTTCCACGTGGCCGAAGACCCATTGCACAGCGTGGCCAAGGGTACGGGCGTGGCACTGAAGAACATACACAACTTCTCGTTCCTCATGTAGGCTTAGATGCGCGCTTTACTGGACTTTATAACCAAGTACAACCATTGGTTTCTGTTAGTTGTTCTGGAAGGGATAAGCTTAGTGCTTCTCTTCCAGTTCAATCGTTATCACAACAGCGTATGGATGACCTCCGCCAATTCCGTGGTAGGCCAGTTTTATGCTTGGGAAGACGAAGCCCTGCGCTATATCTCGCTGGGTCAGGTCAACGAAGACCTGATGCAGCGCAACCTCGTCCTAGAACAGAGCAATGAGGTCTTGAGACGCCGCATCGCCGAACTCACCCATGACAGCACACAGGCAGAGCGCAAGCTGACGGCCCAGCTGCAGGACATACGGCTCTTGCACGCTCATGTCATCACCAATAGCGTCATGCACCGCGACAACTTCATCACCATCGACCGTGGCACCGCAGACAGCGTGCAGGCCGAGATGGGTGTTGTCTGCGGCACCGGCATCGTAGGCATCGTCTATATCGCCTCTGCGCACTACGCTATCGTGCAGCCACTGCTCAACAGCAGCTCACGCATCAGCTGTCGCCTGCGCGGTTCGGAATACTTCGGTTATCTGAAATGGGACGGCGTCGACCCGCTCTACGCCACCCTCGACGACATTCCCCGCCACGCTCGCTTCAAGGTCGGTGACACGGTGGAGACCAGCGGCTTCAGTTCTGTCTTTCCCCCCGGTATCTTCGTGGGAAAGGTGGCTGCCATCGAGGACAGCGACGACGGCCTCAGCTATCAGCTCAAAGTGCACCTGGGCACCGACTTCTCACGCCTGCAGGATGTCAGCGTCGTGCAGCAGCGCTTCCAAAGTGAAATTCACAATCTGGAACATCAGGCCGACTCCATCGCACAACTTTGAACTTTTGGAACAGCGAGAGCCATAAGAGCTTGCTCTTAAATGGCCGAGTCGTGACAAAAGTCAGCGAAGCTAACTTTAAACTTTAAACTTTAAACTTTACCCCCCGTGCTCCTAACCTCCCTACAGCGGCTCTTATGGATGCTTGTCCTCGTGGCGGCACAGTTGTTGATATTCAATCATATCCACCTCTTCGGCTATGCTACGCCCCTGCCATTCGTCTATTTCCTGCTACGTTTCCCGCTGAATACCGAGCGCTGGAGCATTCTCCTGTGGGGCTTCGTCTGTGGTCTGCTCACAGATATTATCTCGCTGACCCCCGGTATAGGCTCTGCCGCCATGACGATGACCGCCTTCGTACAGCCCCTGTTGCTGAATCTGATGGTGCCCAAGGATGCCGTTGAAGACTTCCGCCCCGGCTATCGTACCCTGGGCTTCTGGCCTTATGTTTACTATGTCGCCCAGCTCACGTTCCTCTTCACGCTCATCTATTTCCTGTTGCTATCCTTCAGCTTCCATCATTTTCTGGATTTCATCATCTCCTTTGTCTCCAGCTGGGCGCTGACCCTGCTTCTGTGCCTCATCTTCGAAGGGTTCCATAAAAAGAAACATGAGTAACGACGATTTCAACCTCTCCAAGCGCAAGTACGTCTTAGGGGCGGCTGCGGTGCTCATCGTCGTGATTTACATCGCGCGCCTCTTCATCCTGCAGCTCACTTCGGACGACTACAAGGCACGTGCCGACTCCAACGCCTTCATGCGGCGTATTCAATTCCCGGCCCGAGGCGCCATCACCGACCGCAACGGCAAACTTCTCGTCTATAACCAGCCCGCCTACGACATCATGGTCGTCATGCAGGAGCAGGTGGGCGTTGATACGCTGGACCTATGTGAGAGCCTCGGTATTGACACCACCTGGTATCAGCGTCGCATGGCAGAGATCAAGGACCGCAACCGCAATCCCGGCTACTCGCGTTTCACTCAACAGCTGTTCATGGGTCAGCTCTCGGCTGCCGAGTTCAGCAATTTCCAGGAGAAGCTGTTCCGTTTCCCCGGTTTCTACGTTCAGAAACGCAGTATCCGCCAGTATGCCTACCCCTACGCCGCCCACATCTTAGGCGATGTGGGTGAAGTCAGTCCCAAGGATATCGAGCGCGACGACTACTACCGCTCCGGCGACTACATCGGCACACAAGGTATCGAGCGCAGCTACGAGCGGCAGCTGCGCGGCATCAAAGGTTCAGAGATTCTCCTGCGCGATGTCCATGGCCGCATCAAGGGTCGCTATCAGGACGGCCGCTTCGACCAGCAGCCCATCCCTGGCAAGAACCTGACCCTCAGCATCGACATTGAGCTACAAAAGCTCGGTGAGCGCTTGATGGAACATAAACTCGGTAGCATCGTGGCCATCGAGCCTGCCACGGGAGAGGTGCTGTGCATGGTGACATCTCCCACCTACGACCCGCGCTCGATGGTCGGTCGTCAGCGTGGCAAGAAACATCGCGAGCTCTCCCTCGACCCAATGCGCCCCCTCTTGAATCGCGCCGTGCTGGGAACCTATCCCCCGGGCTCCACCTTCAAGACCTCACAGGCCCTCACCTTCCTGGAAGAGGGCATCATCACGCCGCAGACCGCCTACCCCTGTTCGGGTGGTTTCCACTATGGTCGGCTCAAGGTAGGCTGCCACGGCCACGGCTCGCCGCTGCCACTGGTGCCAGCCATCGGCACCTCCTGCAACGGCTACTTCTGCTGGGGTCTGCTGAATATGCTTTCGAACCGCTCGAAGTACAGCACCGTGCAGAAGGCAATGAACACATGGCGTGACTACATGGTCTCCATGGGCTTCGGCTACCCTCTGGGTATAGACCTCCCGAGTGAAGCACGTGGCATGATACCCAATGCCGACTACTATGACAGCAAATACCCTTCCTGGAACGGCCTCACCATCATCTCCATCTCCATCGGGCAGGGCGAGGTGACACTCACCCCCCTGCAGATTGCCAATCTCGGAGCCACCATCGCCAACCGAGGATGGTATATCACACCCCATGTAGTCAAGGATGTGGAAGACGAGGGCATCGACCCGAAATACAAAGAGAAGCACTACACCAAGGTCTCACCTGCCAACTATGAGACCGTGGTCGAGGGTATGCAGCGCGCCGTAGAAGCCGGCACCTGCCGTTCTGCCTACACGCCGCAATATATCACGTGCGGCAAGACGGGTACTGCCCAGAACCGTGGCCACGACCACTCCGTGTTCATGGGCTTTGCGCCACGCGACAATCCCCAGATTGCCATCGCCGTTTATGTCGAGAACGGCGGATGGGGTGCCACCTACGGCGTTCCCATCGGCGCACTGATGATGGAACAATATATCAACGGCCAGCTCTCCGAGGCCAGCGAGGCGAAAGCCAACAGCATTGCAGAAAGAACAATCAACTATGGCGACTACATCCGATAAGCAGAAGAGCGTATTCCACAGCATCGACTGGCTCACCATCATCATCTACATCGCCCTGCTGGCGATGGGCTGGATGAGCATCTGCGGTGCCTGCTATGAATATGGCCAGCCGCGCGACCTGCTGTCGCTGGCCGACTTCGGCACTCGCACAGGAATGCAGCTGGTGTGGATAGGTTCGTCCATGCTCCTCGGTGCTATCATCCTATTCCTGGACGAGCGCTTCTTCGACACCTTTGCCTATCTCATCTATGGCGCCCTCATGCTGCTGCTCGCCGCCACGCCCTTCCTGGCACACGACATCAAGGGCTCCATGTCATGGATCAAGATCGGCTCTTTCAGCCTACAGCCCGCTGAGTTCGCCAAATTCGCCACGGCCTTGGCACTGGCGAAATTCATGAACTCCTATGGTTTCCACCTGAAAGGCTCATGGAAGAATATGGCCATCAGCCTTCTACTCATTCTCCTGCCCATGGCCTTGATAGTGATGCAGAAGGAGACGGGCTCGGCGCTCGTCTATACCAGCCTTGTGCTGATGCTCTATCGCGAGGGGATGCCCGGTTTCATCCTGTTCTTGGGCATCTCCGCTGTCACCTACGTGGTCGTGGGCCTCCGTTTCTCCGAGGACCCGGCACTGTGGGGGCTGGTGTCGATGGGCGATGTCTTGGTGGGCCTGCTGATTGTGGCCTTCGTTGCCATTCTCTACTTCGTCTATTGCCGTCCCACGGCCATCCGCGATGCCATGAGCGAGAACCGCAACGCCACCTACCACAGCCTCCGTCATCGCCGCATCACCTACATCATCCTCTTCGCCATCGCCTCTGTCATCCTCCATCTCTCCGCCAACACGCTGGTGGACCATCTGGCCGACCACCAGAAGAAGCGTGTGCAGGTGCTGCTGGGACTGCGCGACGACCCGAGCGGCGTAGGCTACAATGTCATTCAGGCCAAGATAGCCATCGGCTCTGGCGGTCTTGAAGGCAAAGGGTTCCTCAACGGCACACAGACCAAGCTGAAATATGTGCCCGAACAGGAGACGGACTTCATCTTTTGCACGGTGGGCGAAGAGCAAGGTTTCATCGGCTCCGCCGCGGTGCTCATCCTCTTCCTCTTTCTGCTTCTGCGACTCATTCACCTTTCCGAGCGGCAGCCCTACGCCTTCGGGCGCGTCTATGGCTACTGCGTCTTCTCCATCTTCCTGTTCCATCTCCTCATCAATGTGGGGATGGTCTTGGGCCTGATGCCCGTCATCGGCATCCCCCTGCCCTTCTTCAGCTATGGCGGTTCCTCGCTATGGGGCTTCACGCTGCTGCTGTTCATCTTCCTGCGCATCGACGCAGGACGCCAGCGCCTGCTGCGATAGCCCTTTTTGTGTACGAAATCACAACACACAACTGACGAGTCATGAGAAATATCCTTCCGCTTCTGCTGGGCGCCCTGTTCTGCCTCTGCGCCACAGCCCAAGAGCTCACCGTGGGCAGCTATAACATTCGCTACAAGAACAAGGGTGACAGCATCAAGGGCAACGGCTGGCAGCAGCGCTGCCCGTCCATCTGCCACCAGATTCTGTGGGAGCGTCCCGACATTGTCGGCACGCAGGAAGTGCTCCACGCCCAGCTCCTCGACCTTGAGAAGGGGTTGCCCGGCTACCGCTGGATTGGCGTAGGACGCGACGACGGCCAGCAGGACGGCGAGTATGCCGCCATCTTCTACAGTCCTGATCGCGTAGAGCTCATTGAACAGGGCCACTTCTGGCTCAACGAGACACCCGACCGTCCGGTATTAGGCTGGGATGCAGCCTGCGTGCGCATCTGTACCTGGGGCCATTTCCGCGACCGCCAGACCCTGAAAGACTTCTACTTCCTCAACCTGCACATGGATCACGTCGGTGTCACCGCGCGCAGCGAAGCCGCCAAGCTGGTGATGCAACGCATCACGCAGATGACCGATGGCGGCAAGAAGCTGGCAGTGCTAACGGGCGATTTCAACGTGCCGCAGACCGATAAGCTCTACGCCCTCTTCACGGAGTCCGGCATCCTGAAGGACACCTACGCCACTGCCGCCATGCGCTTCGCTGAGAACGGCACCTTCAATGGTTTCAACAGCCATTCCTACACCGCCGAGCGCATCGACCACATCTTCGTAACTCCCACCACCGTCGTTGATGCCTACGCCATCCTCACCGACGGCCGCTGGCAAGAAAACGAGAACGGGGCAGTGGTCCGCCGCAATCTCAGCGACCACTACCCCGTCTTCGCGCGCATACATTTTTAATATGTAACCACAATGGAACCGCCGTCAATCACGGGGTCGCCATCGTCGTCCAGCTTGTAACCCTCGGCATCGGTGCCGGTGGCTTCGATCTTCAATGTGCCGCCCAGGGCTGTCAGGGTTCCTGCACGCACGCCACGGCTCTTATTGCCTGTAGCCTTGATGGTCGTGGTGCCGCCCATGATGATCAGGTCTTTCTCGGCCTTCAATCCGGTTGTGCGGGTGGTCTCGCCCGAGGCATCCGTGTAGCGTGTAGCCCCTGCCGTCAGATTCAGGACGGGCGAGGTTGCCGCGGTGCCAATCGTCATGTGACCATCCGAGGCAATCGCACGCGCACCCTTTGCCGCCGTCGTGATGACCACGGTGATGGTGCCGTTGTTGATGTACATCTCGGGTGTGATGGTGGCCGCAGCGGTGTCCGTGGCATCGTCGTCAAGACGGATACCCTTGCTGTCCGGTGCCGTCACCGTCATGTTGATGCTGCCGCCGTTCATGATGAATTGTCCGTTCAGCTCTTCCTCGGAATCTGTGTCTGCTTCCACTTGGATGCCATCGCCACCGATATCGCTCAGAACCAGCGCGCCACCATTCATCTGAAAGTATTCGCCGCAATGGATGCCGTCGCTGGCAGCCTTGGCAATGATGATGTCGCCCACGCTCTGCTTCAGGAACAAGTACTCCTTCGTGGCCAGCGCGTGCTTGCAGTTGCCGCTCACCATGAGCGAACCGCTACCACTGATTTCCATGTGGCCCTTGCAGTAGAACGCCGCCTTCTGCTCGCCTGTGGCTGCATCTGCGAAAACGTTCTGGGTGCCGTCCTTCAGGATGAGGTCGATGCGCTTACCACACTCTATATCGACGGCCGCACCGCTCGTACTGGTCAGGCTGAGGTCATTGAGATGGAACTTGACTTTGAAGTCGCCATTGTAAGTGAAAGAACCGGAAGCCGATGTGCCTTGCAGCACGAACTCCTGTTCGCTCCACGTGTTCACGTTGGTGATGATGACGTTGCCGCCATCCACCTGAGCCGTCACGCCCTCTACGCTCTCGGGGAAATCAACCGCAGCACCCGCCTCGGTCCACGTGATGGTCACGGGGTTCACGATGGTGATGGAGTCTATTTCAGCGGTGCTGTACACGTCGCCGTTAATCGTCAGCGTGGAACCCGCTGCAGCATAGGGAATCGAGGCGGCATCGCTGAGGGCATAGCGTGTGCTCTCGCCAGCCTGCCACACGCGCAGCCACTGGGCTTGCGCGCCGCTGACTGCCGCCATCAGCAGCAGTCCGCAAAGTATTCTCTTCTTCATCGTTTCAGCAGTTTACGGGTTTGTGTGCCTTCCTTGATGATATACACGCCGGCAGGCAAGTTCTTCAGGTTGACATTCTCCATGCGGGCATCGACGCTGTCGAACTGGCGCACCACGACACCGCTGGTGTTATAAACCACGATGCGCTGTGTCGGCCAGGTGCCGCGCACGGTCTGCACCGCTACAGGCACCGTCTCGGTGAAGGTGATGGTGTTGAGGGTTGACAGGGGCACTGTCGTCTCACCATCGGCCGTCACCACTTTGAGTGCACTGCCGTCAAACGTAATGCTGCGTGTCTTGCGCAAAGCAAAGCCCACGCTGGATTCATTGGTCTGCGTCAATACGAGGTAGTTGAAGTCGTCGGCCAGCAACGACACGCTACCTGCAAGCAGACACATGACAAGGAACAAGTGTTTCATATTCTGTGAATGATTTGGTTCAGAACTTAAACTTATAGCTGGCGCTGATGGCATGGATGGTTTGTTTGCCGTCATCGTCGTTCTCGCGGTTGAAGACGTAGCCGAGGCCTATCTTGTGCTGCTTCGCCACGGCGTACTCCACGCCTGCTGACAGGCGCAGCTTATCCAGTTTCATGCGACGTGTGAGATCGTTGAAGACCTCGGCATAGACATAGGGGGTCCACTTCCAGCCCTTACGGTCCAGCTCCAGCGTCAGGCGCGAGCGCAGGGTATGCAGCGTCTTGTTGGACTTGGTCTTGTCCCGCTGTTCGTAGGTAATCATGGCGTTCTCGTCGGTCACATCCTCGCTCGTCGTCGTGACGACGCCGTCTTCGTCGGTGACCTCTGAAAAGACCTGGTTGCCCTCTTGCCACTTGCGCGTCACCTCATTATAGACGAGCTGACCGTTGTCGTCGTAGATGAGATCGCCCGTCTCCTCGTCCGTGGCGGGGTCGCGGTACTGCGTTGTCGTTTTCACACGCGTACGCAGACGGGTCACATACTTCGAGGGGATGAAGGTCACCTGGTAGCGTTCGCGCACGCTCACGCGCAGCCATCCCCACAGGCGGCTGGTGGTGTAGGCAGCATCGACCGAGATGCGGTGTTTCGGGCGCCAGTAGGGATCGGTGACGCGTTTGTAGTCCTTGATCTTGTAGTCGTAGCCTTGGTACTTGTATTTCACGCCATCCTCATCCTGGTACTGCGGAGCGCCCTGGAACGAGGTATATTCCACGAACTCGCCGGTCGTACGGTTGCGATAGAGCCACTCCGTTTCCTGCGTGGTCTTGCGCTCCGTCTCTGTGCGGTAGTACTTCATCAGGAAGGTGTAGCCCACGCCCACCTTCCAGTGCTTGTCGGGCTTCCAGTTCAGGCCCACGCCGATGTCCGCACGGCTGGCCTCGTTGAACCAGTCGTCGGTGCGGAAGCCGGCATCCACGCCGATGCTGAGGTCATAGGGCAGCAGCTTCGTGACACCCACCTCGGTCCACACGGCACCCGTTGTGCGTGCTGCATCGTCGCTCACATAGTCCACCTCGTCCTCCTGGGCCATGGCCGCAAGAGGCAGGACAAGCATGAGAAGAAGAAATCTGAGTTTCACGCTTGAAGAATTTTTCAATTTTTCAATCTTTCAATCTTTCAATCTTACATCTCCTTCGGCATTCGTCCGTAGCGGGCGATGCTGTTCCCCACGTCCTCGGGGTCGTTGTAGAAGATGCGGATGAGGGTGCTGTCTTTAAGCAAGTCCATCATACCCACCTCTATGCGGGTGATCTTCAAGCCCGTGCGCTTCTCCAGGTCAGCCTTCAGTTCCTCGCGTTTCTCGGGAGTGATGAGGGACACGTTGTCATAGCGGATGATTCTGGAGCACTCCTGGCTGATGACCTTCGAGCTCTCGAAGAGGGCGCACATCACCACGAAGGCGATGTTCACGAAGAGGATGGTCACGATACCCACGCCGTCCCAGTAGTCGGCTTTCGGGTGGTAGTCACCGTGGGCCAAGGCGTTGATGACACTCAGCGCAATGAGCATAAACAGATAGGTCATCTCGCGGATGGGCACGGCCTCCGTGCGGAAGCGCATGATGCCGAAGATGGCAAACAGACCCATCGCTGCGCCCAGCTGCATCCCGCCGCCATCCATCAGGCTCACAAGCAGGAAGATGCTCATGGACATCAGGATGAAGATGAACATATAGTCGCGGCGCTTGCTGTGGGGGTAGTAGTACCTGCGCGCGATGATGCTGACAACAATCAGGTTGATGAGGAAGCGGAGGACCAGCGAGATAAACTGCTGCGGGTCGAACAGAGTAACGCCGAATAAGTTACCTAAGACGTAGTTAATTTGGGTTATGTCCATCGTTGTTGATTTAAAAGCCGTATAATTGATAATGTATAATTGATAATGTATAATGTATAATTGAAGTTCAAAGTTCAAAGTTCAAAGTTCAAAGTTCCAAGTTCAAAGTTCCAAGTTCAAAGTTCAAAGTTCAGCTGCGCTGACTTTTGTCACGACTCGGCCATTTAAGAGCAAACTCTTATGGCGCTCACTGCTCCAAAAGTTCAAAGTTCAAAGTTCCAAGTTCAAAGTCTATCTCCTTCTTCATTTCAAACCTGTGTCCGGAGTACTTGCTGATGCGCACCAGCTTCTCCTTGAACATATTGTTCTTCAGCCGTCCGTTGGTGATGACGCTGCCGATGCAGTATTTCGAGAACCCCGAGGGCTTGATGCGCAGCTCGCGCAGGATATCCAGCACGGGAGAGAACACATTGCCGTCGCGCTTCAGCTCGATGATCACCAGGTCGCCCGTGCCGGCATCCGCCTCGGTCTCGTAGTTGTGGAACTCCACGTTGAAGTCTATGGTCAGACGCTCCGTCTTGCCCTTGTTCACCAGCGTGATGCGCTGGAAGCGGTTCTGCACCGTAGGGTCGATGTCCTCGAAGGTCACGCCCGTGAGCTTCGCCGTGAAGTCGCTGCCGCCGGCCGCCACGATGTCCGCGCGGTCGTGGTTAGGCACCGAGATGCGCTTCTTCTTCGTGCGGCCGTGGTTGTTCTTCGTCTTCACCTCCAAGAAGGTGAGGTCACTATCTAAATAGGTACGCACGCGTATCTTCTGGCGCGGAGCATGACCGTTGTGATGCTCCAGGAAGAAGCGGTGGCCCGCCGTGTCCCAGTACACCGTGCGGTAGTTGGCAATGCGCGAGCCCTCGATCTGCTGAGCGTAGTACTCACCCTGCGCCAACTCCAACAGTCCCACCAGCTTCTGCTTGCTGGTGACGAACTTCGTGTCGGTGCGGTTCATCAGCTTAATACCACTCATCTCATCCAGCGAAATGGGGTCCAGCTGCGACAGCCAACGCTCTATGCTCCTATCGACGTCTGACATCACGAAAAAGTGCAAATTTCGCTGCAAATGTAGCGATTTGTTTCATCTTCACACCCATTCCGACCCACTTTTTACGCCTTTTCGATGATTTTTTCAACGAAAAGCCCCTGACTTTCGGCGAAAAGCTCTATCTTTGTCCCCAACTTGTTCCCTTAAACTTTAAACTTTAAACTTTAAACCCTCAAAAATATGGCTGACATGAAAGAAATCCTCTCCACGGCCGAAGAGCGCATGGAAGAGGCCGTGATGTACCTGGAGGAAGCACTCTCACACATCCGCGCTGGAAAAGCGAACATCAAACTCCTCGACGGCATACGCGTAGATAACTACGGCGCCATGGTGCCCATCAACAACTGCGCCGCCGTCACCACACCCGACGCCCGCACCATCGCCATCAAGCCCTGGGACAAGTCCATGTTCAAAGTCATCGAGAAAGCCATCATCAACAGCGAACTTGGCATTATGCCCGAGAACAACGGCGAGATCATTCGACTCGGCATACCACCCCTCACCGAGGAGCGCCGCAAGCAGCTCGCTAAGCAGTGCGGCAAGGAAGGCGAGAACGCCAAGATGAGTGTGCGCAACGCACGCCGCGACGGCATCGAAGCCCTCAAGAAAGCCGTGAAGGAAGGACTCAGCGAAGACTTCCAGAAGGACGGCGAAGCCGACCTCCAGAAGATGCACGACAAGTACGTCAAGCAAATCGACGCCCTCCTCGCCGAGAAGGAGAAAGAGATTATGACGGTGTAATGTACTATAATGTATAATTGATAATGTATAATGTATAATTGATAATTGATAATTGATAATGTATAATTGATTATTACCCCCCTGGTCAATCTCTTGGTGAAACCATAACGCCGGTACGGCGTACTAATTATACATTATACATTATCAATTATACATTAAATAATCAATTATACATTAAATAATCAATTAACCTGAACAAAGTGAAAGGTATAGTGGTTCGTAGTACAGGAAGCTGGTACGACGTCCGCACGGACGACGGCCAGCTTTTCGCCTGTAAGGTCAAGGGCAACTTCCGCCTCCGCGGCATCCGCAGCACCAACCCCGTGGCCGTCGGCGACCGCGTCGAGTTCACCCCCACCGCCGTTCCCGACAGCCCCCTGTCCGCAACGGCGACGGAGGCCCCTGCGGCCACACTCCCCACAGCCTACATCACCGAGATTCACGACCGCCGCAACTACATCATCCGCCGCGCCTCCAACCTCTCCAAGCAGAGCCACATCATCGCTGCCAACGTCGATCTCGCCTGCCTCATCGTCACCATCGCCCACCCCGAGACAGCCACCACCTTCATCGACCGCTTCCTCGCCTCCGCCGAGGCCTACCGCGTCCCTGTGGCACTCATCTTCAACAAGACAGACCTCTACGATGCCGACGAGCGCCGCTACCTCAACGCCGTCATGGCCCTCTACCGCCACCTCGACTACCCCTGCTTCGCCGTCTCCGCCGAAACCGGTGAGGGCATCACAGCTCCTACGGTTTCCGAGACTTCTTCAAGTGTGAAGCCGAGCGCTCCCGAAGGCTCGCCCTATAGCTCTCCCGAGGACTCCCTCCTCCCCTACCTCCTAGGCAAGACCACCCTCTTCAGCGGCAACAGCGGCGTGGGCAAGAGCACCCTCCTCAACCGCCTCGTCCCCGAGGCGCGTGCCAAAATCGCCCCCCTGAGCGAAGCCCACGACCAAGGCCAGCACACCACCACCTTCTCCGAGATGTACGATTTAGCTGGAGGAGGCGCCATCATCGACACCCCCGGCATCCGCGGTTTCGGCACCTTCGACTTCGGCCGCGAAGAAGTCTCCCACTACTTCCGTGAGATCTTCGCCATCGGTCGCGACTGCCGTTTCAGCAACTGCACCCACACCCACGAGCCCGGCTGTGCCGTCCTCCAAGCCCTCGGCAACCATGAAATCGCCGAGAGCCGCTACCGCTCCTACCTCTCCATGCTCGAAGACGAGGACGAAAGCAAATACCGCGAGAAATTCTAACTACTCCAAAGCCCCACGCCCCTGCCTCTTCAGGCTCAGGCCTATAGGCGTGGAAACTTTTCTCACCAGTGAGAAACATTTTTATCACTTGTGAGAAAACCCATAAGATTATAATCTTTCAGCCAACGCGCCTTGGTCTTATGGCTGGGAAAACGCGATCTGTACCAGAGCACCTTTGTCATGTGACCTAAGGACAGAGGTTATTGACACCAGACCCATTTCGTGTAAATCGCCAAAAAAGTGTTAAAACCTACACCTTTTTTGCCTACCTACACCCGAGCTTACACCAACTTATTCGTCTCACATGTAGAGAGTTAGCCCATAATGGTGTAGGTATGTAGGTTTTTTAGAGCAAAATCTCACATGTACGCGCGCGAGCGAACCTTATAAACTATCTTTTGCGTAGTGGTGCGATATAAATTTTATACAGGCTATAGGGTGTTTTGAGGCAGGCAATGATGATCGAATGCTGAGCATTGTCAGCTTTTTCGTGTTGTAGCGGAAGCAACCGTGTAGCCCATCACATAGATAAAGCGAACATCTTTTTGAATTCGCCAAGTTCTTCCAGTGCTCTCCGCACAGCCTCTTTATGTGTTAGGACTTCTGAATTTTTCATAATTGGCGGCAATGGTACGAAAAAAGCCGATCACATGGTGACCGGCTGATCGTTGTGGAAGCACCGCCCTCTATTCAGTAAAACAGCAATAGCGTTTTTGGGGCGCTATGCATTTAAGCGATAAGTTACTCTACGTTGGCCGGGAAGGTCCTTTTCCAGATCTCGGTGACCTTCTTGTCGAAGAAGCCGGTCTTGGTGACGGCGACGGTGACCTCTACGGCCAGCACATCGTTGACGTGTTCGTCGGCGATTTGGTTACAGTTGGTTATGAGGCCCTGAGTGCTGGTTTCATTGTCCAGCCAAGGCTTCGTGAATTCTTCCTGATAACGTGCTTCGAACACCGAGGTGACATTGTGTATGATAGTTCCTCCCGTTGGTGAAGTGGTGACCTCGTGTATGCCCACCAAATTCCTCAGCGTTGTGAGGCTGGCCTGGTAGGTTTCTTCGTCGAGTGTGGCTTTCTTGGCCTCCAATGCGGCGTAGGCCTCATCCCTGTTGGTGACGAAGGCGTAATAGACGTATGGATTGGTGAGAGCATGACCGAACTCGTAGGTGGCGATGACCGTCGATACGTCCGGGCGGTCAACGGCACTCGCGATGCGGACGAGTTCGTACTTGAGATAGACGCTCTTGATGTCGGTGTACCGCTTCTTGACGGCATCGCAGGCGGATTTCATCTGACTGTCCTGGTTTTCTTTGTGGTATGTATAGACCGTACCATCGGTACCGATGGCGTTGTTGAAAGCCGTCTGTAACTGACGGGCTTCATCGGCATAGAACCTTGCGGCTTCTACCTGTTTCACTTCATACCTGTAGGTGACTGGGTGTTCCTCCTCAGGAGAGCAGGAGGTGAACACTGTTGATGTAGTCCAGCAGCAAAGGACGGCTGCCATCGTCATAAGAATCTTCTTCATAATTGGTGAATTTTGATCTTGGGTTGTAAAGCCCCCCCTTTTTTAAAGTCTATTCGTAAATAGATAACGGCACTTATTGTCCAGTGCGGACGTAGCGGAGGGCACGGTCGAGCTGTGTGTCCTGACCGGTAGTCTGGAAGAGGTCCTGGTCGAGGGCTACTTCGATGTCGGGAGCGATGCCCTCGCCTTCAATCAGCTTCTTGTCGAGAGTGAAGGCGGCGAGCATGGGCACATAGCCAAAGACGGGGGTCTCGTTCTTCACGCCAATAAATCCGGAGTAGTTGAAAGTGTTCATTTCGTTGTCGGTAAGCGGGCAGAGACCTCCCCAGGTGCGCTTGCCGATGACTTTGCCGTTGGACATTGTCTTGACGCCGAGGGTGGACATCTCGGACATACTGACCGACCAGCAATTGGTGAGGATGGCGACGGGCTCGGTGATGGTCTCGTGGGGCGTGCTCATGGTGAGCACCCTGCCCTCCATCATCGGGGAGTAGTCGTAGCGGCCGGTGCCGCGCTTGTAGCGCTGGTAGCAGGTTTGCAGGCCGCCCGCAGGCAGCAGGGAACCCACGAAGTACTGGAAGTCATCGGTGCCGCCGCCGCCATTGCTGCGCACATCCAGGATGACGCCGCCGAGGGTGCCGCTCTTGTGGAGCTGCTGGACGGTGTCGAACCAGGCCTGCCACACCTCGCGCATCTGCTGGATATGGTTCTTGGTGGCGGGGTTAGACAGATCGAAGGCCTTCTGGCTGGAGGTGTCGTCCAGATAGACGCTCATCGCAAAGCGGCTGACGTGGAAATAGGCAATGTTGCCCTTGAGCAGGGCGAAGTCGAATGTGATGCCCTTCTCGAGGAAGGCGGGATCGATGTAGTCAAAGCAGGGAATCTCGAGGAAGCTGTACTTCTCGCGCAGGCGGTTGTAAGCGGTTACGGCGATCTCTACCGGCTTGCCTGAGGCGCCACTGCTCATCTCATTTACGAAGGCTTTCAGTTGATTGCACTGGAAGACCTCCATCTCCGTAGGATTCGGTAGCGCGGACAGCTCCTTATATCGGTCTATCGCCCACGTCAGTCCAATGCCGGGCGTGGCGAAGAAGGCCGTTAACATGTTCAGCGCGGTTGTGTTGTAAGACTTCACGATGGGGTTGCCCTGCGCATCGGTCTCCACCTCGCCATGGGTCACATCGGCGTAGTATTTGAGGTTGGGGGAAAAGTTATGGGCAAGCTTATAGTCGTCGCGAGAGGCGTTGCGGTCTAAGGAGGGGTAGTAGGACACCGTGTTGCCTGTCTTATGGTTCTTCATGTCAAAGTAGAAGTGGCCATCGTGCAGCGAGCCGAGGCATTTCTTCATGAGGGCCTTCAGCTCGTCGTCGGTGACGGTGGCGTCCTTGCTGCGACGGTCGAGGGCCTCGAACTGGGGATAGTACTCGTCATAGATGGCATCCCAATCTACGCCATGCTCGGCCTCATAGTCCCAGATGGAATAGTTCTGGTTCAGGCCGTTCCACATGATCTGGAACTTGGCTGCAAAGGAGGTGTCTGCAGCAGCGAACACCAGTTGGTCGTTGTGGTCGTAGGACACCAGCGTGTCACTCTCCGGACGGCAGGCTCCCATGGTCAACAGCAGAAGCGCCGTGCTTATGATGGATAATATCTTTTTCATCTTATAATTTAACAACCTAATAATTTGACAATTGGACGATTTTACGATTTATTTCATCAACTCGTCAACTTGTTAACTTGTCAACTTGTTAACCTGTCAACCTGTTAACTTGTCAACCTGTTAACTTGTTAACCTGTTAACCTGTTAACCTGTTAACCTGTCATTCGTCATTCTTCTCTCTCTTATTAAATACATAGTACACGCCCACCTGGAAGGCCAAGGTGCTGTTGTAGCGATAGTCTGCTACGCGCATATAGGGCTTGGTGGTGGAGGTGAGGCCATGGTAGTAGCGGGCTTCGAACTGGATAGCCCAGTTCTTGCCCATGCGGTACTCCAGACCGGCGGAGGCAAGCAGACCGGCGTCCAGGAGATTGTCGCGGTCGCTGTTGAACTCTACGTCCTCGTTGACGTCCACCCACTTGTTGTTGAACGTGTTGTAGTCGGTGCCGGAGAGATGGCTGTTAAGCCAGATGCCGGTGTAGAAACCCAGGTTGCAGAAGCCGCGCAACCTCTTGCCGCCAAAGCTGAAGGCGGCCATCACGGGCAGCTGCAGGTAGTCGTTGCGATAGTAGTACTCCCATTTGTCGAGCATCGCACGGTGCATCTGGTAGTTCTTCTGCGTGTAATTGAAATCTACGCGCACGCCCAGCCAGTCGTAGAAGTTGTACTGCCCAGTGGCGCCGGCGGTGAGGCCGAGGCTGCCCTGAATCTCGAGGTCTGTCATGTACTGCTTGTTCATGGAGTAGAAATTGTAGTCTCCTCCAGTGGTAGCGCCGACGCGCCATTGGGCGTGGGCTGCGACAGCCGCCAGCAGCGCAACGGCCATCGTCAATGTTCGCATTTTCATCATATAATTTAAGATTGGGTTATACTACACGAGACCTGCTTTTCTCATCTTTTCTTGCAACTCCTCGTTCTGGCGGATGAAGCGCTCAATGAAGACGTTCTGGTCGCCGATGCGCCAGCGCTGATATATAATGACAACCACAAGCACAAGCAACACCACAATAAGGGCGGCGCATAAGGCTACTGTGAAGACCATTGTTATATCCATACGCATGGTTTGTCTGAATTCGCCTGCAAAGGTAGGCTATCTTCAGAACACAATAGTCCCACGGCGGGAAAAAAAAGTCTCAAAACAAGAAAAAAAGCCCAGCAAAAGAAGAGATGCCTAACAATCCCGATAAAATGGGCTTTTTTTGTTATTTCCCCACGACCCTACGATACTCTGACGGCGACATACCGTAGGCGTCACTGAAGACACGGAAGAAGGAACTGCGTGAGAAACCTGAGAGCTCGGCGATGATGGTAACGGCATCTGTTGTGCTTGCCAGCAGATGGGCTGCATAGCGCAGACGGTACTCGTTGAGGAAGCTGTTCACGTTCTTACCCTTGGTGCAAGTACTGATGGCGTCGGTGACGTAGTGCTCGTTCGTGCCAAGGAGCTGGGCCAGGCGGTTGCGGTCCAAGTCGGTGTCGGTGTAGATATGGTCTGGGCCATCCATGAGGTCGCAAATGCGGCGGAAGAGCTGTTGGTTGGCTGTCAGGTTTGTTTCGGGCTCGGCTTTTAACTGCTCGATGGCCAGTTGCCGTTCCTGTTCGCGCTGCTCAATATCGGCCATCAGTCGGCGGTTCTTATCAAGGAGCACCTTATTATATTGACGCGCGCGCCAAAAGAGATAACCAATGAGTAGAATAACGAGAAGGGCTGCAACAAGCAGGAGACGATGGATGCGGGTCTCGCTGCGGGCATCGTTCAGTGCCAGCTCCTTCTCGTGGGTTTGGTAGATGACGGCCAGCTCGGCGGCATCGTTTTGCTTCTGCCATGTGAGGGCCGAGTCGATAGCCGCACTGACGCTATCGGCGAGTATCAAAGCGTCGGCGTTGCGCCCTGCTTTACGATAGGCTGTATAGCGAGGAGAGAGGCGAGTGGCGATGATGTCGAAGGTCATCTTCGCACCATCCGTGGCACGATACGTGCTGTCAACCTGCTCATACCAGTAGGCCGCCTCGTCGTAGCGACCTGCAGCCATCAGGTAGTCGGCCGCTGCCGTGTAGCCATTCGGCTCCATAAGGCGGCTGCGGGGAATGGCGGCGTAGATGGCGGCGGCCTCGGCAGCACAGCCCGATTCGTGCAGGAATGTGGCCCGTTGGAGTGCTATATGGCCTTTCCATTCCTCTATCACCAGCGAGTCCTCATGTTTCTCCTCGGCGAGTGCAATCCCCTCTGCACAACGGTCAAGCCACGCCAACGCGCCTTCGATGTCCCCTGTCTGGTGGTGAATAAGGGCCATGTGCATACAGCCCCAGGCTATATCCCAGGAACTTTGGTTCCCGTTTTGGACACTGCGCTGTACCGCCTCGTAGGCTTTCTCCCCAGAGATCTGGGCCTCATCAAACTGGTGTAGCTGTAAATGAATATCTGACATGAGCATCAGCAAGGATGCCTCGACGATGGCGGGGAATGCTTCGCTCTCCTTCGCCTGCTGCAGCAGCTCGGTGATGACGCTCAGCGAACCTTGCGTGTCGCCCCGGGCGAAGCGCAGATATGCCCAGCGGTAGCCAGAATCGGCATAGCGATACCAGTCCTGTGCAGGGGCAGCGCAGTAGGCTTCGTATGATTTCTTGTAGAAATGTTCCGCCAGTCGCATCTGCCAGCATCTGTCATATCCGATGGCGCGCATGAGGTCGGCTTGTGGGCTCGTATAGACACCAGCCTGCTCCAAACTATCGACCACATGGAGAATCCGCTCTATGTTGCGGGTGTCAAGGGCCTCACTGAACTTGTCTTCCGACAAGTGCGCCGGGGCGTCAGCATCTTTATTGCCCGTACAGCCCATCACGGGGAGCAACACGGCGCATAATAAAAAGAGGTGTATAATCTTTCTCATTTCCAAAGAGTCCTTCATCTCGTGATAAGCTTTTCTGACCAGTATCCGATAAAAAACTATTCCTTCCGATACAGCTGCGTAGTAAATGTTTCCTGCTTTCCCGAGGAGCTCGGCTATTGGTTACTTTTGAGGCAGGCGATGATCTGGCTGGCAGCACGCTGGGGGGCTCCGGGTTCGCCAAGACGGGCGGCGACATCTTCATAGCCCTGCAGCTGTGCCTCGCGGGCTGCACCACCGGGGAGGATGGCGGTGAGATGGGCGCGGCAGGCGGCAACGGTCATCTGCTCGGCCACGAGCTCGGGGACGACCTCGCGCCCGGCCACGAGATTGACGAGAGAGATAAAGGGGATCTTGAGAACCAGCTTGCGGGCAAAGGAGGCCAGCCTACCGGCTTGCATGAAGTAGCAGACCACCTGCGGCACACGGAACAAGGCGGTCTCCAAGGTGGCGGTGCCGGAGGTGACGAGGGCAGCGGTAGCCTGTGACAGAATGTCATAGGTGCGGCCGTAAACGACCTCAATATCAATGGACTGCCCCACCCTACGCTCCGTCGCCGCGATGTACTTCTGATAGGTGGCGGCATCCACGCCCGGCGCACCGGCCACCACGAGACGGTAGCGGTCGGCGAAGGGCAAGGCGGCCTCTATCATGCGAGGCAGGTTGTCGCGGATCTCCTGCAAGCGGCTGCCGGCGAGGAGGGCGATATAAGAATCTAAATTGGCCGCCCTCTGCATAGGAGATATGCTTCGGTCGCTCTGGGCTGATTGACATTCAGTCAATCCGCTATTTCCTTCGCTACCCCGTGAGGGGAGACTTGCGTTTCCCCCAGAAGCCTTATAGCTCGCCACTTCATCGACGGTGGGGTTGCCGACATAGTGAATGGGAAAGCCATGTTTCTGCTCAAAGAATTCCACTTCGAAGGGGAGAATGGAGAAGAGTTCATCGACATCGCGCTTGAGGGCTTTGATGCGCCACTCCTTCCACGCCCACAGCTTCGGCGCGATGTAGTAATAGACAGGGCAGAGGCCGATGGAATGGATGAATTTTGCTATTTTGAGATTGAAACCTGGGTAATCGACGAGGATGACAACATCAGGGCGCCACGCCACGATGTCGTCCTTGCACTGCTGCAGACCTCTTAGTATCGTACGCGCATGAAGGACCACGGCCACGAAGCCCATGAAGGCCAGGTCGCGGTAGTGGCGGACGAGCGTCATACCTTGAGCCTGCATGAGGTCACCGCCGAAGCCGCGGAACTCAGCGTTCGGGTCTTCAGCTTTCAGGGCTGCAATGAGATGCGAGGCGTGGAGGTCGCCACTGGCCTCGCCGGCGATGAGGTAGTATCTCATGGTTGAGGGTTGAGGGCTTATGGTTGAGGGTTGAGGGAGCCTTATATTTTATATCTTATATTTTATATCTTATATTTTAGATACTATCGTGTCTTTGAGGAATGAAAGCGCGGCGTGGGCTGTCATGTCGATGGTGATGGGCACGATGGAACAGTGGCCGGCGCGGAGGGCGGCGAAGTCGGTGTCCGTGGCATCGGGCTCCAGATCGGTGAACTTACCCGTGAGCCAGAAGGCATTCAGGCCATGCGGATTGGTCGCCGTAGCCCATTCTGCAGTCCACTGGCCTCGCGCCTGACGGCACACCTGCCAGCCACGGAATGCGGTGGAGGGCGGGATGTTGATGTTCAGGCACACGTCCTGCGGCAGTCCTTGGGTGAGGATGCGCTGGCAGAGGGTGGCAATGGCCGCGAGGGTGTCGTCACTGACGGGTACATCTTCATAGCGCTGACCATGCTGCAGCCACAGGGAGAGTCCCACAGACGGCACGCCCTTCATGCAGCCCTCGAAGACAGCGCCCATGGTGCCGCTGTAGTGAACGCTGATGCTGGCATTGTCGCCATGGTTGATGCCGCTGAGGATGAGGTCGGGCTTGCGCGGCACAATCTGCTCCATCGCCAGCTTCACACAATCCACGGGGGTGCCGCTGCAGGAGAAGAGCCTCGCGGAAGCGGGATAACCCGTAGGGCTGTCCACGGTAGTCACCGCGAAGCCATTGGTGAGGGGCGTCGATGAAGGGGTGGTGTCTGCCACCAGGGGCAGCTCACGGAAGGTGACAGGGCGCGTAGCGGTGATGGAAGCGGCTGTGCCCGACCGTGCTCCGTCGGGAGCCACGATGTAGATGTCACCCAGCGGCGCTACAGCCCGTGCCAGGGCTTGTATGCCTGCGGCTTGATAGCCGTCGTCGTTGGTGATGAAGATGAGAGGAGTGTTCAAGGTGTTGGAGTTCAAGCCCCTCTCCCCGCTCCCCCCGTGGGGGGGAGAGCCTCGCAAGCGAGAGATGAGGGTTGAGGGTTCATTTATAATTTATTATTTGTTATTTATTGAAGTTTCGGATGTAAATTTTGACCACAGATTTCTTGAAGTGTCAAGCGTCGCAAGCGCCGAGCGCACAGATTTCACGGATTACCTGTCCTGTAGTATGAATCATTTAATTCTATATTACACAGATTCTTGAGC